>CAYNSF010000030.1:0-39272 GCA_964399855.1 uncultured Aureispira sp. | reverse complement strand
TAACCGCCATAGGTGTAAAGATATAATACGTAACTTTGGCGAAGTTAGGGTTTAAATACGGTCGTTCGCCCGAAAAAGTCATTAACCCTAAAAACTCTTTCTCTGCATCAACTCTATTAAAAATCACTTCGGCTGCGGTTTGTCCGTGAACTGCATAATGGATTTTGTTTTGCACTTTCTTGAAAAACGCAACAGATACATCTGCTTTCGGGTCGTAATCCATACTTGTTGCATAAATATCCAAGACTTGACGATAAAAGACTTTTTCCGAAGCACGAATATCTCGTATGCGTTGCAACAATTCTTTCCAATAACCGCCACCACCAAGATTTTTCAGGCGTTCATCGTCCATGGTGAAACCTTTGCGAATGTATTCGTTGAGGCGTTTGGTTGCCCATTGTCGAAATTGCGTGCCACGTAAGGATTTCACCCGATAGCCTACGGAAATAATCACATCGAGGTTGTAATAATCTATATCTCGTTCTACGGTTCGATTGCCTTCTGTACGAACTTGTCGGAATTTCCGACAAGTTGCTTTCTCGTCCAATTCTCCTTCTTTGAAAACATTTAAAATATGCTCGGCAACAGTGCTTCTACCTTTATCAAACAACATCGCCATTTCGTCTTGCGTAAGCCAAACGGTTTCATCGTTCATACGAACATCCACCGAAATTTTTTCGTCTTCGGTTTTGAATAAAATGAATTCAGAATTGGTGTTTTGCATTTCCTAAATCTTTACAAGTATGATATTGTACATGTTGTTTTTTAATGACTGACGTTTGTTCTGAGTTATAATACTGCGAAATAAATAAATTTGTTTAAGGTGTGGTCGTGTAAATTTTTATTCAACTTCAAAACTATTAATGTCAAGTTTCTGTCTATTGTCAAAATTTGTTTTCCAAATTTCTCTTGTCAATGCACCACTTGTTATATTTCCAATTAGAAAACTACTCCATTCTTCTTTAAACAAATAATCATTATGTGCTTCATCGTAATGACAGTATTTTGTGTTTGTTTCAAAAGGGTCTATATTTTTTCCGTCTTCTTTTGTCGGCTTAATTGAAAAGATAAAGAGCACACACTTATGGTCAAAATGATTAAAATTATTTGGATAAATATCTTTAACCGAATTTACAACCGCACCAGGTTTTAATTTTGCTGGATTTATAACCTCTGCTTTTTGAACTTTGTCTTTAATCAAAGCTGTAATTTTTTCATAATTCTCCCTATCTTCTTCCGAAATTGAATTCCAATTAACAAATTCAATTGCTAAATCATTTCTATTAGTGTTAGTGATTTTGGGAACTTGAATTAATTTGACACTAAATTCTTGTGTATTAAAAATACTTTCCTTGATATTTAATCGGTACTTTTCTATAAAATCTTTAATTTCTCTTACCTCCGTTGAAAGTAATTGTTTGTTTGCTTCCACTTGTTTTGCGGTTCTTAATCTTGAAAATTGAAGAGAATATGCTAAGCTTTCATTTATCGCATATTCTGAACCGAAAAGTTTTATTAATTCATTCTCATAGTTATAAAGCAAAGATTGGCATTCTCCAAAAATCATTAAACCAATTTCGTCTTTAGAGATTGTCCTATGTTCAATTTTATTCCTAAGTTTTATAAAAAAGTCAAGATTAGATTTAACAGCTTCGGATAGTTGTCCATATTTTTGAATACAAGTTTTTAATTCCCACGCTTTCTTTTCTCCATCAATTTTTTTGTACCTCCCATTTGTTTCTTTGTAAAAATAAGTTTCTCCGATAGTGTGATTAAAATGAGCTTGTAAAAGTCTTGTCCAAGACATTATCATATGAGTAATAAAACTTTCTACCCGAAATGGAACTCTTGGTTTATTGTAAATTTCAACGGCTAATAAGGCACAATCTATTGAGCTTTCTAATAATGTTTTTGTTTTACCTTTTCTTAATTGCATAATCATTCAATCAATTCATTTGCTCTATAATCAAATTGATAACTTCAAGTTCTGTACTGCAATCATCAATTTTTGATACAACTCTTTCCGCTAATTCAGGCAATTTATCATTTGGTAAAACAATAAATTCTTTAAAATTATCGTGTTCAAAAACAACATACTCATAACCATTTTTTCTAAAGACAAAATCATTTTTACACTTAATGTTTTTGTCAAAATAAAAACCAATTCCTTTTTTGTACATCGCATTGAAATGATAAGCCATTAAACTAAAATTACCGTTGTTTGGTATTAGTGTTTTAGTTAGAACCTCTTTATATGCTTCTCTCTTTACCCAATAATTTATCATATCTCAAAATTTTTAGCTTTTAAAACTTCGGTTAATGTTGCAGAAAATGGTTTTGCAGAATTTCTGTGGCTTTCAAATTTAGACAAGTTTCTAATGTCTATTGAAATATTCTGAAACTCTTCTGAAACTTCTTGTTCTATTTCATAAACCAAATATAATTCACCAGTAGGATTTGGATAGTGTTTTCTTATCAAATCATTTTGAGATAATATTTTTGGTCCAGTTGTTTTTAGTTGAAAAATTCTATCTGTAATCAATTCGTCTTTACCGTGCAAAATTAAATATTTGGCATTTATAGTATCATTTGACAACGGTAATGAGCCTTTATCAGTTCCTGTTCTGAAATTGTATAAGCTGTTTTTCAAAATCCAATCCAATTGCTCTTTTGATTTGTAAAAACCAACGATTACATAAGTTTCATTTGGATTTAGTTTCTCTGAGCCAACATATTCTGGAATAGATTCATGCAATACATTATCATCTGACTTAGGATCTTTGAATATTTTATACGTTTCATCTGACAACTGTTCTCGTTGTGAAGTCCTATCGAGTAAATGGTCGATAATAGCATCAATAAATTTTGACAATTCATTGATTTCAGAATTATTATTTGAAGGATTTACAGAAAATGCTCCTAAACCCGGAATTATTTCGTGAAAACCTCTAAACGGTTTTTCTTTTGCTCCCGGATATAAAATGTAAGCACCGCCTGAACGTCTGATTGCATCTTTGTAAGCGTGTATTTTCAATAAATCCACGTTTTTGTATGTTCCTTTTCGCTCGTCTAATTCTTCCTGATTTAGTGTTTCTTCCAACTCCAAACCGTCAAGATTAGGGTGTACGGTTTGATAGAAATTTGTAATTTTATATTTTGCATCGAAATGAATATGAACGATAGATTCATTGGCTTCGGCTTGTTTTTCAGTAAAAGTATTTGACCAAATACTCAATGTGTAATCTGGTCGCAAAGGTGCTGTCCAACTTCCACCTTTTGAATCGCTGTATTCAACTCCACCTTTAAAAGTACGATTATAAGAAAACTTAACTTTTAAATCTCTGTTTCTTTTGGTGTAAACGCCTTCTAATGCAGTGTGTTTGCCTGATTTTACCATTAGATTCAAACCATCATTGGTCGGAACAATCAAATGTTTGTATGCTCGTTCATCAAAATTAACGGATTGAATATTGAATTTCTCTTGTATCAAATCATACAACGTAAAGAAAAGCCAGTATTCATACAAGAAAGCAATATCTTTCTTGCCAGCATTGTAAACATCTTCACCACCTTTCCAGATTAATTTTGAAGCTAAATCGAATTGCAACCAGCGATTTAAAATTTCTCGATAACCACTTCTTTTTTGTAAAACAGGGCTGTTCAGTTTTAAAGATGTTGGCTGATTAATATTATGAAAAAACGGATGATTTAATTGACTTTCTAAACTGTGAATTAATTGTTCTGCTTCTTGAATTGGTTTTACAAGTTGTTTCAATGAAAATATAGCCAAGCAATCTTCACAAAATTTCTTGAATACCTCTAAAACGTGTTTGATAAATCTGTTTTCAGGTGTATCTACATTTTCAATTTTTCGGTAGCCGTTAATTTTTAGTGGAACTGAATTGATGTTTGAATTTCGCAAAGAATGATTTTCGGGTAAACTAACTCTATTTGTTCCTGAAACGATTTGACGAAGTGCATAATTAGAAATTCTTTTGATTTTTCTGATGTCGGAAACTTCGTTTTCTTCGTCCCAACTCGTTTTAGGATTGCTGATAATTTTCTGAATGGCTTCTGCAAAATCCGAATTATTCAAAATGGATTGTACAAAACAAAAGCGTTGATAAATGGTATTTTGATTGGAATTAAAATCAATTTCAAAAGTTTGATGAACGGGCGAATTTATTTGCATCAACAATTCCGTGCATTTTTCGGTAATGTCTTCCAACATAAACCGATAATTCTCTCGATAACTTTTGTCTAATTGCTGATTGAATTTTGTGGCTAAAACTTCTAAATCAAGTTTTGAAACCGTGCTATTTTCAGATGTATTTAAAATGTCTAAACTCAATGTTCCCACATAAATATTAGGAACAATTCTGCCCGAAGAAGGATGTCGTTTGGACGGAATGACAATACCGGATATACTTGCTGAAAGTTGAAAATTGTCTTTATTGAAGTGATACTCGTAACTATTTCCTTCTAAAATTTGAAATTGACTTTCAGAAAATTCCTGTGCCTCAAAAACATCAATCTCTCGTAGCTCAGCATTCCCTTCGGGATAAATCGTTAGGATTAATCCCTGTTCTAAAGCATCAAGCGATATTTGTAAACAATCCTTTTGCATGGATTAGGCTTCTGCATAACTTGTGAATCCATTGTCGAGTGCGTTTTTATACATACGCACCAACTTTTCATAAGCAATAGGATAAAAAATGTTTTCAGCCAAAATCTCATCACTTTTAGCAATTGAAAACGTTTGACCATCTTTCAAACAAAGTAGAATCAGTGCATCTAAGACTTTTGAAATTTTACTTCTCGAACCGTGCAATTTTGGCAATAATTTTTGCATTACTGCAATATCAACACTTTCATTTTTGGATAAATCACTTATGGTATTTAGTTTTTTAATCAACAAAAGCATCTCCACAGCCGTTCTATATCCAAATTCAGCACCGACCTTTTTCAGTTCGTTGAAAAACTTTACAAAAACAGTTGTGTTTTCATCGTCTTTGGCAATGCTGTTATCTTGCGAAATTTCTATAAAGCTATGAGCCATTGACGCTCCTTTTCTTTCCAAAACAGACAAATCTATTTTTGATGGCAAGTCAAAAAAGCTCTTAATATTGATTTCATCAACTCTAAATTCAATCGTGTTTGCTCTATCCAAAACTTTCGGACTAAACATATAAGTAGTTTCGTCAATATTAACAGTTCCGATGATAAACAGATTTTTTGACCAGAAAATTTCATTCGGTATTTTGTTTCCCTCTAAATCTTTTCGGGTATTTCCTGAATAAAGATTAATCTTATCATTGGATTCCATCACACTTAAAAAATCGGCAAAATATCTTTCAACGTGGCTCAAATTCATTTCGTCCAAAATCAGAAAATACGGTTTGTTTTGATTTTCTTGTTTTGCTGCTTCAATAATAATCTTCAATGCACCAGAATCTGGTAAAATGTATTCTTCTGCATTTAATCCATTTGGATAACCCAACAATGGTTCACGATTTGTCCAATCTGCACCCACTGGAATAATTTTATATTGGCTTTCAGTTTCGCAAATCCATTTCACGAAACTTTGAGCAATTTTTGTTTTACCTGAACCGGACAATCCCGTTAGTAATACAAACGGTTTTGTAAGTAACGAAGCTACGAAACGATTGATAAGTGTTTCGGAAAAAACTAAACCAGATTCAAGAACATTTTCACTGAAAGAATCGATATTGAATTTTTCTGTTTTGGGTTTTTGTTCCTTTTTGATTGGTTGAGGTTGAGTATTTCCATTTTTAGATAATAGAAACTCTTTGTATTTACTCAAACTTGCTGAGTAAAAATATCTCTCTCCGTAAGACGGAGCATCTTTGTTGTAAATATATGAAGAATTATCTCGTTGAATTTTCTTTACCTCCGTGTGGAGTTCTGTTATCAAATCAATATCTTCAATTTCAAAAATAGATTGTTTTGAAATTCGACCTTTTTCATAGAATTTTTTAGAAAGCCAATCAATAGAAGTGATATATGCGGGACCAGCACCTGATTTTTCAGTCAAGTTATTTAAGACCCAATATTTGAATTGTTCTTTGTTGTTCATAAGTTCATTAACAATATTTTAATTTCCGATCTATCATTTTAACCATTACTCCTATTTTCTATTTGTTCTTTCGAGTTTTTAATAGCTTGATGTAGTTTTTGTTGTAATATCTTTTTATCTGGCAATTCAGTAAGGTATTCAGCCACTTTAATACCCGATTTATGTAATTGTAAAAATTCGATTTGTTCTTTGTTCCCTTCGGCACATAGAATCAAACCAATAGGTGTTTCTTCGTCTTTTTGCATTTCGTTCTTTTCGAGCCAAGCCAAATAGAGTTCCATTTGTGCTTTGTAAGCGGCTTTAAATTTTCCCAATTTAAGGTCTATGGCTACCAAGCGTTTTAATTTTCGGTGATAAAATAATAAATCAAGTTTAAAATCTTCTCCGTCAATCAACATACGTTTTTGACGTTCTACAAAGGCAAAACCTTGTCCAAGTTCCAAGATAAAGTTTTCTAACTCGTGCAGTATAGCATCTTCCAAATTCTTTTCACTGTAGGTATCTTTTAGACCTAAAAAATTAAGAAAATAAGGGTCTCTGAAAACCAAATCAGGAGAAAGTTTGTCTTCTTCTCGTAGTTGTGTTATCTCTTGTTTGATGAGCTGCTTTGGTTTTTTACTGATGGCAGTACGTTCGTAAAGCATTCCATCAATTTTTTGTTGTAACATACGTGTACTCCAACGTTCTTGTATGCACATTTCCATATAAAATTCACGTTGTAGCTCATCTTTGAGGTACATTATGGTTTTGAGGTGTGTCCACCCCAATTGTCTCCGCACCGCAGAGAGAATTAACTCTTCAGAAAAAGTCTCCGCACTGCGGAGACAATGTCGCAATGTTTTTGTGTCCCAACCTTTCCCGTAAGCAACAACAAGTTGCTCGGATAATCTGGTTATAATTTGTTTGCCATACTCGGCACGTTTATTTTCTAAAATATCGGAATTGATGCGCTGACCAACTTTCCAATACAACAACACAAGGGTAGTGTTTACCGTGTTGGCAACAAAACTACGACTCTCTTCGATAAGAGCAACAATATCGTCAACAAGTTTAGGTTGCGTATTTAAAGTTGTTTTAGCCATTTTTTCTGTTTTCTTTCAACCAATGATAAGCCTCTTTCGTCCTCAACGTATCACAAGCATCTTTATTCATTTCCACGTGAGCAATCGGATTGAACCCAGCACGGATAAAGCCTTCTGACAGTCCACCTGCACCTGCAAATAAGTCTATGTAATTTAATGTTTTCATTCTTAAAATGGGTTCAAAACAATGATTTTATTAAAATATGGCTATAAAAATACAAAAAAAACACTGTAAAAATGCGCTGTTTTTTTTAAAAATTAAGCCCTGAAAAAACAAGATGGTCGGTGTGATTCGTTACGAAATATTATCTTCATATATGTTCGATTCCAAGTACCATATTTGTTTCTATTTTACTATCAGTCGCTAACTGGTTTGCCGTATCGCAATACACTTACATATAACGTACAAACTTACAATATTTCACAAAATTTACAAATTTTTCAACAAAATGTTTTTCAAAAACACCTACTTTTTCATTCATTACCTTTCTCTCCCTATATATTTCTAACCTAAATCACAATTCAGCCCACAATAAAGTTTCCATTTTAACATTTTCATTTCAATATAAATGAAACAAACCTATAAAAATACTACCTATTTCGCTATTTTTGCGACATGATTCAGACAAAAGATCTCGCATATACATATACAGAGGGAACGTCAATTGTCTTTCCCGACATATCGTGTGCTGCAAAGGAAATGTTGTTAATACTCGGTGCTTCCGGTATTGGCAAGACGACATTGCTACATTTGTTGGGTGGCATATTGCGTGTGCAGCAAGGTAGTATTCACGTTGACGGTACCGATATCGGTCTGTTGTCAGGTGCGCAAGCAGATCATTTCCGTGGTCAAAATATCGGTATCGTTTTCCAACAAAACCACTTTGTTGAAGCATTAAATGCACTCGAAAATGTCATGTTGGCACAAAGCTTAGCTGGACGACCGATAGACAAGGAAAAGGCCATGAAGCTTTTGGTGAGATTGCACATCGATCATAAGTCAGGACAATACATCCGCAATCTAAGCCAAGGAGAAAAACAGCGTGTGGCTATCGCCCGTGCTCTAATCAATGATCCTAAAATCGTGTTGGCTGATGAACTGACTTCGGCTTTAGACGATGACAATTGCAACGAAGTACTCAAGCTCCTTCAGGAGCAGGCGCACGATGTAGGATCTGCATTGATCATCGTGACGCATGATACTCGGTTGAAAGAAAAAATTGATCGAAAAGTAATATTGAAAAGGTCATGAATATTTTAAAAATAGCTATAAAGAATATCCTTAAAAACCCGCTCAACTTGTTGATGAGTACGGTGCTTTTTGGATTGGGTGTAGGTTTAATCACTTTTTTACTCCTTTTCAACACACAACTCAAAGAAAAATTTGATAAAAACTTAGCCAATATCGATCTCGTCGTCGGTGCCAAAGGCAGTCCATTGCAATTGATACTTTGCAACATGTATCACATTGACTATCCTACCGGAAATATCGACATCAAAGATGCTAGACCAGTATTGCGTGACAGTCATCCATTGATAGAACAAGCCATTCCGCTATCGCTTGGAGATAACTATAAGTCGTATAGGATCGTCGGTACAAATCATGATTTTATAGGGCTTTACAAGGGCAAAATCGCTCAAGGGCAACTTTGGAAAAAAGACCTTGAAGTGACGATCGGAAGTGTAGTAGCCATTGAAACCGGGTTAAAGATCGGCGATAAGTTTTCGAGTGCTCATGGATTCAATATGGATGATCATATACACGACAATCAATCCTTTATAGTCGTTGGCGTTTTGGAAGGTACGGGATCTGTTATGGATCAATTGATCATGACCAATACCGCTTCTATCTGGAAGGTACACAGCCATGAAGAAGGAGAGGATCACGACCATGCTGACCACGATCACGACCATGACAATAGCAATGCACATCTACTGCAGCATACTGACCAACAAATCACAGCCGTTTTGATTCAATATAGGAACAAAACCAATTTTCAGGCGCTAAATTTTGGACGGAATATCAATGACAATACCGAAATGCAAGCAGCATCTCCGGCAATAGAAATCAACCGTTTGTACAATATGATCGGTATAGGTACTGATGTCCTGCACGGATTGGCGATACTCATTGCTTGTGTTTCGGCGTTATTTATATTCATCATGCTCTTTAAGAGTATGCGGGAACGTAAATATGAGCTGGCCATCATGCGTGTCTTAGGTGCAGGAAGGTCTAAGTTGTTTTTATTAATCATATTCGAAGGGCTTTTATTGGCTATGATCGGATATGTGATCGGAATTCTGATTGGACACGCTGGAATGGAATTAGTATCTAAGTTTCTAAAAGCAGATTTCCGTTATACTTTTACAGGTATGAGATGGATTCCAGAAGAAATATATCTCTTGGCTGCTGCCTTGATATTAGGATTGATAGCGGCTATTATACCAGCTTTTCAAGCAGCAAAAACAGATATTAATAAAACTTTAACGAGAAAATAAATATACGATTACGCAGCACATTACCTGTTTTTGACGTTATATCTATATTAATTGATAATGGACAATTGAAAATTGAAAATGCTAAATTGTTAATGGAGAATTGAGAATGGACGAATTAGGATTGTTGATTTATGATTTATGATTTTGGAATATGGAAGTTAGGTTGTTGACGTATTAGCATGTTAGGTTTATAATTCCTAACTACCAAAAACACCAAAGTGCTAACATCCTAAACCTTTAGACATTCAAACCATCAACCGACAACCATCAACCAACAACCAATTAAACCTTTACACCCATAAACATTTAAACCAATTTGAAACCGACAACCATCAACCAACAACCGACAACCAATTATAGCAAATCAAACAACTCCACAAATCAACAGTAAAATTGAGACAGCATAGCTTAAAGCAAATATTAGGATTAACAGCGATAGTTTTCTGCCTTCAAGTCAGCAATGTTTTTGGGCAAGCTAAAGATGTATGGATGACATTAGGATTGGTAACATTCAAATCGACGTTCAATCCCGAGTTACTTATAGAAGAAAAAACAGCTAAAATCTCGTCTGCTGTAGAAAAATTGGACGGTAAAGAAATAGAGGTCGAAGGATATATTATTCCATTGACCGGGCAAGTGTCTCAAAGTCATTTTATGCTAAGCAAATATCCGCAAAGTACTTGTTTTTTCTGTGGAAAAGCAGGCCCTGAAACTGCGATGCAAGTATTCATGCGGGACAATAAGAAAGTAAAAATCACAGAGCGAAAAGTCAAAGTAAAAGGTACGCTATATGTCAATCCAAAGGATGCTTCCAATTTGCTTTATACGCTCGAAAATGCAACATTGACAGAAATATAATGATAACTATTATGATGAGATTTCTTCTTTTTATCGGTATGACTATGATGTTTGGCTTGACTTCACAAGCACAAAACAAGGAAGATATATGGAAACAATTGTCCAAAGTTACCTATAAAAAAGAATATGATGATTTGATGGGATTTAAGGTCGATAGACCCATATTTGGAGCCTCCGTCAAAGCACTTGAAAACAAAGAAATCGAGATAAGAGGCTATATCATCCCAACAGAAGGATATAAATCCCATAAAGAATTTGTCTTCTCGGCCTATCCATACAGTATGTGTTTTTTCTGTGGCGGTGCCGGACCAGAAACGGTCATGGAAGTAGAAGCCGTCGAAGGTATCAAATACACGGTAGAACCGGTAACTTTACGAGGAACATTGATACTCAACGAAAAGGATATCAATCGGCTCATGTTTAAACTCGTCAGAGCTCAAATCATCAAAACTTAACAACCAACTAACCTATCGAAATATGGATTTTTCCCAACCAATACCCGTTGCCGATCTTGCTGATAAATATCAACTAACGCTAAAAGGTAATGATCAGAACCTCGCATCAGGTATCAATGAAATACACAAAGTGCGAGCCGGTGACATTACTTTTGTGGATGTTGAAAAATACTATCTGAAATCTCTAAATTCCCACGCTACGATTATCATCATCAATAAAGATGTGCCCTGTCCAGAAGGAAAGACGCTGTTGATTACTGAAGATCCTTTTGCTATTTATAACCAAATTGTTTGGGAAAACAGACCAATGAAATATCTCCAATCCAACATGGGCGAAACCGTCAGCATCGGCGAAGATACACAAATTGATTTTGGTGTGTATATCGGTCATGACGTTAAGATAGGCAAGGGTTGTTATATCCAATCAGGCGCATACATCGGAGATCATACCGTGATTGGCGATCGGGTCAATATCCAAGCCGGAGCATTGATAGGGACAGATGCTTTTTATTTTAAAAAAATCAATGGTAAGTACCAAAAATGGCGTTCCGGTGGCAGAGTTATCATCGAAGACGATACAGAAATAGGAGCCGGGT
Organism: uncultured Aureispira sp.; assembly: GCA_964399855.1. Lineage (GTDB taxonomy): Bacteria > Bacteroidota > Bacteroidia > Chitinophagales > Saprospiraceae > OLB9. The sequence continues at coordinate 27,685 of CAYNSF010000030.1, read as the reverse complement.
GCACGATTAATCGTGGTGTATCTGGTGATACGATCATCGGTAGCGGCACAAAATTAGACAGCCAGGTGCATGTGGGACATGGAGTCGTCATTGGTAAAGATTGCCTGATAGCAGCACAGGTAGGTATAGCTGGAAAAACCATGATTGGCTCCAACTGTATCATCTACGGCCAGGTAGGTATAGCCCAAAATCTTAAAATCGGCGACAATGTAATCATCCTCGCCAAAAGCGGCATTTCTAAAAATCTTGAATCCGACAAAACCTACTTCGGCATTCCAGCCGACGATGCCCGCACCAAGTTTAAAGAATTGCTCAGCATAAAGCAACAACTCAGGGAAAGGAGGAAATGATGGATTGTTTTTCAATATCGTTTAATCAGGGCACATATTGCTTATTTTCAATGTTTTATGACTTGCCCGAAAAGTAAAAAGTAATACAATTTCCCTAAAAATTGAAACCCGTTCAAAAACCAGCGATAGTGAAAGAAGAATCGGAATTGCGTCTATCGACTGGTAGTCGTAAATTCAGATAAGATAAAACTATTGTCGATAGAAAAAGCATGTAGATTCGAGAGAGAACGGTGCTTTAGCAATCGCCTTTTTTTGAACTAGACTTTTTTGGTTACTTTTTTTGGCAATGAAAAAAAGTAACTGCCGTCCGCATAGGACAAATCATTGATATGGAAAGCTCTGATTTAAACTATATGCTAAAAAAAACAAGCTTTGGCAACGCTATTAGATAAAGCAGTTCCGCTGTTTATCGGTAATACATTATATAAAATTCTAACTGTTTTGAAACATTAGCGAACAAAACAAGGAGGCTAATTCTACTATCAAGAATTAACTACTGAAAGAATCTTCCTAAATATCAGTATTGTATAAATTAAAATCCTTTACTAAACAACATTGGATTGTGTTTCTGTACTATTTTTGTTTTCTAATAAATAGATTTACAACACATCAGAAAGGCAAATCATCGGCAAAGTCTGCATCATTGCCACCTGCGTTTTCATTGCTTGATACTGGGGCATCGAATGGTGTACTCTCAGCCATAGGCGGTATTGCCGACGGTTGACCACTTTCAGCAGTAAGTTTTTCCACTTTCCAAGCTTGCAGATTGGTAAAGTATTTATCTTGCCATTCTCTTCCTCGTAGGTCAAAAAATACTTTTATCTTTTCATCTGTATTAAAACTATCTATCACACCACATTTGTCCTGTACCAACTGAAATTTAACGAATTGCGGATATTGCTCTTCTGTTCTGATGACAAATTCACGGGTTTGAAAAGTTTCGGTTTTGCTTTCTGTATCGAATTTTTTGTGTAGTAAGCCTTGTATTTCGAATGACATATATTTGATATTTTAAATGGTTATTAGATGAAATTGATTAATATGCTTTTGCAAATAGTACTCTTTTATTGGATGGTTTTCCGGAATAAACACAGACACCTTGTTCTTCTGGTGCGTCTATCGGAATACAACGAATCGTTGCTTTGGTTTCTTCCTTGATTTTATCTTCCGTTTCGGGTGTTCCGTCCCAATGTGCCAATACAAAGCCGCCTTTATTTTCTATAACATCTTTGAACTGATCGAAGTTTTCAACATAAGTGAGATGATTGTCTCTGAAGGCTTTTGCCCGATTAAACAAATTCATCTGTATGTCTTCGAGCAACTGTTCTACATAAGGCACTACGACATCTAAACTGATTGACATTTTCTCTTTCGTATCTCTTCTGGCTACTTCAATCGTATTGTTTTCGAGATCTCTCTTGCCAAGACCCAATCTTACTGGAACACCTTTCATCTCATATTCAGCAAATTTGAATCCAGGTCTTTTGGTTTCATCAAGGTCGATTTTGACACTTATTCCAAGTGATTTCAGTGCATCTGCTATAGATGATGCTTTTTCGATGAGTTCGGGATCAGGTTTTGGTATTGGAACGATGACTACTTGTATCGGAGCTAATTTTGGAGGCAATACAAGACCTTCATCATCGGAGTGGGTCATGATCAGTCCACCGATAAGGCGTGTTGAAACACCCCAGGAAGTAGCCCATACATATTCGTTTTCATTTTTATCATTACTAAAAGTGACATTGAAAGCTTTTGCAAAGTTTTGTCCCAAAAAGTGAGAAGTTCCCGCTTGCAATGCTTTTCCGTCCTGCATGAGTGCTTCAATGGTAAAGGTGTCATCCGCTCCGGCAAATCGCTCTGATTCGGTTTTGGATCCTTTGATGACCGGCATCGCCATAAACGATTCTGCAAAGTCAGCATACACATCATGCATCTGGCGAGCTTCTTGTATGGCTTCGTCTTTGGATGCGTGTGCTGTGTGACCTTCCTGCCACAAAAACTCCGCTGTACGCAAAAATGGTCTTGTGCGCATTTCCCAACGAACGACATTGGCCCATTGGTTGATCAATATCGGGAGGTCTCTATAGGATTGTATCCAATCTCTGTAGGTATTCCAGATGATGGCTTCACTGGTAGGTCTGACGATCAATTCTTCTTCCAATTTAGCTTCTGGATCGATGATTAATTTTCCTGCATTTTCAGGATCATTTTTCAATCTGTAATGGGTGACAACAGCACACTCTTTGGCAAAGCCTTCAGCATTTTTTTCTTCTGCTTCAAACAAGCTTTTGGGTACGAACAATGGAAAATAGGCATTGACATGACCCGTCTCTTTGAACATTTTATCCAGTTGATCACGCATTTTTTCCCAGATAGCATAGCCATAAGGTTTGATGACCATACATCCGCGAACAGCTGAATTTTCCGCTAAACCAGCCTTTTTAACGATGTCGTTATACCATTGAGAGTAATTCTCTTCCCTTCCGGTGATTTCCTTTGCCATAATTTATTTAGCTATTATTTACTTAGCCAATAAGTACTTTTTAAAATATGTTAAAGTTAAATTAAGAACCTAAGTTTTATAACTTTACTACTGCATTTTGCGTCATACAAATATCAAAACAGTTGTGTTAATGATGATTAATCCAACTTAATTGACAGAATTTTAAAACTTTAAGCCGATTTTAACAAAAATATGGTGCAAAAGTAATAAATTGCAGTCGATTTTTATATTAATAAGACATATTACATTCAAATTACACTTATAAAATTTTAGAATCATGACAGGAATGTATTTTAAAACCGGAATTTTAGTATTCATAATGGCGTTGAGCTTCAATGTAAATGCACAGTTTGACGACTTGTATTATGATTATAATAAAGATGCAATTACTTATACATCGAAAAGTGATAAGGCAGAAGTTGCACCTACTAACATTCAGCAAGATTATTATGCTGACGAAAGTGATTATGATGACCAAGAATATGGCAATTATGATGAATATTCGTATGCTGACCGTATTACAAGGTTTCATGGTTCTTCATCCATAGCCCATGATTACTACAATAATTCATTTGATGATTGGTGGTATAACGACAACTACTATTACGGTAGCAATTATTATAGGAACAACTATTATGACAATTTCTTCTACCCTTCTTATGGTAATAGTGTCAATATATATATAGGCAGTTCTTGGGGTTGGAATAGACCTTGGGGCTTCAATTCATACTATTCTCCATGGGGTTGGAATGGATATTATAATCCATGGAATAGCTGGAATAAACCTTGGGGCTTCAATTCACACTATTCTCCATGGGGTTGGAACAGCTACTACGGGTACGGAGGTAACATCATCAACAATCATTATTATGGTGATGTATATTATGGTAACGGTTACTATAACAATGGTTGGTACAATAGCAACACAGGAAGCAACGCAGGAAATACATCCAACACCATCTATGGTAGTCGTAGAGGCGGAGCCGTGTCATCATCTGTGAATGGTCGTGAAGCTTCGCCAAGAAAGCCTGGAACTACAACTGGTGGTGGTCATGAAGTAAGACAAGATGCTGCCGCTGAGGGCTTGAAAGAAGATAATACGCTTAGAGGCAACAATGTGCGTGTAAAAGATACTGACAACACTCAAAGAACTGAATCTGTACGTACTGAAGAAGTAAAGTCCAATTCAGGTCAAAGAGATAGAATATTTAATTCAAGCTCAAATAGTGGTGTTAAAACCAATGAAAGGGTTAATACACAAAAAGACACTCCAAGAAATAATAATAACTCGGGAGTACGTAATGATAGTGGTGTGAGAAATCAGGCACCAAGCACTCAACCGACAAATACTCGAAGCAGCGAACCACCAAGAAGTAATACAAGCCGTTCCATGGATAGTGGCTCTTCAAGGTCAAATCCAAGTAATTCCGGAAGCTATCGTGAATCTTCAAGCCAACCAAGAAGTTCGTCTATAAACAACAGTGGTAGCATGAACTCTTCTCGGTCTTCATCGGGAGGTTCTACTGGAAACAGTGGGAGTTCATCTTCTAGTAGGAGTGGTTCTGGATCACAAAGAGGAGGAAGATAATAGATAAAGCCAAAAGCGGTACAAAAGGTATTAAGAATCAATATTGTCCGATTAAAAAATAAATCAAATCGATGAGATCTCTCACTATGTTCGAGATGACAGTCAGTTAGTTAAGTGATTGTCATTCAGAGCAAAGCGATGAATCTTTAAAATTTTATCGAACAATGATTAAAAATTGTAAAAGGCTGATGATAATCCGTTTTATCAGCCTTTTTTATTAACGGTAATTTAAAAGTACGTATTTCTTTAAAAAAATCTAATCGTCATGAAAAAATATAGTTTATCGGGAATATTTGTCTTAATGGCATTCCTGTTACAGGCACAAAATATTACAGATGTAGTTCGTTGGTCGAATATTGACTATGTAGGTACAGCGAGGACGCTCGGAGTTGGAAGCTCGTTTGGCGCTATGGGTGGAGATTTTTCGGTCATCAATATCAATCCGGCAGGTATAGCTGATTACCGTATTTCAGAATTTATGTTGACACCATCATTGAGGAGTAGCAATTCTAATTCATGGTTTGCAAATGATGATAAAAACCGAACACTCAATAGATTGAATAAACTTGGATTAGACAATATCGGTTTTGTTATCGCTTCAGACCCTGGTTCTAAACTTACGAGTTCGAATATCGCCATTGGATATTCTCGAATTGCTGACCTGAATCGCAGTGCAACCATAGAAGGCGTGATGCCCGGTTCTATCACTTCTTACTTTGCCGAACAGGCTCAAAATCTTACTGTTGATGAATTGGATGATTTCATAGCTTATCCAGCATACAATGTAGGTGCGATCCTTAAAGATGCCGATCAGAACTATTATTTTTCTGATTATAGTGATAGTGCTACGCCAAATCAACCTTTGTATAGGATACAAGACATCTATCAACGCGGTGGAATTGATGAGTTGACAATTGGCTGGGCAGGAGAGTATGACCATCGGCTCAATATGGGTTTAAGTCTTAGTATGCCATTTGCGAGATTTGAAGAGTTGAAAACTTATAAAGAGATAGACAGTCCAGCCGATGATATTGAGTATTTTGATGATTTGTCATTTATCGAAAGGCTCAATACTTCAGGCGTTGGGTTTAACTTCAAAGCAGGATTTGTTTATAAATTGAACAGTACCATACGTTTGGGTGGTAGCTTTCACTCGCCGACATGGTATAGCTTGAATGACGACTATAGCAATACGATCACGTATGCATTTACGGATGCACGAGGTAGTTTTGACAACAAATATGATACGCCGGACGGAGCATTTGGCTATAATATCACTACGCCATGGAGAGCTATCGGTAGCCTCGGGACGATATTGAGATTTGGAGAAGTACGCGGTTTTTTGAATGGAGATATCGAATATGTGGATTACAGCAATGCAAGCTACAAAGGCAAAACCTATACTAACAATCCAGCAGAGTTAGCCCACAATAATGAAGTAAATAGAGAAATCGTCAATAAATTGGGTAGTGCTGTCAATATTAGGCTTGGTGGCGAATTTGCATACAATGTATTCAGAGTGCGTTTGGGATATGGTATAGAAAGAACGCCGTACAATGCCGATGATTTCTACAACAATAAGGTATCATTTGGATTGGGATTTAGAGATGATAATTTTTTCATTGACTTAGGAATCAGGTTATCCCAATATAGCGAAGGATACTATCCATATTACGTAAATGATGCTTCGCAAAGTCCATTAGCCAATATTGACACCAATAAGACCAGAGGTAATCTGACGATAGGGTTTAAGTTTTAGATAGATCAATAACGAATCAAGAAATATAAAAAGATTCTATCAGATCCTTTTTCATATTTCTGCTTAACGGTAGCGATTCTTTACCGATCTTAACCGTACTTTCATCAATATTGATGGTGTCCAAATAATCCATGTTTATGGCATACGCTTTATGGATTTTGACAAATATATTAGGAAGTCTATATAGTATAGAAGTCAACGTAGATCGCACAAAGTAACGACGTTCTGCCGTATGAAGTCCTACGTATTTGCCATCAACAACTACGTATAAAATATCTGAAATTTTCAATTTTTTAATTTCTTTACCCGTTCGGACAAAAATATAGTCATTGAATTTTGACGTGTTGCCATGTCTTGTTTTAAGTTTTATTTTTGCCAGTTCTAAAGCTTTATCCATATCCATCTTACTCATATCATGATGTAAAAAATCAACGAGATTGAGATTGATTAAATCTTGTAATGTTTTTTCATTGTAATCATTAGCATAAACTATACACGGTATATTATGTAATTTAGAATTAGCAAAAATCAAATTTATTATCGTTAAATCTGTATCCACATTATAATTGGCAATAATGAGATCGGGTATATACTGAAAAAGCATATCTGACAATTCATGATGATCACGCTTCCATTCAATATTTAAAAATGTTGACTTAGATAAATACTCATTCAGCAATTGCTGTTGGTTTATAGATGATTCGATGACCAGCAAATTAATTTTTTGCATATTTTATATTATAACTGACAAAATTAATGATTTCTTTATGTAACTACTTAGTTATATGCTTTCAAATAATAAAAAATATAGGATTTTTTATCAGACGAAGCTACTTTTTGAGTTAATAGTTATAGTATTGACGACAAAAGGGCAGAAGTATCATTGAAAATCATCATTTTTTGATTGAAATTGATAATACCTTAGTCAATGTTGAATAGTTAGAACACATATTTCTTATATACAAGGATTTATGTCTTTATGAAAAAAGTGAAATACAATACAAAAAACTTGAAATTGAAACTCGTTCAAAAAACAAGCGATAGTGAACATGAACGCAGTGAAGTGCAAAGCACCAAAGGCGAGCAAGCCTTTGACGAAGAGAACCGCTTGCGGGTGGGCGGGAATTGCGTCTATCGACTGGTAGGAGTTTATTCAGATAAGATAAATCTAATGTCGATAGAAAAAGCATATGACTGAGCGAACCTTTAGGTATCGTACGACAGTACGATAAGCGAAGGAACACGAAAGTGGTGGGCGAGCCAGAGAGAGAACGGTGCTTTAGCAATCGCCTTTTTTTGAACTAGACTTTTTTGGTTACTTTTTTTGGCGATGAAAAAAAGTAACTGCCGTCCGCACAGGACAAATCATTGATATGAAATGCAAAGGTTATAAACTAAAACCAATTTTGAATCCTTAACCAAACGACATTGATATCGAGTAGTTATTTCTTCACTAATACGGATCTACATCAACATTAATTCTGACGTTTTTGAATGATTTATTGTCTTTTACACTATCAGCAGTATGCATCAATAGCTTTTTTATTTGCACAGCCAGTTGATGATTTTTTTCGAGTTTTACGGTAATGGTATTGATATAGTAACCTCGTATTCGTGCTATAGCCGGTATAGCCGGACCAAGTATTCTATCTCCTAATTGCTGCTTGATGATGCGGGCATATTCTTTGGTAGCATTAGACACAACTTCCGCATTTTTATGCATAAAATCAAGCTGTATCATCCTGTAATAAGGCGGATATCGAAACATCATACGCTCGGCTGATTCTCTCTGAAAAAACCTATCGTAGAGCATTTGTGTCGTTTCTATGATGATCGGATGAGAGGGATTGAATGTCTGAATAATAACTTTACCTTGTTTTTGTCTTCTTCCTGCTCTACCTGCGACTTGTGTGAGAAGCTGAAAAGCTCTTTCGTTTGCCCGTAAATCTGGGTATTTCAATAAACTATCTGCATTCAATACTCCTACCAACGATATATTGTCGAAGTCAAGACCTTTTGTAATCATCTGCGTACCAACGAGGATGTCAATTTTTTTAAGCTCAAAATCCAACATGATGGATTCCAAAGCGATCTTAGTCTTGGCTGTATCATAATCCATTCTGGCGATTCGGGCTTCCGGAAAATGCAATGACATTACTTCTTCTATTTTTTCAGTACCCATACCGACTTCATGCAGTTGAGTATGACCACAAGATGGACACATCTCAGGCAGTTTGCTCCGTGTACCACAATAGTGACAACGTAATTCATGGAAGGATTTGTGTTTAGTCAACCGAACATCACAGTTGGTACATTCCGCAGCCCAGCCACATAGCTGACATTCCAATATTGGCGCATAACCTCGTCTATTCTGAAAGATGATTATTTGTTCTTTATTGGCTAAGGCTTCTTCAATTTCTTTCAGCAATTTTCTACTAAAAACACCTTTGAAAGCCTGATCCTTATACTCTTCTCTAAGATCAACGACCTGAATAGCTGGTAGTATTGAGTCTCCATGTCGCTCATTCATATTCACAAGCCCATATTTTTGGACTAATGTATTAGCATAAGATTCCATGCTTGGCGTAGCACTCCCTAATATGATATGCGCATGATTGACCATGGCTAAGTAAATAGAAGCATCACGTGCGTTATATCTTGGGTTTGGATCAAACTGTTTGTATGAAGGGTCGTGCTCTTCATCGACGATGATCAATCCGAGATTGGTAAAAGGCAGGAACAAAGCCGAACGTGCACCAATAGCTATTTTGGAACCGAGTAGGACACTATTCCATATTTCCACTCTTTCATTATTGCTCATGCGGCTGTGATATACTAATATATCCTGGCCAAGTTCGTGCTTGAGTCGATCGACCATGTGCGTTGTCAGCGCTATCTCAGGAAGGAGATACAATACCTGCTTACCTGCATTGATGGTATTGTGAATGAGCTCGGTATATATTCGTGTCTTACCGCTACCTGTGACACCGTGTAGTAGTACTGGTTTATTTTCTTGGAAATGATTTTCTATCTCTTCAAGCGCCGTAGTCTGTAATACACTTAACGGCTGTTTGATTGTCTTTTCGTCATTAGTACCCGATTGGATACGGCTGATTGTTTTCTTTTCGATTGTAAAAACACCTTTTTTAGCCAATGCTTTAGCGACAGCACTATCTGCATTTGCAAGTTCATAAACATCGGATGCTGGAATCGAATTTTGACTTTTACTTAATTGTACAAAAGCCAAAAGCAGCCGTGTTTGTTTTTCACTTTTTTGGATTTTATCAAATACTTCTGTTAGCAAGTCCTTATTAGAAACATAGGGTTCGTTCAGTGTGAGAAAATTGACAGTTTTAGGCTTGAATTTGGTAACTAATTCTTCGACAATTCCGATTATTCCCTTGTCTATAAGTTCGCGAATGATAGGATAAACAGACTTTTTGTTGAGAATGTCCTGGATTTGCGTTATCGTAAGCTGTTGCTGAATGGAAATAGCCTCTACAATAAGGTACTGATCATCGGACAGATTGAGTGCATCAATTTCTTCCAACTCACCGTCAAAAAACACTTTTGTTTCACTTTCCAACTTCAATCCTGAGGGCAGTGCAACTCTCATTACCTCACCTGGAGTACAGCAGTAATATTTTGACATCCAAAGCCAAAAGTCAAGATGATTTACTGTAACAATAGGAGATTGGTCAATAATGGAAACGATGGACTTTGTTTTATAAACCAGGTCAATATGACTGTGTGTCTGATATACTATGGCTGAGTACAGCTTGTTTCTCACGGGCACTTCGACACGAATACCTGTTTTTATCGCAGATGCCATAGACTCCGGAACCGAATATGTCAACAGTTCGGGGAGCATCAATGGTAAAACAACAGTAACATATCTGACTTCCAAAATCGGGATTTAAAAATGCGTAACTACTCAGGTATTTGCTTCCAGAACACAAAATAAGAGCATTTTTCTTCAGACGAAGACACATCTTGTGTTAATAGTAGTGCTATTACTGAGGTATCACGGAATATTAACATTTTTTGACTGAAATGGATTATACCTGAGTCCTTACAAAAGTACAAAGATAGTGTATAATTGTAAAAAAACGCAGATTTTTTACAACTCTTCAATCAATACTTAGATTTATTGTTGTCCGATAAAATTTTAAAGATTCATTGCTTTGCTCTGAATGATATCATGTTCTATTAGGATTGGTTTGCTGTGGTTTGGTTGCAACCAAACCACAGCAAACCACTTAACTAACTGACTGTCATCTCGAACAGCGTGAGAGATCTCATCGATCTGATTTAAAAATTCTTTTTATCAGACAACAGTGACTTAGACCATCTAAAATACTCGTAAAGATATTATCTATTGTACCAAGAGCCGAGGTCAAAGACCAATCCAACACTTAAATTACTATCTGCATATTTCAGATCTCCCTTAGTTAGCTTATTGGAAATGCCGTATTGTAGCTGTGCTTTCAAGAATTTGTATCCACCGCGAACTGTTAAAGCTGGCTCAAAAAACACCCACATTTTGTCTTCAACATTGGATTTTACCAAAAATTCTTGCTCCAATTCTAAAGGAGTATATCCATTTGCTTGAAAATCATTGTACTTCAAACCTGTCATTCGACCACTGATACCAATATCAATAAATTTTGAAGTCCAACCTAAATTGGGTTGAATGAAAAATTTGGTACCTTTAGATGAATAACTTTTTTTAGGATTTGTTTCAGAATCTTTATACTCAAGAGAGCCAACTCCACCACCTAAATATGTTTCAAATACTAACCTATTTATTTGACCAAAATATCCCACTCCAAGCTCAACAAGAGAACCCGACCCTTTCCAATCGCCACTTTCCTCTTTATTTTCAGGAGTACTGGTCGTCCAAAACCCATTCGCCATTAAACCAATATGGTCTGTAGCTGCATAAGCGACCTGAAGATTATTGAATGTTGAAGCCGTTATTTTCAATTCATTTTCTTCCTGCAATAATGGTACATGTGAAGCATTAGGAATATAAAGTGTGGTCGTACATGAAGTGATCATGAACAAAAGACCTACTAAAAAAAGAAAATTCAAATTTTTCATGATGATTGGTTTTGTTATCCACTACAAAAGTATAATATTTATGTCAAAATAACAAAATCTATATTGAAAATTCAAATAGCAAAGATGGTAATGTCGCTGTAAGCATTAAAATTTTGAAGAAAAAATAGCTTTTTATTTTTCAGTATTGGGTATTTATTATAACTTTACCTTGTGTTTTTGTATTACAGCAAATTAACCCAATAGAACTATTTGAAAACAACGATATATTTTTGGGCTTTTATTCCTTAATTTAGTGTTTTTCAGATTCAACTATTGGAGTTGTAACGTATAGTACATTTATTAAAATATAAAAAACAAACCATGTTCACTTCAACAAAACACATATTAACTTCGATGATTTTGGCGATCAATATGGTAACTATTCCATGCTTTTCGCAATCTGGTACGGTAACAGCAGGAGCCTCAGAAAAAAATGCTAACGGTAGCATCAGTTGGTCGGTAGGTCAAGTATTTACACAAACAATATCAGATGTAAATGTCTCAGTAGCAGAGGGTTTACAACAACCTTACGAAATCCACGATATCGTATCCACCTTTGATTACTTAACATTTGACATAAATATATGGCCAAATCCTGTCATCGACATACTCTATGTAAAGATAAGTACAGTGGATGATGCATCCCTAAACTATACAATATCGACAGTAGATGGACGCTCGCTTAAATCTGGAACATTAGATCAGCTTACCGAGATAGCATTAACCGATATTACATCAGGTATGTTAATCCTAACCTTACAATATAAAAACCAATTTTTATCATCATATAAAATCATAAAACAATGAAAACAATCATCAACATTTTCGTTTCATTTGTATTAATTGTCTTGACTGTGGCTATATCTTCTGCTCAAAGTGGACAATTTATTTCGTATCAGGCAGTAGTGAGAGACGCATCAGGAGCATTGATTAAAAACCGACCTGTTGGAGTGCGTATTTCCATCCTGCAAGGAAGTAGCTCCGGCAATACGGTATTTCAGGAATTACACAATCCGAACCCAGAAACCAATGAAAACGGATTGCTTAATATAGAAATTGGAAGTGGCATAACATTGACACCATCTAAACTCCATGAAATAGACTGGTCAACAGGAGATTACTTTATCAAGTCAGAGATCGACCCTGCAAGCGGTACAAACTACAGTTTGATATCCACTGCTGCATTAAATATCGTACCGTATGCCTTTTATGCTTTCAATGGAGGTAAGGGAGAGAAGGGTGACAAAGGTGATCAAGGAGAGAAGGGAGATAGAGGTGAACAAGGATTAAAAGGCGACAAGGGTGATCGAGGAGACAAGGGCGATATTGGAGATCGTGGTGAAAAAGGTGATCGAGGAGAACAAGGAATAAAAGGCGATAAAGGTGATCGTGGTGACAAAGGTGATAACGGCGATCGTGGAGAAAAAGGTGATCGTGGTGATCGAGGCACGCAAGGCGAAAAAGGCGAAAAAGGCGATCGTGGTGAAAAAGGCGAAAAAGGTGATCGTGGAGAACCTGGTCCTCCGGGTAGTGGAAGCGGCAACATTAATGGAAGTGGTACATCCGGTAACATCCCAAGATGGACATCATCATCGACCCTTGGAGATAGTAAGATAAAGCAGCAAAGCAACGGAAGTATAACTATCAATTCTGATGTGAATCATGACTATACGCTTCAAGTAGATGGCGAGTTTACAGGTATAAGAAACGGAATACGCGCCTTTTCTATTAATGGTATTGCTTTGGCGGGAATATCAGAAGGAGAAGGCTATGGAATAATTGGTACTTCCCATGTCCGCGATGGTGTAACTGGCGAGTCTGTCCAAGGAAATGGCGTTTTGGGTTTTTCTGATTATGGAAACGGTGTGATAGGAACTTCTATCAATGGATATGGATTATCAGGGAACTCTATAAACAACCATGGAATCGAAGGACATTCTGGATTAGGTACTGCTGGACACTTTGTTTCCACAGGTGGTAATGGATTATTTGCAAGGGCAAACGGTAGTGGCTATGGAGCACAAATCGAATCGGCAGAAGGCACAGCATTGCAAGTTACATCTGAATCTTTCTATGGTAAAGGTATTCAGGTCTCTGCTCCTGATTTGGCGTTGGAAGTATCAGGTAATGTTCTTTTTGGCGGTTCTCTTGCTATGGGTATATATCCACCATCTTATAGAATACATCTCAATTATAATTCCGCAGCAAAAACTACATCTAATACATGGACAGTTGCATCCGATGAACGACTCAAAAAAGATGTACGTGACTATAAAGGTGGACTTTCAGACCTTATGAAAATACATCCCGTTTGGTTTACGTACAATGGTAAAGCAGGTATGCCCGATGAAACTGGTGTTGGTGTCTTAGCCCAAGAACTTCAAGAAGTAGCGCCTTATATGGTGTCTTCATGGAAATACAAACCTGAAACGGTACTCGCAAAACCTGAAACATCTACTTCTTCATTACCTGAGGAAGAATACTTAGCAGTAGATAATGGAGCCATGACATATATGCTCATCAATGCAGCCAAGGAGTTGAAAACAGAAAACGACCAATTGAAATCTGTATTATCGGAATTACATCGAAAGTACGAATCTCAGCAAGCAATGATTGACAACCTAAATGCCGACATGAAAGCAAAATTAGACACCTACCAAAACATGCTCGACACTTTTCAAAAGCAACAAGCGACCATTGACCAATTGACAGAGAAACTTATGAAAAATTTGAATGAAAATAAATGATTTGGGTCTAACTCAGGTAAGTGATCCTCAATTTCAATCAAAAAAGTAGATTGGCAAACATTCGGAACTATTGTTTTGATGAGAAAATGGCGAAAATTTTCATCTTGCTTATTGACGAAAAATGAAATAAATACAATTTTTCGTCAATAAGGATTATCTTTGTACGAAATACATGGTAATGATAACACGGGAAATATTGACTGGCTGTTGAATAAACAAAAAGGCGAATCTTATAAATAATTTGAATGAAATTGATCATACCTCAATAGTCACCTCTAATATTTCGTAACATTTACTAAATCAGTGGCTTTATCCTGCATTTTCGTATGCCGTTTTTATCCACTCAATTACTTCTTTGTCAATGTCTTTTATGTCGGTAAGATTGATTTTGTGCGAACACATTGCGTTTGGTTTCTCGGGTTCTAATTTCCCTTTCGGTTCTTGTCCTTTCAAGTTAATACCGATTTCAAAACGTGTTTTTGTTGCAGGGTTTAAGGTGGCAAATTGTTTCTTACGTCTTAAACTTACATAAGAACTTTTCGGTGCAATTTCAATGTCGTTTCCGAATGATTGAATTTCAGAAATGAGTTTATCGTAAAATGACTTTAAATGTTCTTTGCCTTTATATTGTTTGGTTATCAAGTCGTCTTGATTATCTGCCGAACCTGCATCACTTTCGTTTGCTTTGTGTGCAACAAGGTTGGCAAATCCGTGTGTAAAAGAATGTTGTTCTTTGAGAAACTTTATAATTTCTCCGTGTTTTACAAAAGTTTGTTTCTTCACAACGTCAATCCATTGTTCCAATGTTTTACCTGTGTTCTTGTGCAGGTTTTCAATCATTGTTTGTGTTGCTTTGTCCATAAATATTCAAGGTTTCAATTTCCAAATTTTGTCCGAAAATGGTAGATATTCGGGTAGTGCCGCCGAACCATACCAAGTGAAAATATCATAATCCAAAAGTCCGTTTTTTATGGCAAGGTCGTCTTGTAGAAGTTCTTTTACATCTTCTATTGACTTGATATTGTTAAAAATGAAAATGCCTCTGTAATTATTTTCATTTTTACCCAAAGGTCCTGCAACAATGAGTTTTCCTTCGTCAACCAATTTGTTAATGTTCGTCATGTGTCCTTTAAAGCTCTCATTTTGTAGTGCTTTATCAGTTGTTGTGTTTGCACCTGTCTTCAAAATGACTAAATAATACCTTTTCATGCCATAATCATCTCCACCTAATCTATCGGCTAATGACTTGTCGAAATTAGGGTTTGCAGCAGTTGTGTCTTTGGCGTTTTGCTTCGTCATTCTGTATGAAAACCCTTTTTGTTTTCCGTCCGAAACTTGCACAAAAATTTCATTGTCAGCAAGTTTTTGATAACTAATTTTTTTTGGAAAGTCGTGGGCAGGATTTTCAAAAGTATATGTGCTGTCTGTTTTTGTCAGTGTAAAATCAATTCCTTTTCCATTGTTTTGGTTGATGACGGTTGCTGTGTAAATGGTTTGGTTATCTCTTTCGCAAATATCGAGATATTCCGAAATTTCCTTATGTCCATTTTTCAGTTTATACGAAAATCCTTTTAAAGTTTGGCTGTTCAGTTTGTCCCAATGTTCGTAAATTTCTTTGTTTTCCATTTTCCAAGTTCCTTGTAGGAAGTCAGGAATATTGGATTGTCCAAAAGTCAAGTTTACAGTCAGCAGCGTTAGAAGTAACAGTATGTATTTCATTTTAATAATGTTTTGTTGGTGAGTTCGGTTGCTAATACGATATTCAAGCGATACCTTCAGTGAGCAATAGTACCACCAAAAGGCTTTAACAATCTACAAAAAACATCACATTTACCTTTCATTTTATATTGTTAAAAAAAACATTATGCAAGGTAACACATTTTCATTAAATGTTCACAATGAAAGTGTAGAAATTGGATAAAATAGACATAAAACAAATAGAAAACCACATACAGCTAATTGCCTATTTCACTTTACAACTTATAGCATAAATCTCAGAGTCATTTCTACTTTGGGCGTTTTTTCTATTTGAAGTATTTTCTATACTTTTATGATGTTAGGCAATGGCGTTTTATCAGTTGTTCTCTTGGTTTTTGTTTTCTTTCAAGTTATACATTCTTAGGCTCTGTGGAATTGCAGGAACTCCAACTCTGCCAATGAAAGCTAAAAATCTTTGTCTAAGTTGGTATATGTACGGTGAGTTAAGTTTATAGTCGGCTCTTTTGTTGTCGAAGTCTGCTTTGGATTTAACTACAAAAGCTGTTTCAAAATCAATAAGTGCAGTCGAATTATAATCACCTGTTTCAAATGGAAAAGAAAGCAGTAAGTGTCGGCTCGGAACACTATTATTAAAGAAAGAATCATCAAATTTCTGATTCTTATTCTCTTGTTTCGCTTTATCCTTTTTCTTCCTATCGATGAATGAGTTTGAAGCGGACTTTGAAAATTTAAGAAACTCTAAAGCTGTTTCTTTTTTAGCATTAATATCACATTCGGGCGTAAAAAGTATAGCGTATTCATCAGCACTAAATTTAAAAATATCTCCTGTCATTAAAGGAGCATCTTTAATCAACTTTGTGTAATAAATTCGGTTGTATAATTTTGATAATGATGTTTCTTTATCTTGTACAGCAATATCATCTGATTGAACAAATTCAGACAAAGATTTCAATAATGCTTCGTTTTGAATAACCGATTCAGATAACAGATTTTGGAAAACTCCAATTACTTCTAAATTAGGCTCTGTTCCGTCATTTTTAGCGGTATTATAAATCTCTTTTATCCAATTTGGGTCGGCTTGCTCTAATTCTGTAAAAATTGCTTGTGCTGATTGGTTGATTGCTTGACTCCAAACAAAAGGAACAGATAAGTGTTTATTCTCATTTTCAAATTCGCTTATTTTAGAAAGAATTTTTTCTTTTTCAGTAATTACTTGTGAATCTTCTTTTATTTTTGGCAAGAAATCTATTTTATCTCCATACTTATCTTTTAATTGATTTTGAGTTTCTTCTCCAATGGTTGTTTGAGAATACACATATATTAATGAAAATATATCATTGTTCATCAATATATTTAGCGGATTGTCTTTTTTTTCAATTTCATCTATCTTCTCTACAAATTCCCAGTCAATAATAATCGCTTTATATGTTGATATACATTTTATTATATTATTGAAGTCATTCAGATTATTAATTGGCAATATAGGTATACTGCTTGTTTTTAATTCAAGAAATAATTTATATTCAAAATTTCCACCTTCAAAGATGTAGTCATCCGCAAATAGTATAACTCCTTCCATATTACTGTTCTTGGTTGAATGTGATAATAAAGTTTGCTCCTGAAAGGAGTTTGTTTTCTTCTTTCTGAAGCAAAGAAATTTCTCCGTTAATCCTGAGAAGAATTTCTTTAACGATATATAAGCCCAATCCACGACCATCTGATTTTAGGGAAAAGAATTCATTAAAAATTACTGGAGCAACATCTTCCCGAATTCCCTGTCCATTATCTGCAATAATCAATGAATTTGTTTTCGTATTTAGCTTAAAAATAATTTCTCGTTCTTTCGTTTCATTTTTATTTACCCAATAAATGGCATTATCCAATAAATTAATAAGAATTTGAAGAATTAGACCTGCATTTGTTCTTACGACAATATCACTGTCTTTTTGAATTTTGATGTTGATTTTTCCGTCAATATCTCGTCTGAAATATTTTATCACTTTCTCAATGCTTTCGTAAACGCTTATGTCTTTAATCGCTTTTCGTTGATTTTTAAATAATGGCTGAATGACTTGCATTTCGTCATAAACAAAATTCAGGTTTTCGTCTAACTCGTTTAGTAAGGCTAACAATTCATCATTTTTGTAATCTTGATTTTTTGCTTTTACTTTAAAATCTTTGATGTTATTTCTCAATTTTGATAACACCGTTAAAGCATCGTGAGATGCTTTTTCTACTGCCATTCCAAGCCCTGCCAAATCTTCAACCGTTTCCATTCGGTCTTTCATCACGTTGTTGTGTTTTTGCACGGTATCAAGAAACTTATTGGCTTTTTCAAGCACATCACGATTGTCAATTTTTTCAAGACTTGATTTTAATGAGTTAAAAGATTTTATAACTATGTCGTTAGAGTCTTTAAACGCTGTGTTCCGCTTGATTTCAAGTTTATTTTTATCAATCTTAATTTCCGTATTGAAAATTTCTGTTGTGGCAGTTACAAGGTTTTTGAAGTCGTCTAAAGCACCGTCATTATCCATTATTCCTTGTCGGTTGGTAGAATCTCTCAATAAAGGGTTTCCATTTTGGCTGATATATACGAAACCCGTCAAATCGTTATAACTTATGAACTGTCCCGCTTTAAATGTGGCTCTTAATTTATCTAAGTTTAACCAATCAATACCTTTCTCTCCATAAGGATAAACTCTAACGCCGTCCCTTAAAACAAAAACGAAATTATCTTTTATAAATCGCTCAATGTCTTTATTCAAAATAGTTTTATCTGGTTTTGATAAATCAAAAGCGTAGAATGTAAAACTAAATGCACCGCAAGTCGGTTTCTTATTGAATTTTAAAAACCACCGTTCTATCGCATAAGACATATAGTTGTTTTTAGCCAACTGCTCTTTACTCAATAAATTTACTTCTCTTTTAAAATTTCTGACAGGTGAAGTTGATTTATACTCAAAATTTAGAATACCGTCTTTTGAAACAGTTCCTATCATTGTGAATTGTGCTCGTTCAATCACATCTTTAAATGTGGTAACATCTTCCGAAGCATATATTTCATTGTCTTTATACACTTCAACATTGAAATCTTGTTTGAATTGTACTCCTAATTTTTCAGCATTTTCATCAATAGGTGGAATTAGTCGTTGAATGGATTTATATAGTTCTTCAAAATCGTTCTCATTCCAATTTTCCCGAAGATTATAAATTCTAATAAGCGTTCCTTTTTCTTTTTTTATTTCTTCGGGTGGATTATTTTCGTACCAACTATTGTGCACATCTTCTAAAAGTTTGTATTCAGTTGGAGGCTGATTAAATAAGTCGGCTTTTTCAGGATTGAACTCCGTAAAATCCATTTCGAGTTTAACTTCATTTTCTCCGGAAGACTTGGTAAAAAGTTCGATTTTTTCTCCTAATTTATGAATTGCAAAACGTCCAATTCCTTTTTCACCCTGTATTATTCTTCCTTTCTTTGTTTTATGTTGTTTTTGTTTCTTCTTATCTAATTTGTTTGGAGTTGCAGGTCTTAGCCAAACATTAGTAATTGTGTCTAATGTCATACCATCTCCGTTGTCTTCAATTTCAATATAGGGCAATTCTTTCTCTGTGAGATAAGTATTTGCGTAGTTGTGCATATTGAAAAACCGCACCTGTACATTTTCAGCGTCAGCATCATAGCAATTCTTTACGACTTCAATTACTGCTACCTTTTTGTCAGTAATCAACTGGTCGCCTATAATGTTCATAAGCCTTGCATAAGGCTTAAATGGTTGGCTATTTTTATTGACTATTGCCATATTTACGCTTTTTTAGCTATCAAAATATATTCTTCGGGATATACAAACTTGCTATTCTTGTCTTTTAATTTAGAAAATCTTCCTGTTTTTTTATCTCGGATTGTCGGGATAAGTTTGTTTGGAATACTTCTTTTTATTGTTTGTACCAATTCAAATCCCAAAGATGTTAGCGTTTCTGCAAATACTTCGGCTGATTTAACTTTTACATTTCTAAAAGTGGTATTTCCTATCACTAAACAAACGTGTCCGTCTTTTTTCAAAATTCTGTACATTTCTTTTGCAACGGCTTGCATATCCATAAAGTAATTAGCTACTTCTTTTGCAGTTCGTTGGTCCTTTTTTAGAAGTCTATCAACTATTCCTTGTCCTATTATAGAATCGCATTTAGCTTCTTGATTTAAAGAGTAAAATGTGCCGATAAATTTTTTTCTAAATCCGGAAAGGTCGGTAATATACTCGTACCAATAGCCTGTAAGCTGATGTATGTCCGCATATTCATAAGAAGTTACATAAGGCGGAGAAGTAATTATTGCCCCAACTGATTTAGCTCTAATAGTTGTTTTTCTCGCATCTTCTAACCTAATTTCACACTTCGTTTTTAAATATTTATTCTCTGAAAGTTGCTTGTGAAACTCCGCATTCTTTTTCATCATTTGTTTAGTATGAGATTGAAAAGCCAAGAATGGGTCGGCCGGAGTTTTATTTGGGTCAACTTGTGGTTTAGTACTTGATTGTAACCATTTTGAACAATTCTTTAAAATATGAGATAACGACACAAGCATAAAATCTTTAATCTTCCTATTGCGTGTAGCAAGAATTTTATCATACATAAAAGCAATTTTTGCCTTATGTTCTTTGTTGAACCAATAGTCAATACGTACGTGTACGGCTATGTCTTTGTAATCTTCGATATTGAATGTTTCAAAACTTTCAACAATTAATTTAAACCGTCTTTCTAATTTGATTGGTTCAATTGGATTTGTTTTAGCTTTGGTTATGAGTTCTGCAACTGGATTTATATCTACACCAACAGATTTTCTGCCGTGAACCTTGGCTTCCACAAGGGTTGTTCCGCACCCGGCAAACAAATCTGCCACAACGTCTTTCTTGGTTGTGTAATCTTCAATTAGTTTCTGTACTAAATTTGGTAGAAACTTAGCAGGGTATCTATGATAGCCGTGTGTCCATTGTTCAACCGAACGGACATTCTTAAAACACCATTCAGGGCTAACAGGTATTTTATCAAAGGTTATATTTTGGGTTTGAATTTGCATACCTCTCTTTATTTCTTAATTGAGTTTATTTGTTCTTTTATGTCCACTTTTAGATGTTTTGCTATCCCAACAAATGTGACCATTGATGGATGTGATTCATTAGTACACCAAGGTGAAATAGTCGTTTCGTACTTGCTGAGTTTTTCAGTAGGCCACTTATTCAATCGACAACTTCGGTGAGCAATTACACCTCCAAAAGGCACTAACAAATCACAAAAAATATCACTTTTACCTTTCATTTTTTATCGTTAAAAACAATTATTATGCAAGGTAACACATTTTCATTAAATGTTCACAATGAAAGTGTAGAAATTGGATAAAATAGACATAAAACAAATAGAAAACCACATACAGCTAATTGCCTATTTCACTTTACAACTTATAGCATAAATCTCAGAGTCATTTCTACTTTGGGCGTTTTTTCTATTTGAAGTTTTTTGAACTCGGTGTAAAAGTCATAGAGTTCCTGTCGGGAAAAGGATTGTCTTTTTCCGAAATGCTTCCGAAGTTGTTCTATAATAATATCGATTGCCACCTCATTTTCTTTACGGTGCAAAGATAATAAAAAACCAAACAAAAGATGGCAAATTAAAAAAAGTGGCAAATGTTTAACAGTTGACGTAAAAGTCAAAACGGTTACTGGCATAAACACCTTCAACCAATAGTCCGTGTAACAGAACTATACGTTATACTCCATAACTTCTTAAAACATATAACTATATCCTGCATACAATCCCAAAAACTTGTATTGCTGACGGTAGCTCACTTGCTCAATATTAAACTGATCTGGTATCAAGCGTATCCGTGTACTTAGATATATACGCCCGAAACGATTCAAATCGCGACCGATATATAAACCACCAGTATAAGATAGGCCTACTTTGGATTTGAACTGTGGCACTGGTTGGACAACGTGCATGAAAGAGGTATCCGAAGCCAACATATTGCCGTCAGCTTGCAATGACAAATTGATTATTGCGCCCACTTCAGCACCGGCAAACCATTGGTTCCAGCCTTTCTCATATCCTACCATGATCGGCAAGTCCCACATTTGAAGCGTGTAATGTCTTGTTTTACTTCCAGATTGCTTACGTTCCGTGACGATATCTCCAATAATTGTCGTAATAGTATCGCCCGTTTGTGAATACGTAATGGAAATAATGCCTTTGGTAGTATCTCTTGTGATGTATGAATACTCCAATTGAGTACGCTCAGTGAGTTTGGACCATGATACGCCAGCTTTAAAATAAAATGGTATCTGTCGGTGACTCACCTTTCCATATAACGCCGCCGAAATACCTTCAAGCGATTGTTCAAGATCTTGTCTCCTGGGCACTATTCCTGGTTCCAAAGATGTGGATTCTAAATTTTTGAGTGGAAGGAATAATCCAACTTCAGGGATGAGTTCGAAAACAAATTTTGATCTCAAAGAGAAATCTGGACAAGTAATATTATTGCCTAAAAAAGGTAAAGAATAGGTGGATTCCAACAAAGAATATCCCATTGGTAATGGATTTAAAACACCGAAAGATGCATATTCTTGTTTATCGATTTCCTCTTCTTTATCTATTTCAACATCATTGGTTAATCTTAGTATTTCATGCGCTGATTTTGAATCTTTTTGGTTGCTATTGGTCAAAAATGACGATTTTGATTTCTTTTGTTGAGTGATATTTGTACTTGACGTTGATGTTATTTGATTGTCTAATTGTTGATTGGCGACATCGTCTTGAATCTCGACTTCGGCTTTTTCTGTAGCTGAAATGTTGATTTGATCGTCAACTACATTCAATGATGAAGTACTCGCAACTGTATTATTTAACTGTGACTCAATTTTTATTTTTGTACCATTGGACGCATCGTGATTTTGATACGTAGCATAGACTCCATAGAGCGTTGTTCCTACCATTATCGGAAGTAAAAACCATAATAACCAATACTTCCGGCGTTTTTTCTCACCGTGGATTTGTGCTATCAATGCATCTGTATCCAATGGTATTTCATGTGGATAGAGTTCTTGTGCTATTTGTTTTTCAAAATTTCGGTAATCCATATTTAGTTAAATTGAAGTTGGATAAATGGATGTTTTAATGGCTCGTTGCTCATGTTTGGTCAATAAGGCGACCATTCTATTTCTGGCTTTACAAAGCGAAGCTCTTGACGTGCTTTCTGTAATGTTTAGCATTTCGGCGATTTCATTGTGTTGATAGCCTTCCACCACATAAAGGTTGAAAACTAAATAAAGTGTTTCGGGCAATTGATTTAATAATGCAATGATATTTTCTGTGTTCATATCCGCATAGACATCGGGAATCGAAGCATATTGCCAAGCTTCCGCTTCACTGACTTCATCAAATTGTAAAATACAGAATTTTTTCTTGACTGATAAAGCTGTGTGAACCGCGATTTTTCTCATCCACCCTTCAAAAGCTCCTTTTCCCTGATATTGATGTATATATTGAAATATTTTAATAAAACTCTCTTGCAGCGCATCACGTCCAAGATCATAGTCAGATGTATATCGGATACATAACGAAAGGAGCCCTGGTGCGAACTTTTGCACCAGAGCGTCCTGACTTGTACGGTTTCCCTCCTTACATCCTTGTAT
This sequence comes from uncultured Aureispira sp., assembly GCA_964399855.1. Classification (GTDB taxonomy): domain Bacteria; phylum Bacteroidota; class Bacteroidia; order Chitinophagales; family Saprospiraceae; genus OLB9. The sequence continues at coordinate 4,228 of CAYNSF010000030.1, read as the reverse complement.
TATGTCTTCTAATTGCACAATATATTTCTCACTATTTTATAGATACCTTATTAAAACCTATATAACATCCTGTTTTAAGATCTGCTACAACTACATAATATTCGCCTTTAGTCAATTCGCTTTGAACATTTGCAGCATAAAGATCGGTATTCAAATCGTTGATATCGAATATAAAAATTTGTCCTATTTCACAATTTTCGCACGTTGCGCCCTGCAATGAACCTATTTGAATACTTCCGTCATTACAACTGCTACATGTCGTATGCTTAGGCGTCGTTACTAATCCATTAACTAATCTTGGTAGTGTAAGCGTATCGTAATAGCTACAATGGTCATTCGTCAGAAAAATACCAAAGGAAAATCCAGTTTCGAAAACATTGATGGCGATTGGATAAGTGAGTCTGCCCGGATTACTTCCATTTGGGTAATAATTACCTGTACTAAATGGCGATGAATCAAAACGATATATGTTATTTGTACATGATATCGGTGTTTTATTAAGTGACATAGGATTGAGATCAATACATTTTTCCACTGGGCAGCCGAGATTATCGGTAAAGGTAACACAATATATTCCTGGCTTGGTAGTATGTAACTCATTGCCCGTACTTCCATCTGACCACGTTAAGGAATATGGTTGCTGGCCACCACCGGGATAAGCATAAATGATACCTGCTTGACAATCGGTCTCGATGCCCATATCTGGTTTGGAAAAAAGGTTGCAAAATGTTTTGCTACAATTATTCCCAATATCGGTCACGGTTACACAATACGTTTTAGGATTGTATAAGTCAAATTGTGGAATCGTAATGTTTGATGTCGTAGCCTTGTTTTCCCACAAATATGTATATTGACCAGAACCGCTGATAATCTGAACGCTCATCGTCACGTCACAGTCAAAAACGATATTTCCGTCTAATGGACAACCTACTTCGCATATTTCAAGATTGAGGTCATGATTAGTTTTTTCAATGAGTGTTAGCGAGGTACTCGTCTTATTAGATTTATTATCAAAGCCAAATACCGATACTTTATCATTTGGATTGCAGACGAGCGCAGAGATATTGATATCAAATGCTCCGTTTTTATCCGTGACAAATGGATACAATTTGTCATTGACTTTTAGAACAACAATGCCTTCATCTGGTGCAGTTCCCTGACAAGTTACCACGCCTGCTATCGAATATACATCAATTTTATCAACGATCAATTGGTTTATCTGCGTGTCATCTGTGAGTGGTCCGATGGTGGTTTCTTTCAGTATTTTATTACAAATACTTGAATGAATTTTGATTTTAAGCTGAACACCTTTGGGTACTTTTCCGCAGAATTTCCCATTTTCATTAATGTATCCGTATCGTGTACCAAGTCCAGCTGCTTCGATAGTAACATTGATATTTTGAGCGGGTTTGCCATTTTCATATAATACCTGACCACACAACTCTACCAATGGATATGGCACATCCAAATTCCAAAAACTAAAATGACTAACTTGCGCTACATAAGAATTACCTTTCAAGATGGCTTTACCTTCTTCCTGCCATCTACCTTTTAGCTCGTCAAAATACCAAAATGGCACTTCATCTGCATTATAACCAGTAACAGCAGGCATTTCGATCGTGGCCTTTTTGCCTTTCAGGATATTGAGTGACTTGCCGTCTGCATCGTGCAATTCTATCGCCGCCATACCCAATGTTGCCAACACATAAGTATTACCATTTGCACCGTCAGCCATAAGACCACCAGGCATCATATCGCCCATATCTGATTGATTAGGATTTAAGAATCGACTTGACACGAACACTTTCCCGTGATAGGCCGTACCATTAGCATTGGCAATGGCACTGTCAGGAAAAATGACTTTCCCACCTTGCAGCATAGATATTTCACCACCGATACTGGCTGTAAAACTTTGAGATTTATCTAAAGTCAACATCTTTATCCGAGAATAAGCGGCGCCATCTTCCAATGGATACACGAAGTCCGAACCAAGAAAAAAACCATTTTTTTGTACTCGAAGGTACGTACCCTGACGATCCATTTTCGCATTTTTGATATAAAATATACCATGCGCGTTGGTTCTGGTTGTTGTGCTGTAAATTGCCACCTGAGCATCTGCAACTGGCAGACCTGATTCGTCATATACATAACCAGCTATACTACCTATGATCTCTTGATATACTTTCGGCTGAAAAGTCGTAATCTCATCATCTTCAAAATCCTTATCAGCATCCTTATGGCAACTTACAAAAGTCACTATTGCTATCAAAACAATCCACAATCCATGTACAATTTTCATCTCAATGTTTTTATCTTAAATGAATAAGCACTTCCAATATTTATGTGCTTCATTATTAAGAGTTCAAAAATAGTGGAAACGCTCCCAGTAATTTCATTTTTTTTAAACCCGAGTATAAATTCATGTCAAAGATAAAGAAAATAGATGTAAATCATAAAAAAATCTTCTTCTTACTATTCACCTACAGCATAAAGTGTAACTATTCAACGATGATCAATTTTCAATCAAAAAATGTAAATTATCCATTTATCTTACTGACAGACTACATAGAGGCTTTTTCAAAAGTGCGCAACAATATAGAAAATTCAAAAAATAATACACTTTTATCAAACTATTATTATATTTGCAGTGTTATACTGTTTATGCTATGTTGACATAGTACTTTTCTTCGCTTTAGATTATATTTTTTAACCACTAAAATTTAAATCTATGATGAATCAGGAAGTACGTGCTATCATGTCAAAAGACCCTTTAGTAGCATTGCCCACTCAAACAATTAAAGAAGTTGAAACGTTGATGCTTGAACATTCTATGCAGCAATTGCCCGTAACCGTTGATGGCAAGTTAGTTGGTATGATAACGGTTTTTGACCTATGGAAAGCGATCCGTAACGGTATAAGCGATAGCGCACCAATTTCTCAAGTGATGAGTACAAAAATCATCAAAATCACTCCAAAAGATAAAGTTGGAACGGCAGCAGAGTTGTTTGCAGATAGGCGATTCAAAACCTTACCAGTTGTCAATTTGGAAAACGAACTGAAAGGTATTGTAACTGCATTTGATGTCATCCGTGCAGCATACATTGAGGAGTACCCTCAACCCATTCTATATGCTGAAATATTCAAGTAATTCAGTTTTAGCTTTGTAGGTAAATATATTTGGGTAAAAACAAATTCGTTTTGTGATCATCATACTTTGTGGTGAAAGAGGAAACGCTTTGTTAATTGACAATGGAGAGTTGACAGTGGACAATTGATACGATGAATGAAAAATGATGAATGATGAATGAATTCATAACTCATCATTCTGTCAAACCAACAACCATTCTAAACAAATCAACAAATAAGATTACACCTATAAACCCATTTACCCTTTGAGATAGTAAACATTCTACAGGGTACTTCGTTCACTTCGTCTCCCACACAAGATAAAATGTATCGTTCCTACGGAACTCAATACGCAGGCTTGATCTTGTACAATGGGTTTCAACCCATTGTTACAACATGATTCGACCCTACGGGTCTTAATAGCACAATCAAAAAACTACAAGTACAAAAATATAGTGCCGTAGGCACGATACATATTGTAGTGTTGGGTTTTAACCCGACACACACATCACGACAAACGTAACGAAAGAAGATAATCAATAGTGTTGGGTTTTAATCCGACACTTTAAAATGGCATCTATTTGTTCGTGTTGTCGAGACGACAAACGCTAATTGAAAGCTTAGCGCAGACGCTAAGCTTATCATGTTTATATGCTTTATTTTTCAAAGAAAGATGTGTGCGCAATTGAAAATATGCGGGCAATTCAACCCTGTGGGATAGTGAAATATCCAACAAGGTAAAACAATTCCTCAAATCTACCAACTCTACAAATCAACAGTAAAAATTAAACCTTTACACCCATAAACTTATAAACAATTCCGACAACCGACAACCATTCTAAACAAATCAACAAATCCAACATCTCCACAAATCCAACAGTAAAAAAATTACACCTATAAACCCATTCACCCTGTGGGATAGTAAACATCCTACAGGGTAAACAATTCCACAAATCTAAAAATTACTCCTTTATCCACTTACCAACCGACACCACTCCATTCCTATCCCGAACAGATATGATATACATACCCTGCGTAAGATACCCGCTCTCTAATGTAAACACCTCAGACGACTGCATCCCGGACTCTCTCACTCTACCCT
>CAYNSF010000029.1:0-39316 GCA_964399855.1 uncultured Aureispira sp. | reverse complement strand
ATAGACCACAATCATTCGAAAAATTATGCTTAATTTTGCTCCGAAACTTTAGTTACTTATTTCAAATCCCTATAAAGTCACTTCGGAGCTTTGCCTAAAAATTTGAAAGCGATCAAGTATTTAATACATAGAAATTCATATACAAATGCCACATCATCCTACCTGTGTCTCACCACCACTCCACTAAATGGCGCCATGATCAGTACGTCTTCAAGTACTTCTACATCTGTATTGTACCGGAATATCACTGCTCCGTCTTTTATCGGTAAAAAGGCTTCATTGTACTCTGGATGATTGTTGATGATGACCCAAACATTGCTGTCCGCTGTCGTCCTGCTATAGGCGAGTATCGTGTTATTGACAGAAACATCTTGCATTTCGACATTTCCGTACACAAAAACATTATCCGACTTTCTAAGCTGGATCAGCGATTTATAATACTCAAACATATCTTTATCAAACATAGGTGTAAAGGCATATTTATACACAGAAAAATCAGATTGCGTTTCCTCTTCAAATGCTATATCCGGCCATGTAAGTGGCTTGCGATTATCCGGATCATCAGCACCAAGCATGCCCATTTCGTCTCCATTCCAGATGTGTGGCGCACCTATAAAAGTAAATTGATGCAGTAAAAAAATCTTTACCCGATGATAAGTGTATTCTCCTGGTGTATCTGTCCTGTAATGCTTATCTTCCTGTGGTTTGCAATGGTGTTTGTATTTGTTGTGATTGAAAAATGTGGACAACAACCTTGGCGAATCATGTGAAGCAGCCAGATTCATCATCGCTTGCCTTGTAGCAGGTGGATACTGCGAAAACAATGTATATATCTGATCTTTGAACACAGACAATGAAATTTTTTCTGTAGGTTTCGCAAAATATGATCTTGCGATTTTAAACCATTGGTAGTGCATGACTGCATCAAACATATCTCCCTGAACCCATGGCAACGGATCCATCAACTTATCCGGCCATTCTTCCCACCAACACTCGCCGACTAAGTAAAAATCGGGATTCAAAGACCTTACATACTTTCTAAAATCTCGCCAAAAGCCTAATGGCACATGCTCTGCCACATCCAATCGCATCCCATCAATTCCGGCAGAAAAATCACCATTACCCAATGGATCGATCCACCGCCTCACTACATCAAAAATGTGTTTTTTGACAGCTTCATGGATATTGCCTTCATAACCAAAACCGGGCTTTTTATCCTGAGTATGTACTTTGCGCAGCTCAGGTAAGCTCGAAATGCCCACCCATCCTTGGTAATTTAGCGATTTCTTTTTTGATTTGAGATTGTATTGCACCTCTGCATGATACCAATCTTTATACGGCGACATATCTAATTTTTTTTCCAAATCTTTGAATGCCCAGAAATTTTTACCTGTATGATTCCACGAAAAATCAAGTATTACACGGATATTATTTTCGTTCAATATCCTGACTAACTTTAAAAATTTATGATCAGCACTGGTCCATTGCCATGTATCCGGGTTATCATGCTGTTCCTGTTGTATCATCAACATATCTCCTTCCGGATCATCTCCAAATGTCACATCAATATGATGATAATGACGAGCATCGTATTTGTGAAGAGACGGCGCATCGTTCAACGGGTTAAAGTATATCGCGGTTATACCCAATTCCACGAGATATGGTATCTTTTCCATCACTCCGTCCAGATCACCGCCGTAGCGTCTCATCTGTATGGTTCGATAAAAGTCGAGACCCGTCTTTTTTGCCCATGCTTCCTGTTCATACCAATTATGACTCCATGGCGTAATCTTCCAGTCTTCCGGCAATGGATCTATCAACGCATTATCACAAGTCGTCCGAGTAGGATTGATGGCAGGATTTCCATTTCTAAATCGCTCCACCATGATCTGGTACCATATCGCTTCCCTTGCCCATTGTGGTGGTTCATGAAAAGCTGTTGTACCTACATTATCATTCTTATCTGTCTCCATATTGATTTCAAGCATCACGCTCAAAGCTAACGTATTTTTACGATGTACGAATACAGATACATTAAAAATATTACGAATTGCTTTGTCAAAATAAAGAACTTAATGAAATGCTGTCCTTTTTTCAAATCTCTGTGTTAAAAAGCCTCGCCGAACCACCTGGTTCACCTATGTTTTTTGCCTTGAGCTATAAAAAAAATAACTTCCATTATAATTTAACTTTTTATCTGGACACAGCAAATAAGAAAAAGTCATAAAAATCATTCAATTTAAAATTAAAGATAAAAAAGCAGTTAAAAAATCACTATCTTTGCACAATTTTCAAATAATAAATTATAAAAAATCATCATATATGGGTCTTCAGTGTGGAATTGTCGGGCTTCCCAATGTAGGAAAATCTACCTTATTTAATGCGCTTACATCAGCTAAAGCTTTGGCTGCAAATTATCCTTTTGCTACAAAAGAGCCGAATTTAGGCATGATCGTCGTTCCAGATGAACGCTTAGATAAGCTCGAAGAATTGGTGCAACCGCAGCGTGTGCTTCCTACCAGTGTCGAGATATTGGATATCGCAGGCTTGATAAAAGGTGCGAGTAAGGGAGAAGGGTTAGGCAATCAATTTCTTGCCAATATTCGAGAAGTAGATGCCATAATACATGTAGTTCGATGCTTTGAAGACGACAATGTCATCCATGTGGACGGAAGTGTAGATCCTGTTAGAGATAAAGAAATCATTGACATGGAATTGATATTGAAAGATATCGACACGATGGAAAAAAGGATTGATAAGCTTAAAAAACAAGCCAAATCAGGTGCAAAAGACGATGTGATCAATGTAGAATGGGCTACTACCCTACTCAAACATCTTGAGAGCGAACGTCCTGCCAGAAGCTTTGAAGTGGATGAAAATTTTAGCGATTTATATAAAGATTTATACCTGCTGACCAGTAAGCCAATACTCTATGTTTGTAATGTAGATGAAAATGCTGTCATCAATGGCAATACGCATACTTCCAGATTTAAAGAGACTATCAAGGATGAAGCAGCTGAAGTCATCTATATCTGTGCCGGAATAGAAGCTGAAATTGCTGAATTGGAGTCAAAAGAAGAACGTATGGAGTTTATCCAGGCTATGGGATTGACAGAACCAGGTGTAAATATCATCATCAAAGCGGCTTATAAATTACTCAATCTATCGACCTATTTTACTGCCGGCGTTAAGGAAGTACGTGCTTGGACGATCAAGACAGGCTGGAAAGCACCACAAGCTGCTGGCGTTATTCACACCGACTTTGAGAAAGGATTCATACGTGCAGAAGTAATCAAATACAAAGATTTTGTACAATATGGCTCGGAAGCAGCCGTCAAAGAAGCCGGAAAAATGGGCGTTGAAGGCAAGGAATATGTAGTAGAAGACGGAGATATCATGCATTTCAGATTTAACGTTTAATCAGTTGACAATTGACAGTGGACAGTGGACAGTGGACAATTGACAATTTGATAGTTGAAAATTGAAAACTAAAAGCCAACAAGATTCATCATTCATAACTCATCATTCATCATTAACAATTAACAATTAACAATCAGCCATTAGTAGTTTAACGTCATATTATGTTTTTTATAAACCTTACAATGTTTTAACACAATTCAGTAAGGAGAGTCCGGATCATGTCACGTTGGCAGATTTCCTAAGAGTTGAGAAAGATGTGTATCCTGTAGGTCGCCTCGATAAGGATTCTGAAGGTTTGCTAATCCTGACCAACGACCGAAAACTCAATGAAGCTTTGTTGCATCCTGACAAAAAGCATCGAAAAATGTATTTCGTACAGGTGGACGGCGATATTACGGACAAGGCGATACAACAAATTACCAAAGGTGTCGATATCAAACTTACTTCTGGAAATTACCGAACCAAACCATGCAGCGCTAGGAAACTTTCAAAAGCGCCCTTGTTGCCTGAGCGAAACCCACCCATTCGATTCAGACAAAACATTCCTACTTCATGGGCTATTATCGAATTGACGGAAGGAAAAAACCGACAAATCCGAAAAATGTTTGCAGCAGTTAACTTCCCAGTACTTAGATTGGTAAGGGCGCAGATAGAAGATTTGAAAATTGGGAAATTGGAACCTGGAAAATATTATTCCATAGAAAAAAATGAACTGCTCAAATTGCTAAATATAGACTATTCTAAACCTATAAGCAAAAAAATAACAACACAAAACAAAACGCCAAAAACGCCTTTTAAACATCGTCAGGACACTCATTCAAAGGTTCAATCAAAAACATCAAATACAAATTCAAGTAAACCGAGAAGAAAATAATCGTGTTAGACACTTTTAGCTCACAACATTTCTACTTGATTTTTACGCTCTATAATCATTTCGTGCTTATCTTTGTCATCAATAGCAAAACATACGTCACAAATGGCTAAAAACAAACAACAACGAACAGGACTATCTTTGAAATCTGAAAAGTCGCAAAAAGATCATTCAGCCACCGTACCACAGCAAGATTTCAGTAAAAAGTGGCTTCCAGTTATTGCAGCATTGTTAATAACGTTTGCTTGTTTTTATTCAGCTATAGACAATAAGTTTGTCAATTGGGATGATGACCGCAATTTCTATGAAAATGAATTAGTTACGACTATTACTAAAGATAATTTCTGGACAAATACCAAGGCGATTTTTAGCTCAGGTGTAATAGGAAATTACAATCCACTTCCAATATGGACATTTGCCATTGAAAAATTACAATTTGGATTAGACCATCCTTCAAATTGGCACTTGAACAATGTTTTGCTGCATTTGATTTGTGTATTTCTGGTCTATAGGTTGATTATATTATTGGGTATAGGTTGGCGTGGAGCATTGATCACAGCATTACTTTTTGGCATACATCCGATGCGTGTAGAATCCGTGGCATGGGTCACAGAACGCAAAGATGTGCTTTTTGGCGCTTTTTATCTTGGAGCCATGGTTCAATATGTAAAATTTAAACATGACGGTAAACAGATCCGATGGTTATGGATTTTCCTACTTTTTATATTATCTCTTTTATCCAAGATTCAAGCAGTCTCATTGCCATTGAGTTTGCTTGCTATTGACTATTTTATGGATAAGAAATGGTCTTTTGATGACTTTAAACGATTAATCGTTCAAAAGATACCTTTATTTTTACTTTCGTTAGGATTTGGTATCTTAGGTATCTACTTCCTTAATAAGTTTGGCTCACTCAGTACCAATGAGGATATCACGCACTTCAACTTATTTCAGCGTATTTTTTTGGGTGCATTCAGCTTTATCATATACATAGTTAAAGCCGTCATTCCTTACCGTTTGTCTCCGCTATATCCTTATCCGGCTGAGTTTCCATGGTACTTCTATCCTGCTATTCTTATAGCACCCGTCGTCCTTTACGTTTTATATAGAAGTTACATCAAAGAGCAAAAAGCATTGGTTTTCGGTGTTGTATTTTTCATAGTCAATATCATATTTATGCTTCAGATTTTGGGAGCAGGTCAAGGATATTTGGCGGATCGATTTACGTACATCGCATATCTTGGACTGTTTTTTATCATAGGTTACTATTTTGACCAATGGATGAGCAAAAAAACATTGAATCCAGTATATTTATGGAGTCCTGCGGCTATTATATTGCTGGTTTTTGGATCGATGACCTTCCAACAAAATAAAGTATGGAAAAACAGTGGTACATTGTGGAGTCATGTCTTACAATACTATACCAATACGACATTGCCCTATGGCAACCGAGCCAATTACTACCGGTCACAAAAAATGTATAACGAAGCATTGTCTGATTATGCTTCATCGTTAAAACTCAAAGAGCGACAACCTCAGGTTTACAACAGTCGAGCAAGGTTGTATTTTGAAGCAGCCAAGGGAAGAGATACGTTGATTTTAGCACTCAATGATTACAATAAAGCAATAGAATATTTACCGGAAGACGGCGAATTTTGGATAAATCGAGGTGCAACTTTTGCAAGATTAGGAGACGCAGAAAAGGCTATACAGGATATAACGGAAGGTCTCAAACTGAAGCCAGACCATGCAACCGGCTACTTGAATAGGTCTATCATGTATCATAATAAAGGTCAAGTAGAACTTGCCTTGCAAGATATCGTGTCCTATCTAAAACTCGTACCGACTAACGGCGATTTATGGTATGAAAAAGGGCGTGCTTTAAACATGCTAAAACGCTATGAGGAAGCCATAGTTGCTTATTCAGAATCTCTCAGGCATCCGGTAAGCAACCCGGGATTAATCGTATATGAACGATCTAAAGTTTACTTTATGCTCAATAGGTTCAATGAAGCAAAAGCAGATCTACAAAAAGCGATTGAGTTCAAATTTAGTGGCATTGACGAGGCTTATAAAAAGCAATTGGGTATGTAAAATAGATATCTGTGGTCTATGATAAGTTTATCACTTCATAGACCTTTTGTCTTAATAAATGATCCATAATGACCAATGCTGTCATAGATTTATCTACAATCAATTTCGTTAAGTTAGGGCACATATTACACATATACAATCATCTAAGTCTTTCTAAAAAAAGTGGAATACAATACAAATATATTGAAATTGAAACCTGTTCAAAAAACAAGCGATAGTGAACGAAGAATCGGAATTGCGTCTATCGACCGGTAGAAGTTTATTCAGCCAAGATTAAACTATTGTCGATAGAAAAAGCATGTAGATTCGAGAGAGAACGGTGCTTTAGCAATCGCCTTTTTTTGAACTAGACTTTTTTGGTTACTTTTTTTGGCGATGAAAAAACATGTATAATTGTTATTCGAAACAGAAATCAGCTTTGAAAAGTAAAAAGGGATAGTTCAAGGCAAAAAGCGCAGTCATAGCTGTTGCTATGCCGAGCATTTTTAACGCAGAAATATTACTTTTTACTCAAAGATATGAATGTTTTGGATAAATAATTATACATACCCTGCCGTCCGCACAGGACAATCATTGACATGAAAAGCGAGGATATATGCTATTTATTCTTTAAGAGTATCAAGGTATCAAACTAAAAATCAGTATTATAAAAGCTGTAAAATACTTCAATATTCTTAACTAAGCGACATTGAATCTACAATCTTTATTTTCTTTTGTCTTGACACAAAAGAAACAAAAAGTCAAGGCTTTACCGACTCATCCTAAAATCATTCCATAAAAACTAAATTTAAAAAACTCGCCTTAGTGTGAACTTCTTCGATTTGTCTTTTTAGGAAACTTGGTCTTGTTCTCTCAATTTTTACCAGGTTTAGGCTCAAACAGTTTTAAATTTTTAACGTTTTTATTCCATGATTTCTTAACGGATGATTCGCTAAGGCCGTCCTAACCCGTAGATATGAATGATTTAGTGTTTAATCAAAATGTTGCATTAGTGACTTGAATCCAGCTAAAATAGCATTTAGTGTGGTAATTTTATATAAACCTTAAAAGACGAGGCTTATAAAAAGCAGTTGGGTATGTAAAATAGACATCTTCGGTCTATGATAAGTTTATCATTTCATAGACCTTTTGTCTTAATAAATGATCTATAATAACCAAAGCTGTCATAGCTTCTACTATGGGTACAGCTCTCGGAACAACACAAGCATCATGTCGCCCACGACCTGCTACTGTGACTTCTTCTCCTGTCATATTCACACTGGATTGAGGTTGCATGATTGTAGATACAGGTTTAAATGCAACGTTGAATGTTATTGGCATACCATTGCTGATACCGCCTTGAATACCACCGGAATGATTTGATTTGGTTTCTATGTTGCCGTTGTTATTATAGAATAGGTCATTGTGCTCTGATCCATACATATTGACGGCAGAAAACCCGGATCCAATTTCAAATCCCTTAACAGCATTTATCGAAAGCATCGCCTTGCCGAGATCAGCGTGAAGCTTGTCAAAAACTGGATCGCCCAAACCTACAGGGCAGTTCAACACATGACAAGATATCATTCCGCCAACAGAATCTCCGTTTTTCTTGGTTTGAGCTATTAGATTTGCCATCTCATTTGCTGTATTTTTATCCGGACAACGTACATCATTACTTTCAATCATGTCATAATCTATCTGATCCTGTTTAAGTTTGATATTGCCAACTTGTGAAACAAAAGCGTGGATCTGGACATTGTATTTTCGCAAAAACAGTTTGGCAATACTTCCTGCTGCTACTCTTGCAGCGGTTTCTCTTGCCGAAGATCTTCCGCCACCGGTATAGTCATAGTGACCATATTTTTTGAAGTAAGTAAAATCCGCATGTGAAGGTCTAAATGTCTGTTTTAAATGATCATAGTCACTGGAACGTTGATCCTCGTTTGGGATAAATATATTAATTGGTGCTCCAGTTGTTTTATTTTCAAATACACCACTCTGGATGATAAAGTAATCATTTTCCCGCCGCTGGGTTACTAATTTGGACTGACCTGGTCTTCTTCTGGATAATTCTGATTGGATAAAAGTTTCGTCAATTTCTAATCCAGCAGGACAACCGTCTATAACAACGCCAATGCCTGCACCATGACTTTCGCCATAAGTAGTTATTCTGAATAAAACGCCAAAACTATTACCTGCCATACTTGAATTTTTTATAAATTTCCGATAAAAGTCTAAAGATACTTCGCTTTGCTGCCAATGATTACATGTGCTATTCGGATTGATTTACTAATCTTCCTCCTCTTCATCATACTGCGCTCTATACGACATATACCATATAATCATACCACCGAACAACAGCAATATTTGAAACAAAACCGTGAATACACCTCTTTCATAAATAAAATTAAGGAATGTAATCTTTAATCCTACTAATAAAAATATAAACGACAATATCCCTGTTAAAAACATCAGGAATCCCACCAACATCCAATATGGGTTTTTCATATAACTAAGTTAAGCAACAAAAATATATATTTATTTCAAAAATAGAGCGTAATTATCAAATAATGTTCAAATCTTCTCATAAAATTTAGTTGGTATAAACAATTTGAAAGGACTCAATCCTTCCATTAAAATTGACATTTCATCCATTCTATTACACAATAACAATGTATATTTGTCCGATTTTCTAAATTTAAGACAGTAAGCATGTTCTTGTTTTATTCAAATGATATTATTGGTAGCACGCTCTACCTCACGGGAGATGAGCATATTCATTGCTCTACGGTACTCAGAAAAAAAAGTGGAGACCTTATTCATGTAACTGACGGCGTTGGATACATTCACACAGCCGAAATCCAAACTTCCGACAAGAAACAAACGCAATGTCGTATCCTCGAATCGACAATTCATGCACCTTTAAACCCTGAAATAGCCATTGCCATTGCTCCAACGAAAAATGCCTCTCGAATAGAATGGTTTCTTGAAAAAGCGACTGAAACGGGCATTTCTGCCATTTACTTAGTACAAACCAAGCGTACAGAAAGAAAATCAACCAATGTGCTTAGACTTGAAAAAATACTGATCTCAGCGATGAAACAATCTTTAAACACGTATTTACCAGTATTACAACAAGTTAATTACAAAGAGTTACTAAAACTTAGCAAAGGAGAATATGACCAAAAATACATCGCTCATTGTGACAATCCTGAAAAAAGCCTAAAAGGTATGTACAAAGCTCATACATCAGCCATATTGCTGATCGGACCAGAAGGCGATTTTACACCAGATGAGATATCCGAAGCACAACAAGCAGGATTTGAGGCGTGCTCATTGGGAAATATGCGTTTGCGTACGGAAACCGCAGGATTAGTCGGCTTATTTACCATGAGATATCCAAACATATAATTGCAGGTTGAAATTTTATTAAATGATGCCGTTTAGTTTGCGTGGTTGATACTTCTCTACAATATTTTATGTCATTCTAAATAAGTAAAATTGTAATATTAATACTAAATGAAACCCGTTCAAAAACCAGCGTTAGTGAACGAAGAATCGGAATTGCGTCTATCGACTGGTAGGTTTTAATTCAGATAAGAATGAACTATTGTCGATAGAAAAAGCATGTAGATTCGAGAGAGAACGGTGCTTTAGCAATCGCCTTTTTTTGAACTAGACTTTTTTGGTTACTTTTTTTGGCAATGAAAAAAAGTAACTGCCGTCCGCATAGGACAAACATTGACATGAAAAACGAGGATATGCACTATACAGTTACTTTAAAAAAAACCATCTTTTGGCAACCATATTGGAAATTATTATTGCGATGTCTATAGTGAAGAATATTGTATCAGACTTTAACAGCTCTTGATGAACTGGTGTACAAAATAAGGAGACTAATTTGACAACAAATAACGAACGCCCAAACTCGGCTACCAAAATATCAGTATTATTTAAATATATTATTTTTAAATCACTTAACTAAACGACATTTAATTGTACATTCTTTATTTGTTAATGGATATTTTTTTTCACCAATAATACAAATATTTGTACCTTTATACTTTCGTTTTAAAACGATACATTTGATTTTGTAGTCAATCTGTACCAACTGATACGCTATACGATGAGCCAACTTTTACAGGATACACAAATTTTAGCACCCATTTTCACATATCTTAATTATATAGATATTGAAGATATTCTTGTTGAATCTTACGAGCATTATCAAAAGAAAACAGAGAGAAATAGGTATCGGCTACTTACTGCCAATGGCATAGTCACGCTCAGCATCCCACTTAAAAAAGGAAAAAACAATCAGACACCCGTAAAGGATGTTCAGATTGCTTATGATGAACCTTGGCATATACAACATTTGCATACGATCCGATCTGCTTATGGTAAAAGTGCCTATTTTGAATATTATTATCCTGAGTTGGAAGCTATATTTATGTCAGAAGAGACACATTTACTCAACTTCAACCAGAGATTGCTAAAATGGACACTCAAATGTTTAAGATTGCCTTGCAACCTTTTGAATACTACAAAATATGTCGAACCCAAACTTATACAAGGAGATATCATAGATATTAGAAATCAAAAAGCACCTGAGAACTTCCACTTTCAGCCCTATCAACAAGTTTGGTCAGATAGATTTAGCTTCACTGCCAACCTTAGTATTTTAGATTTGTTGTTTTGTATGGGACATGAAGCAACCTATATTCTAAACAGCACTAATTCATTGAATATTAAAATTTTAAACGAACACAACTAATGCCAATCACAGATAAAGATATATCAAAAAATGTCATCAGGCTGGCTTATCAAGTCGATAGATTACTTGAGGTCACCAAGGAGATCGGTCATGAAAAATTAGAAGAAACACTAACGGAATTTAGAAGCCGATTGGATGCGCCTTTTACTTTTGTCATCGTGGGAGAAGTCAAAGCTGGTAAGAGTAGTTTTATCAACGCATTGCTCGAATCAAAAGAAGAAATCTGCAAAGTAGCACCGATGCCGATGACCGATACGATACAACAGATCGTATATGGCGAAGAAGAAAAAGAGGTTTTCATCAATCCGTACTTAAAGAAGATTTATCAGCCAATAGAGATCCTTAAGGAAATAGCTATCGTCGATACACCTGGCACTAATACGATAGTCTCTCATCACCAAGAGATCACGGAGCGATTCATACCATATTCGGATTTAATCGTCTTTGTCTTTGAAGCCAAAAATCCTTACAGACAGTCATCGTGGGAGTTTTTTGACTTCATCAATGCGGAATGGCACCGAAAAATCATTTTTGTTTTGCAGCAAAAAGACCTTGTAGTCGAAGCCGATTTGCAGGTAAACATACAAGGTGTCATCGACCATGCCAAAAAGAAAGGTATCGACGAGCCTCAGGTATTTGCGGTCTCGGCCAAACTTGAGCAAGATCAATATTTTGATATCTCAGGTTTTAAGGAGATCAAGGCGTACATTTCACAACATATTACGGGTGGCAAAGCACCATTTTTAAAGTTCCAAAGCAATGTGGATACACTGCTCACGATCCTTCAAAAATTGAATGACAGCCTTTCTAATAGAAAAAAACAATATGAATCGGATGTGCGATTCCGTGAAGAAATCGGAGAACTCATCAATGACCAGCAATCCAAAACAGGGAAACAGATCGGAATTTTGACAGAAAATCTAATCTATACTTATGACGACATCACGAGAAAAAAACTCCGTGATTTAAGTCAAGGATTATCATTTGGTAGCGTCTTGAAACGTTCTTTTTCTTCCATATTTGGCAAGGAAACAGGCTTAAAGCAATGGTTGATAAATCAGGCGCAAGATTTTGAACTTCAATTAAATACTTCTCTACGTGATAAGCTACAAAATGGCATAATTGACGTAGCCGAACACATTCAATTAATGGGCAAACTCGTTGACTCAAGACTTAGAAGTTCAGAAACTATCTTAAAGAATAATGACGAGATTTTTGCTGATATTGCCGAGAAACGCACCTATGTTCTGAAAGATTTACAGCAAAGCTTCAGTCAATTTATGAGTACGGCAGAAAACTTTTACGACGACACCTTAAAGACTGAATCTTCCAAAATGGCACCCAACCTTGCAGCAGGGAGTGGTATTGCCATCGTGGGTGTTATTTTAGCAGCCGTTGCTCAAGGTGCCGTTTTCGATATCACTGGAGGCGTACTGACCACGATCGGTGTTTTATTTGCGGGTGTAACCTTAGGTTTAAATCGAAATAAAGTATTGTCAAAGTTTGAAGAAGAAATCGTCAAAGGACGCGATAAAATACAAAAAGAAGTATCCGATATTTTGACCGATTACACACGAAGGATACGTTTCAAAATCGAATCCAACTTTATCGAATTTGATAAAATGCTTGAATTTGAAGGTAAGACATTAGCAAGAGTAGAACGAGTTCAAGACGATATCAAACAAGAACTGGTTTCTATGAATACAATAAATTAAGCGTTTTTTAACAATAGCCATTATGAGAATATCGTTGATTATTACGACTGAATAAATTTTAAGATTAAAAAAAGTACCATGAGATATATAATGTTCCTATTCCTTTTATCATGCAGTATTTCATTATTTGCAATAGATGACTATGATTACGACTTTGTCAATAAAGAATATGACCCTGATATTGCGACAGTTACATTAGAATTCAATGGCTCTCCTATCGGATTTCCCTCTATTCGATTAGCATCGTCCGATTATCTGATGCTCAAATTTGATGATCTGAGCAATTACGAGAAAAATCTTTATTACAGAATAGTACACTGTGACCGTGATTGGAAGCCGTCAGCCATGAGAGAAATTGATTATATCAATGGTTTTAACGATGAAAGGCTGAGAAATTACGATTATTCATCCAATACCCGGATTCAGTTTCTTCATTATTGGCAAAAATTTCCTAACCAAGACACGAGATTTAAAATTTCGGGCAATTATTTATTGGTTATTTATGAAGATGACATCAAAAAACCAGTACTCACTCGTAGGTTTATCGTCAGTGAAAATACTGCTGGCATAGAAGTCAATGATATATTTCCGTCAGATGTTGCTAATATTCGTTATAAACAAGAATTAACGGTCAATGTAATAACCGATCATCTCAAAATCAACAATCCGCTTGAAGATGTAACGGTCGTAGCACTACAAAATGAAGACTGGAATACGGTACGTTCCGCAAAAACGAATATATTTGGCAGGAACGTGCTAAAATTCAATAAACTGGGTTCGTTTCAATGGTTTGGAAATGCCGAATTTAGGGAGTTTGATATCCGTTCTTTTTTCAGAGTAGGTCGTGGTGTCAAGTTTATCGAACGGCAAAAAGACGGTACTGATATACTCCTTGAAAATACCTATTTGCGCAGTAATAAAAATCATATCGCCATTTTTGATTTCAATGGTCGATTTTTTATCGAAAACTGGGATCAACTTGGTGGTACATCCATTATAAATATTGGCGACAACATATCCGGAGACCAAGTGGATGAAGTCATTAAAGATATTTCAAACGTTTTTACTGAGCTTTCTCGGGAGTCTTTACTCAATAACAGACCAGAAGATCGAAACATCTATTCTGACTACGCTGATATCACGTTATATCTTGAAGATTATGTGGATTTAGAACCCAATCAAGGCATTTACATCCTCGGTGCTTTCAATAATTTCACGCCATCAGAAGCATATAGAATGGAATTTGACCCTGGTAGAGATATGTATGTAGCGTATCTCTTTTTGAAGCAAGGATATTACAATTACTATTTAGCTATTGTTGACGATAAAGGCAATATCGACATACCAAGCATTGAGGGCTCTTGGAATGAAACGGAAAACGATTATCATATCATCGTCTATTACCGGAGTTTGGGCGATCTATACGATCGTGTCGTAGGATTTAAAGGGTATAACAGCAATACAAGGACGAGGTCATATTGATTGACGAATTTCAGATTGTTGATTTCAGATTGACCAATGTTGATTCAATGTCGTTTAGTTAAGCAATGAGTGTACGACCAAATTGTTGTAATATCGTTTAGAACTCGTTGTTTTTTGGGCTTTTTGCCCGAATCCTTGAGGATACAAAACATCGTCGAATTATAAACGATAGTTTCTATCAATATCATATTAAATTGATATTCAACCCATTTAGACATGATGTCCAAAATTACGTTCTGATTTTCAATCCAAATATAAAAAGTACAAAATAATGATCAAAAACTATAATCCTTAATGCCAATGTATTCCTTACTTTAAATAATGTGATTATTGGGCTTAGGTTGTTAATTATCATTTTCAATAACCGAATATTTCAAATGTTTCAATTGCTATAATGTCTATATCTCTTAATTGACATACCTGGCACTACCTATGGTAATTCCTGCACTACCCAACACGCATACACTGATGATATCAGTAACTTTGAACCACAGTGGAAAGTGGTAGTTGAGTAAGTACATCAGGATAATAACCAAAAGAATGCAAATAGCCAAAATGCCTGTTTTGACACGATGCGAACCTGCTACAAGGCTGCTGATAAGTCCTGCCGCAAATGCAGCCACACTATGCGTGATTGCAATGATATAATACGCACTTTGTGGCAATTGAGTCATCCATTCAGCTACATCCTTTTTATTGGATAAATCCAATGTAGGTGGATAAGGATATAAACCCTCACGTATCATCTGTGCCATAAGGACAATAAGTCCCGCTGCAGCCAATGCAGTAAATATACCAAAAAATTGCTTCACCTTATTTACTCAATTTGGGATTTGAGGACGGCAAAATTAACGGATATTCTGTTAAATCAAAAATCTATTATCAAATTTATTATAAAGTGATCCTTAAAAGTGCAATAATTCAGGTATAACTAATTGAGTTAAGACACAAATTACTTTTTACCAAAAACACTTCTCAACAATTCTGTCGTACGTTGTCCAACATCGTTTCTGATACCTTGCTCTTTAATGGCGATAAGCGCAAAAAGTCCGTCTAACGCTTTGTTGTTTACATGATCATCGAGTTCAGGATTCATCTTTTTGACTAATGGTATTTTGTTGTAAGCTGTTACGACCGATTTCCAATAGCTTCTTGCATTAACTTCATCGAGGCTGCTTTGTATGACAGGTAAAAAAACATCATAAAGTGGCTTTCTTGATGTGGACTCAAGATATAAAGTGGCAGCATCATCCTTACCTGTTAATATTTGTTTGGCATCCTTAATGGTCATACTTTTTATGGCATCTACAAATATAGGTGTTGCTTTTTTAGCAGCAATTTCAGCAGCTTGGTTCATTTGATTGATCAATTTGTCCTCAACATTTTCAAATCCTGGAACCATTTTAACCTTGTCTATAACCTTCTGAGCATCTTCTGGAATAAGGATTTTATATGGACTTTCCAGGTACCCATTGTTGGCAGATAATTGCTTGACCGCAGCATCAATACCATGATTTAATGCTTCTTTGAGCCCGGCGCTTATATTGCTTTCTTCACCTGAGAGTACAGAAGCAGAATTTTTAGCTTTGTTTAATAAGTCTTTTATCTGAGCATTTGAATGAAAGGAAATGCCAAACAAGATGAGTATTGAAAATAATCGTAACATATTATATCGAATTGTATTGTCATAAAAACGTATTACAAGTTTGTATTGTTGCTCTCATGTACGTTAAATTATTCGTAAATCCAATGATGAATTATAATATTTCATTAAAGTTTTGAGTTTAAATGTTATAAGATATGTGAATATGATAAAATATATCCATGTTTTGATTTTTTTGAATAGGTTGTCGGAGTATTTATCGTTATTAATTGATTTATTGAGTACCTTTGCGAACGTTTTTAAGCCGGTATTGAAGAATCATCACAGGTAAATGCAGTTTTGATTGATTTTAATGATTATATTTTAATTTTATTATGTCCAGAGAAGTAAAAATTGGTATTCTGACGCTGATTGTCTTAGTAACAATGGTTTGGGGATATACTTTTTTAAAAGGTAGAAATTTACTTTCTCCAGCTACAGAGCTATATACTACGTATAGTGATGTTACTGATTTGACCGTATCTTCTCCTGTCATGGTCAATGGCTTTAAGGTTGGTACAGTAACTAAAATCAAACTCAATCCCAAAGATGTCAAGAAAATGGACGTTTATTATCTAATTGATAATGAATATTATATACCTAAAAGTGCACTCGCAAATCTTAAAAGTCTTGGTTTTGTCAGTGGTAAGGGTATTTTCTTGGAATATGACAAACCTTGTTCAGGTGCTGATTGTGCCAAAAGTGGAGATTTCATTGCAGGAAAAACAGTAGGTTTGTTAGGTGCAATGTTTGGTGAGGATGAAATCTCCAATTACAGTTCAGAGTTGACTTCATCCGTTCGTTCCATTGTAGCGAATATTGGTAAGGAAGGTGAGCCTGGTTCACTGAATGAGACGGTACGACAGCTTGAGATTATTTCGAAAAATATGGCAGGCATATCGGTATCAGTGAATCAATTGATGAAGCAATCTTCGGAAAATCTCGAAAAAACAATGGCTAATATTGCTCAAGTTACGAGTGCATTGGCCAATAGCAATCAAAAACTGGAAGGTATCATCGTTAATGTCAACAAGGTAACATCTGACCTTGCTAAGTCTGACCTGTCAAGTACCGTCGGTAAAGCAAATGAAACATTAAACAGTTCCAAAGTTGCTATTGACGAATTGAAATCGACACTCACTTCGACGACGACGACACTAAAAGATCTGAGTACCGTTTTGAATAAACTTGATAAAGGAGACGGTTCTATGGCCAAACTTATGAACGATAAGAATTTGTACAATAATCTTGAATCCGCTACACGCAATTTGAATCTCCTTCTACAGGATTTGAGATTAAATCCAAAACGCTACGCACATTTCTCTATATTCGGTAAAAAGCAAGAGGCCTTTACCCTACCCGACGAAGACCCTGCATCTGAGTAATTTAGTATGCATTTAGGTCTATCCATTTCACATTTTAATACATCAGATACAAAGAAGTAATTTCGAATGCTTGCATATAGTTGTAGTTGGCTTATATTTGTGGTTGATTAATAACCGAGTTTACACTTAGACATATTGGCAAAGCAGAAAAAAAAGGAAGAGGACAACAATACGAAGTTGACGCCATTGATGGCTCAATATTACAAGCTGAAAGCGACAAATCCCGATGCTATACTATTGTATCGCGTTGGAGATTTTTATGAAACTTTTGGCGAAGATGCCGTAAAAGTTTCCGGAGTATTGGGCATTATCCTGACGAAAAGAAATAATGGAGGTAGTGATTTGGAACTTGCCGGGTTTCCATATCATTCATTAGATGTTTATTTACCAAAGTTAGTGCGGGCAGGATATCGGGTCGCAATTTGTGAACAGTTAGAGAAACCAAGTAAAGAAAAGAAGATAGTTGACAGAGGCATCACAGACGTAGTCACACCCGGTATTACGTTTGACGAATCCATACTCGATAGAAAATCTAATAATTATTTAGCGTCTATACATTTTACCACTAAAGGAGCATGTGGACTTGCATTACTTGACATAACCACGGGCGAATTCCTTGTGGCAGAGGGAAATACCACTAATATAGAGAAATTTGTAGATAGCTATACACCATCAGAAATCATATTTTCTAAGGCTTGGCAACAAGATTATACTAAGGTTTTTGGCGATAGATATTATTACTATGGATTGGAAGAGTGGGTCTATATGCCAGACTATACTCGGGAAAAGCTATTAGAAAAATTTGAAGTTACCAATCTGAAAGGTTTTGGTATCGAAGAAATGCCGTTGGCACAGGTTGCTGCAGGTGCTGTTTTGCATTATTTGGCGACAACACACAATGATAAAACCAGACATATATCCCGTGTAACACGCATACAATCAGAGCATTTCGTATGGTTAGATCGGTTTACTATTCACAATTTAGAATTGATTAGAAGTACGCATGACACAGGATCTTCATTGATGTCAATCATGGATAAGACCGTCACGCCTATGGGTGCACGCTTGTTGAGGCATTGGATTTTACAGCCTTTATTATCAATCGAGCGGATCCATGCAAGATTGGATATGGTTGAGTATTTTGTGGAGCAATATTTTGAAATGGATGCACTCTCCAATCAATTGAGACAAATTGGAGATTTAGAGCGGATAGCTTCAAAGCTGGCCATAGAAAAAATATCTCCTCGTGAAGTGTTACAATTAAGAAAAAGTTTAGAGCTACTGCCAGACATCGTTTTTCTACTTAAAGAAAGTAATCAAAAATCCTTAAAGTCGCTTTCGGAGCAAATACAATTATGTACTCAACTCAAGAATGAAATCACAGCAACCATAGTGGATGACCCGCCGACGATGATGAATAAGGGTTATGTAATAAGAGATGGATACAATGCTGAGTTGGACGAATTGCGGCATATCATCAGAAATAGTAAGGAATTATTATTGGAAATACAGATAAAGGAAAGTGAACTTACGGGAATTCCGTCGCTCAAAGTTGGCTTTAACAATGTATTTGGCTATTATATTGAAATAACCAACAAATACAAGGATCACGATAAAATACCAGACACTTGGATACGAAAACAGACATTGGCTAATGCCGAAAGATATATATCCGAAGAGCTGAAAGTTTTAGAAACCAAAATTCTGACGGCAGAAGATAAAATCTCAGAATTAGAAGAACAACTTTATAGAAATTTGATCATTGAAGCAACAGGATATCTTGATGCTTTATTGCAAAATGCGAGGCAGTTGGCACAGTTGGATTGCATTTTGTCATTTGCCTCAAGCGCATCTAAATACAACTACTGCAAACCAGAAGTGAATGATTCTTTGGAATTGGCGCTTTCGGAAGCAAGACATCCTGTGATAGAGCGCAATCTTGCAGCCGATCAAGCCTATGTGCCCAATGACATACATCTATCCAATGATGATACCCAAATCATGATGATAACCGGACCGAATATGTCGGGTAAATCGGCGGTGTTGAGACAGACAGCATTGATCGTACTCATGGCGCAAATGGGTGCTTTTGTTCCTGCTACAAGGGCTACGATAGGTATCGTTGATAAAGTATTTACGAGGGTTGGTGCCAGTGATAATATCAGTAGCGGAGAATCCACTTTTATGTTGGAGATGAATGAAACCGCCAGTATTATGAACAATATTTCGCCACGAAGCCTGATATTGTTAGACGAAATCGGTCGTGGTACATCGACGTATGACGGCATCTCTATAGCTTGGTCACTTGCTGAGTTTCTCCACAATGGTAAGGTCAATCCTAAGACTTTATTTGCTACACATTATCATGAGCTGAATGAGTTGGCCGAGAAATACCCACGCATTAAGAATTACAACGTAGCGACTAAGCAGATTGGCAGCAAAGTTATCTTTCTTAGAAAACTCATGGAAGGTGGCTGTGAACATAGTTTTGGTATTCATGTGGCTGCAATGGCTGGTATGCCAAGAGAAATCATCCAACGAGCTATGGAGATTTTGGAAGACCTCGAACAAAAATCTATAGAAAGCGACCATGTAAATTCAACCAAAAGTACGGTAAAAAATATTGTTCCGAATAATTATCAATTGAGTATGTTTGAGGCAGCAGATCCAATAGGTGGACAGTTGAAATCGGCTATTTCCGAGCTAGATGTCAACACAATGACTCCGATAGCCTGTATGCTTAAACTCATTGAATTGAAGAAGATTATAGATTGAAAATGGATGTAGTTTAGTTAAGGATTAAAAGTAATTTCCGATGAGGATTGGCCGTTTTATCTCTCAGTATATCTAAAGAAAATAAACCATTTTGTTTGACCTACCCTTACCAATATAATGATGAATGTGGTTTAGAAATTCTTGGAAATTTTGTTTAAAAATCACAATAAATCAATTTATCCCTATTTCCTTATTGTATTGAATATATGGTTAGTTCTTCCGAAAAAATGTGTAGATTTTTTATTATATGATGCGAAAACATTTTTAATCCAATTTCAGAATTCTTTTTGTTGTAATGTTATTATCGATTTTCATTTGAATAAAATAAATTCCCATTGGTAAATCTGAGATATCAAAATGTATAAACTGTTCCCCATGATATCTTTTATCGTTAACTAATTCCTTTACCGTTTTACCATAAACGTCTAAAATATCAATAGTTGTATGACCGCTTTCTGAGGATTTCCATTGTAATGTTGACGAAGATTTTATAGGATTAGGGAATAGGGTAATTTTGTTATCTGATTCTATTTCCGATATTGAGGTTGTACCATTAACTGAAAATTGCAATTCATCAATAAAAGTACGATTCCTATTAAACTGGACAAGCCATTTTTCACTTTTATGTTGTACTATAGGTACATTTATGTAAGTCCAGTAATAAAAATACCATGCATCATTAGGTACTTCATAATGATACGAAAACCATAAGGTGCCTTCTGGTGTAATCCAATTGGTTGTCAATGTATCCCCTTTTCTAAGTCCATAAAGTATTGACCAATATGCAATAGCTTCGTTATTTTGCTCGAAAGTATGAATTAGCTTAGGCTCCTCCCTCAATGTATCCAGATAGGGAATAAAATCAGTTAATCCTGATTGCCAAATATTAAACGATGTATCATAGGTTGGAGCATTTTGCCATAAAGAACTTGGATTTCCACAGTTACCCATAAATGGATCAATAACGTATATCGAATCCTTCCATACCTCAAAATGTAAATGTGGATCGGAGCTATTCCCACTACTTCCTACTTTTGCAATTCTATCACCAGCTTTGACAGTGTCTCCAATATTTACAAGAATACTGTTTAGAGCTAAGTGACCGTAATAAGTATAATATCCATCTTTGTGACTGATAGCTATATAATTTCCAAGACCTTTTGATAAGTCTGATTTTTTTTCACGATCAAATAATCCATCCTTGATATAAGTAACCACACCATCAAGAGCTGCTACAACAAAAACACCATCATCCATCATCGAAAAGCTTCGGATTACGAAATCAGTTCCTTGGTGTCCATTATAGGTCTTATTTCCACACTGATAATCTAAAATTTCATCATTTTCTCCCCAATCTACGTGATTGACTATTATAAATTCATTACCATAATTACCTTCTATAGGAACATGTAGATCAATCTGTGCAGTAATAGTACCGTAAACTAATATAAAAAAAACAATAAATAATTTTTCTATAAAATGTTTCATTTATCAATCCCTTAGATTTTGAAAAAACATCTAAAAATATATTCTTGAGAAATAGTATTCATGAAATAAGTCAACCCAATCACCTCTGCGACACCTTCTTATTAAACTCCGCACTTTGGATTTGTTCATCCTGCTGAATAATGCTTAACATGGTTTCGGGTTCAATTGTGTTGCGGTTAAAAGTAATAACCCAATAAGGTAGCTGTTCACTAACTTTTCTTACGAGTTGTACTTGGTATTGTGTGTATTTTTTCAACCATTGGCTAAGGAACTGATTCTGTTTCATTTCGATGATTATTTCGTTATCAATGATGTATGAAACGGGCTTTTCTTCACTTTCTTCGTTTTCATCCTTTGGTTTTGTTATGCTTGTTGTTTTCGGTTCATAAGCATTTAGCAATTTCAAATCATTTGATTTTGCCAAAGATTCCATTGTCCTTTGTAAATCCAATACCTTTTTTGGTCTGTCGAGACCACCAGTTATAGTTTTGGTTTTTCCGTCTTTATTGTATGCCATGATGATCGTAGGCATATCTGGATCAGGATTAGGATAAACATCATCAAAGCTAAAGAACTCATTTTTGTCAAATTCTGCTTGGAGCTTTTTTATGTCAGAAGCTACCATTTTTTTAGCATAAAGTCCATATTTTTCGACATTCGTTTTACCTTCGTAAACGACATAACCGTTTTTATAAACTTTAATATTATATTCGGAACACTTGGTAGCACATGGACCTTTATCTAAACTGACCAATATGTCTTTATCATTAAGTTTGGCTACTTTATTTTTGATACTACAACTCGAAAGTATAATTAATAAACTAAAAAACAGATACTTATTCATGATGTCCAAATTTTGCGCAAAGGTATATTTTATTTTTGAAACGCTATAGATTTGTCAAATCCTATACCGCTAATAAACCTACTTTAACAAATGATTAATACGAAACAATCTTTTTATTTCTATTTGCTTTATTTATAAAAATGCGATGAATGTCAATAGAAATTATAATTTAACCCACTTCAATATCTTGCTTTCCCTATTGTTGTTGTTCAACTGAATGAGATATTGTCCTAGAAGCATATCTGCAACATGGATTGTCGTTTCGTTTCCGCTATAGTAACCTGATTTTAAGACTTTCCCGTCAGTACTGATGATATTCCATGAAGACCATTTGCCATTATCGGTAGATATGATCAGTGCTTCTTGTACAGGATTAGGTTTTAGTAGGGTTGTACGCCCAATATCATGTGTTGAAGTGATTAGTGCGTCATCATAAGTTACCGTTGATAATGCAAGCAACCACAAATCGGGATCAAATTCGATGTTTTCAACTTCAAAATCAACTGGTATTTCAAATAGTTGACCATTGGAAGTATGTTCAACTCTTATATTTTGGCTTTGACCAGCTCCGATTATAGTTATTGGAAGCGGCATATCATAAAACTCAACAGATGCATGTGAAGTGGTCTGTTCTGCCTTGATCAATAATAGATCATTTTGATATGCCCAGCTTATATTATACGTTGGATATCCCTGTCCTTCAAACCAATTTTTGAAGTAGCTTGTCAAATCCTGTCCAGAAACCGCTTCTAAATTAGCTTTGAGATCTGTAGTTACCACTGAGCTGTATTTATGGTCATTCAGATAATTTCTAAGACCTTGATAAAAAACTTCGTCTCCAAGTTTCCACCGTAGCATGTGTACGAGAAAGGAAGCCTTATTATAAGATAGTCTTGAATTAAAAATACTATTTACGCTCGTTGGATCGGCTACTTTCACAGCGCCTCCTGGTTGTGAAGTGACATTTCTGATGATATTGCGCTTCCAGTTATACCAATCGTTCTGTGATTGCGGAAAACGCTCTCTACTCAATCCTTCCAAATAAGTTGCAAAGCCTTCATTTAGCCATATTTCTTGCCAATTGGCACAAGTCAAATAGTCACCAAACCATTGATGAGCAAGTTCATGAGCCAGCAATCCCCAGCCAAAATTTATAACAAAACTCATCGTCTGGTGTTCCATGCCGCCGCCCCAGCTAAACTGCGCATGACCATATTTTTCGTCTTTGAAAGGATAGCTAACAAATAGTGAATCAAAGTATTGAAGCACTTTAACGTGACTGGCAGTACCTCTTTTTGCATCTTCAAGCGATTCTGGATACACATAGTTGAGCATCGGCATCGTTGTACCGTCAAAAAATTCGACATCATCGATATAAACATCGTAATTGGTAATTGCGATAGCAACAAGATACGGAGCAATAGCATGTCTATGTCTCCAATGATATGTCTTGAAACTTGAAGCAGGGCTAAATTCGCTAATCAATACGCCATTACTTGCAGCCCTGTATTGTTCAGGCGTGGTAATGATAATATCAATACTATCTATTTTATCTTCGTTTCCATTCTTACATGGCCACCAATCTTGTGCGCCAAAGGGCTCGGATAAAGTCCAAAGGATAGGAACGTTATTGTGACGATCTTGTATAAATGAACCGAATCCACTTGTAGGTGGCTCACCATGATAAGTAATGGATATACTGTCTAATGTGTTTTCAGCTAATACCTCAGGAAATAAAACATCTAATTGGTACTTACCTATTTGATTAAAGTCTATTCTTTGACCTTTCCATACGATACTATCTATAATAAGTTCGGTAGTAAAATCAAACCCAATGGATGTTTGATCCTTACCTAATGCTTCAAAATAGGTAGTAACCGTACCTGAAATATACCTTTCTGCTGGATCAATAAACCACTCATAACGATAATATTTCAAATCATAATTTTCTGTAAACGCAGACGGTGTTACTATTTTGGATTTGATATTATTATTAACCAAACTTTCTGGTACACGAGAGCAATAATGATCATGTATATGTTGTGCTTGGCTCACGCCAAATGAAATCAATGCAAAAAAAACAAATAATAACTTACGATTCATTGTTTGAAAATTTGAAACTGGAATGAAAACGCAAATATACAAATTCTACCATTTTTTAAGAAAAAAAATAGGTACCTACTCAGGTATATGATTTCAAATCATAAAAATAAAAGCATTTTTCATCAGACTAAGTTACTTTTTGGGCTAATAACAGTGCTATTGACAAAAAAAGATGAAGTATAATGAAAAAAATACATTTCTTGAATGAAATTAAACATACCTGAGTAGTTACGAAAATAGTACGTTATTCAGTTATGACTTTTAAATATTAATCAACATCAAAGTCTGCAATACTTATGGGGTCGATATCATAGTCGTGTGTTGACCGTTCGCCTTTACCATTTTGCTTTTCCAAAGTCCAGCTGTCCGTAGATGATGTTTGTAGCCACAAGTCATTTGATTTTCTAAAAACTTGTATATTCAAACCGCAATCCTGCTGCATAAAATGCTCAAAATCGCTTACTGTCATTTCTGGATCAAGCTGTACTTCGACAGTGGATAATTTAGGGTTTAATTCACTCAAAAGTACAGTTTCTTTAAGTTGATTGTCTATTTTTGAACCTTCGTTTTTCTCGTGTTCATCGTTATAAAATTCAATTTTCAAATAAGGAAACTGGCTACTGAATTGCTCTTTTACTTGTTTGATATTAAATGTTTTATCTATTTTCATCTGTTTAAATATTTTATTTATTATTATGGTTTTGGATTACTGTAAGCCAATATCATCAGGTCGTAAGTAGTGATGATACCAACCAACTCTTCTTGATCATTGACAATAGGTAGCGCCCTAAAAAAGTTTTCTCTAAATATTTGTACACATCTTTGTAATGAATCATCCGGAGCTACTTTCATAACGTTGGTTTCCATAATATCCTTAGCAAGATTACTAGTCAATAGGAAAGTATTACGGCGCATACTTGAAGGCAGTTGTAACTTTGTTCCCCAGTCCAACAAAAGCGTTAGATCTGTTTTGGATATTATACCGACAAATTTGTTTTGGTCATTGACAACAGGAATGTGGTGGATATTGTGTTTGTCAAATAAAATCTTAACTTCCTTGAGTATCGTATCCTGCCGTACCTTAATCAAATCAGTAGTCATGACATCTCCAACTTTAACATGAAGCAACTCTTTAGCAAACATAAGCATAAACTTTTAATTGTTAAATGAATGTAACTATTAAAGTATGATCAATTTCTATCAAAAAAATATTTATTTTAAAGAAATGAAAGCATATACCTGAATAATTACTGATTAATTAATACTGCAAATATAAGGGAAGTAAATATAATTGAGTATGATTTAAATCATTGTAGGTTGACCAATTTTATGAGTGAAAACAGAAAATGATCAAATCACCATCTTTATTGCTATATTTTTATGGTATAATACTAACTTTGCCACTAAAAATAATAGGTTAAACGACATAAATAAGCAAGTGAAATATTGCCCTATACAACATAATCCCTACCATAAAACACAGCGTATTTCAAAAAAAATGCTACATTTTTGATTCAATTGTATTTTACTCACAGACAACTATGTGTTGAACTCAAATTAACCCATTTCAACAAATCCAACAACTTAGCAACTCTACACTATAAAGCAGCTCCGCAGAAATACAAATCAATTACTTTTTACCTTAAAGACCATGATACCACACTGGCTGTCGTAGTTACCGGTTTCAAATTCGAAGTCTTTTGCTTTTCTAATAGCGAGGGAGACTAAGGCCTTTTTAGCTATAGTAGATAAAGCGCTGTTATATTCTGCACTGGTCACTACACCTTCTCTGTTTACGCAAATATTGATCGTTACCTTGCCATTTTCATCTGCCAATATCAATATACTTGGGATTTCCGCTATCTTTCTTAGTCCTAATTCCTGACCTGATATCTCAATACTTAGATCATCATCGATTTCAAATACATTGACGGTATTGTCTTCAGTTGGAACATTTGGGTTGTGTCCATGAACTTCAGAATCCTCGATATACTCATTATTTTCTGTATTATTATCGTCCGTTTCTCTCTGACCCTCAGATACCACTTCGCCTTCTTGAATGTCGTTAGGATTCTGAGTTTGATTTTTATTTGGATCTACACTGATGCCTCCCATATCTATTTTTCCGGGTTGTGTAGCTTTTCCACCACAAAGTGATCTGACTTTAGGTAATGCATCTTGATTTCCTTTGGCTACTGCTTGCGTATAATCCTGACATGCTTGGGTCAATTTTCCAGCAGCTTCCAAATACATAGCTCGCCAATTGTAATAATCTCCATTATTATTGTCAAGCGCAATGGCCGCTGTCAAACTATTAACAGCTGCGTCATAATTGCGATGTACACCAAATGACCTACCTAATAATGCAGCCGATGCAGCCTGAATCCCATTCATCTCAATACTTTTCAATGCATCTTGTCTTGCCTGCTCGGTCTGACCGATTTCCATACTCGCCATACCACGATACATCAGGGCATCTTTATAGTTGGGATTTTGTTGGATTACTTTTGAATACTCTGCCACAGCTTCTTCAAACCTACCTGTTTTGTACAAATACTCGGATTTCACATATAAAAAACCTATTTCTTCCTCCAAGTCCTGACCTGAAACCCAGCTAATAGAACCAAACGTAAATAATGTAATATAAAATAATGTTTTCATTGGTTTAAAATATTTTGAATTGATATGATTATCTGCTGATTGTGTCATTGGCTACATTTGTTAACCTTATAAACAACGCTATCGCTCGTAATATTGTTAGTTAAAGAAATATTAAGTATTTTTTTTACACTTAATGATTCCAATATACGGATACAATTACTTCTTTTTTGTTGGCTTAGTTGGCTTTGTTGCCTTTCCCTGCTCAAAGGCATTGGGTAATTCGGCTTTTATCCAATCTTTTACCGTATCCAAGCTAACAGTTTTAAGGTACGCTTCATCCGCTTTTTCTCCGTCAATTTTTGGGATTTTTACATTATTTTTCCCATATCTTACAAACGGTCCCCAGCGACCATTTTCGATAGAAATGCTTTCGTCTGCCCATTGACGGATATATCTGTTGGCCTCTTTGTCGAGTTTTATTTTTATCAACTCTATGGCTTCATCATTCGTCAAAGTATCAAATTTGTACCTTACTGGGATATTCACAAATATATCATTCCACTTTACAAATGGGCCAAACCTACCCTTTCCCTTCGTAATAGGCAGATTTTCATAATATCCGATTGGTGCTAACTCATCTAATTTGGCTTCTATCATCGGCACCGCATCTTCCAACGTTACCGACATCGGATCTATGCCTCTACCCAAATTGATATACGTTTCGTTGATTTTGATATACGGACCAAATCTTCCGTTATTAACAATCACATCATCGCCTTTAAACGTACCAATCGTCCTTGGCAATTTAAAAAGTTCCATGGCTTCTTCAAGCGTTATGGTTTCTATCGATTGCCCCGGACTGAGGCTGGCAAATTTAGGTTTTTCGTTTTCAGCGAGCTCATCTCTATCACCCAACTGAATAACCGGACCAAACCTTGTCATCTGCGTCAATACCGTAAATCCGGTAGCGGCATCCTTTCCTAATATTCGCTTGCCTTTTGCTCTTTCGGCATTCTCCATAGTATCGGAGACTTTAGCATGAAATGGCGTATAAAAATCCCTAAGCATACCTTTCCAGTCAAGCCCTTCGGTAGCTATTTTATCCAATTGATTTTCAACATTGGCAGTAAAGCCATAATCCATTATCTTGCCAAAATGTTCCGTCAAAAAGTCTGAAACGACCATACCAATATCAGACGAATAGAGCATGTTTTTGGTAGCTCCGGTGATTTCCTTCTTCTGCTTGTGCGCAATAACGCCGGATTTCAACTCCAGGATATGTAATGTCCTTTCAGTACCTGGTCGGCTTTCTTTCGTAACATAACCTCGTTCTTCTTCCATGATTTTGGAAATGGTTGGAGCATACGTTGACGGTCTTCCGATACCCAGTTCTTCGAGTTTTTTCACTAAACTCGCTTCTGTATATCGTGCAGGTGGTTTAGTATATGTCTCCGATCCACTCATCGTATTCAATTGCAGCAACTGTCCAGCTTTCAATGGTGGAAGCATACCTTTTACTTCTTCGTCGTCATCATCATCAGATGACTCCATATAGACTTTCAGAAAGCCGTCAAAGACCAAGACCTCTCCTACTGCTTCCAATTGTGCACCCGGTTGCGTCGAAATGTTGATTTTAACGATTGTACGCTCCATTTCAGCATCCGACATCTGTGACGCAATCGTTCGTTTCCATATCAGGTCATACAATCTGACCATATCCTTGTCCGTCAAGGCTAAGGCGTGATTTTCTATATTGGTCGGGCGTATAGCTTCGTGAGCTTCCTGAGCGCCTGCTGATTTAGCTTTGAATTTGCGTGGTTTATGATATTTATCGCCGTAGTTGCTTTTGATTTCCTGTGCTATGGCTGCCAACGCCACTTCACTTATCATCGGAGAGTCCGTCCTCATATAGGTAATCAAACCGCTTTCATAAAGTCTTTGAGCGGTTGACATGGTTCTGTTTACTGAAAATCCGAGCTTCCGGGATGCTTCCTGTTGGAGCGTTGAAGTGATAAATGGTTGTGACGGGCTTCTTTTTACCGGTTTCTTGTCAATAGTGGCTACCGTAAATGCCGCTCCGTTACATTTTTCGAGGAAAGCCAATGCTTCCTTTTGCTCATTTAGCTTTACAGGATATTCCGCTTTGAGCGCCACCTTTTCTCCACGAGTATTTTCAACATCAAAAATAGCCTGTAGCTTATAATATGCCTGAGCGTCAAATGCCTGAATTTCTCGTTCTCTGTCCACAATCAGCTTGACAGCTACCGACTGTACCCTACCCGCTGAAAGTTTATTTTTCACTTTACGCCACAATACTTCTGACAACTCAAAACCAACAATTCTATCCAAAACCCGTCTGGCCTGCTGTGCATTTACAAGGTTGATGTCCACTCTACGTGGATTTTCTACCGCTTTTAGGATAGCTGGTTTCGTGATTTCTGAAAAAACGATACGTTTGGTATGATTCACATCAAGCTTTAGCTCTTCGCACAAATGCCATGAAATGGCTTCTCCCTCGCGGTCGTCGTCCGTTGCAAGCCATACTTCTGTTGATTTTGCTACATGATCTTTTAGTTCTTTGACGACCTTATATTTTTCTGGAGAAACGACATAATGCGGCTCAAAATCATTTTCTATATCGATGCCTTTATTACCTTTGTCCAGATCTCTGATGTGGCCAAAACTGGACTTTACAGTGAAATCCTTACCTAGAATTTTTTCTATTGTCTTCGCCTTTGCCGGAGACTCTACTATCAATAAATTTTTAGTCATATATTTTATTTTTTGCTGTCATACTATTTTAAAACGTTTTTATAGCATCAGCAACATATTCTCTTTAAAAAAACGCAAAACTATATATTTTATTTATTTATCATGAATATTTATTTGATTTTAGTCAAAATTTATGTCTTTTCACTTGTGGGTTATATTGCTCTGTCTATAAAAAGACTTCAATTATAACGGAAGTTATTTTTTTTTAAAGATCAAGGCAAAAAACGCAGGCATAGTGATAACTATGGCGAGTATTTTTAACGATGATATTTGAAAAAAGAACGACATTTTATTAAGATATTTTTGTTGACTGAGCAATATCCATTTAATAGCATACATTTGTTGTCTTAAATGCGTAAAAAAATGACACCAAGTGCAGAGGAGTTAAAGCAATTGTTTTTACTCGACCCAAAAATTACTTATCTTAATTTCGGCTCTTTTGGAGCTACACCGATACCTATATTTGAAAAATATCAAGCATATCAACGTGCATTGGAAACATCACCTGTTCAGTTTATCACGGTCAAAACACCTGCTTTACTTAAAGCATCCCGAGAAGCACTTGCGAGGTTTGTCCATTGCCATGCGGATGATTTGGTTTTGGTAAGCAACCCTTCCTATGCCGTCAATACGATAGCAAAAAGTATGCATCTTCAACCTGGAGATGAAGTTTTGACCACCAATCTTGAATACGGAGCTTGTGACAGAGCTTGGAAATTAGTCTGCAAGCAATCCAAGTCCCAATATATCCAACAACCCATCACGCTACCGCTTACTACCGAAGATACGTTTGTCGAAGAGCTGTTTGCCGGTGTGACGAGCCGTACAAAAATCATATTTATCAGCCATATTACCAGCTCGACGGGATTAATATTACCCGTAAAAAAGGTTATTGAAAAGGCCAAAACACTTGGGATTCCCGTATTTATTGACGGAGCGCACACACCTGGACACATAGACCTTAATTTGGAAGCGCTGGATGTGGATTATTACACTGGAGCTTGCCATAAATGGATGATGACACCTAAGGGTTCGTCCTTTATGTATGTGAAAAAGCGTTATCAAGAGCATATTCTGCCATTAATAATCAGCTGGGGCTACGAAGCAGTGAAACCATCACACAGTAAGTTTCTGGATTGGCACGAAATGAGTGGCACGCTCGACTATGCAGCCAGACTTTGTATCCCGGAAGCCATTGCATTCAGAGATAAGTATCGCTGGGATGAAGTTGCTTCAAATAGTCGAAAATTAGCTTACGACAATGCATCTACCTTTGCGAATATCTTGGACAGCCAACTTTTAGCACCTATAGACGAGCGGTTTATTGGTCAAATGATTAGTGTGCCCATTCGAACGGACAATCCAGAATTGTTGTACCAAACATTTGTACATGAATATAAGATCGAAATCCCTGTCATGCCGCATAATGGTGTGGTGTATTTACGATTCTCAATCAATGGGTTTAATGAGCAGCGTGACTTAGATCGGCTGTATGAAGCCATTGAGCAAATCAAGAAAACGGGGCTGCTATAATTAATATGGCATGATTTAGTTTTATTAAATAATTGAAAAACGTACCTTTGAGCCTTAAAATCAAACAAAGTTAATAGAGATGAATTTCGACTTAATCGTATTAGGAAGTGGACCGGGTGGTTATGTAGCTGCGATCAGAGCTTCGCAACTGGGTCTTAAAGTAGCCGTCATTGAAAAAGAAAATTTAGGTGGTGTATGTTTAAACTGGGGCTGTATTCCAACTAAAGCCTTGATAAAAAGTGCACAAGTATTTAATTATATACAACATGCAGAAGATTATGGCATCACTGTCAATAATTCTACCGCACATTTTGATAAAATCATCCAAAGAAGCCGTGATGTAGCCGGTGGCATGTCCAAAGGTGTTACTTTTTTATTGAAAAAAAATAAAGTTACCGTTATCGAGGGCTATGGCCGTTTGGTACAAGGCAAAAAGGTCGTTGTAACCGCTGCTGACGGAGGTAAAGCGGAATATAGTGCTGATCACATCATCATCGCCACAGGTGGAAGAGCCAAGGAGCTACCCAATCTTCAGATCGACGGAAAGAAAATCATTGGATATCGTGAAGCTATGACCTTAGCTACACAGCCTAAGCGTATGGTCGTCGTTGGAGCCGGAGCTATCGGAGTAGAGTTTGCTTACGTTTACAATAGCTTAGGTACTGAGATAACGATCGTAGAGTATGTAGAACAAGGTTTGCTACCAAGAGAAGACGCTGAAATTTCAAAAGAACTGACCAAGATTTACAAGAAAGCCGGTATGAATATCATGGCCAATTCGGCTGTTGAGCATGTTGATATTTCAGGAGATGGCTGTAAAGTTACCGTTAAAAGTAGAAAAGATGACAGTGTCAAGGTCATCGAATGTGATGTAGTCCTCTCGGCAGCCGGCGTGACTCCGAATATTGAAGATATCGGTCTTGAAACATTAGGTATAGAAACCAATCGTGGTTGTATCGTGGTGGATGAATATTACAAAACCAATGTCGCAGGTATCTATGCTATCGGAGATGTCATCCCGACGCAGGCTTTAGCGCACGTAGCAAGTGCTGAGGGTATCATTTGCGTGGAAAAAATCGCAGGACATCATCCTGAACCAATGGATTATGGCAATATCCCAGGTTGTACTTATTCATGGCCGGAAGTTTCGTCCGTAGGTATGACTGAGGCACAAGCAAAAGAAGCCGGATATGAATTGAAAATCGGTAAATTTCCTTTTTCAGCATCCGGAAAAGCCAGCGCAGCAGGTAGCAAAGACGGATTTGTCAAGGTTATCTACGATGCTAAATATGGGGAATTGCTTGGAGCACACATGATAGGTGCCAATGTAACCGAAATGATAGCAGAGCTGGTATTAGCTAAAAAATTGGAGAGCACAGGACATGAAATCCTTAGAGCTGTTCATCCACATCCAACCATGAGTGAAGCTGTCATGGAAGCCACAGCAGCTGCTTACGGTGAGGTCATACATCTGTAAATTAGTTGGGTGCATTTTTTTTGTGAATGACCCTGCTGACGATAGACATTACACACCCGTTAAAGTAAATTTGTAAACAATTATAAAATGACAACAAAAGCTAAAAACCCGTTTACTTGGGTAGAAATTTATGTGGAAGATATGAGCAGGGCTAAAACATTCTACGAAGCTGTTTTGCAAACTCAATTAACAGAACTTCCGATGTCGCCAGATTTTGGCGATATGCAAATGTTGAGTTTTGGTTGGGCAGAAGGCGAACCAAACATTAGCGGCGCATTGGTGAAAATGCAAGGTATGGAACCCAGTTCAAACGGAACGATAGTTTACTTTGCTTGCGATGATTGTTCGGTTGAAGAAAGTCGTGTTGAAAATGCAGGTGGTAAAGTCCTAAATCCCAAAATGTCAATCGGAGAACACGGATTTTGCTCTGTTGTGATGGACACAGAAGGGAATAGTATCGGCCTTCATTCAGATAAATAACAATAATATGTCACCGTTAAAATTACATACAGGCAACATCATTGATATCTTTTCGGCTGACACCGATACGATACTTGAATTGCCGTATGTAGATGACGGAATAAGTGCAGGTTTTCCCTCGCCAGCTTTGGATTTTATTGATATATCCATTGACCTCAACAAACACCTTATCAAAAATCCGTCGGCTACATTTTATGGACGGGTAAAAGGTCTTTCTCTCAAAAACGCAGGAATTGATAATGATGATTTGCTGATAATTGACCGAAGCATTGAGCCTACAAATGGTAAAATTGCCGTTTGTTATATTGACGGAGAATTTACAGCCAAGCGTATCAAAATTTTGAAAAATGAAATTTGGCTTATCCCCGAAAATGAAGATTACGAACCTATCCGAGTAACCGAAGATAATAATTTTTTAATTTGGGGTGTTGTTACTCACGTTATCAAAGATGTATAAACCATGTTCGCTCTTATTGACTGTAATAACTTTTACGCTTCGTGCGAGCGGGTTTTTCGTCCAGACCTGAACGGTAAGCCTATTGTTGTACTGTCAAATAATGACGGTTGCGTGATAGCCCGAAGCAACGAAGCCAAAGCAGTTGGCGTTCCAATGGGTGCACCTGCCTTTGAATACGAAAACCTTTTTAAGCAACACAATGTGCAGGTTTTTTCAGCAAATTTTGCTTTATATGGCGATATGTCAAACCGTGTGATGACTATACTTTCAGACTATTCGCCCGAAATGGAAATTTATAGCATTGACGAATGTTTTTTGAAACTCAACGGTTTTGATACATTTTTCAACTTGCAAGATCATGGTGAAGCGATGCGTTACAAAGTCATGAAGTGGACAGGAATACCCATAAGTATTGGCATTGCACCGACAAAAGCGCTTTCAAAATTAGCCAACCGAATTGCTAAAAAATATCCCGAAAAAACAAAAGGCGTTTATATCATCGACAGCGAAGAAAAACGCATAAAAGCCCTAAAATGGCTGAAAATAGAAGATGTTTGGGGCATTGGCAGGCAACACACCAAACGATTGAACGCTCAAAATGTATTCACGGCTTATGATTTTACACAACTTGCTGACGATTGGGTAAAGAAAAATCTGGCTATTGTTGGACTTCGTTTAAAACACGACTTGCAAGGTATTCCAACGTTTGACTTGGACGAGACACAACCGAAGAAAAGCATTGCGACAACACGAAGTTTTGAAAGCAACTACACCGAATTTGAGCAACTAAACGAGCGCATATCTACATTTGCCAGTTCGTGTGCCGAGAAATTGCGTAAACAAAAGTCGTGTTGCAATTCATTAATGGTTTTTGTTCATACCAACGGACACCGCAAAGATTTACCACAATACAGCCGAAATATTGTTATCAAATTGCCCTTTCCAACCAATTCGAGTATTGAGTTGGCAAACTTTGCTACGCAAGGTCTGAAACGGATTTTTAGACATGGTTTTGCTTACAAAAAAGCTGGTGTGATTGTACAGGATTTCACACCCGAAACCGTCACGCAAACCACGCTTTTTGAAATACGCAACGAACGACACATCCCGTTGATGAAAGCTATTGACAAAATAAATTCAAGTTTCGGACAGCAGAAAATACGTCTTGCAAATCAGGATTTAAAACGTGTTTGGAAAATGAAACAAGAACGGTTGTCGCCACGCTACACGACAAAACTAAGCGACATCATAACTATCAACGTGTAAGTATGTGTTTCCATTCAAAACAAAGTAAATCAGCACAAGAATTAAAACATCGATTTAAGGCTAACTTCAAAGACGAACATTTGTATCAACCGACGATTTACAACGGTTTTCAATATCCCAAAACACCAATCATCACTAATAGACAAACGGCCGAAATTCAACTTTATAATTGGGGTTTAATACCTGTTTGGGCAAAAGACGACACCATAAAGAAAAATACACTCAACGCACGAATTGAAACCATACACGAGAAACCAAGCTTTAGAAACGTCGTAAACAACCGTTGTTTGGTGCTTGCAGACGGATTTTTTGAGTGGCAATGGTTGGACGAAAAAGGCAAACAAAAACAAAAATACGAACTAACTTTGCCCGACAACGAACCATTTGCATTTGCAGGACTTTGGAGCGAATGGATTGATAAATCAACAGGCGAAATCATCAACACTTACACCATCCTGACAACCGAAGCCAACGAACTGATGTGTAAAATACACAACACAAAAAAACGTATGCCGATAATCCTTTCAGCCGACAGCGAACAAAATTGGCTCAATGGACATGACTTGACCATGCAAAACGAAAGGCTAAAAGCAACTGAAATATGAAGAAGATAGCCGTTATTTCTGATAATCATGGGTACTACGACGATGATGTCACACTACATCTTTCGGACGCAGACGAGATATGGCATGCTGGCGACATCGGAACACTAAAATCTATAGAAAAATACCGCAAGATGTCGGTATTCAGAGGTGTTTATGGCAATATAGATGACGCATCCGTCCGAAATATCTTTCCATTGAATCAAATCTTTCATTGCGAAGATTTAAAGGTCTTTATGACGCACATCGGAGGATATCCCGGCAAATATACTGCACGAGTACACCAGATAATCCAAAGCGAGAAACCCAATATTTACATTTGCGGGCATTCACATATCTGCAAAGTCGTACCCGATCAGAAAAACGAACTACTCCACATCAATCCAGGAGCTTACGGTGTACAAGGATTTCATCAGTTCCGAACGATCATACGTTTTGACATAGACGGGCAAAAAATACAAAATATGCGTGTCATCGAGCTTGGTCTGAGAGGCAGTTTACGAGATTAGAATGGCTTTATTGGTTGTGTTTTGAAGTATAATGCTCAAATTATTTGTTCAACTAAATAGATGTTTGTACTTTTAGACCGTAATTACAATTGAAAAAGTGAAGATTAGATTAATTGCTTTAAGTATATTGTTTGTCAGCCTGCATATTTGCGCAAATGCACAAACGGGATTTTCGTCAGCCGGAGGCGCTAATTTCTTAGGATTAGCGAGAGCAGGCGTAGCATATTCGGGTGCAGAGTCCATTTATCTCAATCAGGCCGGCATGACATCCGTTAGAAATATGGCGTTTGACGTGAGTGCAGAACGCCGCTATAATCTTGAAGAATTGACTCAAGTATCCATAGCTGCGATGAAAACTTTTAAAGTAGGTACATTTGGCATTATGGCTTCAAATTTTGGATTTAGTGCGTACAATGAACAAAAGTTTGGGCTGGCGTATGCCCGGAAACTTACAAAAGTGATATCCTTGGGCGGGCAAATGGACATGCTCCGATACAATATCGAGAATAATGGCAGTAAAAACACTTTTTCATTTGAAGCCGGTATCATCGCCAATATCAGCGACCAGCTTGCTTTGGCTACCCATGTATTCAGCCCGATACATGTCAACATCAATGATATCGACATCATCGCCACGAGATTCAGATTAGGTCTCAAATATGCTCCGTCCGATAAAGTATTCATTTTAGCCGAAGCCGACAAAACGATAGATAAAGACATGGAACTCAAATTTGGTGTCGGCTACACACCTTTAAAAGTGCTTTCTGTCACGGCCGGATTCAATACCGCTTTATCGTCATTTCATTTCGGCGCAGCATTGAGCATCCAGGAATCCTATAAAATCAAAACTGCCATAGGAAGCAGCCATATTCTCGGTAATACACCGGCGATTTCGTTGCAGTATGTTGATTGAATTGGTTTAGTTGGTTTATTTGGTTGATGGTTGTTGGTTGTCGGTTGATGGCTTGAAATAGGTTTAAAGGTTTATGGGTGTAAAGGTTTATTTAGTTGATGGTTGATGGTTGATAGTTGTCGGTTGTCGGAAAAAAATCGTCAATCAAAAATCATTTTCAATTTTCAATTTTCAATTCTCAATTCTCAATTCTCAATTCAATCAAAAATTGCTTGACACAACGTGAAACTAAAGATTTTTTAGAAAATATTTTGATGGTTTCCTGAAAATGTAAAGATAATCATGTAATATTGTTACAATTTTTCTAAAACATCCGAATACGAAGGACATGTTAAACTATACAATATCATGAATATTCCATTAAGATATAGCCTTATGTTGCTTACCATGTTTTTTATGGTATCAAAACTTAAAGGACAAGTAGATAACAAATGCTATGGGTACGGAAATTTTGAATTTGGGATAGAAAAGGAATGGGTTTTAAAAAATAAAATACCAACTATACAAACACCAATAATTCAGGATATAGATGGTGATGGTATTCCTGAAATCATAGTTGTTGGAGATTATCTAAGCTATAAAGACAGCGCTTTTATCATTCAAAATATTCTAATTGTTAACCCCATTACCCAGGAAGTAATTAAGGAAATAAAGACTTATGGAATTCTAAGTGCCGTAAAAAATTTTATACTATTTAAAAATAGTCTGGGTAATTTTGAAATAATTATTGCAACTGCAAACAATAATTTTAATCCTTCAGATGTTAGAGGGAGATTAGTATGTTACCATTTAGATGGCAATGTCAAATGGATTTCGGATTATAAGTACGGAGAAAATGTTGATAATAATTTTTTAATTAATCAAGCTTGTGTCTTATCTTTAGCAGATTTTAATCAGGACGGTATTTCCGAAATATATACGTACAATGAAATTTTCAATGCCGAAACAGGGAAAAGATTAGCTTATGGAAAAAAAAATGGTATAGGAGGTAATTATGGTTCGTCTATTGCAGCAGATTTAGATGATGATCCGAGCGATTTAGAATTAGCTGCTGGATACACTATATATAAAGTAAAAATTTCCAATACCAATGGTATGAATGGTAATGACATGATACCTTATAATATAACTATTAAGGGTAGTCTGAGAGATGGTCAGACTTCAATCGCTGATATGAACGGTGATGGTAGATTAGATGTAATTGTATCTTCTATTGGAACATTGTCTTTACCTGTTACAACTTTATATATATATGATTTTAGTGGAACCCAATGTAATCTAATAGGAATGAAGGAATGGAATCAATATTTTTTATTATGGAATATCACGATAGGTAATTTTTCAAATAAAACTGAAACGAGTATTATTGTTTTTTCAAGCGATACGCTAAGTAAATACTCATATAAAGGTATTGAAAAATTAGCACCTGATTGGCAATTTTTAAATAAAGATTATAAACATTTCCCCTCAATAAGTGCTTTTGATTTTGATAATGATGGAATACATGAAATAGTATATAGAGACATGGAAAATCTAAAAATAATAAATGCTATGGACAATATTCCTATTTTGATAGGGAGTGTTCCTTGTGCATCTGAAAATGGAGGAACCTATCCCGTAATTGTAGATTTATACAATATAGGATCAGCAAGGATATGTGTAACTTGTTGGGATTCAGTTACAGATGTTTCTAATTATATTCAAGTTGTAAGCCACCTCACTATCTTCGGTCCGCCCGAAGGCAAGTACTGGGCACCCGCCCGCAATATCTGGCATCAGTACGGCTACAATCCGCTCTTCATCAATGATGACGGTACGGTGCCTCAACAGATGCATAATCCTGCGACGTATAAGAACGGCAAGTACAACAACTTCAATGTGCAGGAAAACCTGCTTGACGGAGACGGCAAGATACCTGCCGCATCGCTGTACGGCGATATCAGTTGTATCGGCTACGATGTGGATACGGACAGCTATAATGTAAGCTTTACAGTGCGCAACCGTGCAGATGCGTCCGCCACAGCAAAGACCAATATTCCTGTCGCCTTTTACACAGGCGATCCGGAGCGGGACGGTAGGCTGATCGGCGTATATCATACCACGGCAAGCATCACGGCAGGAGAAAATACAG
>CAYNSF010000028.1:0-39680 GCA_964399855.1 uncultured Aureispira sp. | reverse complement strand
TCAACAAAAATATCTTAATAAAATGTAGTTCTTTTTTCAAATCTCATCGTTAAAAA
Source organism: uncultured Aureispira sp. (assembly GCA_964399855.1). Lineage (GTDB taxonomy): Bacteria > Bacteroidota > Bacteroidia > Chitinophagales > Saprospiraceae > OLB9. The sequence goes on along the minus strand of CAYNSF010000028.1, from coordinate 39,624 downwards.
TACTCACCATAGTTACCACTATGCTTGTGTTTTTTGCCTTGATCTTTAAAAAAAATAACTTCCGTTATAATTTAAAAAGCAGCAATAGTAAAACAATGTGTTTACAAAAAATGTCTGCCAATTTAGCAACCTTATTATACAAAATATGGATTCCGGAAAATCCATATTTTGTAAGAAAATAAATCAAAGTTGCTAAAAAACTACCTGTTGATGATTATCTTTTTATTGGTGATGAGTCCTTCTTTGCCCACAAGGGTAAGTATATACATGCCGCTTTCAAGTGATGATACATCTATAGACGCACGTGTATCGTTATAATCTTTTACGATGCGCTGCCTTGCATCCATATCCCAGACGATCACATGAATATCTGTATCATTATATCCATCTATATAAAGTATATCTTGCGCTGGATTCGGATAGACATTTATGGAATTGTCTTCCAATGTATTTTGTGTAGATGTTGTTATAGACTGATAGATTAAGAAAAACAATAAAGTCTGAGTAAGTGTAGGTGTAACACACGTACTATGATCACCATTTGAATCTACATCAGATACGATTAATGTATTTTGGTCGGCACCTCTGGCATACATTGAGTCCCGAGCTATTACACTGTTTTGATAGGGAACAATATCATCTCCCTTACAGTAAAAAATCCTTGTTGGTGATTCCGGTGTCCATTTATAAGCATCGTTTTCACGCAATATCTGATTGACTGGGTGTTCGGGATCGTTGACGATGGCATCCAACACATCAGCGCGAAATAATCCCTTTATCAACAGAATGCCTGTATTGGTAACGAGCTTTACGAGTAAACGTTCATTGAGTGTTGACAGCGATATTGCATTATTGTAATAACTCTGGATATCGGCTATATATGCAGTATTAAATATATCTTCTAATTTGTTATAAAATCCATAAACTTCATTCATACCTAAAACTGTAACCGCTATAAATGCCGGTGCTAAATAGATATCTTCACCCAACATCAAGTCACGCATGGCTCCTGAAAGGCTATAAGGACCAGATAAATGCGTCGCAGCGGTTACTGAAGATGCTCCGTATTTTTGTTGCATACCTTGCTGAAAGACCATGGATGCATATCCACCTTGTGAATATCCTGTTATAAATAATTGATTATTCAATGAGAGGTCATTGTCCGGAGCCCAATCGCGAATGGCATTTACCATATCGTCAGTTGCTGAAAAAGTCGTGGATGCATGAACATAGGTCTGAAATCCTCTTGCGTCACCCATACCAACAAAATCTGGCAATAGAGATACAAAACCCATTCCAGCAAAAAGCAGACCTATTTGACCTTCACTTCCGCCATTACTACCAAAGCGAGAAGGAACACAAGTCTTACAATCTGATGTACCATGTTGGTAAACTAATACCGGATAAACCAAATTTTCTTCATCGGGAACAACGAGTAAACCCGATAAAGTATCTAATGCACCTTTCGCATCTGGAGAAGTATAATTTACCTTATAGAAGGTGGCTCCATATCTGACCAATGGCAAATTGAATGCAGCGCTAATACTCTCTTTTGTATAATGACCATTTTCTGTTACAGAAATGATTTCTTGTGCGGACGCAGCATTGTAAAAAATGAAAAATAAAATTAAAGTTTGTACTAATTGTTTCATGATGTATTGTGTTTTTGTTTTTACTCAAGTATGATCAATTTCAATCAAAAAAAGTGTATTTACTTATTTTTATGATTTGAAAGCATATTCCTGAGTAGATATCTATTTTTAATGACCCAAAATTAAAGGTTTGTTTCAATTTTCAACTATCTTTTTGAAATTTTATTATTTTTCTTGAATGAAAATAACGACGATAATCAAAAAACAATGCTACATTTGTCATTATTAAACATCAATCTGTCATGAAATATCTGTCTTTTTTTCTCATTGCTCTCTTTTTGTTGGCGTGTAGCCCAAAGGACTTACCAACAGTATTTATCCAGCAGGACGATTATGCTTTACTCAAGGTTTCTCACGAAACGACCAAAAATGAATTGAAGGCAATCAAAGACAAATTAGAAAATCAGGGAATAGTAATAGATTATTTTTCATCTTCTTTTTTTGATAATGACCAGCTGCAAATCCTGAGATTAATCGTGACGACACCCGAAGGTCATTCTGGTCAGACAACTGCCGATATCGTCAATTTGCAATTCAAATATTATGGTTTTAAATACAATAAAGGCGGAGCTCCGGTATTTAAAATTGGAGAATTGGTTGAAGATTGATGTTCGAATTGACGATTGTGGATTTTTGATTGACGATTTGTCAATGCTTTAAATCCGACAACCAACAACTAATTTAAGCAAATCAACAAAATTAGGAGCTGCACGAAAGCATCGAACATCCTACTTTTTCCAATGCCCAATCTGGCCTTTTGGCAAACCAATGTGCATATTCTGGTTGGTCGTCATAAGGATGCTTTAGCACGGCATACAGTTCATGCAGTACGGAATAATCACTTCGTTCTGCTGCTTCGATAGCCAACTGAGCCATATAATTCCTTAAAACGTATTTGGGATTTACACGATTCATGCTTTGTTGGCGAATAGCATGATTGATGCCTTCAAATGCAAGGCGATTTTTATAATTCATCAGCCATGTATCCAATAATTGCTCCATTTCTGGAAACAATTCTGATTCGTAAAATGACGGTTCAAGTACTGTTTTTATCTCCTGTAAAGTCATTTCAACGGAAATGTCCGCCAGCAATCTAAAAAACATGGTATAGTCAATATTGCACAAATGTAACATTTGTTCCAAGTCTTGAATAAAGACCTCATCAATTTCTTTTTCCGTGAAAAACCCGAGTTTTGACCGCATCATAGTCCTATATTTTGCCAAATATTTGTGGCTAAATCTGTCAACGGAGATTTTTATTTCTTCTATTTCTTGAATCAGCGGATACAATGCTTTAGCTAATTGAAGTAAATTCCATTGAGCTATGAAAGGTTGATTTCCGAAGCGGTATCTACGGCCGGGCATGTCTGTCGTATTGGGTGTCCAATTGGGATCGTAATTGTCTATCCATCCATACGGTCCGTAGTCTATCGTCAGTCCCAGTACAGACATATTGTCGGTATTCATCACGCCATGTACAAAGCCGACTCGCTGCCAACCAACGATCATATCACAGGTATTGTCAACTATTGTTTCAAAGAGTTTGATATAAGCTTTTTCATCGCCATTCAATTGTGGAAAATGTTGCTCAATCAAATAATCTGCCAATTGCTTCAATCGCTCCGTATCTTGACGTACAGCCCAAATCTCAAAACTGCCAAACCGTATAAAAGACGGAGATACACGGCAAAGCACTGCACCTTGTTCATAAGCTGGATGACCGTCATACAGCATATCACGGAGTACTTGGTCGCCCGTCAATACAAGCGATAATGCTCGTGTAGTAGGTATGTGAAGATGGTGCATGGCTTCACTACATAAAAATTCCCTTATGGAAGAACGCAAGACAGCCAGTCCGTCAGCCGTTCTTGAATAAGGTGTCAATCCTGCTCCTTTGAGTTGTAATGTTTGGATACCTTCTTTTGATGTCATTTCTCCCAGATTGATCGCTCTACCATCGCCCAATTGACCTGCCCAATGTCCAAACTGATGTCCTCCGTAACACAAGGCATAAGGAACAGAGCCGGGTACAACCATATTGCCAGACATGACATCCAGAAAAGTGGTTGATAAAATCGCTTCATCATCCAATTGTAATAGGTCTGCAACTTCATCGCTATGAATTAATAGTTTTGGCGATGAGGGTTTCTTGGGTACTACTTTTGAATAAAAGCTATTGGTTATTTGTCTCGGAAAATTGTCCGTGATTGGATCTCCAGGAAGCGCATCCGTAAATATATTTTGAAATGGAAATAGTGGCATAATGAATCAACTATCACGATATAACAATTAGTTCAGCTAAATCGTTGAATTGAAAAAAAAGTATTACTCCCAAGTACTGATAGATTCATCATCGATGAAGATGTCTTCAAGTACAGAAGTTCCATTCAATAATTTAACCTTGGCGCATATCCTGTGATCTGGTTCTTGTAGTAAGATGGACAGACGTAAATCAGCGGTTTGCGCCTTTTTTTCTTCCATATAGTATTGCTCAAATGGATATTGAATATATACTCGTTCTGTGTCCCAATACTGAACTGTAACCTTGATATAATCCGAAGTGTGTGTAAATGGTACAATAGACATATCTCTGACGACAGCCCAATCATCACTATCCGATGATATTTCCAAATAAAGGGACATCCCAGTATTGAGTTTAAACCCAGATTTTATTGGAAAATTATCCTGTTCAAATTTCAAACTCATGTATCTCCCTGAAAAAGGGTGTGCAGGATCGACAGGTCGCACCTTAAAGCAAAAGCTTTTACCCGATGTAGATGTATGATTTTTGCTAATAATCGTCGATACAGGCAATGCCCATTGTAGCAAAGCAACAAGCACAAATATGCCAAAAAAAAGACTTTTATTTTTCATAGCGTTTACTTTTTTTCGTCAGGTAATAATTGGTCATGAAGAATGCTAATCCTATTATAGCGAACACGATACCACGAATCAGAAATGACAAATTGCTCTCAAAAAACCGGCTCAATATCAGTACAGCAATGATAAATAGACCAAAATTGATGGTCAGCAACTGGTTACTGCGAATACCTCGAATCATAATTACAATCCCTACAGCTAATGCCAATATATTGGAGATAATAAAGGAAACGGAATTGGCTGTAAACAACAAAATAAATAATGGTATTAACACTAAATCCATATCTGCCAAGTGGAACCATTTCCATTGCTTACGACGTATATACAGTATAATAGCTCCTGCACTGAGTATAATGCCCGTTATAAATGCCTTAGAATACAGGACTTCCGAATGTGCCCAAGCTTCTTGAACTTCATCCCAAAAGCCTGAAAATCCGGTAATAAATAAGATCATGGTAATACCGACACGACCGGTTTGAAGATAGGCATTGGCTTGTTTTGGAATCAAATCAAATACTGGTAAATGTCCTATATGGTAAAATAACGTAAATAAGGCAGTAAAAGTAAAGAGCAGTACGACACCGGCATTATTTCCTAAAGGCAATAAACTGAGGATAATGGACAAGGCTATCAGCCAATGCAGCCAATAAGCTGTATTATTGGTAACTGAACGTTGCATTACCTTGACATAATAAGGAAGCAAGGCTGCAATAACTCCGTAAAAATACAGTAACTGCATATTGTTATCATCTTTAAATCCATACGCTAGCAAATACGAGGTAATGCAAAAGATACACAACATAGAAAGCACAGAAGCATTGAGTATATACACTATGGGAACGCTTAATGCTACCCATAATATATAAAAATTTCCTTCAGGATCGCTGACATGATATATCTGTGCTGTGATAAAAACCGTAGCTGCCAAGCTAAAGAACAATATAATGCCAGCAATTTCTTTCAGATGGCGCTGATCTGTATCTTTCAACAACAGATATCCTGTATATATTTGAGCAAGAAGAAGTGGTAAGAAAGCGATTATAACACGTATGTTTTTACTAAATTGATCCCAATTGTGCGCCAAAACGAGAATGATAGCAAGACCAACAAATACGGCACCCAAACCACCTAAAATCAGGGACAATCTATTGGGCTGATTACCCTTTTTGATTTCGTAATACTGGGTTATGTCATGAGCCTGTTGACCGCTAATAAGGTCATGATCCACTAATTCTTTCAGGTCTTTTGGTGTTAACATACCGTTTTTACTTTGTAATCTAATTTTAAAAACGGTCAGTAGTGCTTTGTTGTTGTGTTTATGGGAAAAATGATGAACAGAATGTAATTTTACGTTAATTTAAAAAATCGAATAAATAGATTTGTAAAAAATTTAACATATAATGTATTTAATACTTTTAAAGTTTGTAACTAATCTCAATATTTTACTCCAACATTATTAAAATCATGTAAATTGTACTTTCGATTGAAAAACGAGGTATGCTGACCTATACTTGGATGATCGATAATATTTTGACTTTCAAGGTGGCTACCATATGAGGATAAGAGGCAAAAAATGACCATTTTTTCTTAGATTAACTGAAAGATAAACCAACCTATCTTCATCGAAAATCACTTCAAAATCCTTAACTCAACTTCATTGATTAACAATTATCCATTCTCAATTAAAATAAAATTTCCAATTTTCAAACATCTTATTAACTTTACCATTCCAAAAGCACATTAAATAATAGCATTTATGCCTGATAAGAACATGAAAACGCCCGAAGGAATCCTTTTAAAAGAAGCATATACTACTGATGATGTAAATAATTGTCAGCATTTAGGTTTTCAGGCTGGAACACCACCTTTTTTGAGAGGACCTTATAGCACGATGTATATGGTTTCTCCATGGACGATCCGGCAATATGCGGGATTTTCAACAGCAAAAGACAGTAATGCGTTTTACAGAAAAAATCTGGCCGCCGGTCAGAAAGGATTGTCTGTGGCTTTTGACCTGGCGACGCATCGCGGCTATGATTCGGATCACGAAAGAGTAACCGGCGATGTTGGTATGGCAGGTGTGGCGATAGATAGTGTTGAAGATATGAAAATACTTTTTGACAGCATTCCTTTAGACCAGATGTCTGTTTCTATGACGATGAATGGCGCTGTAATTCCGATACTCGCATTTTATATAGTTGCAGCAGAAGAGCAAGGTGTTTCAATGGAAAAGCTGACCGGAACAATTCAGAATGATATCCTGAAAGAATTTATGGTCAGAAATACGTACATCTATCCGCCGGCATCGTCTATGCGAATTATTTCCGATATATTTGCTTTTACGGCTGCCAATATGCCGCGATTTAACAGTATTTCGATCAGTGGATACCACATGCATGAAGCAGGCGCACCAGCTGATATCGAACTTGCCTATACGATAGCCGACGGTATGGAATATATCCGTGCAGGCATGAAAGCAGGGTTGGATATTGATAGTTTTGTATCGAGGTTTTCATTTTTCTGGGGTATTGGCATGAATTTTTTTATGGAAATAGCCAAAATGCGTGCGGGAAGATTACTTTGGGCAAAAATCGTAAAATCTTCAGGTGCTAAAAGTGACAAAACCCTGGCTTTAAGGACACATTGCCAGACATCGGGATATAGCCTTACTGCTCAGGATCCATTCAACAATATATCACGAACCTGTATAGAAGCTATGGCAGCAGCATTTGGAGGTACGCAATCATTGCATACCAATTCGCTGGATGAAGCGATTGCCCTGCCAACCGATTTTTCTGCTAAAATAGCACGAGATACGCAAAAATATCTTCAATTTTCAACCAATATAACATCAGCCATTGATCCCATGGGTGGTTCATACTATGTGGAGTCTTTAACCCAACAATTGGCAGAAAAAGCTTGGGCGCACATTCAGGAGATAGAGTCACTTGGCGGCATGGCAAAAGCCATTGAGCAAGGCATACCCAAAATGCGAATCGAAGAAGCTGCCGCTGCGAAACAGGCACGGATTGATAGCCAGGCAGAACGCATCGTCGGTGTCAACTTCAACCAAAGGGATGAAGAACCGGATTTAGATATCCTTGTTGTTGACAATACACAAGTAAGAAATGAGCAGATAGCATCCATAAATCACATTAAGAAGACACGCGACAATGATGCCGTTCGACATGCATTGGATAAGATTACGGCTATTGCTACTTCAGATCAGGGCAATCTCCTCGAAGCGGCAATTGAAGCAGCTCGATTAAGGGCTACATTGGGCGAGATATCTATGGCTATGGAAAAAGTTTTCGGTCGATATGCAGCCAATAACAGGACGATAACCGGCGTTTATGCCAAAGAAATCAGTATGGACAATAAATTTAAAGAAGCACGTGCATTATCAGATCAATTTGCCGTATTGGACGGAAGAAGACCACGTATGATGATAGCAAAATTGGGACAGGACGGACATGATCGCGGTGCTAAAGTCATCGCCACAAGCTTTGCAGATCTTGGTTTCGATGTGGATATGGGACCACTATTTCAGACACCAGAAGAAGCAGTACGGCAAGCGGCTGAGAATGATGTACATATTTTAGGCATATCTTCATTGGCAGCTGGGCATAAAACGTTGGTACCAGAGACGATAGCTGCATTGAAGAAAATAGGCAGAGACGACATCCTCGTTGTAGTCGGAGGTGTGATACCTGCACAGGACTACGATTTTCTTTTTGAAAGCGGTGTTGCAGCCGTATTTGGGCCGGGAACGATCGTGTCAGAAGCCGCATCAGCGTTGCTTACGGCTATGATAGGTAGGTTGGGGTGAGAAACGTATTTTTCTTTTACATTTTTATGTGTGTTGACTCCGTTCCTCAAAGATGCAAAATGGTTTTCTCAAAAAGTCCCGATAAGTTTAGCGTCCACGCTAAGTTTGACAGTCGTGTTTGTGGTCTCGACAAAATGAACAGAACTATGTGATTTGTCTAAAAAGAATTTTTTTCGTAACTATTCAGGTGCAATCAATTTCTATCAAAAAATATGAATTGAATTTTCAATATTCATACTTGATCTCTTAGTTTCTTCTACATCACAATAAGAGTGTACTTTCATTTTTCAATACTTTTTTTACGATATTTTCCAAGAAGTTTTTATCCATTGAGGAAAATGCGAACCATTTTTTGCCAAGATCTTAAAGCGAAGCACCAAGGTGATACACTATAATATCATCAATGATCAGAAAACGGTCATGACTTTTCGAAAATAATTTTGCCGTGAAATTGCCGTACGTTCGTTGGCTTTCTGTATATCCAATTGCAGTTGTTTATTTATACTTTTAGTTAGCAACTGTACTTTTACTCCCTTTTTCTTCTTGCTCAGATGTGTCAATGTCGTTTCGTCAATGTAATTATCAATCAGTGTGACGCTTAGCTTCGCTGAACGTTTAATCTTTGATGCAAATTCATAAGCGTCAAAAACCTGTCCCTCAAAAAATATACCTTGTCTTGGGAATACATCCTGCTTACCTAAGGCGTCAAATATTTCTTCAAACTTTTGGTTGGTTTCAAGTTGCTTTCGCTCGATCTTATCTAATCGATTTAATACCAATTGATTGTCTGAAATAACCTTTCTCATTACTACAAAAGCTCTCATTATCGAAACATGTAATTGCCCAGCAATCTTACTTTTTAAAACACCCGACAATCCAGCCACACCTTGTTCTGTAAATACATGGAGGTAGATTTTCTACCTCCATGTAAACTTGAGGTCGCATTTTGCGACCTCAAGTTTTTCCATTCATTTTCAGTTAGCTGAAACATAAAATCTTCAGGAAACCGCTCTATATTTCTTTTTACCTGCTCGTTTAGTCGTTTGGTTTCTACCTGATACATTGCTGCCAAGTCACGGTCAAGCATTACTTGAACGCCACGCACATTAAAAATGTAATTTTCAATTTGCTTCTGTGCCAAAGTTATTTCAGTACTCATATTTCACACATTATGAACAGCAAAGATAATAAAAACAATCGTCTGAACGAGCCAAATTTCGATCTGGTACCTATTCATATAAGGCAATGAAAACGGTTCTTTTGAATATCGCTTTGGTATTTTCCGCTAATTTTTGTATTTTTGTCATTCAAATAGCAGGATATGTCCACTTATCGGAGATTATTTATTCAACATGTTGCACAAACAAGTCCCTATCCTTTTGGTCTTGAAGTAAGCCGTGCTCAAGGTATGTATATTTATGATCATCAAGGAAAACCACATCTTGATTTTGATTCCGGTATATCAGTCAGTGCATTGGGACATTGTCATCCGGCAGTGGTAGAAGCCGTACAGCAACAAGCAGCTACATATATGCATACGATGGTTTATGGAGAACATATCCAAAGTCCACAGGTCGAATATGCTAAATTGCTAAGCGAGGTATTAGACAACGGATTAGATACGGTATATTTTGTCAATAGTGGTTCCGAAGCTGTCGAAGCCGCACTCAAACTCGCCAGAAAAGTGACTGGACGAAGAGAAATCATTTCATGTTGTAATGCCTATCACGGTAGTACTATCGCAGCTGAAAGTCTAAGGAGCGATTATGCTTTTTCAAGACATTATGCACCGGGCATTCCTGAAGTAAATCATATCAGATTTAATGTTGAAGCCGATTTGCAACTCATAACGACAAAGACAGCTTGTGTCATTTTGGAGCCGGTTCAGGCAGAAAATGGAATCATCCCACCTCAAGATGACTATCTCAAAAAAGTCCGAAAAAGATGTAGTGAAACTGGTACAATCATGATTCTTGACGAAATCCAAACAGGTTTTGGACGTACAGGATTTATGTTTGCACTGCAAAAGTATGATGTCATTCCTGATATACTCCTTATAGCAAAAGGTATGGGTGGTGGTATGCCTGCTGGTGGTTTAGTAGCCAATAATGCTTTGTTAAATGAATTTTCGCGAAATCCCGCACTTGGTCATATTACTACTTTCGGAGGTCATCCGGTCTGTATCGCTGCTGCATTAGCCACGTTAAAGACGCTATTGACAACGGACTATATCAGCCAAATAGCACAAAAAGAACAACTTTTCCTTTCTTTACTTTCACATCCTGCTATCTGTGAGGTTCGATCGTCAGGTTTGATGATCGCTGTGGAACTCACATCGCCAGAGATGCTTACACAGGTCATCCAAAAGTGTATGGAAAATGGCTTATTATCCGATTATTTCCTGTTTAATGACCGATCATTTAGAATAGCGCCTCCACTCATTATTACTCCTGATCAAATCAGATCCGGTGTCCAAATCATCTTGGAAGTTTTAGATTCCATTTCAGAAATAATACATTAAAATCATGAAACCTTCACTTTTAAAATATTTATGGAGCTATGTTGCAGATGTACATATAGAATCCATGTCATCAGACTATAACGAAACCATGCATGTGCTGCTAAGCAAAGGCCGTTATCAACTATGTACACCCAATGCTATATATTCATTTGCGGATAAATACGATAACTTTACAGCTACATTTCAACAACTCAATTTACAATCCAATACGATCAGTGATGTATTAATATTAGGCTTTGGGTTGGGTAGCATACCCTATATGCTTGAAAAAAAATTCAATAAGAAATATAATTACACAGGTGTAGAGATTGATGATTCGGTCACTTATCTCGCATCGAAATATGTCCTTGACGAGTTAAAGTCAGAAGTGCAGATGATTCAGGCAGATGCTTGGATTTATGTACAGCAGGTAGAAACTAAATTTGATATTGTATGCATTGATATATTTGTTGACGACAAGATTCCAGTACCCTTTCTTACCGAAGCATTTTTGGAAAATGCAGCTTCCATACTTTGCGACAATGGTATCCTATTGTTCAATCATTTGGGCAGACATGCTACTGATACCAAGGCAGCCATGGATTACCATGATCAAGTTTTCAATAAATTATTTCCAAATAGCACGGTACTCAAAGTAGGCTATAACTACATGATGTTAAATGATAAAGTGCATTTACAATAAATCACAACTAAGAAAACTTAGGAAATCACAAAGTCATAGAGCAAGTAAAATTCCATCCTTACCCAATCTTCGTTCCATTTTCCACGGGATGTGTCACCGTGAGTAAGGTGACACTATGATGATCTTCTACTGCACCTAAGACCAAGCACTCAGACATGAAGTCTGCTATTTGTTTAGGCGGAAAATTGACAACGGCGATCACTTGTTTGCCGATCAATGATTTGCGATCATAAAATTTCGTAATCTGTGCCGAACTCTTTCTAATGCCCATTTTCCCAAAATCGATGATGAGTTTATACGCTGGTTTTTGGGCTTTAGGGAAGTCTTCGGCTTCGATGATCGTACCGACCAGTATATTTATTTTTTCGAAATCTTGCCAGGAAATTTGCGGTTCAGCTATATGCATATTACTTGATGTTTTTAAGCAGGTCGTCCAATCCATGTGTTCTGATGATAAAGGCCGTACTCAATATCTGTCCCATCCGATTGTTGCGAAACCCTTGAGAAGCAAGCCATTCAAGGTAATATACAGGCAGATTTTTGATAATCGTACCTTTATATTTGCCGAAAGGCATAGGCATCGTTACGATATCTATCAAGATCGTTTTATCTGGTACGTCTTGCATGTTTTTCATTGATTATACCGCTTCAAGATTTACTTCTGCCTCCTCCAGATCCATCACTTCTTGGTCGTCATTCTGAGTATTATCGAGTTCTACTTTTAGATTATTAATGATAAATACTTGTCTTTCTGGCGTGTTTTTACCCATATAGTAGCTCAATAAATCTTCGATTTTGGTCTTTTCTCCCATGATGACTGGTTCAAGGTGGATGTCCTCACCTATGAAGCCTTCAAATTCATTAGGAGATATCTCTCCGAGTCCTTTAAATCGAGTAATTTCAGCTTTGCCTTTAAGCTTTTTGATTGCATCCTGTTTTTCTTTTTCCGAATAGCAGTAAAAGGTCTTTTGCTTGTCCCGTACTCTAAATAATGGTGTCTCGAATATATACAAATGACCCTGTTTTACAAGATCAGGAAAAAACTGTAGGAAGAATGTAAGCAGTAACAAACGTATATGCATACCATCTACGTCAGCATCTGTAGCGATAACGACCCGATTATACCGCAAATTCTCAATTCCGTCTTCGATATCTAAAGCATGTTGAAGCAAGTTGAGTTCTTCATTCTGATAAACGACTTTTTTGGTCATACCATAACAATTCAACGGCTTTCCTCGCAATGAAAAAACCGCTTGCGTTTGAACATCTCGAGCCTTAGTAATGGAACCACTTGCAGAGTCTCCTTCGGTAATAAATAATGTCGAACAGAGTTTAATTTCGTCATCTGTTTTCTTGCCATCCGTAAGATGTACACGACAATCTCTCAGCTTTTTGTTGTGAATATTGGCTTTTTTGGCTCGTTGGTTAGCGATTTTTTTGATGTCTGCGATTTCCTTTCTTTCTCGCTCGGATTGCTGGATTTTGCGCAAAAGGACATCGGCTACTTCCTTGTTTTTATGAAGATAGTTATCTAAATGATTTTTTAAAAAATCTACGACAAAGGATCGAATAGTCACACCTTCTGGAGCCATATTTAGTGATCCAAGTTTTGTCTTGGTTTGGGATTCAAATACAGGCTCTTCAACCTTGATGCTTATAGCGCCGACGATGGAAGTTTGTATATCGCGAGTATCAAAGTCTTTCTTATAAAAATCCCTTAATGTCTTGACTATCGCCTCTCTGAATGCAGCTAAATGTGTACCACCTTGTGTCGTATTCTGACCATTGACGAAGGAATAATATTCTTCTCCATACTGTGTACCATGTGACAATGCTATTTCAATGTCTTCGCCTACTATGTGAATAATCGGATAAAGAAGATTCTCCGTGTTTGTCTTACGTTCGAGTAGGTCTTTAAGACCATTTTTAGATACGAATGTTTTTCCATTGAAATTGAGCTTTAGCCCTGCATTGAGGTAAGCATAGTTCCACAATTGATTTTCTACAAACTCGTTTCTGTATTTGAAATGCCTGAATATACCTTCATCAGCTATAAACGAGATTTTTGTACCGTTGGTTTCCTTTGTTTTTGCGATCTTATGATCAATTGTGATGATTCCAGCTTTGAATTCAGCCACCTTGACTTCACCATCTCGATAAGACTCAACAACGAAATGTGATGAAAGGGCGTTGACGGCTTTCGTTCCGACACCATTCAGTCCAACAGATTTTTTGAATGCCCGAGAATCATATTTACCACCGGTATTTATCCTTGAAACACAGTCTATTACCTTACCCAAAGGTATGCCACGACCATAATCACGGATACTGACTTGACCTTGCTCTATATTTATATCAATATTTTTGCCATTACCCATGACATACTCATCAATAGAGTTGTCTATAACTTCCTTTAGTAGCACGTAGATACCGTCATCTTGAGAAGAACCGTCTCCCAATTTTCCGATATACATACCAGGTCTCAGACGGATATGTTCATGCCATTCAAGACTTTTTATGTTACTTTCGTCATAATCTACTCTGACTAATTCGGCCATATTCCCTTGTTTTTAAAATGCAAATATAAGGATTTTTTTAGATATGTTATACACACCTTTGTGATGTTTTATACTAAATGATATTCGTTTATACTTTGTGAGCAATATAGATACTAACAATTTCGATATTTTAGTAAGTCGATCAACGATACAAAGTGGGATCTCAATTTTCCAACGCAATAAAGTGAATCAACAAGAATATTACGATAATGGGCGAAGCTAGAAATTATTTCTTTCCCTTATTCACGGGTTTCATGCCTTGCATATTGCGGTTCTGATGCTTATTGCCGACGTTGTGTTTTTTGTTCTTACCTACCTTAAAGGTATTGATATTATTGTTAGGCATATTATTGCCTTTCGCTAAAAGTGTAATCGTGTGGTCATCATGTACGGAAAGCTGATTGTTGGAAAGAACAGACAAGTCCGAAATGATGATGTCATCACTTACAAAATGTTCTTTGTTCCAGTTTCTGAATGACTGTTTCATATAGGATAGAATTGTCTCAACATAGCCTTGTTTTATCGGGCCATCTTCCATAGTCAGTGCCTTATTGATCATCACTCTGATGTTGTATCCATAATGCCTCCAATTAAACTCGTGCTGAGGATAGGGCACTCTCGCCGGCTTATATTCTTCTCTATCCAAAGACACATCTACACCTTCAGGTATGTCCACATCTATATCGTAATCCGCCATTTTCAGTACATGTCTCCAGAGTTTTTGTCTATATTCTAATAGATTTTTGGATTGTGGATTCAGTTGATTTATCAATGCAACGATTTCCTCCACTACACTTTGGCGTTCTTCTCTGTTTTCAACCGTTTTAGCGTATTGAATCAATTTTTGGATCGAACGTCCATATTCTAAAAATTTTAATTTTTCTCTTGTGGAATTATATTCTAAGCTTAATGGCTTCATAAAAGTTTCTTTTATTCTACGGTTACTGATTTTGCAAGATTGCGCGGTTGGTCAACATTACATCCTCGCAAGACAGCGATATGATATGCCAACAATTGCAAAGGAATCACGGATAATAATGGTGTCAATGGCTCTTCGGTTTCAGGGATTTCGATGCTGTAGTCCGACATTTCCTTTATTCGGGTATCTCCTTCTGTGACGATAGAGATGACCGTACCTTTTCGTGCTTTTACTTCTTGGATATTGCTGGAAACTTTATCATAAGCTGACTTATTGGTAGCTATGACGACTACCGGCATTTTATCATCAATCAATGCTATTGGCCCGTGCTTCATCTCTGCTGCCGGATACCCTTCTGCATGAACATACGATATTTCCTTTAGCTTGAGTGCTCCTTCTAATGCTACTGGAAAATTATAACCACGTCCCAAATACAAGGCATTATTGAAATCTTTGATTTCTTGTGCTATATATTTAACTTTGCTATCTTGTTGAAGCACTTTCTCTACTTTTGACGGAATATCTTCCATAGCAAAAAGTAATTGTCTATAATAGCTTTCAGGGATTTGTCCACGCTTATAGCCAAGATTTAGAGCCATAAGTGTCAACACAGCCAATTGGCTCGTAAATGCTTTTGTTGAAGCGACACCAATTTCTGGACCAGCATGGGTATATGAACCACAATGCGTGTTTCTGGCTATAGATGATCCTACTACATTCACGATACCATAAACCAATGCACCTTTTTCTTTAGCAAGTTCCAGCGCTGCCAATGTATCTGCTGTTTCGCCTGACTGGGATATCACTACTACTACATCATCTTGGTTGATAATCGGATTTCTATACCTAAATTCTGATGCATATTCCACTTCTACAGGTATTCCTGCCAATTCTTCAAATAGGTACTCGGCTACCAATGCTGAATGCCAAGACGTACCACACGCTGCAAAAATAATGCGTTTTGAGTTCATGATACGGTTGATGTACTGCTGCATACCTCCGACGATGACCCAACCGTCGAGTGCATTGATACGTCCACGCATACTCTCATGTATGGTAATCGGCTGTTGATAAATCTCTTTCAACATAAAGTGCTCAAAGCCTTCTTTTTCCAACTCTTCGAGTTTAAGATCAAGTTCCTGTACAGGATGATGCTGCACTTCATTGTATAGATTGATTATCTTATAGGAACCGTCTTTGGATATGGTAACGATTTCTTCATCATTGAGATAAATAACCTTATTGGTGTATTTGATGATTGGGGACGCATCTGATGCCAAAAAAAGCTCATCTTCTCCGATACCCAATACCAATGGACTGGACTTGCGTGCTCCAACTAAAATATCCGGATTGTCACGGTCAATGACGACAATAGCGTAAGCTCCTACTGCTTTTTCGAGTGCTCTACGTACCGCTTCATCCAATGGGAGATTTTCTTTTTCTTGATAGGCTTCGATTAAGTGCACTAATACTTCCGTATCTGTTTCACTGACAAAAGTATGTCCAATATCTTCTAATGCTTTCTTTAAAGTTAGATAATTCTCTATAATACCGTTGTGTATAAGCGACAATCTACCATTTCCTGACACATGTGGATGCGCATTGATATCATCTGGTTTGCCGTGTGTTGCCCACCTTGTATGACCAATTCCGACCGTTCCACTAAGGTCAACCAACTTTCCAGCAGCTTCCAATTCAGAGACCTTGCCCTTTTTTTTCACAGTTTTTATATCGTGATTTAGAATAGATACGCCGGCACTATCATAGCCTCTATATTCGAGTCTTTTTAAGCCTTCAAGTATTATCGGATAGGATTCTTGCTTCCCTATATATGCTACTATTCCACACATAAGACGAATAGATTTTTAGTTTTTAGTATAATAGATATTTAACTTAACGGGATTTTTGCTGTTTTTAGCGCCGTAAAACACTGTGCGATCAGGATTTTCTGATTCTGTCAATACAGAGAGATACAATGTCGGAGAGAAATCTGAATTTCTGATAGCCTTTTTTAGATGATTTGTGATATTGAGTTTATACCGATATCCGCCTGGTACAGGTATAGGTGTACCACCAAATGACGTTACAAAACTCGTTTGTAAAGATACTGGAATGGCTATATCTTCGATAAATTCATAATTTCCTTTAGCATTTTTTACCGTAGCTATCAGCTGAGGAGGATTCTTAGTATATATAGGTAATCCTGGTACATCAGCTATAAATATTTCTAATTCCGCTTTATTAATCAAAAGACTTTTGGCTCTGTCTATATCTTTAAAGCTAATTTCTGTCTTTACTCCACCTAATCCCTGTGTAAATACCAACGAATCTCCCAATGCTTGTTGATCCATAAATGCACCTACTGTACTACCACTGCGATCAAAACTATATGAATTAATAACTGCATAGTCTATAGCGAAATCATATACTTTTTTGAGTGTATCTGCTACAGTATAATACATTTTTAATTTGTTGTAAAGCGTTGAAGCTGATAGCGCAGCCGATGACAAGTCAAATCCATACATTAAAGGATTGCCGTCTTCTGACTGTGATGTAATGTAAATGCCTTTGAAGTAATCTCTGAAAAGCGAGTCACGGATTAACTCTGGATTATTAAAGATAGTTCTTGCGAAAGCATCATCCAATCTCAATCGCAATTGCGGTTCCTGTCTGACCGTGTTTCCAGTAGTATGATCTACAATCGTCACAGAATCTTTAGGATTGATATACTTGTTTAGATTTGCAATCGGCAATGCAAAATGGCTCAATTGTGTGTCAGAATAAAAAGTATCCGTACTCTTATATGGTTCTTCCAATTGATAGATTTTGATATTCTGCAATCCCGATGCTTGACCATACGTAGCAAGGCTATCATATCTAAGTACCAACACCAATGAATCAAACGTAGCACCTGGTTCCACGGCAAATGACGGTGTAGCAGCAACATTAAATCCAAATTTCATATAGATCGCTGCGGCAGATTTACCAAAAATGTTGTCATTGACCTCACCCAATCTATATAATTTGCTTGACGATGATTTGGTCACGACCTTCACTCCTGGAACTGTCGCCGTAGCAATATCAAAATCATTGATCAGATCAACATGTATTTTTTCATCATCAAGTAATTCTGAACCTACCAATATAGGATCTTGACATCCACTTACAATAATGATACTAAGTACAAGGAAAGTTCCGGCTTTTAAAAAGTCAAAAAAACTCAATTTCATCGTTTATTGATTGTTTGTATCCTCAAGTAATGTCTTATAAAATTCAATTGATGCCATAGCGGATTCGTCAGTTTCGGTTGTACTCATCAGCGTAGGTACAGAAAACAAATCGCCAAATGCTTTTGTTGCGGTATCGGTAGATTCGCATCCAGATATAACACCGTCAGCATATTTAACACTTCCGTAATCCAAATCAATCTTCTCGTTTTGCTTGAAGAAATCCAACTCTTCGGATTCAAGGTCATTGATAGCCGCTATCTCTGTAAATTTTGTATTGAAAGATGCACTTAAATCATTGTCATATAGCGAATAAATAATCTTGGCATCGTTAAATACTGGATCATTTTTATACGCTTTTTTCATGTAAAAAGGTATCAAACTCGTCATCTGACCGTGTAAATGCACGATATCCGGTGACCAACCAAACTTCTTAACTGTCTCAAGTACACCTTTACAGAAAAATACAAATCGCTCTTGGTTATCTTCAAATGGATGATCTTCCTCATCCTTAAATATCGCTTTCCGCTTGAAAAACTCCTCGTTATCTAAAAAATAAACTTGTAATCTTGCTCCTGGTAATGATGCAACCTTGATAATCAATGGATAATCCTCGTCATCGATAATGATATTCATACCCGAAAGTCGCACTACTTCATGTAGTCTATGTCTTCGCTCATTGATGATACCAAATTTGGGCATCAATATTCTAAATTCGAATTCATCACTCGAAGCATAGTGTGTGATTCTTCTGGCTAAATCAGAGATTATAGATGCCTCAGTATAAGGGTTTAATTCCTGTGTAACGAAAAGAACTTTCTTTTTGCTCATAATACATTGATTGTAGGACAATAAAAAATATATCGTACGTTAAAAACGGGTGCAAAGATAATACAAATTTTTGTATAAATTAAAAATATTTGTATTTAAAAATTAAAATCCATTGATAATCAAAAAAGTACGATAGCCCAAACCACTACTAATACGACCCATTTTAAAAGCCATACATTCAACTTTTAAACGGAGAAATTGATCAAATATGTATAAAATCGGATTATAAATTTTAGTTTTGTCGGATTTTTCGGATACAACATTATACAAATGACCACCGCTTTGAAGTTTCCACCTATATTCACAGATGATTTTATTGCTTTTGGAATCATCATGTTGTTATTGGGATTCATATTTTATACTTCTGCATTAAAGTCGCCTTTCTGGACGAAACTTTACATCTGGTTGCCTCCATTGCTACTGTGCTATTTGTTACCGGCGATACTAACTGCCTTAAATATCATCAGTCCCGAATGGCACATAACGGATAGTGCAGGTCAATTTATATTAGATAATGGCGAACCGATAGTCCAAAAATCTGGACTGTATAGAGTTGCTTCGCAATTTTTGCTGCCTGCTTCGTTGATTTTATTGACATTGAGTATTGACATGAAATCACTATTTAGGTTGGGCAATAAAGCCATGATCATGTTCCTTACCGGAACATTTGGCATCATCATTGGTGGTCCGATAGCGGTTTGGATCGTGTCGCTTTTCTCTCCCGAAACCGTTGGTGGCGAAGGATACGATGCTATGTGGCGCGGACTATCCACATTGGCAGGTAGCTGGATCGGTGGTGGTGCCAACCAAACAGCCATGCTCGAAATTTACAAATTCAATCCCGCCAAATACGGAGGTTTGGTTTTAGTCGATATTATCGTTTCGAATGTTTGGCTCGCTATCCTATTGTACGGTGTCAACAAGCAACAAAAGATCAATAAATTCCTAAAAGCAGACAATAGTGCTGTAGAACAGGTCAAAGAAAAAATATCAAAATACACGCAATCGATTACCCGGATTCCAACACTCAATGACTATATCGTAATGCTTGGTGTCGTCTTTGGAGCAGTAGCTTTGTCTCATGGGTTAGCGAGGGTAATTCCAGCAGCGATATCCCAGATTTTCGGTGAAGGTACTAATGATTCAGGATTATTAAGTACTTTTACTGATTCGTTTTTTTGGATGATCACGATAGCCACCATGGTAGGCATAGGGCTTTCATTTACTCGTTTTAAGGAATATGAAGGCATTGGTGCCAGTAAGATAGGAACACTGTTCATCTACATATTAGTAGCCACTATCGGTATGAAAATGGATCTTATGTCGGTCATCAACTATCCAGGACTATTCTTAGTAGGTATCATCTGGATGCTGGTTCATATCATCATAATGATCTTAGTAGCGTACTTGATAAAAGCGCCTTATTTCTTTATTGCCGTAGGCAGCATGGGTAATATTGGTGGCGCTGCCTCATCGCCGATTGTAGCATCTGCTTTTCATCCATCATTAGCAAGTGTTGGTGTTTTGCTCGCTATCTTTGGATACATCATCGGTACGTATGGCGCTATTGTTTGCACAATGTTGATGAAGTGGGTGGTAAGTTGATAACGACTTTTGATGGTCGATTGAAGGATATGGAATATTAAAAATGAAAATTTTGGTGATACAATTTCCCGTCATAGCAAGGACTCAGTTTGTATTTTTCCGCTTTGAACACCGTATTATCGATTCGCAGATATTCGGGCTTGTTCAGCAATAGAATTAGCATTAGGAGGTTTTGTAGTTTATATGCTATCAACAATTCTTAAAAAATATATACCTTTGCTATCTTTTTTATTGATAAAGGCTTATAACTTTAATAAAGTTATATTTAATGGTCGATATAAAATTGGTATAATTAAAAAAAACAGGTGTAATGTCCAAATATAATGTTGATTTAAAACAACTTGATTTACCACATATAGACAATGTGATCCGTAAATTCTGGGAAGAAAAAGGTATTTTCAAAAAAAGCGTTGAACAACGATCTACAAGCAATAGCTTTGTATTTTTTGAAGGTCCGCCATCAGCCAATGGAAAGCCGGGAATCCACCACGTCATGGGACGTACAGTAAAAGACATCTTTTGCCGGTTTCAAACGATGAAAGGCAAGCGTGTAGAACGTAAAGGCGGTTGGGATACACACGGACTACCGATAGAGCTATCTGTGGAAAAAGAGTTAGGCATTACCAAAGAAGACATCGGTACGAAAATTTCTGTTGACGAATACAATAGGATGTGTCGTAGTACAGTCATGCAGTACAAAGATATCTGGGATGATATCACTCGAAAAATGGGTTATTGGGTGGATTTGGACAATCCTTATATTACATTCAATAATGAGTATATCGAGTCTGTTTGGTGGTTATTGAATCAACTGAACGAAAAAGGATTATTGTACAAAGGATATACGATTCAGCCTTATTCTCCTGCCGCTGGTACGGGATTGAGTTCTCACGAGTTGAACCAGCCCGGATGTTACCGTGATGTGACTGATACTACGGTGGTTGCACAGTTTTTGGCAGTACAAGATTCGCTTCCGGCATTTTTAAAAGGATTAGGAGATATACATTTTCTGGCTTGGACGACGACACCTTGGACATTACCGTCTAATACCGCACTGACCGTTGGTCCAAAAATAGAATATGTATTAGTTAAAACTTACAATCAATATACCTATCAACCGATACAAGTGATCTTGGCTAAAAACTTAGTCACATCACAATTTATAGATAAAAAATTCGTGGCAGTATCTTCTGTTGACGAATGGAGTGCTTATAAGCAAGAAGATAAGAAGATTCCTTATTTGGTTATCAAAGAATGCAAAGGAGAAGACCTGTTAGGTATCCGATATGAGCAACTTCTACCTTACGCATTACCATATCAAAATCCTGAAAACGCATTTAGAGTGATCGGTGGCGCTTTCGTGACGACTGAAGACGGTACAGGTATCGTACATACAGCACCGACATTTGGTGCAGATGACGCTAAAGTAGCGAAAGAAGCCGTTCCTGAAGTTCCACCAATGTTGGTTTTAGATGAAAATGGAAACCCTGTACCACTTGTCGATCTACAAGGTCGTTTTCGTGCTGAATTGGTAGAAATCGGTGGTAAGTACGTTAAAAATGAGTATTACAAAGCTGATGAAGTACCACAACGATCAATAGATGTAGAGATTTCCATTAAACTTAAAGAAGAAAACAAAGCGTTTAATGTCGAAAAATATGTCCATAACTATCCACATTGCTGGCGTACACACAAACCGATCTTGTACTATCCATTAGACAGTTGGTTTATCAAGTCCACTGCGATGAAAGATAAGATGATAGAACTCAATAAGACGATCAACTGGAAACCGGCACATACCGGAGAAAAGCGATTTGGTAATTGGCTCGAAAATCTCAACGACTGGAATCTGTCGCGATCCAGATATTGGGGGATTCCGCTTCCAATATGGAGGACAGAAGATGCTACCGAATCCTTGTGTATAGCATCGGTAGCGCATTTAGAAACAGAGATAGCCAAAGCCAATGAAAAGCTCGGAATGTCACAAACCGTACCGGAAGATCTGCACAGGCCATATATCGATGATATCGTTTTGGTATCGGGTTCAGGCGTAGCGATGTATAGGGAAAAAGATGTGATAGATGTATGGTTTGACTCGGGATCCATGCCGTACGCACAGTGGCATTATCCAATGGAAAACAAGGATTTTATAGATAAAGGTATTTCATTTCCAGCGGATTTTATTGCAGAAGGTGTGGATCAGACACGAGGTTGGTTCTTTACGCTTCATGCTATTGCCAGTATGGTTTTTGGAAAAGTAGCATACAAAAATGTTGTTTCCAATGGCTTGGTGTTGGATAAGAATGGCGTGAAAATGTCAAAAAGCTTAGGTAATGTCGTTGACCCTTTTGAAACGATAGAAACGTATGGTGCCGATGCTACCCGTTGGTACATGATATCCAATGCGCAACCATGGGACAATCTAAAATTCAATACTGAAGGTATCGATGAGGTCAGAAGGAAGTTTTTTGGAACGTTGTTCAATACCTATTCTTTCTTTGCTTTGTATGCTAATATCGACGGCTTCGCCTACAAAGAACAGGCTGTACCATTAGCCGAAAGGCAAGAGATCGACCGTTGGATCATATCCTTGCTCAATACCCTTATTAAGGAAGTAGAAGCCGAATACAGCGACTATGAACCAACCAATGCTGCCAGAAAAATCATGACTTTTGTCGATGAACATCTATCCAACTGGTATGTACGTCTTTGTCGTCGTAGATTCTGGAAAGGCGAGTATTCTCAGGATAAGATAGCGGCTTATCAGACATTATATGATTGCTTAAATGTCATCGCTAAGCTTTCAGCACCGATAGCGCCGATGTTCACCGATTGGTTGTACAAATCTCTGAATGAGGGTACGCAATCAGAAAGCCATGAGTCTGTACACTTAGTAGATTTTCCAGTCGCAAATTCAGCATTTATTGACGAGGCATTGGAGCAGAGAATGGATTATGCACAGCGCATTTCCTCGTTAGTGCTTTCTATCCGAAAGAAAGAAAACATTAGAGTAAGGCAGCCACTTTCCAAGATCATGTTGCCTATCTTAGATACCGAATTTATCAATCAGGTGGATAGCGTTAAAGAATTGATATTGTCTGAAGTCAATGTGAAATCTATCGAATATATCACGGATACAGACGGATTTATCAGCAAAAAAGCCAAAGCCAATTTTAAAACATTGGGCAAGCGATTGGGCAAGGATATGAAGGCAGGCGCACAACTGATACAGGAAATGGATCAGAACGCTATCCGCAACTTAGAAAAAGACAATCAATACGTGATAGAAATAGAAGGCAGTACCTATACATTGCTTCCTGAAGATATAGAAATCTCATTTGACGAAGTACCGGGTTGGCAGGTAGCTACTGACAGAGATATTGTGGTCGCTTTGGATATCAGCTTGACGGATGACCTGATAGCAGAAGGGATAGCCAGAGAGTTGGTAAACAGAATCCAAAATATCCGAAAGACGAAAGACTTTGATGTGACAGACAAAATCGATGTCCATATTGAAGATCATGAAATCATCAGGGATGCTATAGCTAAGTTCAGTGATTACATCAAATCAGAAGTGTTAGCTACACATATTTCATTAGACGATGCCAAGGGTGGTGAAGTGGTAGAGATTACGGAAGATGTTCAATTGCGTGTTGCAGTAGCGAAAGCGTGATAGATATTGGAATAGACTTGTTTTTTTGATAATCAAAGATTTTTCAAATTATTTTTGGTCAGTCGAAATTTATGTAGTACTCGATGCGATGTTAGGGTTTAAAAACCATCTAATAGATCATCGAATATGAAGAACCATTAATAGTATTTAACGTTATTTATGGTGCATTTTTCGCTGAACGACAATCGTTTTAAAGCAATAATTGCAGCGTGGTGATAAGATTTTTTTAAATATAAATCCACTGATTCCGTACCTAACCACACAATGGTTCGTCTTAGAAACCGGTTATACTATGTTTTTAATATATGATATACATTAAAGGACAACAAGAAGGCTATATCTATTTTAATGATTGGGCTGCATTAAGGAATGAAATACAGGGACTTGCACCGTCTAAAATATTTGTATTGGTTGATGAAAATACAGAGAAGTACTGTCTGTTTCATTTGTTTGAAAATACGGAACTTTCTATGCAGGTTATTAAGATCGAGAGTGGAGAACGGCACAAAAATTTGGACACTTGCCAGACTATTTGGCAATCATTGATGAATAAGGGAGCAGACCGCCAATCACTTCTGATAAACCTTGGTGGTGGAGTCATCGGAGATATGGGCGGTTTTTGCGCAGGTACATATATGCGAGGTATCCGGTTTATACAAATGCCGACTACGTTGCTGAGCCAAGTGGACGCTTCGATTGGCGGAAAAACAGGCATAGATTTTATGCAAAGAAAAAATATGATAGGTCTTTTTGGCAAGCCAGAAGCCGTATTTGTATTTACGAAGTTTTTAAAAACGCTTCCTAAAATAGAGCTTAGAAGTGGTTTTGCAGAGATGCTTAAACACGCTTTGATAGCGGATAAAGAAAGTTGGGATAAACTAACACAATCAGAGATCACCAAGATTTCGGACTGGGAGTCGCTCGTTTATCAATCTATATTGACCAAGCTTGATATCACCAATGAAGATCCGTATGAATCTGGAAAAAGGAAAATACTCAATTTCGGGCATACGATTGGTCATGCGATTGAATCCTATTGGATGACCAGCGACAAGCCACTTTTACATGGTGAAGCTATTGCTATCGGAATGATTGCAGAATCATTTATTGCTTACAGAATGGGCTTAATACGGGAAGAAATCCTTTTTGAAATCCGTCGGGCTATACTGCATATTTACGGGCATCAACCGCGATATGTAAAGCCGGCAGGAGCTTTAATATCCTTAATGCGTTCCGATAAAAAAAATCATAACAATACATTTTTGCTTTCACTACCAGATGCGATTGGTCAATGTCGGTATGACATTCCTATTACAGAAGATATCATCGCTGAAAGCCTTATCTTTTACGGGACGGTGTTGAGGTAAATGTTGAACTGGTTTAACTGATTAGTATATTGTGGTAATAGTTAATTGACATACTTTGGATGAGAAGTTGATATTAGAACAGTGCAAATAGCATTTGCATTTTTATTTTTTCAACATACTTTTATTACTTAGTATTAGAAGTCAATCTTTTTGTTCTTTTGTAGTATTTCTCGAACTTCATCTTCCGTCCTATTGGTTATATTGGATAGTAACTTGAGGTCAATCCCATTTTCATAACCACTTAGGATTACTTTTATTACACTTTCTTCTATTCCTTCTTCTCTACCTTTTTCTATTCCTTCTTCTCTACCTTTTTCTATTCCTTCTTCTACACCTTCTTTTTTACTTCTTTCTATGATTCTTTGATACGTTGTCATTAGCGTTTCTTTTATATTTTTTGGTATTAATTCTATCGCTTGGGATAAACTTTTCTCCTCTATATCCGAGACATTTATTATATAAACAAATAGCATTTCGATAAAGTTCCAATCTTCAAAGTCATTTGGAAACATCTTTAAAATATTCTTTAGGTCTTCTTCAAACCTTATTGGATTAAATCTTTTTTGCTGTGCCAATATGGCCACTGCCATCAGTCTATGTTGTATCTTTACTATTTCTTCTGTAGATAGCGTGTTGAGTGCTATAAAAATATGCTCAAATTGAGGTAAATATCCTAATATACCTTCTGGATATTCACCAAACAATGCTCGTAGCCCTAATACTTTCCATGCACGTTCTCCTTGATAGTACACTATCGGAATGATGGGGCGTAGTACCTTGTTTTCATTTATACTTCTGTACCAATGTGCATACATATACATACCTACTTGAATGCTTACGTACTTATCTGGTTGTGATTTATGTTCAAATAACAAGGCTACTTCAAGAGGTTCTTCTACTTCGTCTTTCAGCTTTATGCGATATACGATATCTGAAAAATATTCTTTCAAATCCTCTGTCATGTAGGACTCTTGAACTACTTGAATAGTTTCTAATGAGATTAATTTCAGTATTTGCTCTGGCAACATCTGCTCGAAAAAGGATGCTGCACGTTCTGCATCCATAAACGTGGCTCTTACAAATTTATCATGAATATTATTGATATCGCCTTCCATGTATCGAATATTTGTATTGCAATTTAGTAAATTTCGGAACAAACATAATCATTTGTATTCAAACTCATCATAATTTGAGGTGTAAAGTTTAAGGGTCTAAATTCCAACAGCTATCAGCTATCAACATTTTTAATTTTCAATTCTCAACTTTCCACTCTCAATTCTCAATTCTCAATTCAATCCAAAATCATTTTACAAAAAAGTCCCTGATTTCAGAAAAAGCCTTTAATTTTGGTTTTTCAAATCTGAAACAGTTAATTTATTACATCATGGCACGTTTTTTAAAATATACTTTTTTCGTATTTTTTATTTTCATTTTTGCTCAATGCTCTCAAGACGATAGAAGTACCAAACGCCCTATCGAAAATTGGGTTTTTAGATCGGTCCTTGACTGGCATCCGAGAATGATTACTTTGGCGCTCTCCGACCAGGTTTGGGCAGCTTACCATACGGCAACAGGTGGTCTCTATAAAGTATGGAAAGGAAGTGTATATTTTGACGGCGCTGTTTACACTCAAACACATGGACCTCAACCGATAACTATTGGTAATAGTTACTTCGAAAATAATTATACAAATCCCTGGTTTATATTGAATGGCGCTGATTCTATTTCGGTAGATTACAAGTATCTTGGTCATCGTTTTGTACATGGAAAAGCACAGTTGATGTATCAGCTCACGAGCAAATCATTTCCGCAGACTATACGCATTTTTGAAGAGGCAGATGCAGGTACAAAAGGTGGTACTCCATATTTTGAACGCAATTTTACTACGGAAAATGTACCTGAAGGTTTTCATGTCGGTTTAAAATTTAATTTTAATTCGATAAACGATGAAGATGCAATTCAGACGGACGGACAGCTGACGATTGAAAAAAAAGAAAAATACCAGTTTGAGGATTTGGAAGCATTCAGTGCAAATGGATACTTGATATTGAACCATAATGCCACCTCAAAACTACATCTAAGTCTAATGAGTACGCCTGTTATAGAAAATAAAAATGTGGCAGGTGAAGATTCAAATGAAGACAACGAAGAAGAACGCACACAAGGGCAAAAACTTATATCCAAAAGCGACTGTAAGGCATGTCATAACAAAACATTACAAACGATTGGGCCTGCATACGTAGCCATAGCTCAAAAATATAAAAAAACACCCGAAAATGTCAGTCTGTTAGCTGCCAAAATCAAGCATGGCGGCGCTGGAATTTGGGGGAGTCAGATGATGACACCGCATACAGATATCGCAGATGCAGATTTGCATACCATGGTGGAATATATCCTGTCGTTAGATGAAAGCAACGATACCGAAGAAAATCCAGAACAAGGAACATCATTGTTTAAATTAGATCCGGACGCGGCAATCAAAGAAGAGGATTTGCTTCCAGGCAGTGTTGTTAAGATTTATCCTATTCCTAATAATTCAAAGGTTGTTCCTGAATTTTCATCCGCTCAAAAACCTAATGAAGCGGGCATATTACCCAATTTTGACAACCTTACGGGAAATGACTTCAAAGGATGGAGTGAAAATTTTGCCCTATTCGCAGAAGGGTATTTGAAGATTGAAGAAGCGGGTACCTATATTTTCCACTTGTGGAGTGATGACGGCTCAACTTTATCAATCAACGGACAGCAGGTAATAGACAATGACGGCCTGCATGGTGCAGAATACAAAGATGCTAGTATCGCTATGCAAAAAGGCTATTACCGATTTAACATGGGCTTCTTTCAGGCTGGTGGCGGACAGTTTCTTTCTCTTAACTGGAAAAAGCCAGGAGATGCAGATTTTGAAGTTATCCCGACTCAGTATTTCTACCATAAAAATGATGTTAAGGAATTACTGACAAACTATAAGTTGCCCATGGCAGAAGCTACTAAGGTACCAGGAGACCAATATCCATTGCTTGATGTGCACCCGTCTTTCGACCTATATCAGGCACGACCTGACGACTTCAAGCCTATGGTTGGCGGTATGGACTTTTTGTCAGACGGTAGTTTAATCGTTAGTACTTGGGATGCTATCGGCGGTGTATATAAAGTGACAAATGTCCAAAGTGGCGATCCCACTCAAATGACGTACAAACGCATAGCTTTTGGTCTTGCCGAGCCGCTTGGGCTCAAAGTGGTCAACGACACCATATATGTCATGCAAAAACAGGAAATAACAAGGCTTATTGATACGGACGGCGATGATGTCATAGACGAATATCAGGCATTGTGTTACGATTGGGGTGTCTCTTCCAATTTCCATGAATTTGGCTTTGGATTAGCATATAAAGAGGATCACTTCTATGCTACGTTGGCTACAGCCATTGTTCCGGGTGGTGCAAGTGTCAATCCGCAGATACCGGACAGAGGCAAAGTCATTAAAGTCAATAAAAATACAGGAGAGCTGACTTTCGTAGCTTCCGGACTACGCACGCCGAATGGTGTAGGAATCGGCTATCATGGTGATGTATTCGTTGCGGATAATCAAGGTGATTGGCTTCCGTCATCTAAGATAGTCCACATACGCGACGGAGCGTGGTTTGGTTCCCGTACCGTTGACCCAGAAAGTACTAAAGATAGAAAAGAAGATCCTCCGTTAGTTTGGCTTCCACAGGACGAAATCGGCAATTCTCCAAGTACACCATTAGCGATTGATTTAGGTCCTTACAAAGGTCAGATGATACATGGTGAAGTCACACATGGTGGTATCAAAAGGGTTTTTGTAGAAGAAGTCAATGGTCAGCTACAAGGTGCGGTATTCCGTTTTATACAAGGGCTTGAAGCTGGAGTCAACAGATTAGTATGGGGTCCAAATCAAGAGTTGTATATCGGTGGTATCGGTAATCCTGGCAACTGGGGACAGTCAGGAAAGCAATATTATGGCTTACAACGCCTCGTTTTTAATGATAAATCTACCTTTGAAATGTTGGCTGTTCGTGCCAAATCCAATGGTATGGAAATAGACTTTACAGAACCTTTAGAAATCGGTGACGGTTGGAATCCTACGGATTATGAAGTGAAACAATGGTATTATCAGCCAACAGAAAACTATGGTGGATCAAAATTGAACGAACAGTACATCAAAGTAAAAAGTGCAACCGTTTCTGAAGACCGTAAGAAGGTTTTCCTTGAAATGGACGGTCTCAAGGACAATCACGTTGTTTATATACACCTTAAAAAGCATTTTGTAAGCGAACTCAATCACGAATTGTGGAGTACCGAAAGTTGGTACACCATGAACCAAGTGCCTAAGCAAAATCCGGGAATTGTAAAACCAAACCCATTCCAACAAGGCAATAACACTTTGTCAGATGCAGAGATTAAAGCTGGTTGGCAATCGCTTTTTGATGGAAAATCGCTTAAAGGCTGGCGCAATTACAAAAAGCAAACCATTGGGTCCGGTTGGGTCATCCGGGACGGTGCTATCCACTTGAATGCTCAACCTACCAATGACGGTAGCTGGCAAGTAAAAGACGGTGGCGATATCATCACGGAAAAACCTTACGAAAATTACGAATTTAGATGTGAATGGAAGATAGGTAATTGTGGTAACAGCGGTATCATCTTTAATGTCGTAGAAGAGGACAAATACGACTACGTCTGGCAAACAGGCCCTGAAATGCAGGTACTTGACAATTCTTGCCACCCTGATGCTCGGTATGTAACCCATAAAGCTGGAGATTTGTACGACATGATCGCATGTAAACATACCGTTGTCAAGCCGGCAGGAGCATGGAATCAGGTACGTATCATCAATAATCGCAATCAGGTAGAGTTCTGGCTCAATGGCATACAAGTTATTACCTTTACGATGCAGGATGAAAAGTGGAAAGAGATGATAGCAGGAAGCAAATTCAAGGATATGAAAGGTTTTGGACTGGCATCAGGCGGACATATTGCACTGCAAGATCATGGTGATAAGGTCTGGTTTAGAAATATAAAGATCAAGCAGCTTTAAGCCAATTCAAATACAGATTTCTTAAAATGTAAATTACGATTTGTTCAATAAAACCCTTTGACATTACATACCATTTCTATTGTTGAATACGAAAATATTTTCTGATAAACTCCTTGACTGGTCACGGCAAAACACCCGGGATCTGCCATGGAAAGCCGATCGTGACCCATACAAAATATGGTTGTCAGAAATCATCCTGCAACAGACACGGGTACAACAAGGCATGCCCTATTATTTGCGGTTTATTGCATCGTATCCCGATGTGTTTAGCTTAGCCAATGCCACTGAAAACCAGGTCATCAAGTCGTGGGAAGGTCTTGGATACTATACACGTGCCAGAAATCTACATAAAACGGCCCAAATTGTAGCTGAGAAGTACAATGGCTTTTTTCCGGACAATTATGCGGAATTGCTCACTTTGCCCGGTATTGGTTCGTATAGTGCAGCGGCTATCGCTTCGTTTGCTTATGATGAGGCTGTACCTGTAGTTGACGGAAATGTACTGCGAGTCGTTTCCAGGTTGTTGGGTTCGGAAGCGCCTATTGATACCAAAGAGGGAAGACAAACAGTAGAAGCATTCGTTAAGGAAGCTATTCAACATACACAACCCTCATTGTTTAATCAGGCGATCATGGATTTTGGTGCCACGCATTGTAAACCTTCAAATCCGCTTTGTAGTGTGTGCCCGTTCTCAGCACATTGTATTGCTTACCAAAATGGTACAACAGAGAACATTCCCTTTAAAAAGCAGAAGATACAAAAGACAGAACGACATATCGCCTATCTCGATTTTGATATAGCCGGCAAATACACCTTGCTGCTCCGTCAAAATACCGCCGATATATGGAAAGGCATGTACCTATTTCCTTCTATTGAAAATGTCGCTGATACGATGGAAAAAGCAATCGAAAAAATGATTTTTGAACTTTTTGGTGAAAATTTGACTTTCAATATAAGTAAAACGGGCGAAAAGCCGTTAAAACAAATATTAACTCATCGGATCATTTATGCAGATTTTTATCGAATAATACTGAAAATGAAGCCAAAAGAAATAAATAAAAACTTTAATTTGGTAGAGCGCTCTAAAATTCAGAACTTTGCGGTGCCAAAAATAATGACAAGCTATCTTCAATTCATTCAATCCAAATAGATTTTTAAAGTAAATAAACATGGTAAATAAAGTAATATTAATTGGAAATCTCGGTAGAGATCCGGAATTAAGAACCTTTGAGAACGGTAATAAAACATGCTCATTCTCTGTCGCTACCAATGAAAGCTACAAGGATAAAAATAACGTATGGCAGACCGTAACCGAATGGCACAATGTCACTGCTTTTGGTTATGTTGCTGAAAAAGCGGAAAGAGACCTTAAAAAAGGGAGTTCTGTATATATCGAGGGAAAAATTACATACAGAAAGTATAACGATAAGGATGGTGTAGAAAAAAACATTACAGAAATCGTTGCTTTAACCCTAAATTCTTTAGAAAAGAGAGAGAAAAGCAACCAATTTGGTACAAATGCTCCTGAAGATAAAAGTGAATCTCCATTCTAATCAGCAGCATATTTCTTAATTAATATATATAACTTTGGATCCCGACTCGACCCGCTTACAAGCAGCCTTGATCGCATATAATCCTGAAACTTCATTCGGGAATATGTGGTTATTAATCGTTTTATTTTTTGTCATTTTATTTGTAAATGCGCTTATCAGTGCTGCAAAGGCTGCTTTTCCAGACCTTACAGAGAAAGATCTAAAGGACTTGGACAGACTACAGCCCGAAAAAGCGAAGATCATCGCAGAACTCTACAAAAAACCAAAAAAACTCGGTGCAAGTATTCTGATAGCAACAACATTTCTCAATATAACACTCATCATCCTTGGAGATTATATTATCAGGTCATTGCTTGGTCCATCCACTGTGTATAACATTGGAAGCTGGATCGACATGAGCAATCCGACAGATACTGGCAATGTAATCGTCATGATCATCTCTGTTTTAATCATTACCTTTATGCTGGCACTTTTTGGAACAATCATGCCAGAAAGGCATGCTTCATTTCACAAGTTGAGAATCATCAGTATCATGGCAAAACCTTTACGTTTGCTAAATACGCTTTGCTATCCTATGAATGCTTTATTACTGAAATTTTCCAATACGACAGAAACACGTTTGAATTACACACACAATGTTACGCTTACATCCAAAGAAGACATTGATACAGCAATAGATCTCGCCGTAACCAATCAATCGGAATCGTCTGTTCAGGAAGCCGGCATACTGAAAGGCATCGTCAGCTTCGGAGATACAGCCGCCAAGCAGATCATGCGTTCGAGGATGGATATCGTAGGTGTGGACATAAGTTCCAGCTATGATGAAGTGCTACATATTGTGAAGGATTCCGGATATAGCCGATTGCCGGTGTATGAAGAGGATTTAGACCATATCAAAGGTATCCTCTATGTCAAAGACCTATTGGCTTTTACTGATGAAAGTAAGGATTTCCTTTGGCAGAATTTGATTAGAAATGCTGTATTTTTCGTACCGGAATCAAAAAAAATTGACGAGCTACTTCGTGAATTTCAATCAAAAAGAATGCACATGGCTATTATTGTGGATGAATACGGCGGTACTACGGGTATTGCCACGCTTGAAGATATCATGGAAGAAGTCGTAGGTGATATAAAAGATGAATTTGATATTGGCGAGGATACAGACTTTATAAAGTTGGATGATAATCACTACGTATTCGAAGGAAAAACCCTGCTCAATGATGTATGTCGTGTCATCGGCCAAAGTACCAATTATTTTGATGAAGTACGTGGTGAAGCTGATTCTATCGGTGGACTTATCTTAGAAATAACCGGTATGATACCCGCTTCAAGCCAGGAAATAACGATAGAAAATCTCAAACTAATGGTAATCTCAGCCACTAAAAGAAGAATAGAAAAAGTAAGTCTCCAGATATATGAAAACTAATCCGATTATTATCATTTTATTGTTTGCGGTCATCGCTACGGGCATGCTATCATGTGATCAAGGACAAACAGCAAGCCTGCCGAAACCACGTATGTATCCAAGGGTGTTTTATCCCGAAACAGGAAAATATACCGCATTTGATACGTCATTCTGTAATTTTACTTTCAGATATCCGCAGTACAGTGCTATCGTTCAGGATTCGTTTTTTTTCGAAGATACGCCGTTACATTCATGTTGGTTTGATATCAATATCCCTGAGCTCAATGCAACCCTACATTGCAGCTACTACGATATCACTACAGAAAAATCACTTTCTTCGCTTATCAATGATGCTTTTGAGATAGCAGGAAAGCACAACATCAAGGCCAATTATCGTAAGGAATCTGTTATTGAAAATAAATATGGTGTCAAAGGTGTCATGTTTGATATTGACGGGCCTGTAGCCAGTCCAACCCAATTTTTTCTTACTGACGAAAAAAAGCATTTTTTCAGAGCATCGCTCTACTTCAATAGCAAAGTCAATCCAGATTCCACGGCGGCTGTTCTCCGTTTTTTGACACCCGAGATAGATACTATTTTGTCCTCGTTCAGGTGGAAATAGGGAAGCAAGTAGGCTCTGATTGATATTATGATTTATTGAATGTGGTTTAATGTCTTGTAGATAAGGGATTTTAAAATGTTTTTCGATAAAAATTGGAAGATTTTTGGAAAGAAATTTGATATTATCCGCAAAATTTACTTTTTTTCATTTCTAATCCATTCAATTAGTTTACAAAATGATTAGATTTGCGAGATAAATAGTTTAACGATTGTAATAATATCAATAAAAAAACCATCTATTATGAACCTCAGATTATTTGCTGTCCTTATTTTATGTCTTGCCAATTATATCAACAGCTATGCGCAGGCTGCTAAAGATTATGCAGTACAAGTAGAAGCGGTCATAGAAGCGAGTCCTGCATCAATTACACTCAACTGGGAAAATATTCCAGAAATACAGTCTTATTCTATTTACAAAAGAAACAACCTAAATAATAGTTGGCAATTGCTTAAAACAATCCAGGACACTTTTTATCAGGATACCAATGTAGGGATTGCCAGTGCAAACGAATACAAAGTGGAATCCACAGGCAAAACAAAAGCTTATGGCTACATTTATTGTGGTAAAGAAGTCGCTCCTATACATCACAGAGGCACTTTAATCCTTGTGGTTGATACCTTAATGAGCGATTCCTGTGCAAATGAGATTTCAACATTGATGGATGATATAAGGGCTGACGGATGGGCTGTCAAAAGGATGGATTTCAGCAGATCCGTATCAGATAAGATAATTAAAGATGCCATCAAGTCACATTATCAAAATGATACAGATACAAAAGCTGTTTTAATACTCGGACATATCGCAGTGCCGTACAGTGGCAATCTCTATCCCGACGGGCATCCCGATCATCAGGGAGCATGGCCTGCTGATGTTTACTATGGTGACATGGATGGATTGTGGACGGATAATTCCGTCAATATAACAGTGGCTTCTCGTGAGCAAAACAAAAATGTACCTGGTGACGGTAAATGGGATCAGACTGTTATAACTTCCAAAGTCGAATTGCAGGTAAGCCGGATTGATTTCCATAATATGCCTCTATTTGCTAAAAGTGAGGTAACGCTTATGAAGCAGTATCTTAACAAATTACACTTATATAAAACAAATGGATTAGACATCATCAAGCAGGGTATAGTAGATGATAATTTCGGTGGATTCAGTGGAGAAGCATTTGCGTCAACAGCATGGAGAAATTTTGCGCCGTTATTAGGTCGAGACAATATCTTCCAACAGGATTTTATAACTTCGTTAAACACAACACCTTATCAGTGGGCGTATGGTTGCGGTGGCGGATCTTATACGAGTTGTGGTGGTGTCGGAACTACTGCAAATTTCACTACAAATCAGCAAAAAGGCATTTTTACCATTTTGTTTGGGAGCTATTTTGGAGACTGGGACAGTACCAATAATTTCCTGAGAGCACCTCTTTGCAGTGACGAACCAGCATTGACTTCGTTTTGGGCAGGTCGTCCACATTGGTATTTTCATCACATGTCATTAGGCGAAAATATAGGCAAAGGGCTATTACACACTCAAAACAATAATGTTTCTGCAAACAGCAATTATTCACCGCAAGGTTATCTTCCGGGAGGTGTTCATGTAGCTTTAATGGGTGATTTGACATTACGTTCAGATTATGTGTCACCCGTTACCGATTTGCAAATCACTGCAATCCAAAATCAGGGTGCTGTTATCAGTTGGGCAGCTGTAAATGACAAGGAAGTGGTGGGTTATTATGTGTATCGTTCTGATAGTCTTTGGAATGGTTATGAAAAAATTTCAGAACTGGTTGCTGATGTACAATATGCCGATACAGTTGGTACGGATGGATTGAAGTACTATATGGTGCGTCCTTGCAAGCTCGAAAGCAATCCGTCTGGATCTTATTTTAATTTGGGCCTTGGTGTTGTCGATACTGCCTTTGTTGAATATAAAAAAACATCTTCTGTCAAAGACTTGAACACGCAATTAAATCAGATCAGTTGCTACCCAAATCCAGCTGAGCAAATGATTCATATCCACCTTCAGATTCATCATCAGCCGGGCAATAAGTTGCATTTCAGAATCTTAGATATCCATGGTAAAAAGGTTAAGGAAAGAATCATTGATCATCAACAAGGCGATGTGAGATTTACTGAGGATATCTCACAATTCCAATCAGGGACATATTATATCGAATTGGTTTCAGATGACCGGTCTTCATGTGTTCAAAAATTTATAAAAATATAAGTTTAAAAAGACAGGAAGGTATCCGTTTGAGATGATTTTAAGGGTTACGTCGTGTTAAGTTGATCACTACGATATGGACTTTTATAACAGAAATGTCAAATTATTCAGATAAACACATAAAATAGTACTTTCACGACGAAAATTGACATTATATTTGTCTTTTTTAAATTATCATGCGATGCAACAGATATCAAAATATGCGATTACCGTTTTAGCGGTTTTATTGGGTGTGTTTTTTATTTATAAAGGGATAAACAAACATTGGCTTTCTCCTTGTAAGGTTTACGGACCAGAAAGCACGATTCCATTGGCTTATCAACAATTGATTACGGCATTTTGCCAGTCAGGTTTTTTGAAATTAGTTGGGTTGTTTCAGGCGACTGCCGGTATTTTACTTTTGATTCCAAAGACAAGACTTCTCGGAGCTATCATCCTATTACCTATAATTTTTAATATCTTCTTTATTCATGCTTTTTTGGACAATAGACCGATAGAATTAGTAGAAACAGGTATTCCTTTGCTCATGACATTGATCATTATCGCAGTGGATTTCACAAAGGTCAAAAAGGCATTATTATAACTATGTAGCCTGGTTTTTATTGATATTTTTCAAGATTGTATTGTAGAAAAGTATTACGCTTAGTGTATCCAATCGTTGAATCAATAATTTTTGTACCTTTGCCGTCCTTATAAATTTATGCAATATTCATGAGCTTTTTGGACGAATTAGAAAAAAGAAAAACCTTTGCTATTGTTGCCCATCCGGATGCAGGTAAGACAACGCTTACTGAAAAATTGCTCCTTTTTGGAGGTGCGATACAGGAAGCTGGAGCGGTGAAATCCAACAAAATCAAAAAGCACGCCACATCCGACTTTATGGAAATAGAGAAGCAACGTGGTATCTCTGTAGCTACTTCGGTTATGGCTTTTGAATATCGAGGAAAGAAAATCAATATCTTGGACACGCCAGGTCACAAGGACTTTGCGGAAGATACCTATCGTACACTTACGGCTGTTGACAGTGTTATTGTGGTCATCGACATAGCCAAAGGTGTAGAGGAACAGACTGAAAAGCTTGTTGAAGTGTGTCGTATGCGCAATACGCCCGTGATCGTTTTTATCAACAAATTGGATAGAGAGGGAAAAGACGGATTTGACCTGCTTGATGAAGTGGAAGCTAAGCTCAATCTGAAAGTTACGCCACTGAGCTGGCCGGCAGGTATGGGTCAACGTTTCAAAGGTGTTTATAGTCTTTATGAAAACAATCTGATTCTTTTCCGTGCTCATGGCAAGCAGGAAGAAGAAAGTGTCTATAAGATTACTGATCTGAATGATACCATTTTAGACCAGCAAATAGGAGAAGCCTTAGCATCAGAATTAAGAGATGAGGTCAATACCATTGTCTCCGTATATCCTGAATTTAACAGGGAAGATTATTTAAATGGAGATATTTCGCCCGTATTTTTTGGTAGTGCTGTCAATAATTTTGGCGTGAGAGAGTTGTTGGACTGCTTCGTGGATATCGCACCACAGCCATTGGCAAGAGATACCGAAGAACGTACTATCAGTCCCGAGGAAAATAAATTTTCGGGATTTGTCTTTAAGATTCATGCCAATATGGATCCAAAGCATAGAGATAGAATCGCCTTTTTGCGTATATGTTCAGGTAAGTTCGAGCGCAACACCAACTATCTGCATGTTCGTCAGGGCAAGAACATGAAATTTTCAAATCCTACGGCCTTTATGGCATCCAAAAAATCTGTCATCGACGAAGCATATCCGGGCGATATCATCGGTCTATATGACTCTGGCAATTTTAAAATCGGCGATACACTGACTGATGGAGAAGTGCTTCATTTCAAGGGGATCCCGAGTTTCTCTCCAGAGCAATTTCGCTTTGTCAACAATACCGACCCGATGAAAACCAAACAACTCAACAAAGGTCTTGACCAGCTTATGGATGAGGGCGTTGCACAGCTGTTTACCAAAGAAGATAATGGTCGTAAAATCATAGGTACAGTCGGTGCGTTACAATTCGACATCATCCAATACCGCTTAAAGCATGAATACGGTGCATCATGCGACTACGAACCCGTGCATTTGTACAAGGCCTGTTGGGTAGCTTCCAAAGACCCGAACGCGATGAAAGAATTTATTTCCCGTCGCAAGAAAGACCTCGCCAAAGACACCGATGACCAATTGGTATTTCTGGCCGAATCCGCCTGGTCACTCAAAATGGCTCAGGAGAATCATCCGGAAATAGAATTTCATTTTACGAGTGAACGATGAGAAAGGATTAACGATTTAACCTATGGGATAGTAAACGCCTAACAAGGAAAGTCAATTTAAAAATTACACCCTTACATATTAAAAACTTTAAACCGATGTACAGTCGGGATTTATGTTTTGTTTATTATTCTCAACCAATTTTATGCTTCTTCGATTATTTTTATTTCTTCTTTCGTTAAGTCATACAACTCATAAACCAACTTGTCTATCGCTTGTTCTTCCGTTTGCGTGTCTTGGTTGGATTGTTTTTTAAGAAGAATTTTATCAACTAAATTTTCAATTTTTTCTTGTGTTTTATTGTCAGCAAGTTTGATTGGTAAGTTTTCAACTGATGAAATTCTTACTTGCGGAAAAATGTCTCCGCCTTGCGAATTTGTCTTACGATAATAGAATTTGAAAAGCGTTGAATTGAAAAGTGCTAAAACAAATTTCATTTTAAAGCGTTTGTCTGTTATATGGCAACTATGAATTGTTTGTTCATAGTAAATGCCTCTTTGATCAAATGTTGCAATAAATTCCTTTCCTACTTTTCTGTAAATAATTTTATCTCGATTAAATATTTTTTCGTCACGCATCCAAAGCCCTGCACGTTTTCCGTTTTTCCGCTTTACTTCTTCTTTCATCATTTCATCTGGTTTGTAATTAACCCAAATATCTGTGTCAGTTAACCCAGATTGCAGCTACCCATCATCAAAATCCCGTAGATAGGCTGTTTCCGTTTTT
>CAYNSF010000027.1:0-42687 GCA_964399855.1 uncultured Aureispira sp. | reverse complement strand
AAGATAGACCACAATCATTCGAAAAATTATGCTTAATTTTGCTCCGAAACTTTAGGTACTAACTAACAATTCATGAAAAATACAACTTTTACCTTTCGATTTATAACGTTTGATACAATCATCATGCAAAGTAACACAATTTCATCAAAAGTGCTCCATGAAAATTGGGAAAATTGGATTGATTGGAGTTTTAGGTTTTTTTAAAGTGTAGGAATAGAGTAATGGGAGCGTCCCGATGTTTATACCCAAATACAAGGAATTTGAAACGAAAATCATTGCCATAAAATCACTGTTTAAGCTACTAACAACCAAAGTCTCAAAGCCTGCGTAGCTGAACAACGTATAGCAAAAAGTCCAAAGTCGTCAATGTTCCGGGCTTTTCTATTTTATTTTTAGCTTTTTTACTATATATCATGATATCATGAGCTGGTTTTCTATTTTTACTTGTTTAATTTCTTTTTCTCTTTCGGTGGTGGTAAAAAGTTTTCTGATGTTACAACTTTTTGTCCTGTTTTTTTGCTCTAATGCATGTCTTGCATCTTTGGCGATTTTCCCACCTTTTTTGCCTGCTATTGCATTTTGTTGAATACCTTTTGCGTTTTCAGCTTCTGCAATTTGTCGGGTTGAAAGTTCGGCTAATGCAGTAAAGATAAGTTCAGCTTCGCTAATGTGGTCACGTAGATTTTGTGATTTTAGACCTTTTAAATCCTTGTGGTTTTTTTACCGTCAAACCTGTCCATTCTTGATGAATGATGTTGGTAAGCTTTGCAAATTCGTCTGATTTTTCAACTCCACTTTCTTTCCAATAGTCCGTAAGTTTGTTTCGGGTTTCTTGTCCCGACATTCGTTGTTGTATCCACTTTTCACTTCTGCCTAATTTCTGCCAATTCTCTCTCGCTCTGTCCAAACTTTGCTCAGGGTCTGCTATTTCTTGCATACGCTCGTAACCAACTTTTGCTAACCATTGCTTAAATGGTTCTGCTTTGGGAGATGAAATAGATTGGATAATACGAAGTAAAGTTTCTGTATCTGCGGTATCTGTTTCCCTCATTTTTCCGTCTGTTGCTTTCATTTTCAACTGTTGACAAATTGTCGACAGTTCAAGTCCACCTTCCGTTTTTACACGGACTTTCATTTTAAACCAATAATCTCTCGGATTAGGACTGTGGCTGTCAAAACTTCTATAACATCTACTATGGAAAAATAACATTTCTGCTGTTGTTCGTCCCAATGAGTGCAGACTTGTTTTTGTTCAAATATTTTTGTAGCGTTTTCTTTGCTCATTCTATGTTTGAAGTTTAGATTGCAAAGATAAAAAAATCTTTGCTAAATTTTAGTGATCAGTCAACAAAAAGATCTTAATGAAATGTCGTTCTTTTTTCAAATCTCATCGTTAAAAATACTCGCCATAGTTACCACTATGCCTGCGTTTTTTGCCTTGATCTTTAAAATAAATAACTTCCATTATAATTTAAGTCTTTTTATAGACAGAGCACTATTCATTTCAAAAAAAATGAGGCAAAACTGAAATTTTATTCTACAATATTTTTTAGAATTCATAAAAGGTGCTTTATTTGTATAAAATTAACAAAATCATGCACAGAGAAATACAAACTTGGTACAGTCCGTCCTTAAATAAGGAAATGGAAATCGTTGAATATGGTCACTTTGGCCCGGTCATTCTACTACTTCCAACGGCAGCCGCAGATTACCTTGAATACGAGCGGTTTTTGATGATAGATGTTTTGGAAAAATACATTGAGAGTGGTAAAGTAAAAATCTATTCTATCAATTCCATAAACAGCGAAAGTTGGTTGAATAATAAGCTGAAAGGTCGTACAAAAGTAGTCCGTCACAACCAGTTTAACCGATATGTGTATGACGAAGTCGTACCGTTTATTAAGAGCCGATCCGGACTTGATACGCCGATATATACTTGTGGTGCTTCCTTTGGTGCGCTCCATGCAGCGAATCTTTTTTTCAAAAACCCTTGGGCTATCAACGGTTGTATTGCCATGTCCGGCTTATATGATCTCGGTCAATATTCCAAAGGATATTGGGACGAAGATTGTTATTGGAATAGTCCGCTTCACTACTTGAAAGACCTTCAGAATGAAGCCCATTTAGACGCTATCAGAAGCTCAAAGCATATCCATATTCTGACAGGTTCGGGAGATTATGAAGACCCTGACGGATCGAGATACATTTCCGGTTTGCTACACCATCGCAACATACCACATCATTTAGATATATGGGGATATGATATCAAACATGACTGGCCTACATGGAGAGCCATGATACCATTCTTGCTGGAAACACAGTTTTAGTAGGAAAGTAAGGACATTATACATTGAAATGAATGCTCGTTTATCACTTTTAAATTGCAAGATGAACGAGCATTTTTTTAGTACTTGTTTATCTAATCTGACCAATCTTCTTATTGACGGTCATCGTAAATCGGCATCGAAAAACAAGAGAAATAGATATGAAAAAGGAATTCAAACTCAGGCCTTGGAGCATTACGGACTTAGACAGCTTAGTCAAATATGCCAACAACCAGAATATAGCAAAAAATATGACGGATAAATTTCCTTTTCCATATACCGAAAGCGATGGAAAGGCTTTTATTGAATATGCGACCAAAGACAACCCAATTCATATATTTTCTATTGACATTGACGGGCAGGCAGTCGGTGGGATTGGCATTCACCCGCAAGACGACATACATAGGAAAAATGCAGAACTTGGTTACTGGCTGGCAGAGCCATTCTGGGGACAGGGTATAATTAGTAGAGCCATCAATTACGCTGTAAATTTTGCATTTGAAACGTATGACATTGACCGGGTATTTGCTAGACCGTTCGGGACCAATATTGCTTCACAAAAGGTTTTGGAAAAAAATAACTTTGTCCTGGAAGGGAAGTTCGAGGCAGTATTAATTAAAAATGGCATTTTAACTGACGAATTAATCTATGCAATCAGACGGAAAAACTGGAAGAGATAAACAACAAATAGCCTTATGCGCAACCTTA
This sequence comes from uncultured Aureispira sp., assembly GCA_964399855.1. Taxonomy (GTDB): domain Bacteria; phylum Bacteroidota; class Bacteroidia; order Chitinophagales; family Saprospiraceae; genus OLB9. The sequence goes on along the minus strand of CAYNSF010000027.1, from coordinate 39,655 downwards.
ATTACTACTATTTAAAGCTATTATAGAAATAGGAAACTTATACATATCCCGACTTGATAAGTAAATAAAGCTGATTAATATATTGCCTAAAAGGCATTTCATTTTGGCAATTTTGATAAATTTGCGGTCTAAATCTAAAGTATAATGGTTTTTATAGAAAATGATGAAGTAACCAACCCTAAGGTTAATCTTGCGCTTGAAGAGTATGCCATGCGCCATTTCAGCAGTGATACGGACTATTTGTTATTTTACATCAATGAGCCTTCTATCATTATAGGAAGGAATCAAAATACATTGGAGGAAATCAATCAGGATTACATCACTAAAAACAATATTCATATAGTAAGACGCGTATCTGGTGGTGGCGCAGTTTATCATGATCTTGGCAATTTGAATTTCAGTTTTATCACGACGCACGATATTAAGAATGTCAATAATTTTCAGAAATTCACAGCTCCAGTGATTCAAGTTTTGCAAAGTCTTGGACTCAATGCCGAGCTCAAAGGGAGAAATGACATCCAAGTAGATGAAAAGAAAATATCCGGTACAGCACAATTTACCAATGGTAAGCGTATGATCAGTCATGGTACGCTCCTTTTCAATACAGATCTTGGCGAAGTAGCGAATGCGCTCAACGTCAAAATGAGCAAAATCCAATCCAAAGGGCATAAATCTGTAAGAAGCCGTGTTGCCAATATCTCTGAGTTTTTGGAACAAAATATGGATTTGACTACGTTTAGAAGCCTGTTATTGCAAGGATTGAATGAAGCCGGAGAACCATTCGAGCGCTATCACCTGACACCTGAAGAATGGAAAAAAGTACATGAACTAAAAGACGAAAAATACGATAATTGGGAGTGGAATTATGGACATTCTCCGAGATTTAACATCCAACGGACGATGCGATTCCCTGTCGGTGAGATAGATTTAAGGGTTTTTGTAGAGAAAGGATATATAACTGACTTCAAGATCTATGGCGACTTCTTTGGTGCTGAACCTATCGAAAACTTAGAGCAATTATTTGTTGGAATAAAATATGACCTTGATGCTATCCATACGTGTCTAAAAGATGTGGACGTGAAGCGATATTTCGGAGATATCAGCAATGAAGATTTTATTGGTCTTGTTTATGGAGAGGATGAATAGTTGGTTTAAATGTTTATAGGTGTAAAGGTTTAATATTACTAACAGCCGACAATTATAAATTAGTAAATCAGTTTAACCTACATCCATAAAAACAAAAAACCCTCATCTATTGGGAGCAGATGAAGGTTAGATTCTGTTTTTGGAATGAGATATTATTTATAATTCAAATATTATGCCAAAGTTTAATATGTTGGTGAATAATATTGATAATCAACGTAATACAAAAACAGACCGTTTTCTAAAGATTTTTTTATTTCTTTTTTCTTGGTATCCACGCTATTTCTTCTGCGTTGTTGATATGTACGATGTATCTTGACAACATGAAAAAATAATCTGACAAGCGATTGAGATACTGGATAATCAAAGGTTCTACAGCCGTTAATCTGTCTAAGGTGATCACTCTTCTTTCGGCTCTACGGCATACCGTGCGGCACACATGCGCAAAGGCGGAAGCTTGATGACCACCTGGCAATACAAAATTTCTTAGTAGTGGTAACGATTTTTCCATGCTATCCATGGCGTTTTCTAAGGAAACTATATCATCAACCGTAATGTCGGGCGTGATCATATCTTTGTCTGGATCAGAAGCCAGATTGGAGCCAATCGTAAATAGTCTGTTTTGTATCTCTGTGAGCAAATTATTCTGTATGTCGTCATTAAAAGCGGTATTCAGGACACCGATATGTGCATTCAATTCATCAACCGTGCCGTAAGCTTCGATGCGTACATCATCTTTAGGAAGTCGCTTTCCTCCAAATAATGCGGTTGTTCCTTTATCTCCTGTTTTGGTATATATTTTCATATCTTCAGATATTATCAATTTTAAAGCAAAGTTACAAAAACTACCCTATGCTATGATCAAAGACTATTTTACCCATTTGATGCCCTTTTTCCATGATATCAAATCCTTCAACGATATCGCTAAATCCAAGTACTTCACTGATGACGGGCTTTATCTGATGTTGGTTGACGAAATCGAGCATTGCTTTAAAATCTGCATCCGAACCCATAGTAGAACCCAATATCGACAATTGTTTCCAAAATACTTGTTGCGGGTTAATGCCGTCTATATTGCCTTTGGTTCCGCCATAAAATACGATTCTTCCACCTGGATTTGCTATTTTGACAAATTGCTTAAATCCTGCACCACCGGCACTATCTATGACTACGTCAACGCCTTGCATATCTGAAACTAACTTTTTGGACCATGTTTCGTCATGATAATTGTATCCGTAGCTCGCTCCCAAGTCTAAAGCATTGTCGATCTTGGCTTCTGATCCTGAAGTAACTGTTACTTCACAACCGATTGCTAACGCAAATTGCATGGCAAAAAGTGCAACGCCACCACCTATCCCGGATATCAATACTTTGTCGCCTGGTTGCACGCCGCCTTTTACGAACAAACTACGGTAAGCTGTCAGTCCTGCCAATGGTAATGCTGCCGCCTCATTGTAAGTCAAATGTTCGGGCATAGGATAGAGGTATTTTTTATCAATCGCTATAAAATCCGCAAATGTGCCGTCGTCAGGAACGCCAAGCACTCTGAACGATTTCGCTTGATAATAAGGACTCAAGCCCCAATCTAAACCGGGATTGATGATCACTTTATTGCCGTTGCTATCCAATCCGCTACCGTCTGCACCCATGGTAGCTCCAAGGCGAATGCCCGGATAAAGTCCACGCGTTATGTATATATCCCGATGATTTAAAGCAGATGCTTTTATCGTAATCAACGCTTGATGCTCGCTAAGCACTGGTTCAGGCTTATCGATCAATACTGGTGGCTGATTAATTTGTTCTATTACTAATGCTCGCATTTTTTTATTTGGTTGGTTGTTATTGGTTTTAAATTGTTTATATGTTTACCCTGTTGGATGTTTATTATCCCACAGGGTGAATGGGTGTAAATGTTTAATTGGTTGTTGGTTTTGAATGCTTGAATGACTTATTTGCAGTTGCTTTTGTTTTACACTGACTCTAAAGGTAACAGAAAATAACTTTATTCATTTTTCTCGACCTATTATTCATTCATGTTTCCTCGCTTCTTCTTCACCTACACTTTATTAGATTCCTCACTTCGTTGAATGACGATGGCTTTGTGTGTTAAGGAGCGCGGCAACAAAGCCGCCACGCTCCTAAATAAACATGATTATACACTCATTTTTTAGTGAAACTAAAAACCCAACATGTTATTAACTAATAAACAAAAAAAAAACAGGTTATGTTGCCACAACCTGTTTGAAAAACCCAGAATCATTTTATTAAACACATTATTCTATCACAATCATCTTTTTGGTTGCTGAGAAGTCACCGGTTTCTAATTGATAATAATAAATTCCGGCACCATTCAACTGTGCATTTTCTATGTTGATCGTGTTGTAACCTTTTGTAAAGTTGTTTTGGATACTATAAACCATTTTACCAGTCATATCCATAACCTTCATCGTAACTACACCCTCATTTGCCAATTCAAAGGAAATAGAAGTATAATCCTTGAATGGGTTTGGTTGGTTTTGATACAAGATGTTTTGCGCTATTGCAACTTCAGCATTTCTGACACGAAGATCCAATTTTCTAACATTTGCATGCATATCATACACTTCAGGAGATAAACCGTCTTCAGCGATACCCATTTTATCAGTACTTCCAGATGTCTTAGCAATAAAGTTAATGCTAAATATTACATCATTAGGATTCAATTGGATACCGTCAGCGATATCAATACTGAATGGAATAATACCGTCAGAAATACGATTCAAATTGGCATTATAGGATTTCACTAAGACATTTCCAGTGCTCAATCCTGCGTACTCCATCGTCGCTGCATCAAATTGGAACGTAAACTGTGTACCCATGATTTCCATCAATTCTCCGGCTTTGATATCAACTTTCACTGATTTGCCTGCTTCAAATTGTTGCTCATCGATGACAAACAGTGCATTTGCATATCTTGTTTGCGTCTTATTGCTTGTAGCATTTACTTCGACACTATTGTTAACGTCACCCACTTTTACGGCTATAAAGTTAACACCTTTGATATCTTCGTAGATAGAATCCACCAATACCTTTTCATCGTAATCGAAAGGATAAGTAGGATCAGAGAAAACATAATCTTCTGGTACAAACCTCCATGATGTATTATTTTCGATCTTATCGTTTATACCTAATATTAATTTTCTCAATACGGTAAGGTCACTTGACGAAATCGTCTTAGAGTTATTCACATCTGCCGCAAGTAATTTATACGGCGAATCCAAGTGCTCTAAATCTAAGATATGTCTCTGTATCTTAACTAAATCCAACGTACTTACGCCATTGACAGCACTGTCATCCATATTGGCTCCAATCTGTTTGAAGTCAAATACATTCAATCCTGTAAACGCATAGTTACCATTTGTATCTGTCTTACGCTCCATTTCTGTATCGTTGGTCAAATTGTCCAATTTCACTTCAACACCCTCAACTGCTTCTTGAGCTTCAGTTGTGATTTTACCCGAGATAGTCGGTAACAATCCTGACTGATCTGGACAAGCATTGGTCAATGGAGAATCTTGTAATATAAGGATAACCTCACAGAATTCAAAGTTTTTACTTTCGTCAAATACATACATTCTCAAAGGAATCCTTGCAGCCTGGCCATTCGGAATATCCGCACAAGTAAATCGCTTACCTGTTTCTAAACCTAATTCGTCAAAAGCAAAAGTCAGATTATCAGTTGTACAATTGGCATAGCTTTTCAAGTCAAAATCACTTGCCCATACTTCTGTGCTACCGTCAGAATCCATAACCCACACGACTTCTCTGTAACAAATAGGTGTCGGCTTCTTAGTGCTTGTAATAGTAACATCATAAGAACATTGTGTCGGAACACCACATCTGTTGACTACTGTAAATGTCACTTTATGCTTACCTACTGGTAATATTCGTGTAAATGACTTACCTGAACCGGATAAATCTGCTGTTCCGTCCTTATCAAGGTCAACTGTCCAGCTGTATCTTAAATCCAAAGGATTAGTACATCCATCTTCCGCATCTGCTGATAAAGTCACTTCTAAATCACACACACCTGGAACAGTTTCAAAAGTCTTGTCAGTACAATCCTTAAACACGGCACCACCTGATCCTGTCAGCTTTATCAACTGTGTTCTTTCAGCGATGAATTGTGTTCCAGGGAATGTACACCAATCTGTCACTTTCCATGTTCTCAATATTTTGATACACAGATTGTCCACGTTATAGAAATGTTGGTCTGTAAATGTAATACCGATTTCACGGCAATTTACATTACTTACGATCGGCTTGCTATTCAAAGCATCCGGAGTTACCGCTGCCAAATCGCATGTAGCCAAAGTTCTATCTGCCGGGAACGTTATATTACTTTCCGAAAATGGCGGAGAAGTCACTGTTAATCTTTGAGTACATTTTATCGCAGGATTAGAAACAAGATACCATTCTCTTGTTACAACACCTGTTTTACATTTAGCGTTAAGCGTATTGCTGATAATTCTACTATCAAAAACACCAGTTCCACATATACCACCTGTATTCGGTACTCCGAAGTATGTCGTGTCAAAAGCAGTAGTACCGCTAATCCACGCATCTATACGAGCGTCTCCACAAGTGAGCGTTCTGTCAGCAGGACATATTATAACTGGTGGTCGCTTGTTCTGTACTTTTACTTGAGTTTCACATTCGTTGTAATTGCCCGATTGATCATACACTCTCAGTATAACTGAAACATAAGAATCAGGGTTCGTGATATCATTACAACAGAATCTTACTTTCTCACTGAAATTCAAATCAGATTCATATCCAGGACAAGTCGTTGTCTTACGTCTTACCTCGAATTTTGCGATTGGACCACAATTATCTGTACTATGGTCATCTAATGATGTTGCGTACAATTCTGCCCAACCAGAGTCATCTATAGATATCACGGTGTGACCTTCACAGATAGCCGTAGGTGGTATCAAATCTACAACGTCCACTTCTGTAAAGCAATCAGTCGCATTACCACATTCATCCGTAACGGTATATCTCAACCATGTCCTACCTAAAGGAAGTCCAACAATTTCGAAAGGTCTGGCTGTAGTAGAAATGGCAGCTGCAAAAGCTGGTTTAGAACCGACTACTCTTGTAGCACCGTCTTGTTTAACCCATGTACCACCTTCGGAAAGCATGAAGTAAACATCCCATGTTACTCCAGAACATTCAGAGATGACAACTGGAGGTTTTACTTTCCATGAAGCAGAACAAGTACCCGCAGCTACTGCTACAACATCAGCTGAGTTGACACCGCTTGGATGACCTGTAATGTCCGCCGGACAAGAGATAATCGGAGCAATATTATCTTCAATCTTTATTGCTTGGTCGCATATTCTATCTTCACCAGTACACCAATCAATGATCGTCCACTTTCTGAAAACTTTGATTCCCGCACCACAAAGATCAAAAACTACATCTTCATAATATAATTGGATATTAGCACATTCGATATTTTGTGGATAACCACTCACTTCTGGAGTTGGAGCACCGTTTGGAAGCTTAGCAAAAGTCGTTCTACAATCTCTAACCCAATCAGCAGGACAAACGATATCTGCCAATGATGGTCTTCTGAAATAGAAATATTGTACTACTTCATCGCTTATATTACCGCTAAGATCTGTAGCAGTCCAGAATCTTTTGATGATTCTACTAAATCTATCGCCACAAGTAAGATTGATGACTTCATCTCTTTTCTGTAGTGTCACAGTCGAACAAGCATCAGTAAACACCGGACGATTTGTAGCTGTTGCTACCGTTTGTTGCAATATACCGTTTTCATCATTACAATTCAGTTCACAAATCACTGCATCTACAGATGATTGGATATTACCGGTACGATTGCCGATAAGAACGTCATAGTTAATGCCACCTGGCGGAACACCTCCACCTGCTGTGCTGATGACTAATACATAATTTGAACCGACTGTCAACGCATCGGAAAAATTATTGGTATTGGTTGCTAAAACATTGGTACAAGGATTTGCAGGGTCAAAACTTCCCGCATACAAAGACAATCTAAGGCTTGCAGATAAAAGGTTGATATCAACGATACCTGCCTGATCCACCGCAAAGATATGTGTCTGATAATACACACCTGCTACGCTACCACCTGGACAAGTTACTGTCAAATTTGGTCGATCATATTGTGGATGAGTATCATTAACATTACCTGAAAAAGAAGTGATTCTTTCTTCACAAGGCGCGCTAATAACTACTGGAGGTAGTTTATCTTCGATCGTCGCAAATCCCCAGCATTTGTTGCCACATCCACGTAGGGATACGGTTACTTCAAGCGTTTTGTTGATATGCGCTAAGGTAGCCACTACTCGCTTGATGTCTCTGCCGGAACCATCTGTTCCTATCACTATTACAGGTAGATCTGCGCCATTCACTAATTTTGCCGTTACGTCATAAGCGTCTTCACTGAATGCCAGTGTTTCCATGACCATATCCGGACCAATCGTTACTTCACAATCATCTTCAAGTGAGATCTGTACACCGCCACTACATGCCAAGATGACATTACAATCGACTGGTGATTGAGCAGATAATGTTAAAGATGTAAAAAGAGTTAAGGTTATAAAAATTGAGAATGCCCTTGTTTTTGCTCTTAAAAAGTCTGCAACTTCAGTCAGACATAAGAAATGTGTAAAATTGGGTCTTTTCATTGTATGAAAATTTAATTTTTAATAAAATTATAAGTTCTATAAGAGAAATTGAAGGTACGAAGTCCGGTTGTTTCGTCTTGGCCGGACTTCGTACCGGCATTCATTATTTGATAATTATCATTTTTTTGGTTGCTGAGTATTTGTTGGTCTCAATCATGTAATACAGGATACCCGTAGTACTGATTTTGTCCGCATCAAAGTTGATGATGTTGTATCCTTTTTTATAAGGATCTTGTTGCTGGAATAAAACTTTTCCTGTCACATCAAATACTTTAAACGTCACATCACTCGCTTCCGGCAGGTTAAATCCGATCACGGTAGCTGCATTGAATGGGTTTGGAATATTCTGGAATACTTCAAACAATCCCTCTGCATTCGAACCTGCTGATCTCGAATCTAATTTCAAGCTCTTCACTTCAAACTGACCTCCTGCTTGCGTATAAACTTCAGGTCGGATGCCATGTTGTACCAATCTCAATACAGACTGATGATCCATTGCATTGGTCAATCTAAATCTCAATGTCATCACATCACCTGAAAGTTGTATAGGTGCATAACTATTCCAGCTAAAGTGAATAATACCGTCGCCTACATTGCGGAAGTTAAAGTTGTCATCGGAAGCATTCAATCCATTTGCTTTTGCATCTATCAGCTCAACTTGAGCCGGGTCAAATCCAATTGAAAACTGTGCTCCAGCGATTTCCATGTTATTCAAACTCATACTTACTTCTACGATATCGCCTTCTTTACCGCTTACCATATTCTGCGTCATCCAAGCAGCACTTCTTGATTCAGTAATATGGTCTCCTTTGAATTTCGTATCAACTGTTCCATTGACATCTCCTACTTTGACAGCGATAAAATCTTTACCACCAACATTTTGTGTAAGGTTGCCAATCTCTTGGAATTCATTGAATGAGAATGGATGAGCAGGATCTGCAAATACATAAGAAGCATCGACAAATCTCCAACTCTTATTATTCGTGAATTCATTTTTGACACCAAGTATCACTTTTCTCAAATCTGACAAGTCAGAAGCTGATATAGTGGTTGAATTATTGATATCCGCTGCAATGAGTTTGTATGGCGAATTCAACGGTTCAAGATCTAAAATGTGTCTTTGAATCATAACTAAGTCAAGCGTCGAAACTCCATTGAGTAAATCATCTTCTTTAGTCGGAACTACAGTATAGGTATTGTCAACCAATAAATTATTGAATAAGAAGCTACCGTCCTGATTTGTCATTTCTGATTTAGGAAACTCTGGTAAGATGCTCATGATACTAACCTGTACATCTTCAACCGCGTAATCTGCTTCTGTATAAATATTTCCTTTAACCGATGCTCTTGATTGTGGTTTTGCACATACACCGTCATTGTCCTGAACATATAATGATACCGTACAGAAATCACTATTGCCTGCTTCATCGATGAAATATACATTGAATGTAAACTTCTTAATCGCTTCTCCATCCATATCCACACATGAAATCGTGCGAACATTATCATTTCTATCCGTCGGAGAGAATGAAGCAACTATGTTATCTGAAGAAGTACAGTTATCCGTACTACCTCTGTTGAAATCTGATGCCCAAATTGGCACTTCCTTCGCAGACGGCATGATTACCGTACCGATTTCAGTAATACAATATGGTGTCGGCTTCTTATCATCTTCGATGGTAAATACGTTTGAACATCTCGCTTCGTTTTTACAACCGTCTTTAACGATCCAAGTGATTTTGTGTGTTCCATAAGGAAATACACGATCAATCCTTCTACCTACACCGTTAGACACTTCGACCGTACCATCATTACCTTCATCAATGATGTAAGACCACTCTAATTTATCATCAGGTGTACAGTCATCTTCCGCTACTGCAGACACAACAACTCTTGCCTGACACTGACCAACCTGTGTATAGGTAACATCGTCAGTTGAACAACCGCTCAAGAATTTTGGCCCTTCAATATTATTGACCATAATAAGCTGTGTATATGTCCATTCGCCTGTACCTGGGTATAGAGGATTGTGCTGACACCAGTCGATTACTTTCCACTTTCTAAGTACTTTTATACAAACATTGTCTGCAAAGTTGAATACGACATCTTCATAACTTGCTGCAAGTCTTGAACAATCCGTATTTCTCAGATATCGTGGCGTACTGTATTGAACTAGAAGTTTGTCTGGATGAATATCCGTGATACAACCGCTATTGATCGTATATGTATCAGGCCAATCTATATCATTACCTGTGAATGGTCTATTATTTAAAACTGAGATTCTCTGTCTTCTTTCAGTCTTATTGCCATACGTATCCGTTGCTGTAAATACACGAACGATTTTACCCATATTACAGTCATTCAACGAGTCGATTCTCACTTCTGTGATGGTTGCAGTACAGTTATCAACAGCTGTCGCTATACCAAATCTGGTCAATGTAGTAAAATCTTCGTAACAATATGCTGTTACATCTACTGGAACATTGATAGTTGGGAAAATATTATCCTGAACTCTGGCTTCTACCATACATGAATTAAACAAGCCAGCAGCATCCCAAACACCAAGTTCTACCTGGATGACTCTACCTATATCGCTACAAGTAAATCTAATCTGATTATTACAATCGATTCTATCCCAAGAGATAGCATTGTCCATTCTTCTGACTTTCATACAAGTCAAAGCACAGTTATCGTGGCTACCGTCATCAAATGTAAGTACACCAGCCCAACCTTCGCCATTGGCTCCAACAGCGATGATCGTATGTTTATCACAAACGGCTATCGGTGCTTCATTGTCAACAACATCTACCTCTGTAAAACAATGTGAGTAATTACCACAAAGATCCGTTACAGTATATCGTACCCATGTTCTGCCTTTCGGCAAATTGATGATCGTATAATTTCCAGCTGTTCCTTTAACTTCTGTAGTGCCATCTTTAGTCACAAAGTCTCCGTCAACAGGATTTCCAAAAGCATCTGCAAGCTTAAAGTCAACAGTCCATGTTGTAGGCATACAGTCATAAATAGCTACTGGAGGCAATACCTGCCAATCACCAACACACTGATGTACTTTTGTTGGAACAATAGCCGCCGGCAATATCGTACCAGACTGTGCTGTAAGATCCGCAGGACAAGTGATGATTGGTGCTTTGGTATCCATGACCGTTATCAATTGATTATGCTCCCTAATATTATCACTTGGATCAGCACAATAATCAATAATTCTCCACTTTCTTATAAGTTTATAAGCATTTGGATTAGTACCACAAAGAAATATTTTCTTATCTTCATACGAAACAGACGCATTCATACATAATGTTCCAATCGGGAATCCTGTAAATGCTGGATCTGGAACAGAATCCACTTTAGTTACGCCATTTTCTACATAAAATTGTTTAGAACCATTAACTATGTAAGCTACTTTTGGAAAATTATCACATGCTTCTAATGAACCATTTGGTCCAGTTGCATCATCATAATTATTTGGCATAACCACATCAATGATTGATGCTCTTTCAACACTTATAGCGTGTGAACAATCAGACTTATTGCCCGAATCATCAACGATAGTCCATGTTCTGGTAATCACAGATGAATACGGCCCTGTACAAGCATTGTCAACGACGACATCTTTATAACTCAAAGTAACATTGCTACATAGGTCAAATCCATTCACGATCCACGTATTTGGCACGCCACTTACAGGTGTACGCACAGCACCAACAGGCAACTGTGGAAAGCCAGTAACGGTCAAATCATTAAGACTCTCACAAGTAATCGTGATGTCAACTGGACACACCATGTCAGGAATAGATTTATCTTCTATGGTTGCATAACTCCAACAAGAGTTACCAGAACATTCATGAATGACTTTAATTTCCAAAACTTTTCCGACATAACCAAAGCCAATAGTTCCGTTAGGAACGATCGTATCCGCTTGGATATCCCGAATCATGATATCATAAGATGAATTAGGGAAACGCTGATCTTCAAGGAACTGATCCGGAGCGAACGTCAACTCACAACTTGGATTCATGGATATATTCACACGGTTATTACAAGCCAATGGCAACAAAGGCTCGCTTACTATATCCACTCTTCTGATCGTCTCAAAAGAACAATAAGGCGCAGTAGCATCTAATCTAAATTCACCACGTACCGCAATATAATATACGCCCGGAACTGATGGCCATTGATAAGTCCTAGTCCTGATGCTGCCACCCGGATTGGACTCTACAACACCCAACGCTGGAACTAATCCCAATGGATCAGTATATACGCCCCAAGTAAGGCCCAAAGGATTCAACTGATCAACTCTGGCAGCGATAGTGTATCTCTCGATATCGCCTATACAATTGCCAAAGTCGCCAAGTAACCTTGTGTAAGGTGCTGGGTCAACGACAGTTACATCTCTGCTTATTGAGAAGTTACAACCTTGCGTTTGAGTTCCAAAGTTTCTTTGAACACCACTTACATTCAGGCTATACTTACCTGGAGTCGGTCCCCAGTCAACAAGTACACTACTTGTATTATTAGGTCCTGCAATAGATCCACCAGCTACAAGTGACCATATAACATTATCATAGCCTGAACTTGGCGGTTCAGGTACCAAAAAATAGTTTTCCCCTGTAGCGGAAAGGCATACAATAGGATCACCGGCAATACTAAGTGCAACCGGATGCGTCGGATAACGACAATCTTCAATAGAGAACACTTGTGATCTCTGTCCTGTTGTCGCATTTCTAACGAAAACACTCCATGGCTGTCCCGAAACACGTTTAGCCTGAATCGTGTACACACCCGGAGATGTTTCCGGTATTTGTGTGCCTATCAGGTACAGTATAGGTGTAGCCGGTGGCGGTAAGGATGCAGGATGATAAAATCCGGAAATCGGACCGTCCAACCTCCAGACTTCGCCAGGATTGCTGTTAAAATAAAAACTTTCAAGATACTGTCCATTGGTATCATTGGTAGCGTTATTGAGACATTGACACTCCGTCTTATGAACTGCAACGGGTTGTGCGCTCAACACTCCAGCAAATAATCCCAACATCAGTATCATGAAGTTGATTCTGCTTAATCCGGTAATGTGCTTCCGGATAAAAATGTGTTTAAATAATGGGTTCTTCATCGGTTGATGGATTTTTGTAAAAATTCGTAATTGCATAAATCGTTCAATATTATCTCACATTCGAAACACATAAACTGTGCGCTTCAAATGCTTGTGTAAATATTCAGTTATTACCCTGAAGAAACAAATCCTATAATTCCTTGAAATCATCGGATATTTTCTCCCTATCCCATTACAAAGCCAAATTTCAGACCAATATTAAAAATACATTATCAGTACTTTTAATATGTCTCAAGCATTAAAATTTATCATAATATTTAAGTATGTTTGATTCAAATAAATGATCAAAAAATCGTGCGCAAAAAAAATATTCAATTTTTTTAATAATTTTTTGGCTTTCAGAAAAGAATTAACCACACTAACATCTCGCTATCTTAAAACTATTGAAATAGTTATCGCAGTTTATAGGCTTTTTACAGCTTTATCATAGTTCTTCTTATTGGATTGTTGGTTATTGGAAGTTAGTAATTAAGGCTTGCTGTTAAACTCCTTACTACAGTTTTTACTTCGAGTTGAATGGGTAGATCCTACGGAGCAATAGCTCACTGGTGCACTGTCTATAAAAAGACTTAAATTATAACGGAAGTTATTTTTTTAAAAATCAAGGCAAAAACGCAGGCATAGTGGTAACTATGGCGAGTATTTTTAACGATGAGATTTGAAAAAAGAACGACATTTCATTAAGATCTTTTTGTTGACAGAGCACTATAATTCTGTCTTGTTTACAAACGTTTTGTCCCAGCCCACTGAGCCTGTCGAAGTGAGGGGCAATATACTGCTGAAAATCAATAGGATAATCAAATGTTCCGTAGGAGCAACAGATTTGTAGCTAAGATATGTCATGATGAAAATATGCTCCGTAGGTGCTATCCGATGGTGTCTGGATTTGCCAAAATTAGAAGCTGTAATAATATTCAGTGCAAGGTTCTTTTGTGATTCTGTTGGGTTAGAGCATTTTTGCCTTGCATTTATATTTGAATTTCATCGTCAAAAGTCATTGATAAACAATTCTTTGCAAGTTAAACAGCATGCCCTAATTAGGACAATAGATTTGCAAAGGCTTGAACTCATATATACCAATATAATAGCTCCACAAATTTACCCTGTGGGATAGTAAGCATCCAACAGGATAAACCTATAAACCTCAACAACCAACACCACATCTCCACAAAAAAATAAAATACTTCAAAACCAGATTTACTTTTAACTTGTTGTAAATTATTTAACTTTACACTTTAATTCAAATTAAATAATTTATCCTATGTAGAAGTATATTGCATTCTTAGCCGTAGTGTCTATATTGGCATGCAGTAAAACTAAAGATTTAACCGTTAAACCTACTATGCAAGCACCATTGAATTATCCAAATACAAAAGAAATTCCTGTGGCTACTGATTATTTCGGTACTACACTGAAAGACCCGTACAGGTGGTTAGAAGATGACTTGTCAACAGAAACCGCTCAATGGGTAGATGCGCAAAATGATGTAACGTTTGGATACTTAGATAAGATTCCATTCCGTGAAGCTTTTAAAAATAGACTTGAAAAGCTATGGAATTATGAGCGGTTTTCAGCACCGTTTAAAGAAGGTAGTTATACCTATTTTTTTAAGAATAATGGACTTCAAAATCAGTCTGTTTTGTATCGTGAAAAGTCGGGCATGGCTCCAGAAGTGTTCTTAGACCCTAATAAATTTTCAAAAGATGGAACGACTTCGCTTGCCGGAATTGAATTTTCTGAAGACGGAACAAAAGTAGCTTACCAGATCTCAGAAGGAGGAATCGACTGGAGAAAAGTGATCATATTGAATGCAGCCAATAAAAGTATTATTGAAGATACATTATATGATGTAAAGTTCGGAAGTCTTTCATGGAAGGGCAATGAAGGGTTTTATTATTCAAGCTACGACAAACCAAAAGGTAGCGAATTGTCAGCGAAAACGGATCAGCATAAGCTATACTACCATAAGCTGGGTACGAAGCAAAATGAAGATAAAGTGATCTTTGGCGGAGATATCAAAAGGAGATATGTTAGTGGTTATGTGACGAGCGATAATCACTATCTTGTTATCACAGCAGCTAATGCTACATCAGGGAATGAGCTATATATCCTCGATCTGAAAGACCCGAAAGCAAAACTTGTTACCATTGTTGGCAACATGGAAAGCACTTCGTATGTTATGGAAAATGAAGGCTCAAAATTGTTTATCTCGACCAACCTCAATGCGCCAAATAAGCGTCTTGTGACAGTCGATGCTGCTGACCCAAGACCAGAAAAATGGGTTGATTTCATACCTGAATCGGAGTTTGTATTGAGTACATCAAAAGGTGGTGGATATATATTCGCACATTACATGAAAGATGCCTTATCTCAGGTAAAGCAATATGACTATAAAGGGAATATGGTGCGTGAAATCCAATTACCAGGTCCGGGATCGGCATCAATGGGTGGTGGCAAAAAAAATGATCAAACCCTATATTATTCTTTTACTAATTATATCACACCTGCAAGTATTTACAAATTTGATCCGGCTACCGGCATTTCATCGGTTTTTGTAAAACCCAATGTTGATTTTAACCCGGATATGTATGAATCTAAGCAGGTTTTCTATACATCTAAGGACGGTACTAAAGTTCCGATGATGATTACCTATAAAAAAGGTATCAAATTAGACGGTACCAATCCTACGATATTATATGGATATGGTGGATTTAATATTAGCCTTACACCATCGTTTAGCGTTCCCAATGCCGTTTGGCTTGAACTCGGTGGTATCTATGCTGTGCCAAATCTACGAGGTGGTGGCGAATATGGTAAAAAATGGCACGATGCCGGTACACAAATGCGCAAGCAAAATGTGTTTGATGATTTTATAGCTGCCGCAGAATATTTGATTAGTTCCAAATATACTTCCTCCGCAAATCTCGCCATTGCCGGTGGGTCAAATGGTGGACTTTTGGTCGGTGCGTCCATGACACAACGTCCAGATCTGTTCAGAGTAGCATTACCAGCGGTAGGTGTTTTAGATATGCTGAGATACCATACGTTTACGTCAGGTGCAGGTTGGGCTTATGACTACGGAACATCGGAGCAAAGCAAAGATATGTTTCATTATCTAAGAGGATATTCTCCTGTGCACAATGTCCGCTCAGGTGTTGCTTATCCGGCAACACTTGTGACAACAGCTGACCATGATGATAGGGTAGTACCTGCGCATTCTTACAAATTCATAGCCGAATTGCAGAAAAAACAGTCAGGCCCAAATCCCGTATTGATCAGGATAGATAAAAGTGCAGGTCACGGAGCTGGAAAACCAACCTCCAAAATTATCGAGGAGGTTACAGATAAACTTTGCTTTACCCTATACAATATGGGCAAAACTTATGTCAATCCATCTAAAAAATGATTTTATAAAACAATAAAACATTGAGGTTGTAACCCACTTAATAAATGTATTATTTTCGTCAACTTTCAACTTTCAACTTTCAATTAAAAAGATATGCAAAACGTACAAAAATATATAACAGACAATAAAGACCGATTTCTCAATGAATTATTGGGTTTGTTGCGGATTCCATCCATAAGTGCCGATCCAAAATACAAAGGTGACGTTGCAAAAACAGCTGAATCTGTAGCCGATAGTCTTAGAAATGCAGGATGCAATAAAGTTGAGATTTACCCTACAGCAGGACATCCAATCGTTTATGGTGAGCATTTGATAGACCCGGCATTGCCGACAGTTTTAGTTTACGGTCACTACGATGTACAGCCACCAGATCCATTAGATTTGTGGAATAGTCCACCATTCGAACCCGTTATCAACAAAACGGATATTCATCCAGACGGAGCAATATTTGCACGTGGTTCTTGTGATGACAAAGGACAGATGTACATGCATGTCAAGGCATTCGAAGCTATGAAACACAATGATGCGCTACCTTGCAATGTGAAATTCATGATAGAAGGAGAAGAAGAAATCGGATCAAGTAATTTAGGTATATTCTGTAATACATATAAAGAAATGTTGTCGTGCAACGTTGTACTTATTTCGGATACGTCCATTATCGCCAATGATATTCCATCGATAACTGTCGGATTGAGAGGTTTGAGTTATGTCGAAGTAGAAGTGACAGGCCCGAATAAAGACTTGCATTCAGGCGTTTACGGCGGTGCAGTAGCCAATCCGGCGCAGGTATTGTGCGATATGATTGCTTCGATGAAAGACGAAAATAAACATATTACCATTCCTGGATTCTATGATGATGTAGTTGTCGTATCTGATACGGACAGACAAGCCATGAATCAGGCGCCTTTTGACAGAAATGCGTATATGAAAGGTCTTGGTATCGAAGATACAATGGGTGAGAAAGGATATACGATCTTAGAACAAACATCTATCCGCCCGACATTGGAAGTCAATGGGATTTGGGGTGGTTATATCGGTGAAGGTGCAAAAACTGTATTGCCGTCCAAAGCGTATGCTAAGATAAGTATGCGTTTAGTACCCAATCAGAAAAGTGAAGTCATCACACAGCTATTCAAAAGTCATTTCGAAAGTATCGCTCCTCCAGGAGTGAAAGTAGAAGTAAGACCGCATCATGGCGGAGAGGCGGCAGTAACGCCGTCAGATACGCCGGAATATCAAGCGGCGGCTATGGCGATGAAAGCGACCTTTGGCAAAGACCCAATACCTGTACGTGGAGGAGGAAGTATTCCGATTGTTGCGCTATTTGAAGATGTGTTGAATGTGAAAACTGTACTTATGGGTTTCGGATTGGATTCTGACGATATCCACTCTCCAAACGAACATTACGGATTGTTCAATTATTTCAAAGGGATAGAGACAATACCATATTTTTATCAGTACTATGCACAATTGAAACAAAATGTTTAATTGAATATTTGAAATCAATTTTCAATGTTCGGTTTTCAGCATTCAAGAATATAAGTTTTGAGAATAGACATTATTACGGTAGTCCCGGATCTGTTGCAAAGCCCATTTCAGCATTCGATTATGAAGCGTGCTGTTGACAAGGGATTGCTTGAAGTCAATGTAATCCCGCTCAGGTCTTATGGGCTTGGTCCACACAAACAACTTGATGACTATCAGTATGGTGGTGGTGCCGGTATGGTCATGATGTGTGAACCATTGGATCATTGTATTGAAGACCTTAAAAAACAAGTAAAGTACGACCAAATCATCTATCTCACTCCAGACGGAAAAACCTTTAATCAGAAGATAGCCAACAGGCTGGCCTGTATGGACAATATCCTGATGATTTGCGGACATTATAAAGGAATTGATCAGCGTATCCGTGATTTGCATGTGACTATGGAACTGTCTGTTGGAGATTTTGTGCTTTCAGGTGGAGAATTGGCAGCGGCTTTGATTACGGATGCCGTTGGGCGGCTGATACCCGGTGTTTTGGGAGATGAAACGAGTGCGTTGACCGATTCATTCCAAGATGATTTGTTAGCGCCACCTGTCTATACACGACCGTCAGAATATAAAGGTTTAAAAGTACCGGAAGTACTTTTGTCGGGCAATGACCGATTGATAGAAACGTGGAGACAAGATGAAGCCTATCGTATCACGGAGCTGAAAAGACCGGATTTGTTGGGAGAATAAAGCGTCAAATTTTGTAACTTACCAGGTTTTTACTTTCAAATCATAAAACTCAGATATATCTAAACTGATTTTTTATGATAAAATATTTGTATTTTTACGATTAAATACCTACATTTGTGATGTAACATAACGGTATATTATTGTTTTAGAAGTTATGATTTATGAATTTTCAAAATAATATTTTGTGTATTAAACAAATTAATCATGAAAACAAATTTTAATTTGGTGAAGTCTTGTGATTGAATTTTTTAACACTATATCTTTGATTATACTTCAATTCAGATAGTAAATGAGACACCTGTTTCTATATTTGTTGCTTTTCATTGTCAGTCTGAAAATATCCGCACAGGTGGATTATTTTTGTGGAAGTGAGGTATATGACAGTATAATGATGTCAACAGATCCCGAATATGTAAAGAAAGCTTTAGAATTCGAAATGAAGTATCAGCAGGTATTTAGTAATAAAGATAATATTCTCAAGCGATCATTAGTTACATATACCTTACCTGTTGTATTTCATGTGATCCATGATGGTGGCCCGGAGAACCTGCCGGACGATGTCATTCTTAATGGACTTGAATATCTGAACCAAGCATTTGCAAATGAGGGTGTATTTTATAACGAAAAAGGAGTAAATACGCAAATACAGTTTTGTCTTGCAAAACGGGATGAAAAAGGAGAAGCCTTTAGTGGCATCAAAAGGTACAAGACGCCTTATACGGATATGTCCAATTTCAATGGCTTTAAATGGATGAGGGATTCAATAAATCTGGATCATAATAAATATTTAAATATACATGTCGTTAAAAATGCCTGTCTGGGATCGAATTGTATTATATCAGGATTTGGCGATAGACATAGGGTAGTGGTGGAATCGCAGTTTCTGGGTACAAATAAAACCGACGCATTGCTGTTAACTCATGAAATGGCACATTTTCTCGGGTTAAGACATACTTTTTTAGGCGGATGTAAAAATAATGATTGTCTAAAAGATGGAGATTATGTCTGTGATACGCCACCAGATAACCGGGTTTATGGAAATTGTACTCAAACTGAAAATTCATGCAGTACAGATGCGGATGATCAAAGTGTTAAAAACCCATTCAGACCAATAAACTTAGGAGGTTTGGGCGATCAGCCTGACGATAATAGCAATTATATGGATTATAATTCATGGAGGTGTCTGAATCATTTTACGCAAGGCCAAGCCGACCGTATGCATTTTGTCATAGAGCAACAGTATGCGTCATTAGCTGCATCCGAAGCCTGTCTGCCACCATGCGAAAACCCGGTGACAGCCTTATTCACTATGCCGGATACAGTGGATGCAGGTATCGTACCGGATATTATCAATCATTCTGCCAATACCGTTGATTTTCAATGGTATGTTGACGGAGTAAGGGCAGGAAAAGAAAAAGATTTGACCTATAGCTTTGATAAGGAAGGAATTTTTACAGTAAAATTAGTGGCCATATCGGGCAGCGACCATTGCAGGTCAGATTCAATCACGAAGAAGCTTTATGTCATCTGCCCGGTAGAGGCCTGTTTCCGGTATGCGATGGTCAATCAATACTTAGTCTTTGAGTCCTGTAGTGCTGTGGGCAACGCATTGAATTGGGAGATAAGGCAAGACACTAAGCCGGTATTCACATCTTTAAGCCCGGTTGACAGCTTTTACATCAAGGCTTATCCTTATGTAAGACTATGCCTGACCGTTGATAACGGGATATGCGCAAAGCATCATTGCGAATATATCAATACGACCGGCACAAGCGATGAAATCTGCGATAACGGTATTGATGATGACGGTGACGGGTTGATCGATGGTTTTGACCCGGATTGTCCCTGTACGGGAGACGCGTATTATAACCATTGTAAGCCATTATGTGAAATCATACCGGATACATTCAGCACCATTGATTTAAAGTTGAAATGGAAAAGTGAAGTATTAGGGTTTGAAGCAAGCGCTGGTCACATCTTAGTATATAATGAAAATGGAGAGCATACGGTTGTAGCCAGAAAATCATTAGGTTATATTGATATTTTTTCTCAAAGTACAAGTAATCACATACTGAATATAAATGGTAAGACAGGTGAGACGATATCGGATTATCAATATACAAATACTATCAGGCCTTCATATTCCGAGTCATCCATGGCTATATTTAAGTATCTTGATACCATATATACGGTATTTATGTATGACGATTCCATTTGTATGATTGACCAATTCAATAATGTAAAATGGAAAACCGAAATTTATCTGCATCATGGCGGGTCATTGAATATTGCGGATTTCAACGGGGATGGCATCCCGAATATATACTTATACAATAAGCTGCTTTCCTTTTTTGACGGGTCGATCATTTTAGAAGATGTTGAAAACTTTAAAGGTGGTAATAACTTTGGAAGTAATCCGAGCTCAAAATTTGAGACAACTTTAAGTAATACAGTGGCCGCAGATTTGCTCCCAGCTCCCGGCTTGGAGTTGGCTGCCGGTAATGTAGTGTATGAAGTCATCCTGAATAATGAAAATTCGCCCATAGGCAATCAATTTGTTGTGCATCAGGCTGACGCTCCGGTACAAAACGGCATCACTTCCGTAGGGGATATAGATGGTGATGGCCAATTGGATGTCATAGTCGTGCGGAATCAGTACTATAGAGATGGTGGAGGCATCTATGTCTGGAATCCAAGAACCGGAGCCTTAATAGCGCAGGCACCCTCAGGACAAGCCGGGTCTGTTGCGTTTATCGGTGATGTGGACGGGGACTGTAAGCCGGAGATTGGTGTAGTTTTTGCGTTGGAATTACGCATGTACCAGTATGACGGCACCCAGAATTTAAAATTGCTTTATTCTTTATCCACTACGGACCGTTCAGGTATTACCGGTATTACCATGTTTGACTTTAACCAGGACGGTCGCAATGAATTAGTTTATCGGGACGAATCGACGCTACGGATCATAGAGGGCGCAACAGGCAGGACAATTGCATCAACGCCTTTGCTATCGGCTACGGGGACAGAGTATCCTGTGGTGGTGGATATAGACAACGATGGCGAGGCCGAGATCCTTGTAACGGGATTTTTACAGGGAGAAAAAGAGGAAGATGCCCGGATTTATTGCTTCGAATCGGCCTCCTTACCATGGGCACCTGCCCGGTCGGTATGGAATCAGTATGGCTACAACCCTACTTTTATCAATGATGATCTTACGATCCCGAGGCATCCGCAAAGCACGGTCATACCGCTACAGCATACGGATCAGTGCAGCCAGGAGACCTGTAGTACACCCTACAACAACTTCCTGACGCAGGCGACGTATCGCACGCAGGAGGGCTGCTATGTATGGCCGGAGTTGAGCACCGATCTGAGCATTACGGCATCCTCACGCTGTCTGGGCGACAGCACCGAGATCTGCTTTTATCCCGTAGCCAACCGGAACGGATTATTCAGTAATGGTGTCATGGTTTTATGCTATATACCTGATTTTTATGAAAACGAGACCTTGCTTTTAGATACCCTGACCATATATCTTGACACCGTATGTGTGATGATGCCGACGATAGTAGGCTTAGACTCCATGTTGATCGTCATCAATGACAGCGGTTTGTCCTATCCGCCGTTATTTACAACACCATTCATCACGGAATGCGATTACAGCAATAATACCTACATGTTAGATATGCGCTCGCCCGATCTGGGTATAGCAGTGATAGATTACGCCTGCAAGGGAGACAGCTTAGTTTTTACAATCGTGATAGAAAACACCGGTATGGAGATAGCAGAAGCCTGTATCGACGGCGGTTGTTACTTCACAGATCCTGTCCATGAAGAGCCTTTGGAGATAACGACCTGGTGTTTAGATCTGAAAACAGACACCATAACCCACAAAAGTACAGATACCATAGTAATAGCGATACCGATGCCGGCAGGAAATACACAAATGTATTGGACGATCAATGACGCAGGATATGGTCCTGGAGTCAGAAGTTCCGATATCAGCGGTATCTATGAGTGCAACTATAAGAATAATGTAAGCTTAGTCACGTTTGACCTTGCAACCCGTCATTTGGATATTGGTGCTGATACGTTGGTGTGTTCAGGTAGTGTTGTGACTATAGACCCGGGAGCATGGACGTCATACACCTGGAGCGACCTGACGACAGAGCGGATCAATTCATTGATATACCCGGGCGTATATTGGTTGGAGACCACAGATGACTGCCACCGTACCTATACGGATACGATAGTGATTGCAGTACAAGCTACCGATAGTTTGGTATTGCCACGACAGGAGATATGTAAGGGAGATTCGCTGTTTTATCTGGACACGTGGTGGAACGAAGCGACCATGATCACATCTAATCTGATCAACCGTTTCGGCTGTGACAGTATCGTGATATTTGAGCTGAGCGTATCCGATACGATACGAACTGAGGAAACTAAGGCGATATGTCAGGGCGACAGTATAAGGATATGGGACATTTGGGAGAAAGAAGCAGGAGTATTTACCAAAAAACATCAAACCTTAGCAGGCTGCGATAGTATCGCACAAGTACAACTCATGGTACAAAGTTCCTATCTGAATAGCGAATCAAATCAAATATGCAGCGGAGACAGTATTTTTATATTTGAAGTCTGGCGCAAAGAGCCTGGACTATATATGCAAAAATACACAACGACCTATGGTTGTGACAGCGTGGTACAGGTGCAGCTCACAGTAGAGCCGCTACGCACGTTGACTGAAAATCATCTCATCTGCAAAGGTGATAGTATATTGATAGACGGAACGTATATCAAAGACACCCAAACGGTACGATATACCAAAACAGAAGAAAACTGCAAGACGGAAGTTACAGCGCATGTGGCTATATACGACATACCTTTAACGACAGAGACCTATATCCTTTGTCCCGAAGATAGCATAACTATCAACAATACGATAATCAGCGAAAGCGGAGAGCTAAGCTACACATTACAAAACAAGGACGGTTGTGATAGCCTCATAAATGCCAAAGTAACTAAGCTCTCATGGCCACCACCTCCAAAAATAGCCTTAGACTGTGAGGACAACGCCTATCATGCGAGCATCGAAGCCGACCCTGACTGGACAATAGGGTGGAGCAATGGCGATACCCAAAAAACGACAACACTTACTTCAAACGGCTTTGTAAGATTGAGCTATCATGGCGAGTGCGAAAAAACCTATGATATCGACATAGATGTGCTTCCGGATATAAACGAACTTCCTGTTTTCGACACCAAAAGGATAAAAATGGGAGATAGCATCAGCGTCAGGGTGGATTTAGATAGTACAGCATGGCGATTAAGGTGGTTGCCATCATCGGCAGTGCTGTGTGATACCTGTTTTGAAACCACGATAAAAGCAGATGTCAATACAACGATAACCTTAGAGTTGACCCATAGCAATGGATGTGTCTATTACAGGAACTTTGATGTAATAGTAGAAAAAGTAACACCCAAAATCCACATACCCAATATCATCCATACCCAATCAAAAAGCGGAAATAATATCTGGACAATAAACATTCCCGAGGGGTACAAAGTACAGGAAGCCAGGGTATATGACAGGTGGGGCAATGAGATGTACAGCAGTGAGCAAAATACCATAAGTTGGGACGGCATGTACAAAGGCAGCCATGTGGTACAGGGCGTATATGTATATTACATCAGATTACTGACACCGGAAGGTAAAACGGAGTTGTTGAAAGGAGATCTGACGGTGTTGTGATAGTGTCTTAGCTTTCAAGCCGAGGCTTGAGCTAATTTATAGCTTAGCGAGGACGCTAAGCTAATCTGATACTCCATTATCAATTATCAATTATCAATTATCAATTATCAATTATCAATTATCAATAAGCTGTATCTTAACAATACTCTTAGTACTATTATCCAATTGTACATCATGCGCTATCGTCAGAGGTAGTAAAGCTGCGATTTGAGATGTATCTTCTAAGATTATGATGTCTTCTTTGTCAAAAGCGGAGCATTTTCTATTGATAAGATAATCTTTGACTTTCTGACTTTTTCCATGCAGTCCGAATGGTCGAAAAACATCTCCCGGTTGTCGCATTCTGATTTTTAAGGGAAATGTGAGTCTATCCGCATCTACATAAAACGTGTTTTTATCAGTTACATTTACAGGCATTTTATCTGTCAAAGACAGTGTTATAGTCGTATCGTTATAGGTTGCTTCAAAAGGCAATGAATTGATTAATAACGGTTCGGGTGCTTCTTGCTTTTCCTTGATTTTCCTGATGATGATTTTTTTTTGATGTACAATAGCTTCATGGGTAGGAGCATAAAAATGTCCGTTTTGATTGCGGATCATGTCAGTACACTGATAATAATTAAAACCCTCGTCTTTGACTAAATAATATAAAATATCCGCTGCAAAATTAAGATGAAGAATAGCATTCAGATCAATGGTTTTGCGATCTAAATCAACGCTGACGATATTTTTCGCATATTCATTTAATAAAAAATCAAAAACCGTTACAGTGGATTCTACATGTTGAATAGTTTGCTTTATGCCGTGAATGGATCTGCTATCCGCATGGATCATCGAAGGTATGACGTGATGCCGGACATGATTTCTCAGGTATTTATCGGAAGCGTTGCTGCTGTCTTCTCTGAATGGGATAGCATGAGCATGTATATATTGCTTGATATCATCAGCAAAAGCCCAAAGTAATGGTCGGATAATCGCTCCGTTTTTAGCTGCGATTGATTGCATACCATGCATACCTGTTCCACGCATGACGTACATAAGGAATGTTTCAATCCTATCATCTAAATGATGTGCCGTTGCTATTTGAGAACAATGATTTTCCACAGCCCATTGATGTAATTTTTTATATCGGATTTGGCGGGCTTTATCCTGGAGATTGCCATGTGAAAGCAAATAAGGGTCTATATCATATTGAAGATAAGGAATCTGTCGCTCCATACAATATTTCTTAACAAAAAGCGCATCAGCTTCGGATTCGTCACCTCGAAGTTGATGATTGATATGTCCAACTATGAAGTCAAATTTTGCACTTTGCATCAAATCCAACATGACCATAGAATCCTTTCCTCCAGACACTGCCAATAGGGTTTTAGAGTCTGGAGCAATTAATTTTTTCTGCTCTATATATGATAAAAACTTATTAAGCATTACTTTTGCGCTTCCAACTGATTAATTGTGTTGGATGAATTGTATTTAATCAACAAAAGTACGATGATTTAGTATATTCAAAGATAAAGATTTACATTTTTAAAATAAATTATGTTTTTTGTAGTATGAAATATTTAAGTTTAATAGTTATAACAGCCATGTTGATGTTTGCAACCTGCAAGCAACCTGAATCTCAATCTGCTTCTAAATTGGGTGCAATTACTTCAAAAGTTTTACCAGTAACAGAGAAGTATATCTTACATAACCAGTTTGATAATAATGAAGCACTCATCAAGGATCAAAGAGCAGCGACAATATCTATTTTAGATCATCGACTCAAAAGTATTGATCCATCGTTGACCAATGTTTTGGTCCAGGATATGTGGCATGTGGATGCATTTTTAAGGGGAAATCAAATGTCATTTGCATCGGATATTAAAGGGTTTTGGATTGATTTTCAAGACGGTAACAAATATGCTTATGGTAGCTTTTCGGAAACTTACGGAACGGGAAGATGTGTCTATACGTCGGATAATAACTTGTTATTACTATTAGATGACGACCAGCGTATCAAACCACAAGAATTTGAAGTGAAATACAATAATGATGCATTGGTATTAGTAGGGCAGGCTACTTATCATGACAATAGTATGCAGGTCAAATTGCTTCGCAAAGCTACATTCCCTGAACAAGCCCAAGAAACATGGGATGGATCTGGCGGAGAAGATGTTGAGAATTGAGAGTTGAGAGTGGAAAATTGAGAGTGGAAAATTGAAAGTGGAAAATTGAAAGTGTTATTAGCTGTTAGCTATTGGCTATTAGCTATCAGCTTAAGGCTAAACCAACATAACAACTCCACAAATCAACAACTCCACAAATCCGACAATTCGGCAAATCAACAATAAAAATTAAACCCTTACACCTTTAAACAATTTCAAACCGACAACCAATTAAACCTTTACACCTATAAACCTTTAAACCATTTTTCAATATTGCCCAAGATTAAGCAATACTAATGTACATGCTTCTTCAGTTGTGATGCCGTTTTCTTCGGCTAAATCATAAAATTCCTGATTTTCCGTGCCTGGATTAAAAATGATGCGTTTGGGTTTGAGATTGATGATATAATCGTAGTATTCTCTTTGGATTTTGGAGTTGATATACAGCGTAACAGTATCAATATCATTGTATTGTAAACGGGATTTAGTGATTTGAACCTCGTTAACTTGGCTTTCTCTGTTACCGATTGCAACTACTGGATGCCCTTTTGATGTTAGTAACTGGATAGCCTTGTTGGAATATCTTTCAGGGTTGTCAGATGCGCCAATGACGAGCGTTTTTTTTGTGTTTTCGTGCATACAATGATTCTTTAAGTGGTAAACTTCCTTGTTGGTTATTGAATGATAACATAAAAAATATAGAAAAAGGTTTCAAATTTCAGTAATTACTTGAGTCGGTTTGTATAATAGTAAAGTCCACCTTAATGTGACCAATCATCATAAACAGAAAAAACTTAAATTTTAAGAAAATCCTAAATGTTCAAATTTGGCACATTTTTTATGTATATGTATAGTGTCTAATAGCTGAAATTGGCGTACCTTTACGGTGTTTTTGTGTATATAGTATCATATTATATTAAAAATATATTTATATATTTCATAATCAGATGCTTGTAGTTTTGAAACCCTGAAATCTAAAAATCGAATTTGTTTTGAGTGTAAGTGTGTATTTGAAAATAAAATTAGCAACAATCGTTTTCCTTTGTGTTTTTGTGATGCAAAACGCATTGGCGCAGTGTAATTTTACAGATGCACCTTTGGGAGAAATTTGTACGACAGCCGAATATATTTGCGGAAGTAAACTTAATGGCTATGTAGGAAAATTGAGGGTAATAAATGAAACAGAGTCTTTTTGGAATAATTCATCAAGTAACCCAAAAGCAGGTGTTTGTAACAATGCAGGTCAGTTTGATAATACTTCATGGTTTTCTTTCACAGCATGCAGTAGCAACGTTCACCTTAGAATCCATTTTTACAATTGCGTACACCCATTAAATAATCTTAGCGATACAGGTATTCAGACAGGTTTATTTTCAGAATGTCGTAAATCTTCGAGTGTTGCCTGTCAAGATTATGTTGGTAGTACTTCGGGTGTGATTGATCTACAATATAGTAGTTTTATCCCTGGACAGTTAGTATATTTTGTATTGGACGGGTATGCAGCATCTGTATGCGAATTTAGAATAGAAATAATTGACGGCCTCGATACTACTCCAGTCACGCCACCAGATCCGGCAACACTTGCAACTGGTTCTATTTCAGGGCCGACACAAATAGCTTGTAGTCAAAAAAATACACCCATTACATTTAATTTAGTTGAACCAGAACGTGCTATCAATTTTAGTAATTCTTGTTCACCACCACCGAGCTTTAATCCTAAAGATAGCGTGTGCTATGCTTGGTCAGTTACGCCGGCTATAGGTTGGTTTTTTGATAGTGGAATTTCTACAGGGCACAATGTAAATATTCAATTTACAGAACCTGGTACATATACGATTTCTGCAGATGCACATTTTAACCCATTTTATGTGGGAAGTTGTGCCAATGTTGCATCAGGCGATATCCACACTTGGACAGTGACCGTATTACCAGAAAATGTATCTTATCCTGATCCGATATATGTTTGTCCTGGAGATAGTCGATATTTTTGTGGACAGCAGATTACAGCTGATACGACGATTATCTGCGATGCTGATCCGTGTAATGTAGTTCATCAGCGTTTTATATTTGGCACAAGTCAAGAGAATGACATGGGTGTAATCCAGCTTTGTAGAGGCGGTTCATTCGATTTTCAAGGCGTACAATATTCAGATGTCGGAAATTACAGTATTTTAGATAATGGCGATTGCTCGTTAGTACATAAATTTACCATCGAATCATTGGATATCCAAGTTGACATTCAGTATTCGGCTTTGACATTGGATTGCTCGCATCCTACGATAGACTTTTCTGGTCTTGTAAATGTAATGCCAGGTAGTACAGTCGTTTATAATTGGTATGACGCTAACAATAGGCTACTTGGTAGTGGCAATAATTTTAGTGTTTCGACGGCTGGTTTATATACATTGAATGTCGATGTTACTTCAGCCAATGGAGCTGCGTGTAGTGCAAGCAGACAAATCCAAATCAATGCAGATTTTGAAAAGCCAAAAATCTTGGTAAATTTACCATTGGTTAGATGTAAGTTTCAAAATGAACGTTCTATCATTACGATATCCAGCCTTAATGGTTATAGCCAAGCTGAATGGACGACACCTTTAGGGTCGAAATCGAACCAGCTCAATCTTGAAGTCGATTCTTTAAATGCCGTTACCGGAATGCCTTATTTGTTGACACTAACCGGTAGTAATGGTTGTGTTTTGGATACGAGTTTTGTATTGAATACGAATTTTGAACGACCTTTCATCGCCCTTAAAGGCGATAATTTAACTTGTTATACGCCTGCTATTACGATCGAAGCAACTACCAATATTTCTATAGATTCTATCCGTTGGAATAAAGTAGCACCTGATCAGAAGTTTTTTGGCAGTCACCTGACTAAATTAACACACGAGGTTAACGAACCAGGTATATATAAAGTAGATGCTATGGCCACCAACAGTAAATGTTGGAATAGTGAGACGATTGATATTCAAGATGATATGGTTTATCCAGACCTTTCATTAGACAATACGATTAAATGGCATTGTAATACGGTATCCATAGATATTAAGCCGATTATTACAGATAATGAAGCCATTTCTTATAGTTGGAATAGTAAAAACGGATCGATCGTTACAGATAGTAATTCCAAGAACATAACTGCCGGCAAACCGGGTGTTTATAGGCTTACAGCAACCAATGCAGATAACGGATGTACAACGATTGAAGACCTCATCATCGAAGAGGAGACCAATAAACCATCCGATATTGAAATAGAAACGAACGAAGTATTGTGCTTTGGTGAGCATAACGGTGTTTTAATCATTCATAATACACGAGGTGGCTTTACTCCATATCGATATTTTTTAAATAACGAAAGCATCACAGAGGCTGTATTAGACAATCTTGAGTCAGGTGTTTATACGCTTGAAGTACGTGATGCTTATGACTGCTCATGGGTACAAGACTTTGTCATAAGTGAGCCAGTAGCTTTCAAGATTGAGACAGATGAATCCCTTAAAGTCGAATTTAATGAAACAGCTACATTAAGTTTTGTTTCCAATTATAGCGATGACGAAATAGCGTCTATCCTCTGGCTCGATGCAAAAGGAAATGTGTTAAGTAATGATTTTGAATTTGATTTTGCTGGAATATACTCGGAAGTGATTGATGTAATTGTTACTACAGTCAACGGTTGTGTATCTCGAAGTCAAATTCATGTACAGATAGATAACGAATTGAAAGTATATTTCCCAAATATTTTTAGTCCTAATGGCGACGGTGTCAATGACCGTTTAGTGATTCTTAAAAATAAGATTCCTGCCGACATCCATAGAGTTGCTGTTTACGACAGATTTGGAAATGTGATGTACTCGGAAAATGGCGTTGATTTCGCAGATGAGGGTTGGGATGGTACATTCAGAGGAAGCCCTGTTCAACCAGGTGTTTACATCATACTCGTCGAGTTGACTGATTTCTCAGGTAAGAAACAGGTCTTTAAACAGGATCTGACTGTTGTACGTTAAATATTCAAATTTAATAAAGACAATGACGCTAAATCAAGTTCTCTTTGTTTTGAAATCGTTGTATTCATAATATCTTTATATATTAGTATCTGCCCTTTTTTAGGTTGTCATTGTTTTCTGTTTCGGTCTGTTGTTATAGGTTTACCACTTCAAAATCCCATAACCAATCGAAACTTCCTTACCAACATCCTATTTCCCATAAAATTGAAACGATTCCGCATCAAACATACCTAAATCACTCATTTTGATTTTAGGAATTACAAGCAATGCCATAAACGAAAGGGTCATAAAAGGCGCTTCAAGCTTAGAGCCTTTTCGTTTAGCAAAATTGCTGATTTCCTCATAAGCAGCACCGATGATGTCAACAGGCTGATTGCTCATAAGGCCTGCAACTGGTAGCGGTAGATGCATTTCTTCTTCATTCGATACTGCTGATAATCCGCCTTTGGAATCTATCAATAGATTAACAGCCCGAGCTATACACGTATCATTATCTCCAACTACTACTATATTGTGTGAATCATGAGCTACAGTTGAGGCAATCGCACAATCTTTGAGACCGAAATTTTTAATAAACCCAATTGCTGGTTTTGCATTTTGGTATCGGTTGATGACACAAATCTTCAATATATCTTGATCTGGATCGGGCAAGGTAAATCCGTTTTCTTCGGGTAATGCAATAAATTCTTTTTCTGTAATAAGCATACCGTCTATAGCTACAATTATTGGATGTTTTTCGACTGTAGCCGGTACCAAAAGATCGGATGCTTTGATAGCGCTTGTATTGAATTGATTGATCACAGAACTGTCACGTTGTGGTAATATAGAAATGCCTTGCTTTACAACATGTTTTCCGTTGATATAGGTATCAGTAATATTAAATGTATCCAGATTATCGATAATGATAAAATCTGCGGGATCTCCAATGCGCAATTGACCAACAGGGATTTGATAGTGATTAATTGGATTGATACACGCTATTTGAAGAACGTCATACAAGTTATATCCCAATTCGAGAGCACGTTTGACCAATAAGTTGATATGTCCTTTAGTAAGGTCATTGGGATGTTTATCGTCGCTACAAAACATCACTTTGTCAGTGTGTGTGGCTATGATTGGATGCAAAGCATCGAAATTTTTAGCAGCTGATCCTTCCCGAATGATGATATTCATACCATACGACAATTTTTCTAACGCTTCTTCCAATTCAAAACATTCGTGATCGGTGCTGATACCAAAAGAAATGTATTTTTTGGCATCTTGTCCTCTCAAACCTGGCGCATGTCCGTCTATCGGTTTTTGGTACTTTTGAGCTAATGATATCTTTTTATGTACTTCACTATCTCCATTCAAAACACCAGGATAATTCATCATCTCAGACAGATACCAAATATCATCATTTTTGAGCAATCGCTCTACATCTGTTGAAGTTATCTGTGCTCCAGCATTTTCAAATGCAGTCGCTGGAACACACGACGGAGCACCAAAAAATATCTTGAGTATGGCATCTTTAGCATCATCTATCATATATTGAATGCCTTCCAATCCACATACATTGGCGATCTCATGAGGATCGGATATCGTGGCTACTGTACCATGCGTGAGCGCTGTCCGAGCAAATGCATAAGGTGTAACCATAGAACTCTCAATATGGATATGTGCATCAATAAAACCGGGTAGAATGTATTGGTTTTCTGCTGTTTCCGTTTTGAGGATTGATTCGATAGTACCATTTTGGTTGATGACAATCTGGCCTTTATAAATGGTTCTATTATGTATGTCAATGATGTTTCCGGAGATTGTTTTCATCTGTTTAAGATTTATAATGATGCAAATTAATGAAATAGTCATTATATTTCATCATTTTTGGTTGATAAAAATAATAAAACAAATCGATGAGATCTCTCACTATGTTGAGATGACAGTTAGTTAAGTGGTTTGTGTGGTTTGGTTGTCGCCGACAACCAAAACCACACAAACCTATTCTAATAGAACGTGTTGTCATTCAGAGCAAAGCGATGAATCTTTCAATTTTTATCGGACAGCTTTGGCATTTCATACTGTATTGAAGTAATTTTGTATTAAAATTATTTCATTTATAAGGGCATTAGCAACTTATTACTTTTTTTTTAAATGTACAATAAAGTGATAATTGAAATTTGCTTAGAAGATTCAGTTTGCAAAACTGTTGTTTGTTTTATCAAATTAAATTATCTTTGTGCTATAAATTAATCAAATCAAAGAATAATGTATTTATCATTTCTTTTACAAGCAAGTGGGTCACAAATAGGCGGTTTATTGTTTCCATTGTTAATGTTTGCTGTTTTCTATCTATTTTTCATACGTCCTCAAATGAGAAAGCAAAAAGAGCAGTCCGCTTTTACAACGGAAATCCAAAAAGGTGACGAAGTGGTTACAAGTAGTGGGATCATCGGTCAGATCAATAAAATCGAAGGTAATATCGTCACTTTAGAGTTAGACAATAAAACTTATGTAAGGATGTTTGCTTCGGCTATTTCCAAAGAGATGACGGAACAATATTTAAAGACAAAACATAACCTCTAAGGGCTAAACAACTATACTTTTTCTATACCATCAGGTTTGATGAGGATAAGGTGTTGTTTGTATAAATTGCCAATAGCTTGCTTAAATACTTTTTTGCTGAATCCGAAAATTTCATAAATTACTTCGGGATCAGTTTTGTCATTATAAGGTAGTTTTCCTTTGGATTTGTTGAGTAGATTCATGATGTGCTGCGCATTTTTGTCAATCTTTTTATAGCCAATAAGCTCAGCCGAAAAATCAATTTTGTGGTCATCTCTTACCTTTTTTACATAAATATCAAGCTTATCGCCAACTTGCAACTTTTTATATACTTCGTTTTTATATAAAACGCCCTGAAACTTATCTTCGGTAATACATTTATATCCGATATCTGTGATACCGCTGATGATTGCACTTACTTTTTGTCCGGGCTTATAGTCGGGTATCGCTTTATTTAAGTATTTCTCAATTTTCATAGAAGCAGCAATCCTATCTGTCAAAGTATCCAAAAATACATAAACAAAATAATAACGCCCAGCTTCCATCTTTATTTTTTGCTCACTAAATGGTACGAGGAGCTCTTTGCTGACACCCCAATCCAAGAATGCACCGACATGCTCAACTTTATTGACTTTCATTTTGGCAAATTGACCGACTTCAGCAAATGGTGTTTCTGTTGTGGCAACGATACGTTCCTCACCATCCAAAAAGACAAAAACATCAACAGGTTCACCGATTTTCATATCAGGAGTTATATACCTTTTGGGCATTAATATTTCTCCGAAATTTTTTCCATCTAAGTAAAAGCCAAAATCTGTTCTTTTTACGATTTCTAATGTAGCTTTCTTGCCCAACTCTACTAACATATTCTTATGTTTATGATAAACAATACAAAGGTAATCATTAATTGATTAATACCAAATAGAATCGAACATCAGGATATTTGAGCTATCCTTTTAGACAATCGATTATCATCCTCCAATATTAAATGGTACATGTATCGTTAACACTATATTCCTTCCCTGCTCGGGCAATTGGATGATCCTATAATAATTGGTATGATCAAAATATTTAGTGTTGAAGAGATTGTTGATGTTGAGTCCGACATGTATTGTTTGTTGATTTTTTAAGTTTATGGTCGTTCCAAAACCAATGTTCCAACTGTTAAATCCGGGCGTTTTATCTTCTGGTGGCACGATGCGATGTTGCTTAGCTGCTAATCTCGCTTCTAATTTTATAAAATTGTCCTTTGTATGCTGTTGAAATAAAGTTGGCATATATTTTATACCTACTAATCCTGACAATGGCGGCGTAAAGGGTAGGGTATATCCTTTTTTGTCACCTGTCAATTGTCGGTTATAAACGTATTCTAACGTTCCTTCTATTTCAAAATGATTGCTTATTTCCCATTCTGCCATACATTCAAATCCTGATCTAAAAACTGCGGACTGATTATATTCAAATACTTGGTTGCCTGCTCCGTAATTGATGTCATATTCAGAAGTAGGATTGAGATAGATGAAGTTGGAAAAATAATTTACAAATGGTGTCAAACGTGTATGCAGGTGTTCGCCAACCCAATCTAATCCGATATCTATTTGATAAGATTCTTCGGGATCTAACGACTTATTTCCCTTTTCAAACCGAAAATAATCATAATTCACGCCATTCGCAGCTAATTCATTGGCGATGGGCATTCTAAATGATTTTCCAATATTGGCTGTCAGGCTGTATTCGGATACTTTATAGAGAATCCCCAAAGAATAAGTAATACTATTAAATCTTTTGGAAAACGCAGGAGCCCGCTGGAGATATTCAAGGGTGAGATTTCCATTTTCCTTTAATTCACTTGGAAACCAATCTCGATACTCCCGGATGTCAATCTGACCAACATCAAATCTTAAAGCACCCGATATCTTCCATTGATTGTTGAGTTCCCATTTGTCATAGATGAAACCACCTAATTTGTAATTGTTGAAAGCAGGTATCAGGAATCCCCATCCTTTTATTGTGTTTTGTTGTATTTCTCCGTTGATACCCAAGGTTAAATGATGGCTTTTAAACCTGATTTGATCCCTGATATTAGCGGAATATACATTTTTTAAAAATTCCATTTCTAAATTCTTGTGATCAGGTCTGTCATCTGGGTATATAGCTGGCATATAACCATGTGAACGGTAAATACTTTGCTCTTGTCTGAAATTGTTCTGGAATCCAAAATCAAATTTCAAACGATGCTGACCCGTATTCCATTCAGTTCGGTTTATAATCCGCGAATGCGATACAAGCGCAAAGGGCAATTGTATATCTCTCGAAGATGCATCGTGGAGCGCTTCATCAACCCTTATTGGTTCTAATCCATGGGCATTGGCAAATGACCCTTCTTTGTCGTAATAATTGCTGAAATAGAATTCACTACTGAAATTTTGACTAACATATCCTGTACGGAAAAATTTATCAAATTCTTTACCTGCCGTATTTCTTACCCTGTTTTTGTGAAGATTCACTGCATAGCTGTACGGATAAATAGTTTGTGTAGGTACTTTGTAATCCTCATAATCTAAATAAGTTAGCCTTCCGTCAACATACCATTGTTTTTTTCTGGTAAAGAGATATAGAGAACTACCCAATTGCATATTATTGCTTTTGACTACAAGATCCATGCTACCGCCTGATGTTTGTTCCAAAGGCCGATTAGTAGCATTGATGACAATGACACCGCCAATGGCATCGGAACCATATATGAATGAGGCCGGCCCTTTTGAGATTTCGACCGTACCTGCATTGAACTGATCTACTTCCAATCCATGATCAGCGCCCCATTGTTGCCCCTCGTGTTTTATACCATCCTCAACTACGGCGACCTCATTAAATCCAAGTCCTCGTATCAACGGTTTTGAAGATGAAGCGCCAATGGTCAGGCTTTTTATTCCAGGCAATTTCTCTAAAGTTTGAATCAGGCTACCACCGAGATTTTGACGGATATAATCGTTGTGTACTACCTCTGTCGATATGGTTTCGATCCTATCGATCTTATGTGGCTCATACTTTCCTTGAATCTCTACAGCACCTAATTCTAAACCAGACTTTTCCATTACCCAAGGATGATTGAGTGTCGTATCTGCATTCAATACCAAATGTACTTCTTTGTCCATGTAGCCGGTATATCGGATTACAAAGGTATATGATCCTGTGGTTAAGTTTTTAAACATAAAAACGCCTTTTTCGTCCGAAGTGATGCCCTGATTGGAGTCTTTTATACCAATAGCAATATATGGCAGCGGACTCGCATCTTCATCGACTACGCTTCCTTGCAATGTATAGCCTTCTTGTGCTGTTGATATCAAAGCAATGCACCAAAACGCGAAGAACAGTGAATATATTTTAAGATTCATCCTCATTCTGTAATATCTATGCTTAACCCTTTTATCGTTTGCCAGCCCGCTTTATCAGTCACTTTTATTACGAAATGATAATCTCCTGTATCGACATCATTAGGAATGTTTATATTAACTTCTCCAATATAACCGGTATTTCCGTCAGGGATCGTATAGTTTTCAAAAAATACGAACGGGTTGACGGGCGTTTTGTCATCATTTTCAATACAAGTTTCCACCTCTGTACTGTGCGAGTGGTGGTTAAAATTGTGATGAATATCCAAACCATAAGAGCCTAAGGCAACATTGTCAGAATATGCCGCTCTGAATGTAAATGTTTCGCCACGACGCAGTTCACTGCATTGTACAGGGAAAGCATTGGCAATAGATATATTGATTTCTGGCTTTTGGGTGTCGATATCATCATCACTATCACATGAAAATAAAAAGACGATTGGCAAAAGCAACAAGATATACTTTTTCATTTTTTGATATTTAAGATCAGGAATGACCTTCCGTCATTCCTGATTAGTGTTAATTAGTTAAAATATAATAATGGAGCACAAACAATAGAATCAATTCTCAATTATTAATTCGACTTCTTGTTCTGTTGTTCGTCCGTTTTGGTCAATTACGGTGAAATCCAAGTGGTAATCTCCCGGAGTCGCATTCAGAGGAATGTGAATATGATTGTGAAAAACAGTATTGATTAATCCGTCATATTCGGTATAGGTTTTGCTGAATTCCCAGCCACCATGATGGCTTTCGCTATGAATGTCAATCTTAATGGTTTTGATTTTTCCGTGAGCTAAGATTTCCGCTTCTAAATGTAATTCCTGTCCAACAATCCCAATCTTGCTGTTGTCTTTTCCAACTTCTATATTAGAGATTGTAGGAGCTGCTGGGTTGTCGTCTTTACTACATGAAATAAAGAATAGTGTGATTACTAAAAGTATTAATGTTGATTTATTTAAAATACGCATTTCCTTAATTTTTTATTGAATTATAATAATTTGGGTAACATTCAGTAGATATCAAGGATATATTTTATTCGCCTTTCGATACCATGAATTGATTCGTTAGCTCAATACTATTGATAGATTTACCTATCATATGGAAATATTGAGCACATGTTTAAGTATAACTCAGTTTAAAGCCAAATCTTGCTGAAATAAACTTAATAATCCAACAAGTCTATATTGTTATGTACAAATATACTGTAGAATTTAAAGAGAATTCCTTTGTGAGATTTTGGCTAACATATAGGTGGACCTCTATTAAAGTCGTGTTTAGGTATGATAGAATAAAGATTCTCGTAATAGAAATGACAAACACGAGAAATGTATATAAATGCGGCAAGCTCAAAGTCATGCTCAACAAGTATCTGAGGTGTTATAACGATATGATCACATATCCAACAATCGTCTTTCTTATCTGATAAATGCTCGTCATGGTGGTGGTTTTCATGATGTTCTCCATAGTAAATTGCCTTTTCACATTCGGTAGCATGTTCATAATCCACAATACCACATTCATGATGATGTGAATGAAAAGTAGGGCTGATACCTATGATATAAAGTATCAATAAAAAATATCCAATGATTTTTATGTTGGCTCCCTCTTTCAATGTTTTGATGTTGTAAACGCAACGACGTTGCAAAAATAGGTTTTATTTTTTATAATGGAAAGTATCCGTGCATTTTATTAATGAATTTTTTTAAAAATGTATTTGAATTTATTTTTCATAAACAAGGATAGAATAGAGATTAGAAATGCTTTTTGAATATATTTTTGTTACGCCAATCTATGTTGTGCTTTATTCACACAATACAAATTAAGGATGTATTATATTTGTATTTCATAATATATCAATATAAAACACATTAAATATTTATTCTATGTGAAAATAATATTATCTGTAATATATTGTAAAATAGATATATATAAATATGATAAAAAAAATATATATATTTTTAAAAATATTATATACAAGATATTATTAATATGTATTATCTTTGCATCGTGTAAGTTTTGGTTATTAAATTGTAAAATTCGTAATTGCTCGTGAAAAGTCACGAGCAATTTTACAAAAAAGTTCTCGCTCTTAATGAGCTTTAAGATAAAAACAATTCAAATACATATTAAGCATAAAAAAATATTTGGCACGGTATTTGAATTATAAAGAGTATATGAGTTTTGGTTATTAAATTGAGTAATGCCCGTGTTTTCGTCTTACACGGGCTTTTTTATTTTATACCATTTTCCGATATCACATCAACTATATTCCCTACATTTTTCATTCAGCATCTTCGGATTAATTCAAAAATCACTTTGTTATTATTGAATATTCATTGTCTTTCCGTTTGGATTATATAAGCGTTTGTTCGTCCCGGTATGGGTCGCATGTTTATAGCAACAACTCTATAAACATACGACCATGTCGTGGTCGAACATTTTGCATGCAATATAATTATATCATGCTGAATATCAATTTATTGATAGAATTAATTCAGGTTAAAACCCGGAACGTAATTTTGGACACCCTATCCAATAGGGTTCAGTGAATTTCAGCAATTATAAATCAATGTCACATTAGTATTTAATTTCTGATTTTAAAATCGTACATTTTTCACTAAGTAAACCAATTCCACAAAAAACTCAGTTACTTTCCTTTAATATCAGCGTTGACGGAATATGTGGCAGCCAGAGACTTTTGGAATCCACTAATTTTTTCCAGCTCTCTACACGCACAATCATCAGGCTTTGGCTGTCCAGAAATGCTTTATCTATGACTTTTTCATTCAGCACATGGATATGATTAGGTGCTTGCTGTTCTATAGCACGGATATTTTCTTTAAAATGAGCATTGCTTTTAATTTGCCCTGCCATGTCTGAGATAGTAATCTGTGATTCAGAATTATTGATAAGCTTTTGGGCAAACCGGATTAAAAAAGTGTCGTGTTCCGAAAATACCGGCATAAAAACAGTTTCAGCTTTTGAAAAATCCTTGTCGATTAAAACACCTACCGTCAGCTTGCTTTTGTTTATAATATTTCGTGTTCTTTCATCAAAAGGAGAGTCCTCAAATAAGCTTTCTTTCCCGATAAGCTGTTTAAACAAATTTTCAGGATTGATAAAACGGGTAGTCAATCCTAAGCCGAACAAGTCGGAACTAAACAGGAAAAATACTACCTTTCCGGCACAAT
>CAYNSF010000026.1:0-43366 GCA_964399855.1 uncultured Aureispira sp. | reverse complement strand
TCTGCGCCGTCCAGACATATACACCTTGTACTACATTTCTTCCATTCAATTTTCCGTTCCAGCCGGCTTCCGGCTCATTGGCTTCGAAATGTTCCTTGTGGAATACCCGATTGCCCCAACGGTCAAAGACGGATAACGTTTTGATTTGAACGCCTTCTCCCGTGCTGTATCCCGTAAAAAAGCCGTTTCTGCCTTCTCCTGTGATGACATTTGGGAAGTAGATATCCGTATTGTAGTTCACGCGCAGATGCAGGACGTGCAACGAATCGCACGATGCATCCGAACGGAATAACTCCGTGTAAACACCCGATTGGTCGTAGGTTTGTCCGTTGAGTGGCCAGTAGTAAGGTGTTGTCGTGCTGACCGTATCGTGAAACTCAAACTCCGGGTGTATCGTCAAGTCGAGTGTGATGAGTGAATCACAACCTTGTACTGTTTTCAGCAGTTGGCTATATATGCCGGTTGCTGTGTAACGTTCCTTTGTAACCGACCAGGTAAAATTGCCGCAGGCTTCTTCCTGCTTTTGGATATCGTATTCGGGTGCTATGTTGAGCGATAGGGTGATGGTCGAGTCGCAACCGTATTGGTTTAGGTATCGTGTCGTGTAAACGCCACTATTCGTTATCGTCGTGTCGCCTGCTGCCCAGTGGTAGCTACCGCAGGCGGTTGCTATCGCTTGTGATGCTTCGGCTGCGATACGCAGGTCGAGCGTGACTGTCGAGTCACAACCTTGTTGGTTGGTCAGTGTGTGGCGGTATATACCACTTTCTGTTATTGTGCTGCCAAAGAAATCGTATTGCGCACAAGCGGTTATCGCCTGATTGCTTTGTGTCGATTTGTGTATCGTCAGTCGCAGGATGTGGGTAGAGTCACAACCAGTACTCGTCAGATAGCTTTCCGGGTAGTCGCCGCTGGTATCCAAGGTGATGCCGTTGATGATGATCTGGTCGCAGACGGCTTGTTCTTCTATTACCGTGAGTGATGTGGATACGACCAACTCCAATATGGCGGTGCTGTCGCATCCGTATTTCGTCTGACCATTGTAGGTGTATGTACCGCTTTGGTCGTATCTTTGACCATTCCACTCGTAGCTGTCGCATACGGATATTTGCTGTGTCGTTGTTGCTTTGGGATGTATCGTGAGATTTAGCGTAACGGTACTGTCACAGCCCTGACTTGTTTGTCCGTTGTAGGTAAAAATACCACTTGTTGTGTATGTCTGTCCGTTCCACTCGTAGCGCTCGCAGGTGGTTTGTGCTTCTGTTTGTTGGATTGACGGATTGATAGACAGGCTTAGCGTGACGATGCTGTCACAGCCCGATATACTTGTTGTGCGATACTCATAGTCGCCACTACTATCAAACGTCTGACCATTCCAGGTATAGGTGTCGCAAGCTATATCCGTGACTGCTTCATCTTTCTTATCGGTCACGGTCAGGTCAAGTATGGTGATGAGTGAGTCGCAGTCGGTTGCTGATCTCAACTTGACATGATATTGTCCTGCTGTGCTCAACTGCTGTCCGTAAAAATCCACCGTATCGCCATCGCAGATTTCCAGCTGCTGTCTTTGTATCTTTGGAAGTTCCGCTATAAAAATATTATCGGTATAGTCGCACTCATCGATGTTGTAGTACGATGAGTCGCTTAGTATCATCGGGTATCTGTCGGTATTGACGACCATCCATAGTGACGTAACGCCAGATGCAGGAAAGCTGTAACTCAGTGTACCTGTATTTTCTCCTGCCGTGATGCTTGCCGTGGTATGATATACGCCAATCAGCCTGCCATCACGCTCCGGGTCGCCTGTGTAAAAGGCGACAGGAACATTGGTCTTGGCCGAAGCAGACGCATCTGCTCGGTTGCGCACCGTAAAGCTTACATTGTACCTGTCTGTATCCACATCGTAACCGATACAAGTGATATCGCCGTACAGCGATGCAGCAGGTATCTTACCGTCTCCGTCTAGCAGGTTTTCCTGCACATTGAAGTTGTTGTACTTTCCATTCTTATACGTCGCAGGGTTGTGCATGTGTTGCGGTACCGTGCCGTCATCGTTGATAAAGAGCGGATTGTAGCCGTATTGATGCCAGATATTGCGAGCCGGTGCCCAGTGCTTGCCTTCGGGTGGGCCGAAGATGGTAATCCGACTTTTTCTATCATCAAAAGCCTCATTACTGAATTGTGTATCTGCACAAGTAATACATATTCTCGTTTTTCCTGTATTATATATATCAGCAACTATAGGATATCCAAGTTCACCACTTGAAAAACAAACTACTTCCCCTATCATTACTGGTATGTTGTTGTTTGCATTGATTATCTTTATATTCTCTTTATCTCGAAATATGATTTCATCAATACCGTCATTATTGAAATCATATGCTGATAAAAAAGAACGATATAGAGATTGATCAAAAACCTTGATTTGCCAATCTTTTGACAACAATTCATTACCATTATATGAGAATTTATATAGGGAATCTTGTGCAATTAACACAATACCTAATTCTGAATCATTTGAAAACCTTCCTATAACAGGGGAATCTACATAGAATATTTTATCCCATTTCCTTTTGGCTAATAAAGTACATTCCCCATTTTCTAAAGTATAAATGTAAAGAAAAGGGATTGAGTTAGATGTTACTATAACATCTAATCTACCGTCTCTATTGATATCAGCAACTGTCGTAAATCCTTCAATCCGCACTCCATTGATAGGCATATTGAATGCAATCATTTCATTTCCGACCAAGCCATTACTATTCTTAATTTTAACCTTATATATGGTATATCCCGCAGCCAATTCCAGATCATTTGGATTACCATCAAGATCTGCGGCTACTGATAAACTTGGCCAGCCTCCATAACCATTTTTGCCTCCATAAGCTAATTTTTTACCTGTGCTGGAATTAAAAATTTCATTAAAAATATAGACTTCCGGAATACCGTCCTGATTAAAATCAGCCAATGATATACTCCCTCCTATATATTGTAAATCATTAATGCCAAAACTTATCCCATATTCTAAATCTGAAATCCATTTAATACCTCCATTGGATCGGTAACAAACTAATCTTCTTCTAATAGGGTCTGGGTTAAAGGAATTATCTGTCGCTGCAACTATGATTTCATAGTCACCAGATTCATCTTTTAAAACAACAAAGTTATTAAAATGTACAGAGAAGTAACAGGTTTTAATTTCATTAAGAATTTCAAAGGTTTGAGAATTAATAATTAAAATATCACTAAATAAATAGATATTACTATACCATTTTCCATTTTTAACAGCAATTATTTCCGGAATACCATCGTTATCAATATCCATAGTCTTTATATATTGAACATTAGGCACTTCAAAATTAAGCTGCCACTCTTTTTCTATACCAAATTCTAAATTTCCGTTCCCATAACACTTGCCTTCTACTTGTCCTTTTAGTATTGATACCATGAGAAAAAAGTTAAGCAACATAAGGCTATATTTTAACGCAATATTCATGATATTGTATAGTTTAACATATCCTAAGTATTCGGATGTTTTAGAAAAATTGTAACAATATTACATGATTATTTTTACATTTTCAGGAAATCAACAATTTTTTTCTAAAAAATCTTTAGTTTCACGTTGTCGGCAAGCAATAATTCCGAAAAATGGCATTTATTAGTTCGTGTTGTCGGGACGACAAACACTAATATCAAGCTTAGCGAGGACGCTAAGCTTATCGGGTGGTCATCTATTCCATTTATGGGCTGAGGCAAATAATGAGTATTTTTGTCTTGGATCAACTGAAAGGCGAAAGCGATCAATCTTCATAAAAAATCTCTTTACTAAACGACATTAGATTCAATTTCTTTATTAAAAATAGACACAACAGCATTGTATATTTTTCCAATAACTTTTTATGCATAATAAATAAACAGAGGAAATTGGAATTATCGTAATATATTAAGATACCATTTTACAAAAATCACCAAAATAATGACATTCCATTGTCTAATATTCCAATAATTTCCGGATATTGCTCTCTATTTTAAGTTTTCCATGCAAACACCCAATAGAAATTTACATCAAACATGGCCGGAATGGGCTAAAAACATCAATATTTACGAAGTGAACATTCGTCAATATACCGAAGAAGGCACTTTTAAAGCTTTTGCTTCGCATCTTGATCGACTGAAACACATGGGTGTTGATCTTCTTTGGTTTATGCCTATATTTCCGATCAGCAAAACTAAACGAAAAGGTCGTCTTGGTAGCTATTATGCCGCTTCTGATTATCGAGAGATCAATCCAGAATTTGGCACTAAAAAGGATTTTATCGACCTTATCAAGGCTATTCATCAATTAGGAATGCGTGCCATCATAGATTGGGTTCCTAATCATACAGGATGGGATCATCCGTGGATCTCACAAAGCGCAGATTATTATATCCATAATGAAAAAGGCGAGATATCAGAACCGTTGAATGACCACCAACAACCCTTAGGTTGGGAAGATGTCGCCGGGCTAAATTACGATAATAATACGATGCGGCAAGCCATGATTGCAGACATGTTATATTGTATGACAGAGTACGATTTGGACGGATTTAGGCAAGATATGGCGATGTTAGTTCCTTTGGATTTTTGGCAGGAAGCCAATCAAATACTTCGAATTGCTAATCCCAATATTTTGCTATTGGCAGAATCCGAAGACCCTGAACACCTAAAAACAGGTCATTTTAATCTGATATATAGCTGGAGTTTTCATCACTTACTTAATAAATTGGCAACGGGAAATATGGATGTCACTGCTATCGACCACTGGTATGATATTCAAAAGCAACATTGTCATGGCGGTTCTTACCTATATTTCACTTCCAATCACGACGAAAACTCATGGTCTGGTTCTGAAATCGAACGTATGGGCGAAGCACATCAAGCTTTCGCAGTGTTGACAGCTACATTGGACGGCGTACCTTTGATATATTCTGGGCAGGAAGA
The DNA here is from genome assembly GCA_964399855.1 of uncultured Aureispira sp. Lineage (GTDB taxonomy): Bacteria > Bacteroidota > Bacteroidia > Chitinophagales > Saprospiraceae > OLB9. Next base: position 38,386 of record CAYNSF010000026.1, on the reverse strand, counting down.
ACCTATGCCGCAAAGATTGAAGTTTTTTGACAAGGATATTATTGGATTTAAAGACTATGCTTATTATGATTTTTACAAGGCATTATTCGAAATAAAGCACGAAAATAAAGCTTTATGGAATAGTCATTGGGGCGCTCCGATCAAACGTATCATACCACATAAACATATTTTCGCTTTTCAACGCATTTTAGACGAATGGTCGGTAACGGTCATCATCAATCTAAGCAATCAACATCAAACATTCTCTGCTGATACAATTATTACGGGAACAGACATTTTTAGTCAAAAAGTCTTTACTATCTCGCCAGGAGACATTTTGAAAATGAAACCATGGGCTTATCATGTGATTACCTGACTATTTTGCAAATTACACATTAAACAACATGGTTGAATATTTTTATTTTCTCACTTTAGTGCAAAGTAAGCCAGCCACGCCATTAAGCCCATCCCAATCTCTAAAGCCTGTTCATCAATATCAAAAGTATCCGTATGTACACCTGATTTGAAGTCATTGGATTTGCCTGCTGTACCCAATCTATAAAAACATGCTGGAATTTCATGAGAATAAAAAGCGAAATCTTCTGATGTCATCCTAATATCAAGGTCAATTACATTATCATTTCCAAGGTAATCAACCATAGCTGTATGCATTTGATTTGTCAGTTTTTTATCATTGACCAAACAAGGATACCCTTTATCGATCCTTACTTCTGCTTTGGCTCCATAAGCAGCACAAGTATTTATCGCAATATTTTCAATTAATTCATGTGCTTTTGTCCGCCATTGCTCATCCATGGATCTGAATGTTCCTTCAATGTTGACTTCATTTGGGATGATATTGGTAGCGCCGCCTACGGAATTCATTTTGCCAAAAGTCAGTACAGAAGGTATTGCAGGCGGACAGTTTCGAGCTACAAGCTGTTGCATTGAAACGATCAATTGGCTTGCAGCGAGTATCGTATCCGTACATTGATGCGGCATGGCTCCGTGTCCACCTTTTCCGATGACCTTTATATAGATTTCATCTGCGGAAGCCATATACAAACCAGTTCTAATACCAACTTTACCAGCTTCCAATTCTGGAAATACATGCTGTCCAATGATACACTCGGGTACAGGATTTTTCAGTACGCCCTCTTTGATCATGATGCTGGCACCACCAGGTAGCTTTTCTTCTCCAGGCTGAAAAACGAACCGTAAAGAGCATGGCAGCTTATCTTTTAGACGATTTAAAATCAACATTGCTCCTACAAGACTTGCCATGTGTACATCATGACCACAAGCATGCATGATACCATCATTTACAGATTTATACGGTACATCATTGGCTTCGGCAATGGGAAGCGCATCCATATCTGCACGCAATGCTACTACCCTATCTGATCCACCCTGTATATGCGCTACAATCCCATATCCTGCCCAATCCGTTGTATATGAAACGCCTGCCTCCGTCAATATATCTTGCAAATAAATTGAAGTTTTTTCTTCCTGAAATGACAACTCTGGATGTGCATGTAAATGATGTCGTATAGCCGTGATCTTTGGAAGCAATTCATTGGCAGCTGCCTTTATTTCCTGTAAAATTTCCATATCGTATCTAATATAAAAGACAAAAGTAATGAATTAATGTTTGAGCACTTGGCATATTGTTGAAAATTTAGGAATATGTACATTTATGGAGGATATTACGGTGTAAAACAGGATAAAATACTTGTATTCAACGATGATAATAAAATTCGCCCATCTACTCCACTGTAAGATATTCTATAATCCGTTCTCCTGTTTCTTCCTCTAAAGAGCGGATGCGGCGGATATGTCGAACATCCGTAAAATCTCCATGTTGCTGTCGATATTTTAATATTTTGCTAATTGTCTCCTTCGTAAAATACGGATGTTTTATAAAATCTCTAAATTCGGCTTTATTTATGTTGATCTTTCTAAATTTTGAAGGGTCTGCATAAATGTATGGTTCTATCAACTGATACAAACTGTCACTGAAGATACCAAATTCTACAAGTTGCTCCTTATTCATAAATCCACCGCTTTTCTCACGGAATGAAACAATCTTTTTGCCATGATACTTACCTATAAGCTTAAATGCAAATAACGCTGCCGTATCTGCCGTGTTAAGTTCCAATGGTTCTGTAGGGAAATTATCTGTATATGTTCGTTTAGGATAATTATTTTTATAGTCTGGCTTTGTAGGTTTTTCGGGATAATGGATGAATCCTACAAGTTGGTTGATTAGGTCTGTGTCAACGCCATAAATGGTTTTGAGCTTGCCACTATCATAGATTTTACCACCTTTTGCCACGTAATTGACTAAATTTTTTGCAGCATATTTGCTAAATCCCAACAAAAGCAATGAATCGTAAGAAATCGTATTCGGATTGAAGTTGAATTTCAAATACTTAGCAGTTCTAACATCTTTGCTCAATGCAAAATCCTGTGTCATTTGATTTGCATCTAATACTTGATCATCTTTCAAGGAATCAACTGGGAATAGATAGCCAGATACATCTGGAATATCATGTCGATTGCCAGATGTCCAATACTCAACTATGAAAAACAACAAAACCATGATGACTAACAAAGCGCCTATACCTTTTCGTTCTCGTAAAGTAAACCCAAACCATTTGTCTAAATCCATACTCGAAATATTATTCATCAGAAGTCAGGCTCAATGTTTTAGATTTTTCAATAAGAAAATCACAAGCTATTTGGTAATCATTGGGTATTTCTCCATCAAGTATGGCATCACGAAGCATTATTTTAAGAATACCGACTTCCCTTGAAGGTTTCAGATTGAACATGCGCATGATATCATCTCCACTGACAGGTGGCTGCCAATTGCGAAGTTGATCTTTCTCTTCTACTTCTTTTATTTTGATATTCAACGCCTTATAATTATCTTTGTAGCGTTGTACTTTTCCTTCATTTTTAGACGTGATATCCGCTTTGCAAAGTGTCATCAGATCTTCAATATCCTCTCCTGCATCAAACAATAATCTTCTCACTGCCGAATCTGAGACATTTTCATTGGTAAGTGCTATCGGGCGAAGATGTAGCAAAACCAACTTCTGCACATACTTCATTTTATGATCAAGTGGCAGCTTCATCCTTTTAAAAATGCGTGCTACCATTGTAGCTCCCAATACTTCATGGCCATGAAAAGTCCATCCGTGGTTTGGATCAAATCGTTTGGTCGGTGGTTTGGCTATATCATGGAGCACTGCAGCCCAACGAAGCCAAATATTATCCGTTTCCTTGCTGATATTATCTAATACTTCTAAGGTGTGATAAAAATTATCTTTGTGTCCGATGTTATTTCTTATCTCCACGCCATGTAAGGCTGCCATTTCGGGAAAAATGATATGTAATAGTTCCGTATCAAACAACATTTTAAAGCCTTTTGACGGTGTTGGAGACATGATGATTTTCTCGAGTTCTGTTGTTATCCGTTCCTTACTGATGATATGGATTCGCTCCTTATTTTTCGAAATGGAATGATATGTCTTTTCTTCTATCGTAAAGTCCAATTGTGTTGCAAATCTAATGGCACGCATCATACGTAACGGATCATCCGAAAAGGTTTTGTCGGGCTCTAATGGCGTTCGGATTATCTTATTTTCAAGATCTTTAATACCATTAAAACTATCCAAAATCTGTCCATAATCATGATCATTCAAACTTATAGCCAAAGCATTGATCGTAAAATCACGTCGATTTTGGTCATCTTCTAATGTTCCTTGCTCTACTTCGGGTTTTCTTGATAACTCAATGTAGGATTCTTTTCTCGCTCCGACAAATTCCACCTCCAAATCTCCGTATTTTAACATTGCTGTTCCAAAACGCTGATATATCGTCACATAAGGCTTTGGATCAAGTTTTTGTGCCAAATGTTTAGCTAAAGCGATACCGTCGCCAACACAGACGACATCCAAATCTTTTGAATTTCTTCCAAGCAAACGATCTCTTACATAGCCACCAACGATATATACTGGAACATTCAGCTCTTTGGCTGCTTCACTTATTAATTCGAAAATGGCTCTTTCCTCAGCTTTTATATTGAATACCATGTATTTTTTCCTTAATCCACTAACGTCTCTTGATAATAAAATTTTATTTCATCAAGAATGTCGAACAATGCTTGCTGATCCATAACAGACACTAATTTCGTTCTAAAATCCTTAATACCTGGAAGACCTCTGAAATAATTGGTGTAATGCCGACGCATCTCTACTACACCGACCTTTTCTCCTTTCCATTCTATACTTTTAGTAAGATGTTTTTTTGCGACTGCTACCCTTTCTTCAATACTTGGTGGCTCGGGAATAACACCATGATTCAAAAAAGATTTTATATCTCTGAAAATCCACGGATACCCTATGCTCGCACGACCTATCATGATACCGTCAACACCGTATCTTTCTTTATACGCTTTGGCTTTTTCAGGTGTATCAATATCTCCATTGCCAAATATCGGAATGCGCATCCTTGGATTATTTTTGACCTCTCCTATAAGCGTCCAATCTGCCTCTCCCTTGTACATTTGCTTACGTGTGCGCCCATGTATAGCTAATGCTTGAATACCCACATCTTGAAGCCGTTCGGCAACTTCGACAATATTCATCGTGTTTTCATCCCAACCAAGTCGAGTTTTCACGGTCACGGGTAGATTGGTGGATTTTACTATTTTTTCTGTCAGTCTGACCATTTTGGGTATATCTTGTAGAATACCCGCTCCAGCCATTTTACAAACTACTTTCTTCACTGGACAGCCAAAATTGATATCTAACAATTCTGGACCTGCTTCTTCTACCATCTCTGCTGCACGACCCATAGAGTCAATTTCAGCACCAAATATCTGAATACCGATTGGACGTTCCTCATCGTATATATCCAATTTTTGAATGCTTTTATCGGCATCACGGATCAATCCCTCTACAGAAATAAACTCGGTGTACATCAAATCAGCACCCTGCTCCTTACAAACAGCGCGAAACGGCGGATCACTGACATCCTCCATTGGTGCGAGGAGCAACGGAAATTCGCCTATCTCTGTCTTACCGATTTTTACCATTGAACGTTTTTATTAAAAATTATAGTTAGCTCCGAACCAATATTCGCCGAAAACACCCTGTAAATCTCTCGCTGTATCGTTAGCTATAAACAACAATTCTATACCAAATTTCCAATTGCCTGTACCGCTCATATATCCTAATCCAAACAATGGATAATTGACTTTTGTATTTTCATAAATACCTCTATAAACATAACCGCTCGGATCCTTGCCATAAGTCATAAAGGCATATTCAGCCTTAAAATAGATATCACTAAACAATTTGGCTTTCCCCATTAAATGACCACCATAATCAAACACGGACGGATCTGGCCCAGTGACTGATTGTTGTAGATAAAAAAGTTTTGCACCACCACCCAATGTAAATCTATCGTTAAGCTTATAACCTACGGATAGTTTAGACGACAAATACAATCCATTGAAAAAACTTATATTTCCCAATAATATCTCGCCACCGACGTTTTCAAAAATTGATTTTGTATCTTTTTTGGCTTTATCATCTTTCTTAGCCTTGGAAGATACATTTGGTTTACTTCTCAATTGAGCATGAGCATCATTATTTACTATTATAAATGAAAATGCTATCAAGCAGACTATCAATTTAATTTTTGACATAAATAAAATATTTGAGTTATGAGTGTAAAGGTAAGAATTACGTCCAACAGCATAGAGATAAATCTTGACCTTTAACGAAAAATTTGTATTCAAAAAACACAATTCAAGTGTAAATGGTTTCGATTGTCAAATAATAAGGATAGCTTTGCACTAAAATATTTCAGTAAGATACATATATATTAATAAATCGTTTAAAAATTATGAATATTAAGCCTGATTTGATGATATCGGACAAAGTGCAGAGTATGGAAATATCTGCTACCCTTAAAATGGCTCAAAAAGCTCGTGATCTTGCAGCTAAAGGTGTCCATGTGATAAGCCTGAGCCTTGGAGAACCCGATTTTGACACACCTGAGTTCATAAAAGAAGCCGCCTATACTGCGCTTAAAAATGGCAATACGAAATACACACCTGTACCAGGTACTATGGAAATCAGAAAGGCGATCAGCGAAAAATTCAAATCCGAAAATGGCTTGGATTACAGCCCGTCACAAATCGTTGTATCCAATGGAGCCAAGCAGTCCATAGCCAATATTTTTATGGCGATACTCAATCCTGGCGATGAAGTGATCGTTCCAGCACCATATTGGGTATCATATATAGAAATCATCAAATTTGCTGGCGGTGTTCCTGTCGTCATCAGTGCAGGAATAGACGACGATTTTAAAGTAAAAGCATCTCAAGTTGAAGCTGTCATTACCAACAAAACCAAAGCTATTATCTTTTCTTCTCCTTGCAATCCGACTGGTTCAGTGTTTACAAAAGAAGAATTATCCGATATCGCCAATGTCATAGCCAAACACGATAATATCATCGTCATTTCAGACGAAATCTACGAATATATCAATTTCAGTGACAATCATGTCAGTATCGGAACATTCGACAACATGAAAGACCGTACAGCGACTGTCAATGGCTTTTCTAAAGGATTTTCTATGACTGGATGGCGATTAGGATATATTGGTGCGCCACAATGGTTGGCTGATGCTTGCAATAAAGTACAGGGACAAATCACTTCCGGAGCTGCCTCATTTAGCCAAGAAGCAGGAACAGTAGCCCTCAAAGCCAAACGTAAAGAAACAGTCGAAATGAAAGAAGCATTCCGACGAAGACGTGAACTCATCATCTCTCACTTGAAAGAAATACCCGGTTTGAAAGTCAATAATCCGCAAGGTGCATTTTATGTCTTTCCAAATGTAAGCCACTACTTCGGAAAATCCAATGGACAAATCACAATCGATAATGCAGATGATTTTTCAGAAGTTATCCTAACAGAAGCCCACGTCGGCACCGTTTCAGGTGCTGCCTTTGGCAATAGTAACTGCATACGCCTATCCTATGCTGCATCAGATGAAGCAATCATAGAAGCAGTAAGGAGGATAAAAGTTTGTTTGGCGGAGTTTAGGTAGAGATTACATAAATTTATAAAATAGCCCTAATCGCTCTCTCAGCAAAACAAGATAAAATACTGCTGACACATTTTTATTTTTGATATATGCATATATTTAATATCTATTATACATGCATTTAGAGTGCTACATGTATAAAATAATTGTAATATCAATTTAATCTGTATTGATATCTTCAAAAATGATTTTTTGGCACGATATTGGAAATAAACTTAGCAGTTCAGATTTATTTAAGGAATACTTAAGCAAATTGTTACTCGAGGCCGGTTAAAGGGGAATTAGACCGGTCTCATTTTTTTTATAGCTACATCATCCCTGTTCTTAAATTCCACCTATTATTTTCCTTCTTATTATAAAATCTTCCATTAAAAACATGATGTTTCTCGTGGAATAACTGTATTTTTGTATTCTCATGATAAGTAACATCAGATGGAAAAAAAATCATGTATCGAATGTGGCGATGTGGTCATAGGTCGTATGGACAAAAAGTTTTGCTCGGATCAGTGTAGAACTTCCTACTATAACAAACAGAATACCGACCAGAATAAATTCATGCGCAACATCAACAACATCCTTCGGAAAAACCGGCGGATATTGGAAAAGTTGAATCCAACCGGGAAAACTACTGTAACTAAAACCGATCTATTGGACGAGGGTTTCAAATTTTCTTACTTCACAAATGAATACAGAACCAAAACGGGGAAAGTGTATCGCTTCTGCTATGAACATGGATACTTGCAATTAGAAAATAATCTCTATGCATTGGTATTCCGGAAAGAGTATGTGGAATAAAATAAAAAAACTCAGCTTAACTGCATACCTGATAATAAAAAAAAAGGGAACAACCAAAAGTCGTTCTCCTTTTTTATACTTTAAAAGACAAACTCCCTACAACCAGTTGTGCCATGGAATCCTGGACAAGATCAATAGCAATCCAAGTCCATAGTAAATCATCACAGTTTTAGAAGCGGCCAAAGTTCCTGCCTGCTTTTTTGATTTTGAATATCCAATCGTGATCAAAGCCAAAGCGATAAGATTTGTCAACGGGTGCTCTACTGCCAACATTCTCGCAAAACTGTCTTTCATCGAATCACCTGACAGATTATTCAAGCCATACGGAGAGACAAAATACAGGACAATACCCATAAGCAATTGCAAATGTGATAGGATCAATCCGACCAATGCAAATGTTTTTAGCTGAACTGATTGTTTCTTACTAAAAAATGCTATAGCCGCTACAATAACTGCAACAGCAATGCCCAACAATACAAGCCACGCAAAGTGTGAATGTGAAGCCTTTAATACTGAATACATAATACAAACTTTTTAATCTTTGCAAAAGTACACATTTTAACTGAATCTATTTTATAATAATATCAAATTGATTTTCTACCACATCTGCATTTCCCTACTCTACCTTTATTCTGATGCCTTCACTGTGGCTTGAAAATTCGGGTGCGTACATGCATTCTATCGTTGTAATTCCTGCCGAAAAATCTCCTTTATGGACGACTCTCAACGGATATTCAAAAACAAATGTACCCTTAGGCAAATAGTCAAAATAAAAATGTGTTCCCAAATCTTTCGTGGCTTCATAATAGCCAAGACCGCCCTGATATTTGTACGTTGACAACACATTCATTGGCTCTAAACCACTGGCACGCATATCTTTCATGTGGACATATTCCATATCTCTATCCACCACAAGTTCAATACGTACCTGCAATTTATCTCCCGGTTTGAGTACAGATTTGTCTGTCACCGCAACCAACAGATCTCCCTTATTGGTTCTTTCGACTTTATAGATCTTCTTATGAAGCTTCAAAGGAGTATCGGCAAACGTCCTGACTTTGTCTAAATGCTCAAAATATTGGTAGTAAGCGGCACCCCAGGATACTAATTTATTGTTATTTGTAACTTTTATCGTGCCCTGATCTTTGTTGATTGCTGATTCTGACCAGGCTTTTTTGATATATCCTGTTCCTGATTCCGTTGCTTGTGTTGATGTATTCAGTAACTCTTTGCCTACCATGATGACGGGCTCGGTACTCTCTGTCACCCAACTGTTAATGCTGTTTCCTTCTCCCTGTATCAACAATGCATATATTGCTGTAGCCGTTGACTTGGATGTTTTCCAGTGATTGGTCTGCTTGTTTTTGAGCAACCACATCTTCATCCTGTCAAGTTCGCCCTTTTTAGCATCTGCTTCAGTAAATAACTCAATCAGCATAGCATGTCTTTCTATCGGCAACTGATACCAGTAATAGCCATTACCTTCATTCCAATACATACCCATTTCTTCACTTTGGAATGAGCGTTCACGCAATGACCTGACTATCTTCTCTCCTGTTTTATCCTGCTTTCTGATCATGATCAGGCCTATCATCGCCTGAGCATACAAATTGCGTTTTGTCCAATACTTTTGCGCCTGACCCATGTAGTAATCTATCGCCTCATTAGCTACCGGCAGTGGTTTTACGTGACTAAAAAAGGACTTAACATACAGATATTGGATACTTGTATAGTCCAAATGATCATCATGAATATTACCGCCACTTTTTTTGATATTTTCTTTTAGCTTTTTATATCTTGTATCCAGGCTTTCGTCCATATACTCTAAGCTGGCAGCAATGATATCGCTCCAATCCGGGTCATGCATATCCATAGCTCCCAATTGAAGCAAATGACCTATATTCTCCATGATAAGTTGTGTCGTATATATATTGTCAATGCCGCCTTCTATCCACGGAAAGCCTCCGTTTGGCAATTGGCGTTCACGAAGCTTTTGAATCGTCGTTACTTTTTCATTGCCCAATCTATTCAAATCAAATAGCGTCGCAATATTGCGTTTTTGCTCTGATTCGGATAATGCTTCCCGCACCCATGGCGTCTCTTCAATCAAAGCCGTCTTTAATTCCTGATTCCTGGACAAATTGCTGATCAAAGCGTCTTTATCCTTTATCTGCCACTGATCAAATACTGCTTTGATTTTTGGATGTGCATTAGCGATGGACGCAGCCAGTACATTGGCGTACATCCTGTCTATTAGTGCTTGTGTACTTGCATTATTGGTTTCCTGGATATATGGCAATGCCTGGATAGCATACCACACTGGATTTGCCGTATATTCAAATGTATATCGAAAATCTTTCTTCGTCACAGATTGATTACTATTGAATGCATTGAACCTGAATGTACGTGTAGCATTGGCCGGAACCCAGAATGGCATGGTTTCCGTAATGAGAATACGGTTTGTAATAACTGGTATCGTATTTTCTTCCGCATCTGTATGTTCCTTTGACACTGCACTCACTCTGTAAGTTATCGCATTGTACTTCGTGTCTGGCACGGAGATTTGCCACGTAATGCCTTCTGATTTACCTTTTACAACATCAAATGGTACCTCAACTTGTGACACGATCAACTCACTCGTGATATCTTTCATACTTACTGCATCCCATATCTGTAAAGTTGCTTTTCCTGATAATGACTGTTCACTGAGATTAGAAACCTTCGCATTGATAGAAGCTATATCTCCGTCTCGTACAAATCGCGGCGCATTCGGTAATACCATCAACTCCTTCTGCGTCTGCACATAACGGCTGTCAAAACCCACTTGCATATCTTCCGTATGTGCCATCAACATCAACTTCCATTTCGTCAATGCTTCATTCATCGTAAAGCTTAAAACTAAGTTTCCGTCAGCATCTGTTTTGATATCCGGATAGAAAAACACCGTTTCTTTAAGGTTGGTACGTGGCTGTATGATTGGTTCTTCAGGCGTTAGCTGACCACCACCGGCTTCATTTGCAGATTGTGACGACTTATCCTGATCTAATGATGCTTCCGCCATTACAGCAGGTGCTGGCATTGACGCATGGTGTCTGGCGTTATCGTCCTCGTTTTTCATCATGATTTCATTATCATATCTCCCTTCCCGAGTATAGTAACTTTGAGATGTTGATCTATTCATTGCTATAATATCAGAATTATACGGGTCCAAACCTATCAGGTAAGGGAAAACTACTTGATCTCTATTAAATTCAAATGATTGAGCATATTTCAGATACCCGCCGCGTTTCAGTTCAAACCCGGCTGTCTCAGGATTGCTTCTCATATAGCTGCCTGGATAAAAGTCTTTTCGCCAGTATTGGCTGGTAAACTGATCCAATGAAGCATCATACATCGCCGCAAGTACTTCCGCCATGACTTTTTCCTTGTTCATACCCGAAATTTTGATCTTATATTGCTCTTTACTTCCGGGCAAAGTCTTGTCTCTGAATGTTTCGTAAGTAACCATCAATTCCTTATTTGTCCACGGAACAGGGATATATTGTGATTCAGAATACCAGCGATTTTCCTTGATATAGAATAACTGATAACTGAAACCACCACGATAGTTTTCAGTAATAGGTAAAGCGACTTTTCCTGTTTTATCTACTAAAATATTGTGAGTTGACAAGACTTTCCTATCTTTCTCCAATACGACATGTACATATACTTTCTTATCTGGCGTACCTAAATCCAATTCAAATACATCGCCGGGCTGATAGCTTTCTGCATTCTGGCGCATAAATAGAAAATCACTATTCGGAAATTGCTTTTTGCCAAAATCGGTAATAACCGTGTAGTCAGCACCTTCCACATCATTACCTTCCTGATCTTTCGCTTTAGTCACAATCTTATATACGCCCGCTTTCAATTTACCTTTTAAGTCAGTCTCTATGTTGGTATCAAACCCTGATTTCAAAATGACCTTTTCTGTTTCCCATTTATCAAAATCATTGACAGAACCAACGGGATAATGCGGAAATAACTTATTGTAATCAGACGAACGAATCGGTTGATCCGGTGTTCCCTGCCAATATTTATGAATTTTTACGGTTGACGGTTCTTTCAGCTTATGAATTTCAAAACTTCCGTTAACATTGAGTTCTTGTCCGGATGAACCCATTGCTTTAATTTTCATCATTTTTAAATCCCGTACATCTTGTTGTTGCGGCATCTCAGCAATAAGTTGAAAAGCCGTATATCCAGCTGTAAGATATGTAGAAAAGCTCCTTGTCTCACCTTGAATATCGGTAACATCACCTTCGATTCTATAAGTAAAGCGTGGATTGTCCGATTTTTTGGCTTTCAAATCAGGCAAAGCCATAAAACTTATATTGAAATTGCCTTCATTATCGGTAGTCAGGTCTCCTTGTTTCAGTATAAATGTTTCATTTGTATTAGGGAAATACCACCAACAACGCCAGAATGGGTATGTCGTCATGCGTGTCACCTTATATGTTACCTGCGCATTGTCAATGGCTACACCTGCGAGCGACACGGCATTACCTGTTACCGTAACTTCCTTATTGAGCTGCGTTGCTTCTTTTGGCGCTTCTGCTTTTACTTCGAATGTCGGCCTTTTGTATTCTTCAACCCTGAACCATTTACTTCCGGTTATACCTTCGTTATTTCCGACCTGGATAGAATACCCACCGGTCATTCTCCCTTCTGGTATTACGAAACTACCATTCACGCTTCCAAACGCATTACTTTTTTGATCAATACGGCTGATGACCTGCTGATTGGCATCTGAAAACTGGATTGAAATCGTCTTATTTTTAATTAATGACGGAACACTCTTGCTGTCTTGCTGTAACAATATCGCCTTGTAATAAACAGTTTGTCCTGGTCTGTAAATAGCCCTGTCTGTATAAAACTCTGCATATTTATAAGGTTCCGGATCATAATCTTTAAAATTATAATAGTACCTTTCATGATCTAAAACATCTTTGTCTTTCTTTATACGAACTTTAAAAGAAGTGTTTTGAGAACCGGCATACTTTACGATACCATCCTTGTTTGTCTTATAAGTACCGATTGGTATAAGCTCATATTTGCGGGCTTTATTATCGTATTTTTCCTGATACAATTCCAATGAAGCGCCATTTACAGGTGCTCCGGATACCCTATCTGTCACCACAAAAGTTCTGGTAGTGCCTTTCAAATAGGTCGTATAGGCGAGATTAGACACATCAAATACAACAAACTGTGATACAGGATCATCGCCTTTGGACGCTACGACCATGGCATACGTTCCGACCTTCAATCCTGTATGACTCCATTCTGTTTTCTGGCTATCATACGTTGCACTCATATTGAGCTTCAATGAAGATGACGACTCTGGTTTATTTTGGTTGAAATACTCTGAATAGTCTTCATGCGACATTCTATTATTTGAACCCTTAAAATTATCAGGAAATTTATAAATACGAATGTTGACTTCCTGTATGTTTTTATGATCAAAAGCAAAAAGCATCGCTTTGTCAGCCGGATAAATTGATTCGGCAGCAAGTAGAATTTCTGGTTTTTTAATCTGGTGTACATTCTGCATACACAATCGTGCTCCGAAAGATTCCGGATACTTTTTAATGGCAGTTTCTAATATTTTTATGGCTTCTACTTTGGGTGCTTTGAGTGAATTGTCATTCAGTATCTGCATCGCCAAAGTATTGATAATTTCCGCAGCATAATCTATATCCTGATACTTATCTGCTAATGCTTCCAATGCTTTAATGTACAGCGCATCTTTATTTTCGAGTGTACTTTGTTGATGAACATACCCCAATCTTCGAGCGTCAAACTCTGCCTTAACGTGCTTTCCTGCATTCGCACTTGCTTTCAATACTTGTTGGTACAGTGATAGTACCTTATATGGTGTTACGGAAGTATCTTTGTCATTGATTTTCTTATTGATAAAGATCTCAGAATCATCAAAATACCACGCTTCATCTACTTCAAAGCCTTCTCCATTGGCAACTATATAATCTTTATAATTATAAATAAAAGAAAACACCCTATCCACTAAAACTTCATAAACGGTAGGTCTGTAAACTATACCATTCTCATCTAATCCCTGCATGATTGGTTTATAGACATCCACGGGTACATCCACCGCACTTTTATCCTGTATCGAATACAAATACCAATACTCTATCTTGCGTAGGAACTGTTGTGAATCCCATGTTCTGAAATCAGGTTGATCCGTATCAGCCAATATGCTCCTATCAGCTATCTTCCAGCGATTTATATTAAAATAAAACTTATAGATATCGGCTAAGTACGATGCCATGATATGCTTTAACGGAGCCTGAAACGATTGAATCTTCTGCTCATACAATTGGATAACCTGCCCGATACCGTCTTCGTCAGTCTGAGGTATCAGCCTACCCATATAAACTAAACATTTTGCTATTTGTGGTTCATTTTTTTCTTTTTCGGCTTCTGCCAATATCTGCTTTGTTTTTTCTAATGCAGATTTATTATTTCTGTATCGAACATCTTCATCAACAGCTGCCCAAGCTTTATCATAATCAAAATCTTTCAGGTCGGTATTTATTGGTATTAAACTCATAATGATGCTAAATGTGATGACAAGGTATTTCATTTTATTCAATAATTTTAGGTATATATAACGAATAACGCTTCAACAGAATTGTATCTGTTTATTATATGATGCTATTTGCAAGCCAAAAGTGTAGTATTTTTTGTTAATAATTGCTTAATAATTAATTTTTCGTCTATTCTACGCTATCGGAAAGAAAAACGCCTTGCAATTTATTTATACCTTTGACCGCTTAAAACATATCATTCAGCATGAATATAACCACCATTCTTGTCATCATCACCTGTATCGTTTCATTACTTTGTTTCAATAACAAGGTCTTATTTGATTCCCTGAAGCACTACCCTTATGCTGAAGCCCGTAATCGTCAGTTTTACAGGTGGATTACTTCTGGATTTGTACACGGAGACATGATACACTTGTTGGTCAATATGTTCGTGTTTTATCAATTTGGCGGTGCTATTGAACGCTATTTCACGTTATATTTTGGTCTTGTTGGTGGAAGTGTTTTATATCTGGTGACATACCTGCTTATCATCATCATGGCTGACATCCGCACCTATTACAAACACATCAATAACCCGTATTTTGCCAGTGTCGGTGCTTCGGGCGGCGTATCGGGCATCTTGTTTATCTATATATTGCTCTATCCATGGAGTATGCTTGGACTTTATGCCATTATTCCCGTGCCTGCGATTATCTTCGGCGCATTATATCTATGGTATTCCACCTGGGCAGCCAAAAACCAACAAGGCAACATAGACCATGATGCACACTTTTACGGTGCAGTTGCCGGCGTATTGATAGCGATCATTACCAGACCAGCCATTGTAGTAGAGTTTATCACGAGTTTGGTTCGGGATTTTCCTTTGTGATTGAATTGAAAATTGAAAATGATTTTTGATTGAGGATTTTATTATAGAAGTTAGGTTGTTGGCATATTAGTATGTTGACTCAGATTGTATCTAACCATCATCATATCCTATGGATAGAGAGTTCCATATTTTGATATTACCTGATTGTTACAAAATGGCAAATGTAAATAGAAGTATTAATTTAGAATTCTGATCCTGACAAATTCTACCTAAAACAACCATCCAACCTTACTGCTGCTCCATCTTTTCTTTTCTCTTGTTCATGATCAATGAAAGTACAATCCCTGCTAATATAGAAATGCCAATAACACTGAGAGACAGACCGATAGAAAGCTTGTAATGGTGTGCGAGTATCAATTTTATACCCACATAAGTCAATATAACGATGAGACTATACTTGAGATAATGAAATACATCCAGCATATTCGCAATAAAGAAGTACATGGAACGAAGCCCCAATATGGCAAAGATATTGGAAGTAAACACGAGGAATGGATCAGTCGTAATCGCCAAAATCGCAGGAATACTATCTAAAGCAAAGATAATATCCGTCATCTCAATGACAATCAGCACGATTAGGAGTGGTGTTGCCATTAATATACCTTGTCTGCGGATAACAAATTTTTCTCCGTGAATCGACCTTGTAATAGGTATTATCTTTCTGATAATTTTATAGATTTTGTTATTTTGAGGGTCAAATGATTCTTCTTCGGAAGAAAACGCCATTTTGAGCGCCGTAAATATCAAAAATGCTCCAAAAACATAAGTAGCCCAGAAAAACTGATTGATGATAACGACTCCAAAAAAGATCATAAATCCTCTAGCTACCAAAGCACCCAAAATCCCCCAAAACAATACACGATGTTGATAAATCTTTGGTATGCCATAAGTCCGAAAGATAGTAGCAATCACAAATATATTATCGACACTTAGAGACAATTCAATAATATAGCCAGTTAAATACTCAGTTGCTGCCTGCCACGGACTATCTCCCGTGGGCGATATCATCAAGCCTTTCTGATAAAGCCAATATATAACTCCAGAAAAAGAAACACCTATCGTAGTCCATACAATAGTCCACTTAGTGGCTTCCTTAGTCGTAATTTCATGCGCATCCTTGTTAAATATACCAAGATCTATTGCCATGAATGCGGCAATTAATAAAAGAAAAGCTATCCAAATTATCATATATTATTGAGTCTTTCGTTTAAAGCGTTTAGTCACGATATATAAAACAATGTGACTAAACGCTTGTTGCAAAAATATTATTTTATTTTGATTTTCTTAATAAATTCCTCCGTATCCAATAAATCTGAACCCGGAGCATGGTGTTTTTCATGATCATAAACTGACCATGTAATCCGCTTTTTGTCTTTCGTAGCAATCACAATATCTATTTTTTGTAAAAAAGTAACTTTACTATCGTGAGCAACTCCTTGACCTGTACTTTTCAAAACTTCTATTTTGTCAACCTCTTCCAAAGTTACGCGCTCGTGATTTTGGTTGGCGATATCATAAATGTATAAAAAACTTCCCGAACTATCCAAACCTAAAACCTGATGCGTCAACTCAACATAATTCCCTAATACAAGTTGATCACTTGTCAGCACAGATTGAAGCTGTGAAATCGCCTTTTTGTTTCCTCCACGAAAAACAAAATATAATACAGGTGCTAATATCAACAAAAATAACAACACATTTAAAACTAAACTTGACATATTAATATAATTTATATATGAATAAAATAAATAAACATTTCCTCTGCATTCTATTCAGAGAAAAAACAAAAATTAATATCTAAAGTGGTTTTTGAAATGGTTCCAAATATCAAATGAAACACCACTTTAGTAAAATATGTCTAACTACCAATGATGATGAAACGGATACACAAAATATTTTAAGCGTTCCGTACACAACTCTTTGGCTATAAATGTATAATAACCAACAACAAGCCAGTGCGATCCTTTAATCTCACTGACGACATTATTTGCTTGTCCAATAATTTTCAGAAATGGATTATCACTATTAGTCGCAGTACGTTTGACCGGACTCAATAAGCTTTTACCTTTGTTCAAAACCGATTTTACCGAAAACAAAAAGGCTTTAACGATCTTAGTTTCTTTATCTCCTTTGCCTATATTTCCACTGTAAACCACAGGTACAGAGTATAAGGCAGTGATATACATCGCCAAAGAAAATATCCAACTCCAATATAGATTATTGAACTTCATGTTGCAAATATATACCCTTTTGAGCATATCGTTAGAAAATGTCAAACATTTTCAACATTTCTAAAGAAAGAAAACGAACTATTCCGCCATCACCCTAACAAGTGCCTTTTCTTTTGTCGCCCGAAATATAGTGTGGTGTTTTTCATTTGGCTCATCCGAATATGTCCATGTCAATCGATTAGTCGGATTATTAGATAAAATATCATTCAAGGTACGAGTATGTTTTTGTATATCCTCGGCATCAGATCCAGCAAACCATAATATTATGTCTTTATCAGGAAATTCACTTAAAAATTTATCAGCATGACGAACGAGATAGTGGTCATTCCACCAAAGAGAAGGATCGAAAGCTATATAATAATCGAACAATTCTGGTGTCAGGAAAAAGGTTTCCATAACGAACAATCCTGATAGAGACTCGCCAAGAATGCCTTTTTTGTCGTTAATGCGATACCTTTTCTCTATTTCGGGAAATAATTCATCGCTTATAAAAGCCCTAAAAGCGGATGATCCGCCAACTTCGGGAGCTATCTCTCTATCTTTATCTACTTCAGTTGGTCCTGTTAGATCTCTTCTTCTCATGGTATTAGCTATACCTACCAATATCATAGGCGGTATTTTACCCTGCTTGATCAGTGTATCAAAAGTATTGGCAATATGCGGAAAATCTTCATCGACTATTCCACCGTCAGCCATGTACATCACTGGTAGTGAATCCGAGCTATTGTCGTATCCAGGTGGCGTCCATACGTTTATCGTCCTTTGCTCATTTAGCCTTTGTGATTGCATCGTAAAACTTTGATGTTCCGGCACAATATCATTGTATGAAACTGCCTGCTTACATGAAATCGTAATTAGAGTAAAAGATAGAGAAAGAAAAACAAACCCAAAATACTTTGTTGACATAATCCTAATATTTAGCGATACTTAATATAAAATTGCTCTGTCAAAACTGCCATTATAATTTAACTTTTTATCTATATAGAGCAATATAATTCGTAATAAAGTGTCAAAAATAAACATACATTTACAAGATTACAATTATTTTGTATTTATTTCTAAAATAAGTATAATTTTTTTATCTATATATAAAAAGAAAACATTACCTTTGTGGCGATATTTATTAGCTACAACCCTAAAGAGGGTTTTACCTAATAATATTTTTTTAATTTATTTTTTTCAATTTTTTTTAATGAACATTTTCGTTGCGAAATTAAACTACAGAACAAGCGCTGACTCTTTAAAAGACTTATTCGGACAATTTGGAGAAGTTGTATCAGCTATTATCATCACAGACAAAGACACAGGTCGATCTAAAGGATATGGATTTGTCGAAATGGCAAGTGAAGACGCAGGTTTGGCTGCAATTGCTCAATTGAATGAAAGCGATTTCGAAGGACAAACAATCGTTTGTAAAAAAGCTGAGCCGAGAGGAGCACAACCACAAAGAAGAGATAACAATTTCAGACCAAGAGAGAGAAGATATTAATTTAATATAGACGTTATTTTAACTTTGAATGTAAAAAAGGCTCGTGTTCGCATGAGCCTTTTTTATTGTATTTAACCTAATATTTCATTCGTTTTCAGTTAACATTCGAAACATTCGTAATAAAATATACTCATTAGTTTTAGATTAATAATTACGGTTGATTATCGTATATTTGTGCTTTCATTACAATATATATAAAATATTTTCATTATACATTATGCAACATTTAAGCGAACAGGAGCTTGTCAGAAGAGAGAATCTTAATAAAATCATTGAAGCGGGAATCGACCCATATCCAAGTGTCACTTTTGAGGTCAATGCCACAACAGTAGAGATTAAATCCAATTTCAAAGCAGGAGATACTACATACCAAAAAGTAAACATGGCAGGAAGGCTCATGTCTAAACGTATCATGGGTAAAGGCTCTTTCGCAGAACTACAGGATGCTACAGGTAGAATTCAGCTTTATATTTCCAGAGATGAAATATGTCCAGAAGATGATAAAACGTTATATAACGATGTCTTTAAGAAATATATGGATCTTGGCGATTTCATAGGCATCACTGGATATGCTTTTTATACACAAGTGGGAGAATGCTCAGTGCACGTCACTTCACTTACTTTGCTATCCAAGTCGCTCAAACCACTTCCCGTAGTTAAAAAAGACGACGAAGGCAATGTGTATGATGCTTTTAATGATCCGGAACAGCGATACCGACAGCGCTATGTTGATTTAGTCGTCAATGAGCAGGTGAAAGATACATTCATCAAGCGTACTAAAATGTATAATTCCATGCGTGAATATCTCAACGAAAGAGGATATCTCGAAGTGGAAACGCCAATATTACAACCATTGTACGGTGGTGCAGCTGCAAGGCCTTTTACGACGCATCACAATACACTCGACATGAAACTCTACCTTAGAATAGCCAACGAATTGTATCTAAAGCGACTGATTGTCGGTGGTTTTGACGGAGTTTATGAATTTAGCAAAGACTTCCGTAATGAAGGTATGAGCCGATTCCACAATCCAGAATTCACACAGATAGAACTTTATGTAGCTTATAAAGATTATGAGTGGATGATGAATTTGGTAGAAGAAATGGTAGAAAAAGTAGCCATTGACATTCACGGAACAACAAAAGTGCAGGTTGGAGCAAATGTTATTGACTTCCAAAGACCTTGGAAGCGTTATACGATGTATGAAGCCATTCAACATTTTACGGGTATAGACATCAGCGAAATGGACGAAGCGCAGCTTAGAGAAACAGCACACAAACTTCATGTTCCCGTTGACAATACCATGGGTAAAGGCAAACTTATTGATGAGATATTTGGCGAAAAATGTGAAGGTCAACTCATACAGCCGACTTTCATTACTGATTATCCTGTGGAAATGTCACCATTGGCAAAAAAACACAAATCCAAACCTGAACTTGTAGAAAGATTTGAAGCCATTTGCAACGGTAAAGAAATTGCCAATTCATTTTCAGAACTCAACGATCCTATCGACCAAAGAGAGCGATTTGAAGCCCAACTCGAATTGGGTAAACGTGGAGATGAGGAAGCCATGACCTTAGATGAAGATTTCCTTAGAGCGCTCGAATACGGTATGCCGCCAACAGCTGGATTGGGTATTGGTATGGACAGACTTGCCATGATTATGACCAACCAACAATCTATCCAAGAAGTCTTGTTTTTCCCACAGATGAAGGCTGAAAAGCAAGAAGGCAAATAAGCTTTGAAAGTTCTATTGTATATTCTTGCTATTATAAGAGGGATTTTAGCATTTGGTATGATGTCAATTTTTATCCTTGCATACGGGATATCTTGTATATTTATTCCTCATACCAAAAGTAGAGCGTTAAAACTCCGAGAAAATTATTTAAAATTTATTGGCATCCCAATATTAAATATAGATATTGAAGTAGAAGGAAAACCAATAGAAACTCCAGCCTTATATGTTTCCAATCACCGTTCTTTCTCAGATCCGGCAGTAGCATGTCGTTATCTGCGAGCCTTCGTATTGGCCAAAGCAGAAGTTGCAGCCTACCCTATTATCAACAAAGGTGCAGAATTAACTGGTGTCATTTGGGTCAATCGCAATGATCAGACCTCGCGTTCTACAGCAAGGAGTAAACTTGTAGAAACCATAAAATCCGGATATAACATCCTGCTTTATCCTGAAGGTACCGTAGGTATCCATCGAGAAACACTTCCATTTAAAGTGGGTTCGTTTTTTGAAGCCGCCGAAAATAATATCCCAGTAGTTCCTATTGCCATTGAATATATGTCGCCTAAAGACTTGTGGGTTAAAGAAAAATTTGTACCTCAATATTTATATCAATTTTCAAAATGGAAAACGAGCGTCAAGCTAAGATTTGGAGAACCTATTATCAGCAATGACGGAAATGAACTGTGCCGACAAAGTCATGTTTGGATCAATCAGCAATTAAAAAACATGCAAAAGGATTGGAAGGAACACAATTGAAAT
Organism: uncultured Aureispira sp.; assembly: GCA_964399855.1. Lineage (GTDB taxonomy): Bacteria > Bacteroidota > Bacteroidia > Chitinophagales > Saprospiraceae > OLB9. The sequence goes on along the minus strand of CAYNSF010000026.1, from coordinate 16,797 downwards.
ATTTAAAAATGGAACATAGCGCTCTGACCACATTAAGACTTTAATTATAATGGAAGTTATATTGTGTTGTTTAATTGATGAAATTACCACAAAGTACTCATAATAAATGAAAAATACAACTTATACCTCTTTGATTAAAACTTAGTAAAACACTAAAAAACGCACAGAAAACCTTAGTGTATCTTAGTGAAACGCTGAGTGTCCTTAGTGGTTTAGATAAGATTTTATTAAAATCTTTTTGTGGACTAAACAGCATTTACAAAAAATGGAAATAACAATTACCCTAAGTGGTGATAAATATCATATTTCACTATATGGATATTGCTTATTTTTGCATTGAAATTTAAAAATGATTTGAATAATGAATGAAGTATTTGACAGACTAAGCAAAGTAAAAGGTGGAACTTGTGTTACTATTATTTTAAATACACACAGAACAACTCCTGACAACCAAAAAGATCCTATTAATTTAAAAAACCTCATTAGCGAAACGACTAAACGGTTAGAAAATGAGTATGATGCTAAAACAGCAAAAACTTATACAGAAAAATTAAACGAACTCGCTGAAAGTATTGATCTTTATCAGAATGACCATGGATTGATGTTGTTTGTTAATGAAGATATTGCTGAGTACTTGCGTATTCCGACGCATCCTGAACAAAGGATAATCATAGATGATACTTTTGCTACGCGTTCTATAGTAAGAGCTATTAAAAAAGATACAGATTACTATGTGCTTTCTTTAGCTAGCGGTAAAGCTAAAATACTATTAGCCAGTAGCGAGGATGTAAAAGAAGAAATACGCGATGAAGGCTTCCCAATTAAAGACGAGCAATTGTACAACGTTTCTATAGATGAGTTTTTTAACCGTGTAGATAAAGCTGTAAATAAAGTAAGGGTTAAAAATCCGCACCAAGTAGTTATCCTTTCTGATGAAAACAATTTTCATCAATACATGAAGTTAGCGGATAATCCCAATATCGTTATGGGACATATTACGCTCAAAAATTATGATGAAAAACCAGCTAATCTTGTCAAAGAAATTTGGCCGGCAATTCGTGAGTTAACTGTTGTACGTAATAGAGAAAGAATCAGTGAACTTGAAAAAGCAGTAAGTGCCGGAACTTGTATTACGGATATCAATGAAATATGGACAGCTACACAAGAAGGTAGAGGTAGAACCATTTTTGTAGAAGAAGGATATTATCAGTCAGCAAAAAATGTAAATGGTCAATTAATTCCTATAGCTAATGACGAAATTGTCAGTAAAGAAGATATTGACGACGTCGTAGATGAAATGATAGAATTTACATTGAAATTTGGCGGTGATGTAGTTTTCTTGGATCGAGGTAGCTTAAAAGATTTTGAAAAACTAGCATTAGTTACACGTTACTAATACTATAGTAGTTTAGAATAATAAAGATTTCATAATGTTTACGAGCGGTGTATATTTAATACATTGCTCGTATTTTTTTATGCCCGGAAAAACCGTAAATGAGCAGAGAATTTGTCGAGTATTTTCAAGGTGGTAGTTAGGAAAAATAGCTTATTTTTATTGATTTCTTAGTGCAAATAGCCTATTACAGCTAATATTTATTTAAAACTTTCAAAACAGATAGTATATTTGCATAGTTTTAAAAAAAGACATCATAAAATCATGACCTATAAAAAGCAAGAGGTTTATACTGTCGAAACGACACAATTCATTTCAGAGCAGTACGAAGACATCATCCAAGCATTAGGAGAAGACAAAGAAAGAGAGGGCTTACTCAAAACACCCGAGCGAGCGGCCAAAGCCATGCAATATCTGACACAAGGATATACTATGGATGCAGGAGCGATTCTAAAATCCGCCTTATTTCAGGAGGATTATAATGAGATGGTCGTTGTCAAAGATATCGAATTATATTCCTTATGCGAGCATCATCTCCTTCCCTTCTTTGGCAAAGCACACATCGCATATATTCCAAACGGATATGTAGTAGGATTAAGTAAATTACCGAGAATTGTCGATGTTTTTGCTAGAAGGCTTCAGGTTCAAGAGCGCTTGACACACGAGATCATCCAAGCCATAGATACGCATTTAAAACCACATGGCGTTGCGGTCGTCATCGAAGCTGCCCACATGTGTATGATGATGAGAGGTGTACAAAAGCAGAACTCTGTAACCACCACGTCAGGATTTACCGGAGAGTTTAAAAAAGAAGCAACCCGAAATGAATTTTTAAGTCTTATCACATCAAAATTAAAATAAACAATATGACAGCGTATGTATTTCCAGGGCAAGGTGCTCAATTTGAAGGAATGGGCAAAGATTTATATGAACAGTTTGAATCGGCCAGAGCCATTTTTGACGAAGCCGACAACATCCTTGGTTATAAACTATCAGAAATCATGTTTCATGGCACAGCTGAAGCCTTGAAGGAAACAAAAATCACCCAACCTGCATTATTTGTTCATGCTATAGCAACATTACGTTCCAAAGGAGAGCTTATACCCGATGCAGTCGCTGGACATTCTCTAGGCGAATTTTCCGCTTTAGTCGCCAATGGTGTATTGAGCTTTGAAGACGGATTGAAGTTGGTGTATGCTCGAGCCATGGCGATGCAGGCGGCATGTGATGCTGTACCTGGCACTATGGCGGCAGTATTGGGTTTAGATGATGACATAGTAGTACAAATATGCAACGATATTGAAGCGGTCGTGTCGCCTGCCAATTTCAATTGTCCAGGTCAATTAGTCGTTTCTGGCTCGGTGGAAGGTATTCAAATAGCCATGGAGAAATTGCAAGAAGCTGGCGCCAGAAGAGTGCTTCCTCTTGAAGTTGGTGGTGCATTTCACAGCCCGTTAATGGAACCTGCTCGGGTATCATTAGCCGCAGCTATAATGAGCACACAATTTAATACACCTTCATGTCCAGTTTATCAAAATGTAACTGGTCTGCCTGAAACCAATCCTGAAATGATTAAAAACAACCTTATAAGTCAGTTGACAGGTTCGGTAAAATGGACTCAATCTATCAATAAAATGGTTGAAAATGGTGTTGATACTTTTGTCGAAGTCGGAGGTTCAGGCAAAGTATTGTCAGGTTTGATCAAAAAAATCAACAAAGAAGCCTTTACTAGTACTTTATAATGATGAAAATACGTTCCGGTAATATATTGGTGGCAGAGCCATTTCTTTTAGATGACAATTTCAAAAGATCTGTTATTTTGATTTGTGAGCACCACGACTTAGGTACCACAGGTCTTATATTGAATAGGCCCATTGAAGTGCGTATCCATGAAATAATCCCTGACTTTCCAGAATCTAATGCACAGCTATATATTGGAGGTCCAGTTGATACAAATAGTCTGCATTTCTTACATAACGTCGGTGATTTATTGGATGATTCGTTAGAAGTATGTCCCGGAATATTTTGGGGTGGCGATTTTGAAAAGCTTAAATTCCTAATGGGAAATGGCTTGATAAAAGATAAGAATGTCAAGTTTTTTCTGGGATATAGCGGTTGGAGTGAAGGACAACTTGACGAAGAACTCCAAGGTCAATCTTGGATAGTTGACGAAATGGATCCAAATTACTTATTCAAAACAAAGCCAATCGTACTGTGGCAATCCGTATTACATAATAAAGGCGACAGATATACTGTTATCGCACAAATACCCGATACAGAGAGTTTGAATTGATAGACAATGTAGGATTTTAGTCAAAAATCTTCATAGTAATCATTAAAAAAGGGAATACAAAACTGTATTCCCCCTTTATAATATCAATAATCTATAAAACTATATTATTATTGTATTTCATATTCATTGGTGACATCGACATCAATGTTTTTGAATACTCTTTGACCTGTACCCGCAGGAATATTTTTACCCACGATGACATTCTCTTTCAACCCTGCCAAAGCATCTTTCTTAGCTGATATAGCTGCTGTACTCAATACTTTAGTCGTTTCCTGGAATGAAGCCGCAGATATCCAACTTTCCACACCAAGCGAAGCTCTTGTAATACCTTGTAATAATATGGTTGAAGTTGCAGGAACGGTATCTCTTACAGATACTAATTTCTTATCATTCCTTTTTAGCATAGAATTCTCTTCTCTTAGCTGTCTAACGGAAACTATCTGTCCAGCTTTAAGATTTTCAGAATCACCAGCATTATCAACAACTTTCTTATCAAAGATATAGTCATTCTGCTCATTGAACTCATGTCTATCAACCGCTTCTCCTTCTAAGAACTTCGTATCTCCTGGATCTACGATCTCTACCCTACGCATCATCTGTCGTACGATAACCTCTATATGCTTATCATTGATAGAGATACCTTGAGAACGATATACTTCCTGAACACCGTTGACCAAGTAAGACTGTACAGCAAATGGACCTTTAATATTCAATATATCTATTGGTGCTACTGCCCCATCAGTCATCTGCATACCTGCTCTCACAAAGTCTCCTTCTTGAACAAGTAAGTGTTTAGATAGCGGAACGAGATACTTTCTCTTTTGTCCCGTTTTCTCATCATCGATGAATAACTCCCTATTTCCACGCTTGATTTTACCATAAGTAACGATACCGTCAATTTCGGCTGTGATAGCAGGATTTGAAGGATTACGTGCTTCAAACAATTCTGTAACCCGCGGAAGACCACCCGTGATATCTTGGATCTTACCAAGGTTACGAGGGATTTTTACGATTTTTTGTCCCGGTGCTACTGTATCATTATCCTCAATGGAGATATATGACCCCACAGGTAAATTGTATGATTTCAACTCTTCGCCTAATGATGACAAAATCTTTATTACAGGAATCATTTTTTTATTCTTAGACTCTATAATAACTTTTTCAGCGTAACCAGTCTGATCTTCACGTTCTACTCTAAATGTAGATCCCTCTTCGACATCTTCAAATTTAGCAATACCTCCAAACTCCGAAATGATCAAATTGTTAAATGGATCCCAAGATACTAATGGTTGACCTTTAGTCACTGTCTGCTTATCTTCAACTAACAAATTGGAAGCATAAGGTACAAAATATGTATTATAGACTTTCTTCGTATCTGGATTTATCACTCTGATTTCTCCTGATCTTGAAATGACCACTTTATTACTGCCTTCCTCATCAGATTGTGTCATTTTGATATTGTCAAATTCTACAACACCATCATATTTAGAAGTGATCTCTGATTCGGTCTTAGATACGGAAGCGATACCACCCACGTGGAATGTTCTCAAAGTCAACTGTGTTCCTGGTTCTCCGATAGACTGAGCGGCAATAATCCCTACGGCATCCCCTCGTTCTACTTTTCTACCAGTAGCTAGATTTCTACCATAACATTTAGCACACACACCTACTTTAGTTTCACAAGTCAATACAGAACGTATCGTCACAAGTTCAATACCTGCTTTTTCAATACTTTCAGCTATATTAGGCGTAATGTATTCACCTGCTTCAAGGATCATCTCATCAGTGATTGGATCGATGATATCATACAATGTATATCTTCCGACTATTCTCGAAGCCAATGATTCTATGACCATTTCATCGTCTTTAAGTGCTTCGGTATCGATACCTCTCAACGTAGTACAATCGTGCTCAGTAATGATCACATCTTGAGCTACATCCACCAATCGACGAGTTAGATAACCAGCATCTGCTGTTTTTAAGGCCGTATCCGCAAGTCCCTTACGAGCACCGTGCGTAGAGATAAAGTATTCCAAAACCGAAAGACCTTCAAGGAAATTGGCAAGAATCGGGTTTTCGATAATCGCTCCACCTACATCTCCAGATTTTCTTGGCTTCGCCATCAATCCTCTCAATCCACAAAGCTGTTTTATCTGTTGTTTCGAACCTCTCGCTCCGGAATCCAGCATCATGAATACTGAATTAAACCCTTGCTTATGCTGAGCAATCTCACGCATTAGATTTTCAGTAATCTTGTTATCGGCAAAAGTCCACTTATCGATTATCTGATTATACCTTTCATTTGGTGTGATCAAACCCATATTATAGTTCTCCCACACTTCATCCACTTCTTCTTGAGCTTCTAACAAAGTCTGCTCCTTAATACTCGGAGTTATCAAGTCTCCAAGGTTGAAAGAAAGACCTCCTTTATATGCCCAGAAAAATCCTAAATTTTTAATTTCATCAAGAAACTTAGCTGCAACCGTAAAGTCTGTCCTATTCAATAGATCCCAAATGATTCTTTTTAAGTTCTTTTTGGTCATCAATTGATTGACAAATGGAAGCATGCTTGGAAATGATTGATTAAACAATACTCTTCCAACTGTTGTCTCAATGATCTTTTTAACCATTTTTCCATCAGTATCTTCCTGATTTACACGTACTTTAACGATAGCGTGTAATTCTACTTTACCTTCATTGAATGCAATAATGGCTTCCTCTTCACTATAAAATGTTCTACCTTCACCCATTACCTTAATGTCAGCAGTTGACTTTTTAGGCTTTGTCAGGTAGTAAAGACCTAATACCATGTCCTGTGAAGGCAAGGTAACTGGCGATCCGTCCTGTGGGTTAAGCATATTATGTGAAGAAAGCATCAGCATTTGAGCTTCCAAAATAGCAGCATGTCCTAATGGCACGTGAACAGCCATCTGGTCTCCGTCAAAGTCCGCATTGAACGCACCACAAACCAATGGATGCAGCTGAATTGCTTTTCCTTCTACTAATCTCGGTTGGAATGCCTGGATAGACAATCGGTGAAGCGTTGGTGCCCGGTTAAGCAATACTGGATGCCCTTTCAATATATTTTCAAGAATATCCCAAATAATTGGATCTTTTTTGTCAACGAGTTTTTTCGCAGATTTTACGGTCTTAACGATACCTCGTTCGATCAATCTCTTGATAATAAATGGTTTGAACAACTCTGCCGCCATTCCTTTAGGAATACCACATTCGTGCAACAACAATGAAGGTCCCACCACAATCACAGAACGACCAGAATAGTCAACACGCTTACCCAAAAGGTTTTGTCTAAAACGCCCTTGCTTACCCTTGAGTACATCACTTAATGACTTCAACGAACGACCACCTTCAGCTTTGACAGCATTAGATTTTCTTGAATTGTCAAACAACGAATCAACGGCTTCCTGAAGCATCCTCTTCTCGTTACGAAGGATAACTTCAGGTGCTTTTATTTCCAATAACCTTTTCAAACGGTTATTACGTATGATAACTCTACGATATAAATCATTCAAGTCAGAACTTGCAAATCTACCTCCATCTAATGGAACCAATGGTCTCAATTCTGGAGGTGTCACAGGTAAATACTGAATAATCGTCCATTCGGGTTTATTATCGGTAGCTTCCATTCCTGCACGGAAAGCTTCTACTACACGTAAGCGTTTAAGTGCTTCTGACTTTCTCTGTTGAGAAGTTTCATTAGCAGCTTGGTGACGCAATTCAAATGACAATTCATCCAACTTGATACGCTCAAGCAAATCCCTGACAGCCTCAGCACCCATTTTAGCAATAAACTTATTTGGGTCTGTATCTTCGAGGAACTGATTGTCTTTTGGTAATGTGTCTAATATATCGAAGTATTCTTCCTCAGTAAGCGTATCATGCTTAGCGATTTCATTTTCTTTTACTCCGGGTTGTACTACTACATATCGCTCATAATAAATAATTGTTTCGAGCTTTTTAGAAGAATATCCAAGTAAATATCCGATTTTGTTCGGTAGTGATTTGAAAAACCAAATGTGAACAACAGGAACGACAAGCTTAATGTGTCCCATACGTTCTCTTCTAACCTTTTTTTCGGTAACTTCTACACCACATCTGTCACAGACTATACCTTTATATCTTATACGTTTATATTTACCGCAAAAACATTCGTAATCTTTGACAGGTCCAAATATCCTTTCACAAAATAAACCGTCTCTTTCAGGTTTATAGGAACGATAGTTGATCGTTTCAGGCTTTAATACTTCACCATACGATCTTTCAAGAATTTCATCCGGCGAACTAAGGCTAATCCTAATTGATTCAAAGCCTTTGGTCGGTTTTACTTCTTTCTTTTTTAACATATTAAATTATTATATAATATTAAAAAATTACTGTCAATCAAACTTTATATCCAATGCCAATCCACGCAATTCATGAACCAACACGTTGAATGATTCAGGAATATTCGAATCTGGAATATTATCACCTTTTACAATCGCTTCATAAGCTTTTGCTCTACCGATAATATCATCAGATTTGATCGTTAACAACTCTCTCAGTATATTAGCTGCACCATACGCTTCAAGTGCCCAGACTTCCATCTCTCCAAAACGCTGACCTCCAAACTGAGCTTTACCTCCAAGTGGCTGCTGCGTGATCAATGAATATGGTCCGATAGATCTTGCGTGCATCTTATCATCAACCATGTGTGACAATTTAAGCATATAAATTACACCTACCGTCGCACGTTGGTGGAACCTATCTCCTGTTTCTCCATCATAAAGATAAGTCTGACCATAAGAAGGCAATCCTGCATCTTTGATATATTCTTCGATTTCCTCAACTGTTGCTCCATCAAAAATCGGCGTAGCAAACTTAACACCCATTTTCTTACCAGCCCAGCCAAGAACTGTCTCAAATATTTGACCAAGATTCATCCTTGAAGGTACTCCCAATGGATTCAAAACGATATCTACTGGTGTTCCATCTTCAAGGAATGGCATGTCCTCCTCTCTTACGATTCTAGATACAATACCTTTGTTTCCGTGTCTTCCCGCAAGTTTGTCTCCTACCCTCAGCTTTCTCTTCTTTGCAAGATAAACTTTGGCTAATTTGATGACACCTGTTGGCAATTCATCTCCTACACTGATATTATATTTTTCACGCTTATATCGACCTAATTCCTCATTGTATTTGATCGTATAATTGTGTAATAATCGAGCTACCAATCCATTTGTATCAGACTCTTTAGTCCAACCATGGTAGTCTATGTCAGTGAAATCAATATCTTTTAGTGACTTAGCATTGAATTTAGCACCTTTTGGCAATAATTCAGCCTTGTAAATATTCTTAACACCTTCTGATATTTTACCATCTAAAAATGTCATCAATTTATCAATCAAAATTGTTTTAAGCTCATTTAGATTGATCGCATGCGTATCTTCAAGCTTAGATAAAAGTTCTTTTTCTTGAACTTTCTGATATTTATCTTTCTTAGCTCTTGCAAATAATTGTTTGTCGATCACGATACCTTCTGTTGAAGGAGAAGCTTTAAGCGAAGCATCTTTCACATCACCTGCTTTATCTCCAAAAATTGCTCTTAACAACTTTTCTTCAGGTGTAGGGTCGGTCTCTCCTTTAGGTGTGATTTTACCAATCAATATATCGCCCTCATTGACCCAAGCTCCGATTCTGATAATACCATTCTCATCCAAATCTTTAGTTGCTTCCTCAGAAACATTTGGAATATCATTGGTAAATTCTTCTTCTCCAAGTTTCGTCTCACGAACATCTATTTCATGACTTTCGATATGCAATGAAGTGAATATATCTTCTTTAAGCACTCTTTCGGAAAGTACGATCGCATCCTCAAAGTTATAACCTTTCCAAGGCATGAAAGCTACTTGAAGATTCTGTCCAAGTGCAAGTTCACCATTTTCAGTAGCGTATCCTTCACAAAGTAGGCTACCTTTATTTACTCTTTGACCTTTCCTTACGATAGGCTTCAAGTTAATACAAGAACCTTGGTTGGTTTTTATAAATTTCGTTAATTTATATTTTCTAACATTATCATCAAAAGAAACCAACATTTCTTCTTCTGTTTTATCGTATCTGATGATGATTTCTTCTGAATCCACATATTCTACGATACCTTCGCCTTCAGCATTGATAAGCATATTGGAGTCAACAGCTACCTTAGCTTCCAAACCTGTTCCTACGATAGGAGCACTTGGTTTTACCAATGGTAGTGCCTGACGTTGCATGTTCGAGCCCATCAAAGCCCGGTTGGCATCATCATTCTCAAGGAAAGGAATCAAAGATGCAGAAACACCCACAATCTGGTTTGGAGCAATATCCATGAAGTCAAGATCATCAGAAGTTAATACTGGAAATTCTCCGTGTTCTCTTGATTTAATCCTGTCATTAATGAAAGCACCTTTAGTGTCAATAGGAGCGTTTGCTTGAGCAATTCTCTTGTAATCCTCTGCCTCAGCTGAAAGATATTGAATTTCTCCAGAAACGTCCACCTTACCATTGACTACTTTTCGGTATGGAGTTTCCAAAAATCCCATTTTATTTACCTTAGCGTGTACGCATAAAGTAGATATCAAACCGATATTTGGTCCTTCTGGTGTTTCAATAGTACATAAACGTCCATAGTGAGAATAGTGAACGTCCCGAACCTCGAAACCTGCTCTTTCCCTTGACAAACCTCCAGGTCCTAATGCAGAAACCCTTCTTTTGTGCGTTATCTCTGACAACGGGTTGGTTTGATCCAAAAACTGAGATAATTGACTGGTTCCGAAATACGAGTTGATAACTGAAGAAAGAGTACGTGCATTGATCAAATCAATCGGCGTAAATACTTCGTTATCACGCACATTCATACGCTCACGGATCGTTCTTGTCATTCTGGCAAGACCAACACCAAATTGAGCATACAATTGCTCTCCGACCGTTCTAACCCTTCTATTAGAAAGGTGGTCTATGTCATCAAGTTCAGCTTTCTGGTTTACAAGACTTACTAAATATTTAACAATAGAAATAATATCATCTTTTGTCAATACTAAGGTGTCTTTACTAATATCCAATTTAAGCTTACGGTTGATTTTATATCGACCTACATCTCCAAGATTATATCTTTTATCAGAGAAAAACAACTTATCAATAATACCTCTTGCTGTCTCTTCATCTGGTGGATCTGTACCACGCAATTGACGATATATCTGAGTTACAGCTTCGATCTCTGATGAAGCTGGATCTTTCTGTAATGTATTATATATTATAGAATAATCCTCTTCAAGATCTTCTATTTGAAGAATGATTGTATCAGAATCAGATTGAGAGATTAATTCGATGTTGTCCTCATCAAGGACTACATCACGCTCAAGTATAATCTCGTTACGTTCTATTGTTATTACTTCTCCTGTATCTTCATCGACAAAATCTTCTGTCCATCGTTTAAGCACCCTTGCAGATAGCTTTCTTCCGATAGCGTTCTGTAAAGACTGCTTATCCGTTGGAATTTCTTCCGCGAGTCCAAAAAGGTTAAGAATATCCCTGTCAGAGTCAAAACCAATGGCTCTCAACAAAGTAGTAACAGGGAATTTTTTCTTTCTGTCAATATATGCGTACATGACAGAATTTATATCCGTTGCAAACTCCATCCAAGCACCCTTAAATGGAATAACCCGAGCAGAATAAATCTTAGTTCCGTTCGGGTGGAAAGTCTGACTAAAAAATACACCTGGAGATCTATGTAATTGTGAAACAACTACACGCTCTGCACCATTAATAAGAAAAGTTCCTTTACTTGTCATATAAGGAATGTTCCCTAAAAATACATCTTGCTCTATCGTTTGAAAATCCACATGTTCCTCATCACTACAAGAAAGTCTTAACTTTGCTTTCAATGGAACACTGTAGGTTAGTCCACGTTGCATACACTCTTCAATGGAGTAGCGTGGTGGATCGACATAGTAGTCTATAAATTCTAATAAGAATATATTGCGTGTATCAGTAATTGGGAAATTCTCCTGAAACACTTTGAATAGGCCTTCATCACTTCTGTTCTCGGGAGTTGTTTCTAACTGAAAAAACTCTTTAAATGATTTAATCTGAATTTCCAGTAGATCAGGATATTGATTTGGCAACTTGATTTTACCGAAATGAATCCTGCTATTTCCGGCATTATTTACGACTCCGTTTGATGTCATATTTTAAAATTTATTTGGCGTAATTTGTAAAATAAAAAACACTGTTTCAAACTGTAATATTTGAAAACAGAAACGAAAACAGGCTTAACCCACCTAAACGGTCGGTTAAGCCAGATATCATTTATTTTCAGGCTTAAGCTCTGAAATTAAGCCCTTGCGAAAATGGTCAAATTACTTAAGGTCAACCGAAGCTCCAACGCCTTCAAGCGTAGCTTTGATTGACTCAGCTTCTGCTTTAGATGCACCTGCTTTTAATACTGTAGGAGCTGCATCCACTAAGTCTTTTGCCTCTTTCAAACCAAGGCCAAGTAAATTCTTAACTTCTTTAACTACATTAAGCTTACCTGCTCCTGCAGATGTTAAGTGGATATCAAATTCAGTTTTTTCAACTGGAGCATCACCACCTGCTGCGCTTACTGCAGCTGGTCCAGCTACTGCAACTGCTGCCGCTGCTGGTTCGATTCCATACTCATCTTTCAAAATCTGAGCTAACTCACTTACTTCTTTTACAGTTAAATTTACTAATTGTTCTGCGAATGCTTTTAAATCTGCCATGATATAATGGTTTTAAAAATTTTAAAATTTAATAATAATTCGTTAAAGTTGGAAGCTATAACGTAACAATTGAAAATATAATATTAACCCCTTTCTTCCAAGGTCTTTAATACTCCAGCGATAGTTGATCCACCTGATTTCAAAGCACTGATAACGTTCTTTGCAGGAGACTCCAACAATCCGATAATTTCACCTATCAATTCATTTTTAGACTTGAGTTTAGTAAGAATCTCTAATTGATCATCACCAAAGAAAATATCAGAATCTATATATGCGGCTTTAAGTACAGGTCTTTCATCCTTACCACGAAAATCTTTGATAATTGTTGCAGGCAATTTACCGTCAATAGAAAACAATACTGTACTCTGTCCTTTAAAGGCATCAAATATACCTTTAAAGTTTTTTGACTCTGCGTGTTCATCCATCGCTTTGATCGCAAGTGTATTTTTGATTGTTTTAATCTCAACACCTTTCTCAAAACATATTCTACGTAGCTTATTTATCTTCTCAACACTTAGTGAAGATGCATCAGTTACATAAAAGTATGATGAATTATCAAATTTATCTTTTAATTCTTGAATTAATAAACCTTTATCTGTTCTTGTCATTTCTATTTATTTAAAGGGTTTATTTAATGTTTTTAGTATCAACAGCGATTCCTGGACTCATAGTACTTGCTATACTGATTGCTTTCATATAAATACCCTTAGCCGTAGATGGCTTCATTTTTTCAAGGGTAGATAAAAGTTCTAAAGCATTTTCAGCAAGTTTGTCTGGAGAAAAAGAAACTCTGCCTATTGACGAATGAATTATACCATACTTATCAACTCTGAATGAGATTTTACCAGCTTTAACTTCTTCTACAGCTGCACCAACATTCAAAGTAACAGTACCTGTCTTAGGGTTTGGCATCAAACCTCTTGGACCTAAGATACGACCGATCTGACCTATTTTAGCCATGACGTTAGGCATTGCTATAATTACATCAATATCTGTCCAACCTTGACTGATTTTAGTAATATATTCGTCTAAACCAACGTGATCCGCTCCAGCAGCTTTTGCTTCGGCCTCTTTCTCTGGAGTACACAATACTAAAACTCTTTTTACTTTACCGGTACCGTGAGGAAGCGATACAGTACCTCTGATTGCTTGGTCTGCCTTACGAGGGTCAACACCAAGTCTGACGTGCAAATCAACAGAAGCATCAAACTTTGTCGTGTTGATTTCATTAACCAATGCAGTTGCTTCTCTAAGCGTATAGAGCTTATTAGCATCTACTTTTTCATTGGCCGCCTTTCTCTTTTTACTTATTTTTGCCATATAAAAAAATTTAAGGTATTACCGTCAAAATGAATTGACTCCCTTACCAGATTAAAAAATCAATTATCTTCAGCCTTAACTTCAGCACCCCATGGTGCATCTCCAGATATTGTTACACCAAGACTTCTTGCTGTACCAGCAACCATACTCATTGCTGATTCTATAGTAAATGCATTCAAATCATTCATTTTGATTTCAGCAATACCTCTCACTTGATCCCAAGTAATAGAACCTATTTTATTACGATTTGGAACTGATGAACCACTTTTTACTTTAGCGAGTTCAAGAATCTGAGCAGCAGCGGGTGGTGTTTTTATTACGAAGTCAAAAGACTTATCCTTATAAACAGTAATAACAACAGGTAGTAATTTACCTTGTTGTTCCTGAGTTTCGGCATTAAATCTCTTACAAAACTCCATAATATTCAACCCCTTAGAACCCAATGCAGGTCCAACTGGTGGAGCTGGATTCGCTTGTCCTCCCTTTACCTGGAGTTTTACATACGTGGATATTTCCTTTGCCATTTTTAATTTAATATTTAATTATTGATAAATTTAGACCTTAGGGAAGCATCACATTTGATCTAAAGTCAATACTCTACTTTTATGATTGTTTTTCAACTTGCATATAATTAAGCTCTACTTCAGTACCTCTACCAAAGATCTTAACTATAACTTTTAATTTTTTCTTATCCTCGTTCACTTCTTTAACATCACCAATAAAATCGTTGAATGGACCATCTATTATCTTAACCGTTTCACCTTCGATAAATGGTTCAACCAAAGCAGTGACAACATCCTGAGACTCATCTACTTTACCTAACATCCTGTTAGCTTCACTTTGAGTCATAGGAATAGGAGATGTCTTTCCAAGAAAATGAATAACATTCAAAATATTCGTAATAGCCGTAATCATCTCTCCCGATATCTTATTAGCTACCGCCTCAATCAGAATATAACCTGGAAGGATATTTCTCTCCAAGATTACTTTTTTGCCATTTCTAATACGATATACCTTTTCAGTAGGTAGTAATACTTGAGAAATAACATCGCCCCAACCTTCGCGTTGAATTTCGAGCTCAATACGTTCTTTTATTCCTTTTTCCTTACCGCTTACTACTCTAAGTGAATACCACTTTTTTTCTTCAGACATCCTCGTCAGTAAAATTTAAAAATCAAAGTCCGTAAAAGAACGATGTAAAATAATTGGATATAACATCAAATAAAGAAATAATCAATGCAAGAATAATAGTCGATATGATGATTAATCTGGCACTTGCATACAAATCCGTCCAAGTAGGCCATGTTACATGATTGATTAATTCATCATAACTCTCTTTCAGATACAATTTAATATTATCCATGATTCTCTAAATTAAGTTACTGTAAAAAACAGTATCAAATAAAAATTTTGCAGGGGCGGCAGGGCTCGAACCCGCGACCTACGGTTTTGGAGACCGCCACTCTACCAACTGAGCTACACCCCTAAATTTGGTTTATTCAAAAACAAAAAATTAAGTGCATACAAGTAGCACTTAATTTTTTGTTATACAATCAAATTGCAAGGAATATTAATCAAGAATTTCTGTTACCTGACCAGCACCTACTGTTCTACCTCCTTCACGGATTGCAAAACGAAGTCCTTTTTCCATCGCAATTGGGTTTATCAATTTAACCTCAAGAGAAACGTTATCTCCTGGCATTACCATTTCAATTCCTCCTGGTAAAGTAACATCACCAGTTACGTCAGTTGTTCTGAAATAGAACTGAGGTCTATAACCATTAAAGAATGGGGTGTGTCTTCCACCTTCATCTTTGCTAAGTACATAGATCTCACACTTGAAGTGAGCATGTGGCTTAACAGAACCTGGCTTAACAATAACCATACCTCTTCTGATCGAATCTTTATCTATACCTCTCAACAAGATACCAGCGTTGTCACCAACTTCACCTCTTTCAAGGATTTTTCTAAACATCTCAACTCCAGTTACTGTAGAAGTCAATGGCTTCTCACCTGCTTTCATCATACCGATGATTTCAACAGGATCTCCTGTGTTGATCGCACCTCTTTCAATTCTACCAGTTGCTACCGTACCTCTACCTGTGATAGAAAATACGTCTTCAATAGGCATCAAGAATGGCTTGTCTATCTCTCTTGTTGGAGCAGGAATGTAAGCATCAACTGCAGCCATAAGATCCATAATCTTTTGCTTTCCGTTTGCATCACCTTCTAATGCTTTAATAGCTGAACCTTGGATGATTGGAGCGTTATCACCATCAAATTGGTAAGAACTTAACAAGTCTCTCAATTCCATCTCAACTAATTCAAGTATTTCTGGATCGTCAACTAAGTCAACTTTATTCATGAATACTACGATAGCAGGTACACCTACCTGTCTTGCGAGAAGGATGTGTTCTCTTGTTTGAGGCATTGGACCGTCAGTAGCAGCACAAACTAAGATTGCACCATCCATCTGAGCCGCACCGATGATCATGTTCTTAACATAGTCGGCGTGACCTGGACAGTCAACGTGCGCATAGTGTCTGTTATCTGTTTCATACTCTACGTGAGCAGTATTAATCGTGATACCTCTTGCTTTTTCTTCGGGCGCTCCGTCGATTGCATCGTAATCTTTCTTCTCAGCAAAGCCCATCTCTGAAAGCACGAAAGTAATAGCGGCAGTAAGTGTCGTTTTACCATGGTCAACGTGACCAATAGTACCGATATTTACGTGTGGTTTTGTTCTAACAAATGTTGATTTAGCCATCAGTGAAAATTTTTATAAACTTAATTATATTAGTAATAAAATGATATACAGTTCAATTTGAGCCAATGAAGGGATTTGAACCCTTGACCCCTTCCTTACCATGGAAGTGCTCTACCACTGAGCTACATCGGCCAATATTTTTTAATTATTGCTCACGTACCCAGTAGGTTATTTAAATTATAGAGCGGAAGACGAGACTCGAACTCGCGACCCTCAGCTTGGAAGGCTGATGCTCTACCAACTGAGCTAC
>CAYNSF010000025.1:0-44864 GCA_964399855.1 uncultured Aureispira sp. | reverse complement strand
AAATACGGATTTAGTGCGACCAAAAATGTCAGCACGATTATTACAATTCCGATGAAATATTTTTTGTCTTTCAAGTCAGTTCAAATTTATTGGAATTTTATGTCGCCTTGTTTGTTTACAAAACTCCATTCAATTTTGTCTATTGTCATTATGTCAATTTTTGTTGGCAAAACCCAATACTTCAAGAACTGTATTATTTCAACTGTTCTTTGTCCGCCGTAACCAAAAGCACCGATGTCGTAAAGTTGTTCTTTAATTTCTTTGTTGTCTGTATTGTGTCCTGATTTGTAACATTTAGTGCGGAGGGAATAATTTGCCAATCAGCCGCCTCATTTTTTCAGTTGGCTCGGCTTTGATTGAAACAGTTTTGTTTGTCATAAGGTTTAGGATTTTCCCGTCCACTATTTTTTTAGCTTCGTCCAAGAACTTTCTTATTGATACACCTGACCTTATTTCGATGTGCTTTGAGATGACCAATGCCATAAAACAAATCAGTATGTGTAGTTTGATGGGCTGTTCCTTGAAGTGGAATATTGGTCTTGTCTGCAAATCACTTTTCGACACTCTAAAACATTGCTCTATTCGGTAAAGCTCGTGATAACGATCTATGATTGTTGTATTGTTTACTGTCGTTTCCTCTAAATTGGTGTAATAACCTTTAATACCGAGTAACTTTTTTGTTTTTTCGATAAGGTCTTCGTTGAGCTCTATCTGTTGTTTATTATTCTTGGTAAACTTCGTTTTCTTTGCTTTGGAAGGCGTGGCGATTACTTGTTTTGCTTTTTCGATTTGCTTGTTTATCTCATACAAATCTTTGCGATACCGCACAGAAGAATAACTACAAATCAGATAGCCCAAATCCGTTTTTATCCTGATGCTTTTGCCGTTTTGTCTATCCATTTGTTTATCTATGCTTTCGAGCAAATCTGCCGAGATATTGCCCAACCTAGCTCCTACAATATATTTGATATCGTTATGGGTTAATTGGGTGATATTTTCTAAACTAATCATAGCCGCATCTGCTACAACTGTAAATTCTTTTACTTTGTTTCTCTCAACAAATGTTTTGATAACAGGAATAATTGTATGTCCTTCAAATGTGTTACCACTGAATATTTCATAAGCTTTGGGAGAATTTTTAGAATTCTCCCTCTAAATCCCTGCTGCCAGCTCACACCCTTGACGAATGGCAAATTTTGCATCTAATTCTTTGGCTTCAGCTGCACCGCCTATCAAATGTGGTTGTTTTCCTTGACTTATTAGAGCATCATACAGTTTGCGTGATGATAATTGCCCAGCACAAACGATCACATGGTCAACATCTAATACCTGAAATTCATCTTTTATCGAAATGTGCAATCCTTGATCATCCACTTTGTGATACTGAACATCAGCAAGCATCTGAACTTTTTGTGTTTGGAGATGAGCTTTATGTATCCAACCCGTTGTTTTTCCTAATGAAGCACCGTGTTTCCCAGAAGAGCGTTTAAGTAAGTAAACTTCTCTTGCAGGCGTTTCTGGTATAGGAGCATGTAAGCCACCAGCATTCGTATAGTTCTTATTCAATCCATACGTTTTAAGAAAAGAGGATATCGCATCCATATCTGGTTCTTGATATGTCAGAAATGTTGCCACGTCAAAGCCAATACCACCTGCACCAATTATCGCAGCACGCTTTCCGATCGTTACTTTTTTGCCGAGTACATCGGTATAAAACACGACTTTTGGATGGTCATAACCTGGAATATCAAGTTGTCTTGGTTCGATTCCATTGGCCATAATGATTTCATCAAACGATGATGACAACAATTCTTCTACAGTCACTTTGTGGTTTAAAATGACACGCACGTTATACTTCGTCATCATGGAGGTATAATACCGTATCGTCTCGCCATAATCTTCTTTGCCCGGAATGATTTTGGCATAATTGAATTGACCTCCCAATTTATCATCGGCTTCAAATAATGTTACCTGATGTCCTCGCATAGCAGCGATATGTGCAAAGGCGAGACCTGCCGGACCTGCACCTACGACAGCTAATCGTTTTGGATAGTCCGTTGGAAAATACTGCAATTCTTCCTC
The DNA here is from genome assembly GCA_964399855.1 of uncultured Aureispira sp. GTDB lineage: Bacteria > Bacteroidota > Bacteroidia > Chitinophagales > Saprospiraceae > OLB9. Next base: position 42,782 of record CAYNSF010000025.1, on the reverse strand, counting down.
ATGACACGCTCTTGGATTAACGAGACAGGAGGCTATTTTCATCTGGAATATATGATCTAAACATGCTTGGTTGCAGGCTATACAAGTATTTATTTCGTTAGTACGACCTTGCATAGTTTTTAGGACGATGTCAGGGTCAGCAAGTAAAGGTCTTGCCATCGAAACCATATCGGCACATCCCGTAGCAAGTATATCTTCTGCTATATCGGGCATATTGATCCTATTTACTGCTATAAGCGGAATACTGACTTCGGATTTAAGTTTTTGTGTTACCCATGCAAATGCCTTAGGAGGAACCTTACTTGCAATCGTTGGAATACGTGCTTCATGCCAGCCAATACCCGTATTTATCAGCGTAACTCCTGCTTTTTCGATAGCTTTGGCCAACATGACTACCTCTTCCCATGTAGAGCCGTCTTCCACTAAATCCAACATTGAAAGCCGATATATGATGATAAATTCGGTGCCAACGGCAGCTCTTGTTTTGTTGACAATTTCGACAGGAAAACGCATCCTATTTTCATAACTACCACCATAATGATCATAACGCTGATTGGTGCGTTTCGCTATGAACTGATTGATAAGATATCCCTCTGAACCCATGATTTCTACACCGTCATAACCAGCTTCCTTAGCAAGTAGTGCGCAGCGGATGTAATCATCTATCGTCCTTTGAATGTCTTCTTCACTCATCGCCCGAGGCTTAAAAAAATTGATAGGTGCCTGAATAGCAGACGGTGCTACAATTTTATTATGATATCCATATCTGCCTGTATGTAGGATTTGCATACAAATTTTACCTCCTTCACGATGGACAGCATCGGTGATCACCCTATGATGTTGTACTTCTTGTTGCGTTTCAAGCTTAGCTGACATGGCATAAATACCACCTTCTTCATTGGGAGATATACCTCCAGTGACGATTAATGCTACCTGTCCACGGGCTCGCTCTGCAAAGTAAGCAGCAGCACGTTCGAAGCCACCCGGGATCTCTTCAAGATTGGTATGCATAGAACCCATGATGACTCTATTTTTCAAAGTAGTCCAACCTAAGTCCAAGGGAGAGAGAAGATGATCATACATATTGAAATCTCATTTTAAAATTAACAACAAAATAGTGTTTCAGGCATCACAGCCATGCACAAAAGTAGGATAAAATATTGAATATCGTGCAAAATTATAAAACAGCCAAATGCTGAATGATTTCATTGCGTACCGTCCTACTGCCGTAAAAATAGCGATGATGCGTGAAAGTCCCGACAAAGCTCCTATCATCTTCTAAGCCGGTAACATCGCGTTGATTGCAGTTATTGGGGCAATGGTAATCCAAAGTACCATAAATGCCCAATCTCGGATGTTTTACTAAAGCATTGGCTACACTGAGTGTTACATCTTCATGATTGTAATATACATGTATGTGGCGGCTGTTTTGTCCGATTTTCCCAAAACCTTGTTCAAAGACGCTGCTTTCCAAATCTGCTGCCATGAAGAAAACATGATTTAGCTTCAAATTTGCCTGCTCTAATGCCCACGTTTCATAAAGTCCTTGAAAGACCCGATTTCCCATACTGTGACAGATAAAACTTACAGGTGATTCAGGATGATAAGCACGGAGTATTTGCGTGATGCGCATCACAAAGTATGCGAACTGACAACCTTTGGTATAGGCAAGCTCCACCGCTTTGGTATATGGAATGACCGATGACCATTGTAAAGAAAGCACTAAGCCATAAGGCGAATGGTCATTATTGAAAATTTTATCTTGTAATATGTAGCCGCTTTTTTGCATGAAAAAGACATTATCCGCCTGATATCCGTGAATATAAATAACGATACCACTTTTTTTGGGCGTAAGCAGAGCGATCTCATCTTCTAATGCTTCCATAAAAAGACCTGCATCATTCCATGTGTTATTTTTGAACAGATTTTTGTCAGCTATTACCATATCTCCGAAAGAATATAGCTTTTCATTTTGCTCCGTGCCCTGCTCATCATAGATGAAAAAATGTGGAATACTTTGGGATTCAGGTTGATTCATGATAAAATATTTTTGTTCATACAATCATTAACATATTATAATACAAAAGTGATTTATGAATAAGACACAAAAATTATCTTTACATTGATTTTTTACCACTAAGATGCACTAAGGTTTTCACTAAGAACACTAAGAAAAATTCATTAATTGTTAATCGAAACCAGCAACTGACTACCAATTATCCATTACCATTAAATTTGTAAACTCGCCAGCCTTTAAGTATTAATACCGTGGCAATAATACCAACTACAGGGTGGAAATATTGTGGAAGAATTTGTATAAATGGAAGGGCATTCATCATCGTTAGTAATAGGCAAACCAAAATTATCATGGCCAGCGTTCCCGACCATTTTTGATGTCTGCCATAGATGTACCAGAATGGAATCAAGAGATTTGCCCAAAGGATGTTCCAGTTGTATTTTGTTGGGATATGGTCGGTACCAAACCACATAAATAGCATCAGTAAGCTGATTAAGGTCAAGATGATAGCCCATATTTTATCGTATAAATCAAGGAATTTTAGACGTTTACCTTTATGGGAATATGCTATGAATAGTAATTCTAAAAACATAAGCACCACAAAAAGACTTATAGGAGAAAATAAGAAAATTGTAGGTTTTTTATTGTCATCAAACTCAAGTAAAACCCTTTGATTGAGTTCGAGGTTATTTGCTGACGAACCTTTTATTTTAGCTGAGGACATGGCTTTTGCCAAATAATCCGGAATAAAAACTTCTTCTGCAAGTGTTGTTTTAGTATCAGCAGGTGCTCCGATGATCAGATCGATACCAAAGTCCGTCCAAGCTGAATGCCATTGATATTCTTTGATAATCTGTCGAAAAGTTTTGTTGGAAGATTGAGATTCATCCCATTGAAGGCCTGCAATATTTTTGTCAAGCACATCCCGAATCCTTGTGGCACAATTATCCTTAAAAAAATCGTACTTATATGCCCGGTTTTCAGGGAGCATATTCATTTGAAGGAATGTGGCTATTTTTTCTGTTGCAATGGAGTCGATATTCAGGATTTGTTCAATGACCGATCTGTTGAAATATTCATATTCATACATAAAATCATCATATCTTGCAACGCTGAGCAGATAAGGAAGCTGACCTCTCATGAATTTGAGTGCAAAACCAGGTGTGTTAAAATCAAAAGTTCCATAATTATATACCAAGTCTGTCCCTGATTCGTAGTCCACAACACGCAATGCATTGTGCCCATAAATAGAGTACAATTCTTCGCCAGGGCTACAAGTTAGTACAGAAATGACCATTCGCAGATTGGAATGTTGAGCGCTTAAAGCACCAAAACCAAACCACAACAGAAGTAAAGTGTACCTGAATGCAAATTTCATGGCAGCAAAGATAAAATGATTTCAAAATAAAAATGATAATATCTTAATAGAAGCCTTTATTTTTGTACTTTTGTGACTTCATTATTGTAATTCATAGACCTAATTTGGAGTACATACACAAATATTTTCCTCAGCTTACTGACTTGCAAAAAGACCAATTTTCGCAGTTGGATGCGCTGTATCGTGATTGGAATGCGAAGATCAACGTCATTTCCCGTAAGGATATAGACAATTTGTATCTTCATCACATACTTCATTCATTGGCAATAGCTCGATTTATTTCTTTTAAAGAAGGAACATCGGTCTTAGATTTGGGTACTGGTGGTGGTTTACCGGGTATCCCATTGGCGATTATGTTTCCTGAGTCACATTTTACATTGATTGATAGTATCCGAAAAAAAACGGTAGTTGCGCAAGCCATCGTTGATGAATTAAAGCTCACAAATGTGACTGTAAAGCAAGGTAGAGCTGAAGAGCTCAAAGAAAAATTTGATTTTGTTGTGACGAGAGCCGTTGCCAGTGTCGAATTGCTTTTGCCTTGGACTAGAAAAGTTCTTTCTAAAAAACATAAAAACATTTATCCCAATGGTTTGATAGCACTCAAAGGCAATCTCAAAGAAGAATTGTTGCTCCTAAAAAAGTATGAATATCGTGAAACAGTCAAGGTAACTCAGTTTTTTAATGAGCCCTATTTTGAAGATAAATTTATACTGTATGTTCAAGGTTAAGTTATGTAGTCATACGATTAGTATCTGTTTGAATTAAATCACTGCTATGAATCAAAAAATCCAATATGAGATACTTGCAATAACTTTTGCAGTTGTAGTAAGTGCGTTGTTCGTGCTACCGATATATTTCAGGATAGGAGACGATTATGATTATTATGCGGCCAATATTGTTGCTATCATCGTGTTCATTACGTTTTCCCGTTGGATTTTCCTGTTACCGTTTTCACCTTTTGCACGGAGCAATTGGTTTCGATTTGTATTGATATTCTTGCCGATTCCATTGTTTATTTACCAGTTAGACAGTTTGATGGATTTTACAGCTTATATCGACGAATATGGTTCCACTGGCTTTTTCAAAGACCTTATTGACCCGAGCAATTATACATTTGCTAAGTATATCCGTTATCAATTCCTTTTCTTTAGCACGAGTTCACTGATAACGATCATGCTTCTACCTTTGCGCATGATTCGATCATTCTGGCGTACCGTGAATACTAAGAATAGGGTGTGATTTTCCGATATTGTGTTAGTACTCAGGTATCAACGTCGTTTAGTTAAGGAACAAGTGTGCAACTGTGTTGTGGTCAGATGTTTTTAAAACCCGTTGTTTTTTCGGCTTCGAAGGGAGAAGCCGAAAAATGCTCGTTCATCCTTCAGATAAGAGGCAAATAATGTTTATTTTTGTCTTAGATTAACTAAACCTATCATCATCAAAAAAGCAAGGCACACAACCTCTTTATCTATCTTATTGTTCAATACACGTGACTATAAACTAAGATATCAGTCATAAAGTAACTAAAAACGCTTTAATATTATGGATTTACAACAAGTAAATATATCTGTCTTTTGGGAAACCATATTACTGTGGTCTCCAAAAATAGTGGCCGGCATATTGGTACTCATTATTGGTTTTTGGCTGACAGGAGCCATTTCAAAAATCACAAAAAAATCGTTTGCAAAATCAAATATTGATAAAGACCTTGTACCATTTCTACTCAGCGCTTTAAATGTAATACTGAAAATATTAGTAGTGCTAACAGCAGCCAGTGTGGTCGGTATAGAGATCACCGCTTTCGCTGCACTATTGGGTGGTGTCGCGATAGGTATCGGTGCGGCTATGTCAGGTTCATTGGGTCATATCGCCAGCGGTATCATGCTTATTATTTTTAAGCCCTATCGTGTTGGAGATTTAGTGACTATTGGCGATTTCACTGGTACAGTTAGAGAAGTTGGAATCTTTGAAACGGTGATCGTAACTTTTGAAAATAAAAGGGTGCATATTCCCAATGGTGAAGTAACATCTGGAGCTATTACCAATATATCTGGCGAAGGCATCATGCGTGCAGACATGGTATTTAACGTGGATGCTGGTGAAGCATTCAATGATGTGCGCGATGCCATAAAAGCGGTTGCTGACAGATCACCGCTTATCCTTAAAGATCCTGCCATACAGATTCATTTCAAAACAGACGATATGGATAAGCACCATGTGGACGTATGGCCATGGTGTAAACCAGATGAATACTTCGACGCATTTTACTATATGCAGGAAGAGGTTAGAAATGAGTTTAATGCAAGAGGTATCAAAGGTAATGTACCGGATATGAACATCACAGTATCTAATGGATAGTGTTCAAAGGTCATTGCACTGAATAAGTCTAATACTTTTTTACTACCAATTTAGGTCACTTTTACTACGAATACAATCGAAACACTGCTTTATATAAGAAACACTATAAAGTACAGCGATAAAAAAAAGCCTTATCTCATGCAGAAATAAAGCTTTTTTTGGTGCCCGGAGCGGGACTTGAACCCGCACGTCCTTGCGAACACATGCCCCTCAAACATGCCTGTCTACCAATTTCAGCACCCGGGCTTTTTATCGGGATGCAAAAGTACGTGTATTTTTTGAAATTTTAAATCTCAAGCTATAATTTATTTTTGTAATGCTAAATTGTGTCCTAAAGAGATGAAGATTTATTTGAATCTCATTTTGAAATTATACCTGATTGGGCTCTAACCATTTTGGTTTTAGCGGTGCGTCATAATGATTCATCTGGTTGATCAGATGATCAATATCGTTGCCTACTAATACCATTTCTCTATTCGAGACGCGCAACATATTTTTATTGACCATGTGGTCCATAAATGCTATAAGACAATCAAAATAACCCGAGACATTGAGGATGCCTATAGGCTTTTGATGCAGACCAAGCTGCCCCCAAGTTAGTAGTTCAAACATCTTGTCCAATGTACCAAATCCTCCCGGCAATATAATCGCTCCGTCAGATTTTTGATGCATGATCATCTTACGTTCTTGCATAGAATCCACTTCGATGAGTTCTGTCACTCCTTCATGAGCGATTTCTTTGTTTTTAATGAATCCCGGTATTACACCAACGATATTTCCTTTTTCTGCAATGGCACCATCTGCAACTGCACCCATGATTCCTACCCGCGAACCACCATATACTAAGGTAATATTATTTTTAGCCAGATGTTGACCCAATAGGTAGCCCTCACGGATATATGTGTCGTCATTTCCGGAAGATGATCCACAAAAGACAGATAATGCTTTTAACGTACTCATGGATTTTTGAATTTTATTACGAACGAAGATAAGGCTATTTTTAGTAATATGACTAACTTTGCATGTTGATAAAAATCATCATAACTTTTTGCTTCTGCACAATTATCTGTTTGTATGCTATTTATCGGATTTCTTGTCAGAAAAAAATGCTGTTAAAGTTTTATTAAAACGATTTTGTAGCCTAATTATTATACGAAATGATGATTTTTTAGAGTTTAACTTTTGTGAAATTTTGGGTAAATATTTTTTTTAATCTTGATGATAATGTATGCGAATAAAAGTATTTAAATTTGGAGGAGCTTCGATAAAAGATGCGAAAGGATTTAGGCAAGTTGGTAAAATAATACAAACATTTAGTGATGATAATCTACTAATCGTCGTATCTGCACTTGGAAAAACCACCAATGCTATGGAGGCGATTGTGAGCAGCCTTTTTACCAAACGAGACGATCCCATGACTTTATTGCAACAAGTCAGAGTACTCCATGAGGATATCATCAATTCCCTTTTTGAAGATCACATTCAGGATATAAACGCTGTCAAATCGGCTATAACACGACTGTTTTTAGAATTAGAACATACATTGTCCAATTTTGAAAGTGGTCATTATGATTACGTCTATGACCAGATTGTTTCTTATGGCGAATTGTTGTCTTCAACGGTGTTAAGTCATTATCTTAAAGCTGTGAATTTGGACAATTCTTGGTTAGATATACGTGATGTTATCCGAACAGACGAGATATATCGAGACGCAAAAGTCATTTGGGATATAACCCAAGACCAAGCTGTAAAAGTAGTCAAACCTGCTGTCAGTCAACACAAAAGGATCGTCACACAGGGATTTATCGGACAAACACAACAACTTACAACGACTACGTTGGGTCGTGAGGGCTCAGACTATACAGCAGCGATATTGACCTACTGTTTGGATGCGGAAAGTATGCATATCTGGAAAGACGTACCAGGTGTATTAAGCGGAGATCCGAGGTTATTCAAAGATGTCATGATGTTGCCGAGATTATCCTATAAGGAAGCGATAGAGATGACTTACTACGGTGCCAAAGTTATCCACCCAAAAACGATCAAACCATTACAAAATAAGCAAATTCCACTATACGTAAGACCATTTGCAGATCCTGATAGTACGGGAACATTAATCAGCGACGAGAAAGAGTTATCTTATCCACCGATCGTTGTTATCGAGCCAAGACAGGCATTGTTACATATCTCGACCAATGACTTTTCATTTGTAGCGGAGCACCACCTGAGTCATATCTTTATGTTGCTGGCAAAATACAGGCTCAAAGTCAATATGATGCGTAATACGGCGATCAGTTTTTCTGTATGTGTAGGACAAATTCCAGATAGAATACAGGGATTTATTGAAGAACTTGGCAATGAGTTTAAAGTTATAACTGATCAAGATCTTGAACTCATTACTGTGTTACATTATAATGATGACTTGCTGGAAGAGATGAAACGAAATACGCTGATCCTTTTTGAAGAGAAATTGCCCGAAACAGTACAATTGGTAGTGCGAAAGTTGCCTAAAATGACCAGAATAGAAAATGACGATACATCCAAATAAAAATAGGAAAGGCTTACATTCGACTTTCAAATCCGTAGTATTAATATTGGTGCTGATCTTTATAGGAGCGATTGCATATCATTATAAAGATACAGTTTCCCAACTTGGTTTTGTATCCACGACCACATCAGGACATCCGGATATTCAATATGAATACAAATATCTTCCGTCATCAACGGGAGAAGTCATTCATCATACCTACTACAGTTTGTCGTATCAAGAAGCACACGAACAACCAGAATGGGTAGCCTATATCCTAACTCGTAAATCATTGCAAGTACCTAATGTCAGTCGGGAAAAATATTTTGTTGCTGATGATTCGGTTTCGACAATTTCTGCCACTTCAGACGATTATAAAAATTCTGGATATACGAGAGGGCACTTGGTCCCGGCAGGAGATATGGCTTTTGATACGTTGGCCATGCGTGAATCCTTTCTGATGAGCAATATTTCGCCACAACTTCGACAGCTAAATAACGGTATCTGGCGAGATTTAGAAGAACATGTACGAGATTGGACGTATCATGCGGACACACTTTACGTGATATCCGGACCGATACTCACGAACCCTATTAAAAAAATAGGTCGAAAAAATAAGGTATCAGTTCCAAATGCCTTTTATAAAGTGCTACTTGACAATAAAGGTCCAGAAAAGAAAGCCATAGGTTTTATCATTCCACATGAATTGTCAGAAAAAAGGCTTGAAACGTATATGGTTTCTGTCAGCGATATAGAAGCTTTAACAGGATTAAAATTCTTTGATCAAATGCCAAATCATGCAGAGATCTTACAACTGAAATCATCTTTTGATCCCTCAAAATGGAAGATCAGCGATAAAAGATATCAGCTTCGTGTGAAAAAATGGAATTATGAGTAAAGTTACTACTCAGCTATGATCAGTTCCTATCAAAAGATGTGTTTTTCCATGATTCATCAGCTCTATTTTTGCCATTCTTGATGAACTTTATCATTCAAAAAAAAAACCACATAAAATAATTTTAAGCAGCATATAACAAAAGTTATATTGCAGAGCATCTATAATGTTATAAACTTTGCAGAATATTTTTTATGATTAGAGGTTACTTTTACTTTAAAATGACATAAAAGATAAAAATAGTAGTTAAAAAGAGTAAAAATGGCTGAAAACAGCTATAAAATAATTTAAACTTTCAAAATACTTTTGCTTTTCTGATTGAATTGGCAATAAAAAGTAATTATATCACAACTAAAAAAAATATAAATATATGCCGGATAATAAGGAATGGATGACTTTGACCTCGGAGATGGACGAATTAGTGGCTGAATGGCTTTCATTATCAGGAAATATTACAAAGAAGGATATGCAGACTCAATGTTTTTCAAGGATATTAATTTTGGCAGACAGGTATAAGTGGATGACTTCTAAGAATAATCCAACTGTTATGACGGCAAAGGAGACTGAGATAATAAAGATGATCTGTTCTGGAATGTCAACGAAAGAAATAGCATCAGATAAGTTTATTTCTCAACATACAGTAGAGTCTCACCGCGCTAACATCTACAGTAAATTGCATATTAATAAAGTATCTGAGCTTATCATCTGGGCTTTTAAAAACGGGCTAATCGTAAATTGAAACAATAATAATTAATATCTTTCGACCATACTTAATAATATGTTAGTGGCAAATTTAAACAACAGAAATTCTTAAATAAGTAGAAAAATGACAACAAAAAACATAGCATAGATAGTGAAAGATTTAATAGCCATAACAATTATCACAAGTTATTCAAATACACAAGCAAAGAGTCTTGACGGAAGTTCTTTAAACTTAACAAGTTTAAAGAACGCATTTCCCTATGAAACTCTCAATCCTTATAAAAAGACCATTGTTTTTGACAATGTAGTAATGAACCCTTTAGCTGTGACCAATGAAATTCTACATGACAGAGAAGTTTTAGCAAAAATGAGGATGATTTTGAAAGCTTTGGTCGTATTAATTTGGCATTTTTTAGTGCGTGTTGTAGGGACGACAAACACTAATTTGAAGCTTAGCGAGGACGCTAAGCTCATCTGGTGAATAATAGCGAATGTGTGGCTGATTTCCGCCACACATTCGCTCACCAAATAGGATTAACAGTCATTGCGAACGAAGAGCGTAAACTGTTTATAGCTTTATACTATTGTAGCAATCGACTTTCACGATGACATGATAATCATTGAAATCAAAAAGTTATCTTATCTGACTTGCCATATAGATTGAATGCACTCCAGTAAAAAGGGTGTTTCTTCAACATGGTTTTGTTATTGATAAAATGTAGTTTTGCCAAGTGTAGAGCCTCACTTTTATCTTTGCCTGCGGCGAGATTTTTATAAAACTCCACCATTAGATCTGAAGTGCCTTTGTCATCAACTAACCAAAGCGAAGAAATAACACTTTGCACACCTGCGCTTGTCAGACCGTAAGTCAGGCCTATTACGCCTTCTCCTGTCGTTTGCTTACCTGCTCCCGACTCGCAGGAGGACAAAACCACCATATTGCTTTTGCAATTGAGCAAATGGATCTCTTTCATAGACAAGATACCGTTGTAAACAGAATCCTTGGCAAATGCTATGTAGGATCCTAGGTGGTTGGCGGTGTTAAACCTTGAGTGTGTGGCTAAATGTATGACCGAATGCGGTATCTGGACTGCATCAAAAAAATTGTATATCGTCGCCTGATCTTTTATATACATTTTACCTTTGCTGATTTTCGTGATCGTTTGGGCTTCAGATGCAGAATTGGGAAGAGACTGAAATCCTTTTTCAGGATAATCCGACTCGTCCGATGCAATCTGACGGTTGAGCGCTGCGATACTGTTATCGTCGGCAAAAGGTGCAAAAGCGATGACTTTTGCACGATCGTTATTTACCTTGTACTCATCCTCTAAAAACTTAGCCGAAGCGATGTATCGTATCCTCCGATTTTTTTCTAAAAAGGGATAGGTTCCCAAATCTTTTATATTGTCAGGCATACTGCTCATCAGCGAGCCGAATGATAATCCCGACAGCTTGAAGTCCGGGATCAGGGTGATATCACGTTTTAATCCGGTCGCTACGGGCTTTATCAGCAGCTGGTAAAGTTTGTATGCGTACTCACTGTATTGTACTAAACTCTCCTGCATCAGTTGGTCAGTCTTTCTGTCGGATGTAAAATAAGCCGTTATTCCTGAATGTAGTTGCTGGATATAGTTGTCAAGTTGTATTGTATCTGTTGTTATGGTCATGGTCAGGCCTTCCTTCGTCAGGTGAAAGCAAATAATTTTCAGGTAGTCCTTCCTGTTTATTACAAAATACGATAGTATGGATTGATTATCTGCTAATGTGTTTTGCAGACTATCAATATCCATATTAAAATCATATTTTTGTTTATCAAATAGGATTCGGGATTTGATTTTATCCAAAGAATCTATTTTCTCTTTCAATATGAATACTTTACTGTCATAAGAAGCATCTCTTATGTCCGATTCCTGCATGAGCCTAAGTTGGTTTTTAGCTAATGCCAACGCATCGTCGGTCTGTTGATGGGTTTCTTTCGTATTTTTTAGGTATTCGGAATAAAGATTGTAAGATTTTGAGGCTTCCGCAATGCCGTATAAACGCTTCATGTCTTCCTTGGTATAATCATTGATGTCGGGTTTATCAGTGAGTACATCCATGTAGTTTGTAAAAATATGATACAGTTCCTCGGAAGAAGTAATCAGAGCGTCTCCGTCGAGTATAGATCTTGTGCGTATAAACAGGTCTGTATTCTGCCTACCAAGCTCTAAGCTCCTGTTAAAATCATCAGTATTGCGCGATTTTTTATATTTTTGTGTGTATAAATATTGTTCAAATGAGCGGTGAAGCAATAAATCTATATTAGCAAATGGTTTAATATCTGTTATGTCGTAATCCGATTCATCTGATTTTGAGAATTTAAAATATTCAATAGCTTTATCAAGATTGTCCTGAGTAACATAATATCGTGATAATTCTCTAAAATAACGGCGATAACCATCATTAGGGATGATTTTGTAGTTTGCTAAAATACTATCTACTCTGTTTATGATGTAGTCAACCGAGTCCATTTTGTTTTCGGCTATATATATTTCCGCTAAATGCATATATGGAGTTAAGACATTACCATGCATCTCTTCAAGATGCTTTAGTTCTGTGTCTCTGATGTTTTTATAAAATATATATTTTGCTTTATCATATTCAGCTAATTTTTTATAACATACAGCACTATTGAATGAGATAATCGGATCGATATACACCTTGTCTGTTATTATGCTATTTATACTATCGGCTTTTTGGAAATATACAATAGCTTTTTTGTATTGATCCATGGAGAAATAAGATGAACCCATGCCGTTATAAATTTGGCTAAAAGCTTCTTTGCCGGTCTCTCCTTTTAACTCCTGGATGACAAGTGCCTGACTATAATAATCGAGTGCCTTTGACCACCTTTTAGTCTTCAAACATAGCCCTCCCAAGTTTAAAAGTGATGAGATATTATTAGGGCTGTAAATACCAAATTGTTTAATTCTCATTTCATAAGCTTTGAGGACATATTCGTAAGTCATAGCATAGTTTTCCTGATAGAAATATACGCCTCCTATCAGATTGTAATTGGAAGCAATATCAGGGTGTTCATCTCCATGTAATCTTTTACGGATTTCTAATGCATTGTGTGCATAAATCAATGCTGTATCAAGATTATTTATACGCAAATTACATATTGCAAGATTGTGATAACAATGAGCGGATTCTGCCGATGTTTTACCATAAACGATATTGCGTATCCTCAGTGACTTCTGATACCATTCTATTGCTTCTCTGGACTTTCCAATTGCTTCCAAACTACTTCCCATATTGTGATAACAATGGGCAAGCAACCCGTCATTCTCACCAAAAACACCTTTAGCATACTCGGCGGCAATAGCATATTTATCATAAGCTTGTTGATATTCCGATAAATTGTACAGGTTCAATGCTTGCTGGAAGTAAAGATTGGCAGCAAAAGCAGAGTCAACCCTCGTCTTGATGATCAATAAACTGTCTGCATTCCGATAGGCAGTAAAAGCCTCTTTCCATTCCTTCAGATGTGTATGACTTTTGCCCTTGCTAAACCAATACTCTCTTTTCAAAACCGGCGATGCATTTATGTTCACATCGAGTAAGCTGTCAGTATAAGTTATAGCTTCTTTATATCGCTTAGCACCATAATAGTCTCTGACAGTATTGTTAAATCTTTCAACCGTCACATCATCGTTCTGTTGACACCATAGCATCACAGGAGCAAAGCAAAGGATGGCTATAAAAAAAAGTGTAGATTTTAGAGTTGTCATAACTGAATATTTATAAAAGATTATTTTAAAGGCATCGGTATTCGATTTAACGCCGCTAAACTAATCAAATTCTTCGGAAAAACACTTATACCTAACCTGATTATTAATAAGCATGTGATTATTTTATTAAAACGGATCAGTGTCAACAGTATATCTGTTCCCCAAATTATGCCGAAAGGTACAAAGGCTTTTAAATTCTGTAACTGAAATTTATTCCATCAAACGGAAAGCAGCCCATAATATAGGAGGGTATTTCGCTGAAAAATATTTTTGAGTCTTGCCGAATGCTGTGGTAATGGTGTGTCCCTGCTGTAACGACTCATAAAATTTATCAGCAAACAAAATCGCAAAATCATCTGAAATATCCCAGAGGCTAAACAACACTTTATCTGCACCGGCGGCGTAGAATGCATCTCCAATACTAAATAACCCGTTACCGGCCATTTGGGCTCCTATACCGGACGCACAGGCAGAAAGATAGACTAACTTCGCTCTCTGTAAATACTGATTGGTGATTTCGTATGCCGAAAAATAACCATGACTACCATTTGCAAGCGCTAAAAATGCGGCATTACCGGATTTCAGATATAAATATTCTTTATCCGAAATGATGCTGTCTAAGTAAAGGATACCGTGAGTAGAAATATGAAAAACAGAAAAAACGGTATCATTCATTTCTTTAATAAGCCGATCTTTTGTTGCATCACAACCAGAAAGTAATTCTGATGAGACAGGATATCTGTTATGGATATTCTGAACTTCGGTTAATGTTCCGGGCAGATATACTTGAGGAATGTTATTTCGTCTCGAATTAGCATATTCATTGACTTCATCAGGATTTGAATTACACTCATACCGGATACCACCTAATGCCAGAATTCTGATATCATATTGATCTTCATTATGACGTTCGACAAATGACTTTGAGTTGTTAAAATATCTGAATGATATTCGATTAATCAGACTGTTTTTCCTTGTACCATCTGGTGAAAGGATTTCTATCGGACATTTATTAACAATGCCGTCACTGACTATAAAAATTTCATTTGACTGGTCAATCAGTTTTTGTATAGGTTCAAAAAAATATGCATACCAACGTTTGTTGTATTCGCTATCGTTGATAAAATTTTTCTTTTCATCAATAGTTAATGTATGGTTTTCTATTTTCTTAATATCGAATGATTGGCTGGAAATGATGACCATATATAAGTTGTCAACCGTTGATCCTTGAATATATTCTATGAATAACTGGTTTGGGGAAAGTTGATTTTGAATAAGTTCTACTGAAATATTGGGAATGGTATATTTCAAATTCCTAGCGATGGCTGAATGTAACGATTTTTCGATAAGTAAGACAGAGTCCATCAATTGCTGCTTGTATGACTGATCAAAGACAGGCGACTTTTGTGCTTTGGCAAATTTTGCTGAAAGTTCAGCCCGAAGAGCTTCATTTTCTAAAATCTCACTATTATTTTCAACATTTGCCATTATCTTATTTCTTTTCTTCAAAAAGATAGGCGTTAGTTTTTTAATGTTCGTATTGAGCGCATAGATTATTGCTTTAGCTTCTGCATTATCTGAGTCTCCAAATTGTTCTAACAGATTCCATGCAAGGGTACGCATTGGTTTGAGGATACCGAATTGTTGATGTGGAGATTCGTTATAAACATTATAGATGTTGGCTAAAAAAGCATATTCTATTTCCTTAAGCATCTGCGTATTTGCCTCTGCATCATTTTTTCTGCGTTCTAAATCGAGCTGTAGTTTAAGGAGATTTAACCTGTACTGGTGTATATCCTGAACTTTATAAGTATCAAAGGTACTTTTCAGATCCTGAATCACAGATGCTGCCTCATCATATCTGCTTAAAGCAGTATATAATCTAACGATGTTCATCTTTATGTCGTAGCTGACAGGTGAAACTCTCTCCTTAAAACCACTGTTCAAAATTGAATCTGCCATTGCAAAATCCTTGTTTTTAACGGCAGCGATAAAATAAAATTCCTCCAATATACAGTTTTCATTATTCGTAACACTGGCATCGGATTCACAATGATATTTAAGTCTTTCAAGCGTTTTATTAAGAGCTTCCGGCATATCCAGTGATATATATGATTCTGCTAAAAAGCACAGATTTTTGATATAATGAAGCATATTGGGAATACCATATTTATCTGCCATACTGTCCGTTTTCAAAGCGACTTCCAAGGCTTCTTCACGGAGATTCATAAACATGAGGTAGATGATATAATTGTTACGGAGCAAAAAAAACCGCTCCAGATGCTGTTCAATATTATTCTCTCCAATTTTAAGTCCGCGCTCTAACAACACCTTCATTTCCTGATACTCGTTCATTCGTAAGTGATAAATCGCTTTCATGTTGGTCATAAATAAAAAGGAACTTTCATGGTGTGCCATTTCACAAGCGTCAACCAATCCTTTCATCTCATCAAACAGCTTTGTGCGTTCGTCAGGATGTATATAAAATGAAAACGCGGCATAAGGATAGTAGAATGTTTCAAGGTAATTTATATCAGTGGTGTTGCAAGTATGACTGAATCTTTTTTTAAAATGGATATAAATGAGATCTGCTTCATGGATGATACTGTCGGCTTTTATTTTTTCATTGTTTTTGAGCAACTCTCTGTATTGTCTTATAAGTTGTTTAATTTCATTATTATATACATTTTGAAAACTATCAACTAATATTTTGCAATCATCTGAACTGTATTGAATTTTCAGTTGAGGACTACTGTTAAAAACAGTAGCTACCGAATAGGCGTAATTCGTTTGGAATATAATTAGTACAGTTATTGTAATCCATAAATTGAATTTCATCATTCTTATTTTATGCAAATATAAAATATTATTTCTTACTTTTGAAATATGCCAAAAATTCTTTATATAAAATAACATAATTCAGGACTGTAAAAATATATTCGACTTACTTCCAGATTACAAAAACACGATTATCAGATACCTGACTTTACGAAAACCCTGGTTTTGTGCTCAATCCCTTTCAATATATTTTTTAACATTTGCATATTTTCCTGATTGTTTCAAGTCCTTCTTGGTACGTATCAGGCATATCAGATATATTTTGAAACGCAGCTTTTAACTGAGTCATGGTAGTAGGATAATCCGCATATAAAGCAAGGATATAATACCATCGAGCTTCATTATAATAAATTGAAAGCTCATTTTGGGTAAATGTTTTAAATATAGATGCGGCCTGTGCATGTTCACCTGTACGTAGAAAACAATGTGCCAATAAATATTTACTATCTTGATTATCTGTATCAGTACTAAGCAGGTTTATTGCTTCGGAAAATTTGTAATGCAAAAACAAATCGGTTGCTCTGTTGTTTATAGTACCATCCTTAGTATTTGAAGTCCTTAACACAAGAATTGGTGCTGATGACGAATTATATAAATATTCCCAATCAACCCTTATTTCTTGTTTGTTATCCTTATTTTTGCCGGCATAAATTTCGGGTTTTTCTTTGACATTTTTGTTTCTGTCTATCTTTACTTTGACTGTGTCTGTATTGTCTTTTTCTGATTCTTGCTCTGTAATATTAGTTGATGGTTCAGTGATATTTTCATCTGTATTTCCCAATGTGCTTTCATTTATGCTAGGTTCATTAGTAGTTGTCTCAAAAGTATTTTCATTTGAAATTTCATTAGGATTTTGGTTGGTTAGAATAGCCCAGATGAATATAATTAGTGGCACTAATAACAATATCCACAAGATTTTTTTATTCAAATAAGTTGTTTTTTGAGGCGAAACTTTGTTTTTTTCAATATTTCGTAATAACTCTAATTTCTGTTTAAGCGAATGGTGTCTATTGCCTAGAGAAACAATTTTCAACCATTGATATAAAGCAGCAAAATCAGCATCAACGTCAAGTCTTTTTTCAATAGTTTTCGTATCGTCAACACTCAGATCTCCTTTCAAATAGGCATCTATAATTTCAATATCTTTTTGATTTATATTCAATTTGATAATTTTTGTTTATAATGACTAAAAAAGATGTTTTGTAACCTTTTAATACACTTATATTTTAGGTTTTTGGTCGTATCAGCATTTTTGTAATTCATGATTTTCGTAATTTCTTCCATTTTCTTATTTTGGTAGTAGAATAATTGAAGTATTTCGTTACACGGACTGCCTAACTTTTCAAGACTATGTGACATCATAAGTACTTGTTCATCTGAAACATCGGCTACGTTGTCAACGGTATTGATTATACCTAACAATTGGACTTCGTCTGTAATGACTACTCTTTCCTTCTGCCTATATAATTCATAACATTTGTTTTTTGCAATGCTTAGTAGATAAGTTTTAATTTGAACATCAAGTTTTGTTAGTTTTTCTGAAATAATGTTGTCATAAAGTGCAATTACAGACAACTGAAAAACTTCTACAGCATCTGCTTCGGATAGCTGAAATTTATGTTTTATATATATGATACACTCATCCCGATATGTATTGTACAATGTCTCTAAGGCTGCATTTGCATCAGTTTTTATATTATTTATCCAGTCCAATTAGTCCGTCCAAAAAATTAATACAACATATAAAAAAAATAAATTCGTCACATTTAATACAACTTAGTTTCGATAAACGTAACTCATCGGTAATACTGTACAATCATCTCCAACCTTAGTCTATTGGGCACAATATTAAGCAAAATGATCTATATTATCAAAGTTTTGTACAGATATTTAAATGGTTTTTGATTTTTTAACAATTCTTAGCTATCACTCCCAGGCTGACAAAAATCGTCTGATAGGTTTTAAAACTTAACCCATAAACAGTCCGTTAAATCACTTCGGTACTAAAGCAAGATCCGCACTTCAGAAAGTTCACGACCTATTTGCTGTACACCTTTCAATATGCGTTCTGTTTGAGCAGCAGAGGGCTTTTTGATGCCATTGATGTATTGAGCCAAAAGACTTTGATTCATGCCGATTCGTTCAGCAAGGGCTTTTGCATTTATGACTTTGTAAAAGTCAAAAAAACTTTTCAGGTCATATTCGAACTTTATTTCACTAAGACGGTAAGTGTAGCCAATATCATCAAAAGTGAGATTTACCATTTCTGTAATCATAGCCTGGAGGTCTTCCCATGTATCCGCAGCAGTAGCCATAAACCGATCTTTCCATTGTCCAGTAGCTCCGTATCCAATGTCTTCTTTGATAATCGTAAGTTTAATCTTTGGTTTCATCTTTTATTGGTTTTAATATCAGCACTTTTTAAAATGGACAATAGCGTCCCGGTTCTTACTTCGGTAGCTCCGTGTATAGGAACTGTAATTTGTCCTGGTTTGGTATTGTGCCTCATGATTGCATGACTAGTGCTCTGTCAACAAAAATATCTTAATAAAATGTCGTTCTTTTTTCAAATCTCATCGTTAAAAATACTCGCCATAGTTACCACTATGCCTGCGTTTTTTGCCTTGATCTTTTAAAAAATAACTTCCATTATAATTTAAGACTTTTTATGGACAGATCACTATTGCCTTGCTGTCTAACGATATACCAACCGTCTTTTTTTAACAACCTTAGTAATTCACTACCTTTCATAACGCAAAGGTAATATATTTATTACTTTTTAGGTCGTATTTTGTGCAGAATATCAAAAAAATATCACGAACGTTGTGACATAGGCGTTTAGGAAACTGGTCAATATTTTAACTTCATGATACTAGGAATTCACTCCCACTCTGACAAAAACCGCCTGATTGGAATGTGCTGAATACCTTTGTACGTATTGCCTGAAAAATCATCAGCAGAAACAACGATTTTCGGGTAATTGTCTTTGATTTTTAGCAAATTACCAAATTCTCTTTCTATGGTTTTTTCTTCCTGTAAAAGGTAACAGACCTGGACGTATAGTTTTTCGCCACCACGCTCGCAGACAAAATCTATTTCAAATTTTCCAATCTGACCTACTTTAATATCATATCCGTTGGATACCAAATGATTATAAACTGCATTTTCTAAAATTTTACCGTAATCGGTTTGGCGAAAACCATGTATAGCGTGTCGGAGACCTAAATCTTCAAAGTAAAATTTATATGATAATTATATCGTTTATAAGCTAAATATTGTACAAATAACCAAAAAGTTTAGTTTATATCCCAAATGTTTTACATAAAATCACATTTCTTAGTTTATAAACTAAATAAATCGCTGTTTTGGTAAATACATAAAGTACAATTACTATATTTCAAAGCATTCATCTTAACTCACATCTTAGAAAATCAGAAAAATTAAAGTTTATGCCTCATTATCATTTTTATTTCGGATATATTTTTACTTTTGCATTTATTTAGACTTAATATAAATAAATTTATTCAAATCAATGAAGCCTATAACTTATTTTTTTAGCGTAATCATTTCATTTTCAATTATTTCATGCAAAAATGAAGTCAAGCATACTACTGATGATTCCACTTTGACCGAAAAGACGATTGCCGTCAATAGGATAGTTTCTTTGAGTGGTGCTATCACAGAAACGATTGCTGCACTTGGAAAAGGAGGAGAAATTGTAGGGCGTGATGTAACGAGTACATACCCTACCGATTTAGATGCCTTAGATTTAGGACATCCTCGCTCTATGACGATAGAACCCATTTTATCCGTTACTCCTACATTGGTCATAGCTTCTGAAAATGGTATGAACCCAGACTTGGCAAAAAAAATCAAAGAATCAGGTTTAAAAACAGAATGGATAACACAAGAATATTCTGTAGAAGGCACAAAAAATCTAATTAAAAATATTGCGGCGATAGTGGGTGTTTCTGACTTTCAGAACATTCTTGATAAAATCGATGCAGACATAAATCAAATTCGACCCATTAAACAAAAGCCAAAAGTTTTATTCATCTATGCACGTGGTGCGGGTAATCTGATGGTAGCAGGAACAGGAACACCTATGGATGCCATCATTAACTTAGCAGGCGGTCAAAATGCTGTTCGTGATTTTTCCGATTTCAAACCTTTAACGCCCGAATACCTGATACAGGAAAATCCCGATGTCATCTTACTATTTGATACTGGTATGAAAAGCATGGACGGAATAGAAGGTGTTTTGAATGTTCCAGGAATAAAACAAACCAATGCAGGTAAAAACGAGCTTATCATCTCTGTGGACGGTGGACTACTATCGAGCTTCGGTCCAAGAGTGGGCGAAGCCGCTTTGGAGCTAAACAGAAAGCTAATTAAAGTTTCGAGAAAAATAGATTAGTCCTGCCTGGTCTTACCGCAAATGCAAAACAAGTTGTTTCTATATCTGTCTGTAAGTATGCTATTACTGGTCGCACTGGCGGTCGGTGCGCTGTTTATGGGTGTATATGATTTCGGTGGTAAATCACCATTTACGGTTTTGCAAGGTGTAATTTCTGGAAGTCCTGACATATCATTAAGTGAAAAATACGTGATTTGGGATGTGCGGATGGCAAGAATCGTTATGGCTGTGCTTGTTGGGAGTATTTTGGCCGTTTCCGGAACAGCAATGCAGGGCATGTTCAAAAACCCATTGGCAACACCAGATCTAATAGGTATCACTGCTGGAGCAACTTTAATGGCGGCGATTACCATTGTTTTAGGTTCGCATTTCAGGGCATATTTACCAGATTTTATCCAATATTCTCTGTTGAGTATAGCCGCATTTATTGGAGCTTTACTGACTACCATATTGGTGTATAAAATGTCCACTACACAGGGAAAAACCAATGTGGTCATTATGTTGCTTTCAGGTGTCGCGATTACAGCGTTGGGATTTGCCATTGTCGGATTTCTCATTTACCTATCCAAAGATGATCAACTTCGCGACCTGACTTTCTGGAATCTTGGCAGTCTTGGCGGAGCGACTTGGGCGAAGAACGGGATTTTATTGATTGTAATGGTCATTTCTTATTCCGTGTTGATTCACAAGGGAAAAGCACTGAATGCGATGATGTTGGGAGAAAAAGATGCTGTACATTTGGGTATCCATGTAGAAAAAATTAAAAAACAAATTGTCGTTCTGGTCGCACTAATGGTAGGTACTTGTGTCGCATTTTCGGGTACAATAGGATTTGTCGGACTAATCGTCCCGTATATTTTACGGCTGATTTTCAAATCAAATTATCAGCTGATCTTACCACTTTCCGCCGTGATGGGAAGCATTTTGTTGTTAATTGCCGATACATTTAGCCGAACTGTAGTCGCTCCATCTGAAATTCCGATAGGTGTTCTAACTGCTTTTATGGGTGCTCCCGTTTTCATTGCTATTCTAATCCGTTACAAAAATTCGATGTGATGATTCAGGGAAACGATATATCTTATGCACACAAAAGCTTCCATATACTCAATGATGTTAATCTATCAGTGGGATATGGCGAATTTCTCGCTATTGTAGGTCCGAACGGTGCAGGCAAATCGACGCTATTGAGCGTATTGGCCAATGAAATATCGTCAATGCAGAAAAACAACATACTATTTAAGGAAAAAGCATTTAAACAGTGGAATCTGAATGATTTAGCCAAAAATAAAGCAAAATTTTCTCAGCATAATCCTGGTGATATCACGCTTGCCGTAAAGGACGTAGTGCTTATGGGACGTTATCCGTACTACAATACCAGTCCTAATAGAGATGATTTGCAGGCAATAGAGGCATCCATGCAAGAAACAGATGTGCTTCACTTGCAGGAACGTGAATATAATTCTCTTTCGGGTGGAGAGAAGCAGCGGGTACATCTCGCAAGGGTATTGGCACAATTGAAAAATGAGGTAAAACACAAGCTCATGTTTTTGGACGAACCCATGAATAATCTTGATGTAAAACACCAGTACAAAGCGTTACAAAATATCAAAGATTTTACCATGAAGGCAAATACTGCGATCGTTGTCATGCACGACCTGAATCTGGCGGCTCAATTTGCCGATCGGGTTTTACTGATGAAAAACGGGCAGGTCGCTTCACACGGAATGCCCGAAGAAGTGTTCAGACAAGATATCATCAGTGATGCGTACAATTTTCCATGCACGATTTGCCCACATCCGTTGACCAAAAAACCGATGATTATATTTGGAGAATGACATTTAAAGAAATAAGTAATTAGCATTTTTATAATAGTATTTTAAAATTAATATAGTTTAGAATGAAAACATTAACAGAACAATGGAACGAGCTGAAAGTAGAACAGCCGAAATTGAGAATACGTAATGCGGCCGAGGTGCTTGGCGTAAGTGAAGGCGAGCTTTTGGTAACACGTGTCGGAAATGGTGTAACCGCATTGAAATCCGAATTTGCCAATATTTTATCGGAAGTTGAAACATTGGGAAAAGTCATGGCTTTGACTCGTAATGACGAATGTGTTCATGAGCGTAAAGGCGTATATTTGAATGGAGATTTTAGTAGTCCACATGCACAGCTATTTGTAGGCGACGACATAGACTTACGGATATTTTTGAGGTATTGGAAATTTGCGTATGCTGTTGAGGACGGCGATAAAAAATCATTGCAGTTTTTCGGAAAAGATGGTTTGGCTATTCACAAAATCTACTTAACTAAAGATAGCAACGAGGCAGCTTATGACGCTTTGGTAGAGAAATTTAAAACAGATGAGCAAAATACAACCTTGGAAACCAAACCTGTATCTCCAAAGTCACCAGAAAAACCAGATAGCGAAATTGATGTGGAAGGATTCAGAGAAGCCTGGAAAGGCATGAAAGATACGCATGATTTTTTCGGTTTGCTGATGCGCTTTGGTGTGAGCCGAGTACAAGCATTGCGTCTTGCTCCTGATGAATATTTCGCCAAAAAAATAGCTAACGAAAAAGTACCGGCCTTACTCGAACAAGCTTCAGCGGCAGCATTTCCGATTATGGTATTTGTAGGAAATCGTGGAAATATCCAGATTCACACAGGAAATGTAAATAAAGTGATGTGGCACGGTACATGGATCAACGTCATGGATCCGGATTTTAACCTCCATTTAGATACATCAAAAATCACAGAAACCTGGGTGGTAAGAAAACCTACGGAAGATGGAATCGTCACATCTATTGAAGCATTCAACAAAGAGGGCGATATTATTGTTCAGTTTTTCGGAAAAAGAAAGCCAGGAATCCCTGAATTGGAAGCTTGGAAAGATTTGGTTGCCGGATTAGTTTAGAAGAGAATTGGTAATGATTAATCAATGTCGTTTAGTTAAGCTAAGTAGGTGCAACCACGACGTGGTCGTATGTTTATAGAAAATCCATTTTGATATAAACATACGACCCGGAATGGGTCGAACAAACGCTATGATAATTTATACCAAAGTGACATTCAAATTAGCAAATCTCATGAATCAGCAAATCAACAATAAAATATGACAAAATACATTTTTCTTACGATATTTATGCTTCAACTTTCCTTTGTGATAGCACAGGAAGCCAAGCCCTACCAATTTTACAACAAAAAGGGTAAAGCCGTTAAATTTGAAAAAATGGTAAAAAGCTTAGAAGGATATGATGTTGTATTTTTCGGAGAGTACCACAACAATGCTATTCATCATTGGCTTCAGTTGAGATTGACACAGGAATTGTACAATAAGAAAAATGGTGCGTTGATATTGGGTGCCGAAATGTTTGAACGGGACAATCAGTCTCAACTCAATGACTATCTGAGTGGAAAAATAGATGAGCAATCGCTGAAAGACTCCATGCGATTGTGGAACAACTTTAAAACCGATTATAAGCCATTGGTGGATCTTGCAAAGGACAAAAATTTAAAATTTATAGCAACTAATATCCCAAGGCGATACGCTTCCATTGTTGCCAAAAAGGGTTTGGACAGCCTCAATACGATAACCGATAAGGAAAAAACGTATATGATGCAACTTCCTGTAGAGGTAACTTTGGAAACGCCGGGCTATCCCGAAATGAAAGCCATGATGGGTGAACACGCAGGACCAAGTGCCATGAATTTCGTATCGGCTCAAGCGGTAAAAGACGCTACGATGGCAGAATCGATCTATAAAAACCTTGAAAAAGGAAAATTATTTATTCATTACAATGGCGACTATCATAGTAAGCAATACGGCGGAACAGCTTGGTATCTCAAAAAGCTGAATCCAGATCTGAAAATTGCCATCATTTCGGTATTTGAATCGGAAAATGATAGCTTGCCGATACCCAAAGAAAGTTTTATACCAACGGAATTCAACTTAGTATTTCCTGCTGATATGACTAAGACCTATTAGAAGGTATTACGAGAGATAGGTGATAACGAGCTGTGACTGTGATAAACAGTCAGGAATAAGTAGGGTTTGCTGAATAACTTGCAAAGAATTGTTTCTCAATGACTTTTGTTGATGGAATACAAATATAAATGCAAGGCAAAAATACACCAATCCAACAGAATCGCAGAAAAACCTTGCACTGAATTTTTTTCGGCTTCCCGTATTGGCAAATTCAGACACTATCGGGTAGCTCCTACGGAGCATATTTCATTATGACATACCATGTTTACAAATATGTTGCTCCTACGGAGCATTTGAATATCAGATTGATTTTCAACACTGCTCTGTCTATAAAAAGACTTAAATTATAATGGAAGTTATTTTTTTAAAGATCAAGGCAAAAAACGCAGGCATAGTGGTAACTATGGCGAGTATTTTTAACAATGAGATTTGAAAAAAGAACGACATTTCATAAAGATCTTTTTGTTGATAGAGCAGTAGATATTGTCCCATCGGGACAACACGTTTGTAAAAAGACTGAACTCTGATGAGCTATTGCTCCGTAGGAGCTACCCATAAAACTCGTAGAAAAACTGCTGTAATGAGTTTAACAGTAAGCCCTAAGTAGAGAATAATATATTCAGTAACAAATATTAATTGTGATAAGCGTCGTTATGTACTAAACTTGCTCCACATACCGCACACTTACCTCCAAGATTTTCCGAACCACCCGCATGACCACTTGGACAGATATAGTGAAAAACTCCACTTTTAGAACCGCCCATTTGGATTTGAGGTGCACTAATATTGGGTTGTTGTGGTTGGATATCTAATTGTTGCATTTGGATATTTGGTTGTTGTGGTTGGGCATTAGAGTTATCATTTGCATGATACGCATCGTTGTGCACATATTCACCTCCGCACTCAGGACAAGTTCCACCCATATTGTCAGCGCCATGATTATGCCCGTTGGGACATTTATAATGGAACACTTGAGATCCTTGTGATCCTTGAGATTGAGCTTCCTGAAGATTTTGCGTTGCATTCTTTTCTATATTGCCCGTGGCTTTATTAGCATTGCTATCAGAATTGCCACATGACTGAAATGTCAAAAATGAAGCAATTGTCAATAAAATGAAAAGTGGAAAAGTTTTATTGTTTTTGTTAATAAACGATTTCATAAGATATTTTTGATTTGATTACACTACAAACAACAATATGGCACTGTGGTTCATTTTAAAACATATTTTGAGAATAATTTTCTTAGGATTGTATATATTTTTACAACTAAGACCATTTTAAAACGTGATTAAAACAATGGAAAAAGCATTTTTATACTTGTTTTCTTGATTTTTTCTGCTTTCACAAAACTTGTTGTGAATTGCTTTTGTTATTTAAAATACTGATATTTGCACCAGCTGCCGTGATGATGCCCTTAACACAAAATGAGTTGTGAATTGCTTTTGTTATTTAAAATACTGATATTTGCACCAGCGACTATATTGGTTACTGATATTTTCAATTCGTTGTGAATTGCTTTTGTTATTTAAAATACTGATATTTGCACCAGCTCCTCGTGGGCTCGATGATGATTCCATTAAGTTGTGAATTGCTTTTGTTATTTAAAATACTGATATTTGCACCAGCTTCGCTCCATTTCTCATATCGCTTCGCTCTGTTGTGAATTGCTTTTGTTATTTAAAATACTGATATTTGCACCAGCCAAATATAATTTATCCATGATAACTCGAAAGTTGTGAATTGCTTTTGTTATTTAAAATACTGATATTTGCACCAGCAACTTCTACGGCACGGACAATATCATAAGGGTTGTGAATTGCTTTTGTTATTTAAAATACTGATATTTGCACCAGCATTTCATTTATCAAGACCGCGAGTTTCAATGTTGTGAATTGCTTTTGTTATTTAAAATACTGATATTTGCACCAGCATACCCTTGCTTATCTATCAGTATTTCAGTGCGTTACAACATCGTTTAGAAATGTATTTTCGCTGTTGCAGATTTAAAAGACCGATATATCATCGGTCTTTTTTTGTTTCTAATATAAAGAATTCAGCATTACATATTTTCAAAATAGTTCGAGTTGTCTCGGTAAGTTATCTTTAGGCGGTGCTTTTTTCGTTCCGTGAAAAATATCCATTTTTCCAAATTGCGCATCTGTGATATCAAATGTAATGACATGCCCTTGTGGTGGAAGTTGTCTTTTGACACGTTTCTTGTGTACAGCAGCATTTTCACGACTACTACAATGGCGTACATAGATACTATATTGTATCATATTAAACCCGTCATCGAGTAGCATTTTACGAAATTTCGCATAAGATTTTCGGTCTTTTTTGGTGTGCGTTGGTAGATCAAAATGTACAAATACCCACATAATCTGATATTTATTTAATCGTGTTAACATAATAATTCGGGATATAAAATTTTTCGGACTTCTCCTTTATAGCATTTGACTAAGCTCGCAGTAGTACGTTGTGCACCTACCATGAGCGGACTCGTTTTTCCTTGTATTTCGATGTCCAATACTGGTATATTGAGTAGATATGATTTATCTTCTTTGGTTAATGTACCTTCATAAGTATCCATAGTACTTAGGTACTCCATGATATAATGGTCAACTATCGGTCTATAAGGTTCCATAATGTCATCTGCAAGGCAATACGGATTGTATTTGTTGGTATGATGAATCCCAAGCACTGGAAGACAACCACTCCCTACGAGGTTACGGGCGATGACAGCACGTAGTATAGCATATCCATAATTGAATAAAGCATTGGGTCCACCGTCATATCGCCCTCGTGTGACATCATAGCTATCCAATAACAATTGCCAGTAGATCGCTGCTGCCTGACCCTCATAATTTTCAGGGTCGCCACTATTGACTCTGGGTATCATCTTATCTATATGGAGCGTTTTATGACCTAAATGCTTCAATAGTTTGGATTGATTTTGTATTTTGGCTACAATCGTTTGCTTCCATAGTTGCTTTTTTAGAGGTTCACTCGCCTCGATTTGATACCGAACTTTTTCGCTGTAAGTATCGTTGGCGGATATCGGTAAGCTCATAGAAACGGGCATGTGATTGCTACCACACCAGATGATGACCGCATTATTGTCCTGTAAGGAAGTGATCACCGATTGTGTCATCGTGATTTGCTGGTGGTCAGCCACTACGATACCTATATCTTCTATGGGTACGGTATAATCTTCTTCGTGTTCAGGCCGCTTTATAGTCAGCTGCTTGTTTTTTACCGAGAGATAAGCCGGATTCCCAAAATAGAGTGTTCGCTTGATCATAGACTATTGTTGCAATATATCTATATCAAACATTTTGCCAAAAGAAATATTTGAAGATGTGAAATTGCAAAATATGTTTAATTTATAATCTTTTATTTCGATAGATGTAGGCAAATTTTGTTATAAAAATCGTTGTGCTACCCTATACTATAAAATATTATTTTAGATCTTTTTCCAACTGGTCGTATTCGTTAAAGTATAATATTTTTTGTTGGTGCGCTTCTTTAAACGCTTCCAATCCTGAAAACAAGTTTTGGATCAATTCAGTTTCCTCTTTGATAAATTCATGATAAGTATGCCACGGCCATTCATCAATTTGGTTTGTAAATCCATGTTTGATCGGGTTGAGATGAATGTATAGGATGATATTTTTAAGGTAGAAATCGTTTTCTATCTCTTTTCTTTTGAAATTTTTAAGAAATAAAGAGCCTCGGCGTTTATATACTTTATTAAAGGATTGTGAGTAGGAGCTGAAGAAATTGGAAAATTGTTTCGATAGGAACTTCGATTTTAATCCTTCCGGATCGTCGTCTATTTTTTTATCTCCTAACTTTTCTAAAGTTTCAAACTTTAGAAAAGTTGATAAAAAAAGCGACGATGGCGGATCCGGTTGATTTATAAAATAATCAACGATATCAGCTTCGCTTTTAATTTTTACTAGAAGATGAAAATGGTTCGGCATCAGGCACCATGCCTTAGTATCCGCAATTGGGTCGATATGTTGACGATACTTCCGTAAAAAGAAATCGTAATTCTGATTTTCTCGAAAAAGATTATCATCACCATTGGCGTGGTTATAGATATGGTAATATTTATCGAATTCAAGCATGATTTTTTATGTTTTTTAAACCTAATCTTTTCTATCGACTACCTTCCCAAAGATAGGGAAAGTTAGAAATAGTTTTAAATTCGATGCGTTGATTGACGTTACGTTGCATAGCTTTATGTTTTTGAAATACTAATTATTTGGCCTGCTTACCTTTTGTTTTTACGCTGTTTTCTATTTCTTTTAAGCTATTAAGATAGGCTTTTTCTACTGAATTGAGATTTTTTATTTCATATTTTCGAAATTCGGTTTCGGCTTTTTCAATGGCTTTTTCGTGGCTTATTTGCCCCGAACCTTTTAAAATTCCTTTTCCATAATTTACCGAAAACTTATCTAATTCTTCTATCCAATCCTTCATTTTCATTAGCGTTTGTTCTTTGGCTCTAATTTCTGCCAATTCAAAAAATGCTGATACTAATCGGTTTAAGCGAAATAGCTCATCTTCGGTAAGGTAATTTTTTGCGATATGAACTTCGTTTAATTCAGGCGAATCTCCTTTAAAAGTCGTCAGTCCCATATTTTCTTTTTCAGCATCGGCACGATTAAAAATCACTTCGGCTGCTGTTTGTTCGTTGGTAGCATAATGTAACTTATTTTGTACGGTTTTAAAAAACAAAATGGTTTCAGCGCTCTTCGAGTCGTAATCACTACTGGTTGCGTATAAGTCTAATACTTGTCTATAAATAGCTTTTTCACTACTTCGAATATCGCGAATACGGTCTAAGAGCTCTTTCCAGTAATTGCCACCACCCGTGCCTTTTAGGCGTTCATCGTCGAGTGTAAAACCTTTGCGAATATATTCATTGAGGCGTTTGGTTGCCCATTGGCGAAATTGAGTACCTCTGATTGATTTCACACGATAACCAACAGAAATTATGACATCGAGATTATAGAGTAAAACTTCACGACTTACATCTCGATTGCCTTCTTTTTGAACTATAAGGGATTTCCTTATAGTTGTCATTTCTTCCAACTCTTGTTCACTATAAATGTTTTTAATATGCTCATTTACAGTCATTACATTTTTATCAAACAAATTTGCTATTTGCTTTTGTGAAAGCCAAACGGTTTCATCTTCAAACCGTACGTCAATCGACACTTTTTCATCAGCAGTTTTGAATATGATTATTTCGTTCATAGTTTTATGCTTTTGAAATATTACCTAATCTATCTACTTTGAGTTTGATGCAAACGTCTTTTATCATTATTCCTTCAATAGATCTTTCCGTTTTATTCAAAGATGAAAACTCTACTTTATTAACAATCGAAGTTGCAACATCTTGTCTTACGCAAAACATTTGAGTTCCAGAAAAACTCACAACTTTATAAATATTCTTAATGTCCATTCCAGCATCATCATCACTCGGCATATAAACCAAATCATTTGGTGAAAGGCTGAACAACAAACGGTGTCCTTTTTCATTCAACTCAGGTACAGATGTCAAACCTTGTTTTTGGCGTTCGATAACCACATTTAAAGGAATGGTATCATAACTGCGTTTTCCGTCTTTATCGGCATAGATTCCGAAAAACAGATTGGTTCCTTTTGCTGCTTCTACATATTTATCTGTTTTGTTACCTGTTTCTCCTAATGCAAACTTACTTCCTTGCTCAAAAACTCTGACTTTCAAAATAGGTTGATGTTGTCTTTCGTCATTATACGAAGCAATATTTTGGTTCATTTCTTCAATTCCTTCGGGTGAAAATGCGATTTCAGGATTACCGCCTTTTGCTTTTAAGTAATTCAATAAAATTTTCTGAATTCCAGTATCAGTAATCGAAGAAATTGATTTTTCATTGAAAGAACTATCTAAACTTTTTCTTGTTGCGGTTAAGATTTTCCCTTTTGCAACTTTTATTCTGTATAACTGTACTTTTCCCGAAACAGTTTCTTTATGCAAAGATTTTCGAATCGCCCAGTTTGTTCCTTCTTGTTTTACAATTCCTTTTACCTTTTCGCCGTTTTTCTCCACATATTTTTCGTAATAATTGGTGGCTTTGTTAATGACACGAGTGTTTTGTTTGAAACTTACTACAATGTTTTCCAAAGCCTTTTTGGCATCGACAGTAAAGTTATTCCAAGGTTTTAAAAAGTCTTTAAAGGCTGTTTTTTCTTTTCCGTCTTTATCTCGATATGTTTCTTGCGTTCTCAGTTTATGCTGTAAATCGTAGCGTTTTAAATCAGATTTTGCCGACTCATTATTCAGCAAATTAACGTGGTCACGAGTAGCGCATGCAATCACCAAAGCATCCATTACGTGATGGCGATGGTCGATTCTTTTCTTTGAAAAACCTTTTGATAATTCAATCGGAACGGTTGGTAAAAACTTCTGGTATTTTTCATTCCAAGCCGTAAAGTCAGTTGAGTTGGTTAATTGATTCATTCGTTCAAAACGTGGCAAAATCAATTCATTCCAAACCGCTTCCAATCCCCAATCTTGTTTTAAACGTGTAGTGATTTTTCCATTTCCTGGAAGTAAATTTTTGGAATTAAATCCGTCGTCATTACTTCCGTCTTTATCATCACGAACAATATTGGACAACAGATTTGAAATATACTTGCTGATATATCGTGTATCATTTAATTGACGCTCAATCATTTTTTCTGGAATATCTTCCATCAATAATTTATTGCGTTTTGCTCGATTTTTGGCATAATGCTCCTTTACAAATTCTTCGTAATCTGCTACTTCAAATATTGAGATTTTATCTGAAATTTTATATCCGTGATGATTTTTTATAAACTCTAACCCAAGTTGTCTATCTTTCAATTTATTGACTTCGGCTTCACAAATCACTTTGTTGTTAAATCCGTCATCAAAAAATCGACTTTGTGGAATGATGTGTTCAATTTCATATTCGTGTGTAAACAGCTTATTTAACGGAATAATCTGTCCCGTATAAGGCGATTTATATTTTTGTTCCAACCAAAGTTTATATCGTTTTAAATCAGAACTTGAAGGTTGTGCCGTTTTGCTGATTTTTAAAATATCCTCCTCAATTTCGGCTTCTGAACTCAATACACCGTCTTCATAAATTTTCAAAATTTCTTGTTGTGTTGGCGAATATGGACGAACATTTTCCACCTTTTGGTCTAGTGCCATTTCTGCCAATAAAGCCTTTATCCGAAGATTGGTATTTTCATTTTCGGTTACAAAATTAGTTAGCTTTTTACGTTCATCAGCCGTATTTTTCATCTCTCTTCCCAACTCTATATGAATTTCAGAGAAAAAATCTTTGGCTCCATTGCCGTATTTTGTCCAAATGTCTTTTACTACTCGCAAAGTTTCCGTGATGACTTGCTCCACAATCGGGTTTCGCAAAGAATGTTGTTTAAACTCGTTTAAATATTCTTCCAAATCCTTTACAGAGTTCCATTTGCCCGAAACAGCTGCTTCGGAATGGCGACCGTAAACAATGTATTGAGCCAACCACAATGGTAGTCCTTGAAAATCATTTTCGGTTTTCAGTTGATATTTTTCTGCTTTTTCACGGATGTTATTTTTGATATTTTCATCATATTCTCCCGTGATAATTTTTCCAATTCTGTCTTTTGAGCTTACGTGAATCTTATCCCAATTCCAAGATTTTCCGAAACGCATCAAGGGCAATAATTTCTTAATTGCTTTTTCTGAAAAACTTCCGTAATCACTTTTGAAAGGCGGGAATTTCTTAAAATTGTCAAAGAAAGAATCCACATTCAGATGATTTTTTTCGGCAAATTTCTTTAAAGCTTTTTCGTATTCAATTTTATCATTTACAGAATAGATAATATGCCACAAAGCCATTTCTTTATCAAAAGTCAAGAAATCCGCAGGAGCATTTTCGGTTTTATCCAAACGAGATTGAATTAAATATCTCGTTTCATTGCACGGATAGGTTTTGTCTTCCACATAATTCCAACGGTATTTTTCAGTTTCCGTTTTCGGAACTTTCTTGATTTCTAATTTTCGTTTGAGCAAAAACTCAATTAATTGCTTTTGGTCAATTTCTTTTTTAGTATTTAGAAAGTCCAACAATTCTTCCCAATCGTTTTGACTTGGTAAAAATTCATTGGTAATATTTACATCATCATCTTTTCTATAAACAACGAGATTTTGCATCCATTGCAGTAACCTAAATTCCTGATAATAAGGATTTGATTTTGAAACCACTTTTATTGGAAAAACAACGCCGTCTTTTGAATTTCTACTTTCTAAAGAACAATTGGAAATGGAAGATTTTTGACTTCTCAAAGGTCGCTGATAAAAGATGATGTCATTCAAAAACAAATGCACAAAATCTTTCGCAGAAAGTAATTGCTGATGTTGTTCATTGTTGCGATACAACTCACGAACGCAATCCATCAACAAATTTTCATCTTGCAATTCAGAATGAAATTCTTTTTGTTTGGTAAGAATTTGAAGGAGTTCGTCTTTGTAAAATTTACGTTCTATTGTACGAACCAATTTTCCTTTGATTTTTTGTTTTGGATTTAATAAAAGGTTGTCGAAAATGTATGTTCCGACTGTTTTATGAGAATTGCTAATGTCTTTTTCTGATTTCTTTTTCAACAATGTCCAATCATCGGCACTTGGCGCACGAAAACTTCTTTTTACACTTCCTTCTTTATCCACTTTCTCCGTTCCGTCATCATTCAAATCGGTCGTAACAATAAATTCTTTTACCTTATCTTTCCAATCAAATAATTCTGTTTTACTTGAACGACGGTAAATCCAACCGTTTTCCAGATGCATGGAATACCAAGTTTCTCCTTTGTTATTTTTGGTTTCGTCTGTAACAACATCAACCACTTTCAAAGAATGAAATTCTACTAATTTATTTGGATTTTCTTCCTCCTCTTCTCCACGCAGTTGATAATAACCACGTTTCTGATTAAAATTCAGAATAATCCAAGCTAATTCTTCTTTTTCAATTTTTTGAGTCAATGCTATTTTGCGTAAGTAATAAATCGTCCAATCGTGAGGAATTAAACAATCATTTCCGTTTTTGTCTTTTAGAAATTCAGGTTGTGATTGTTTAAACTCCTCCAACATTTCAGTAAAAGAGGATTGAAACAAAAATCCATTTTTGGAATATGCCAATTTAGGTTCAGTTTCAGGCATAAATCTCCCAAAACGTTTATCAAAATCAATTTGACTATCGTAATGTTCGGGCAAAAAACCAAGCAAATGCAACACTCTGTGCAAACGTTCTCTTCTCAACAAATGACGTTCCCTTAACCTGCGAACTCCTCTGTAACCAGTCCGTTCAGCCGTTTGGGAAATGGAATTCCCTTTATCAAAATCTCCCATTATTGCTGCGTCCATCGGGATAATCCGACTTCCTAAGCCAAGTATTTCGCCTTGTTTATTTTCAAAATCTTGATTGATCAACGCCCAACCAATACTATTCGTCCCCAAATCCAGCCCCAAAATTTTCTTTGTCATAA
This sequence comes from uncultured Aureispira sp., assembly GCA_964399855.1. Classification (GTDB taxonomy): domain Bacteria; phylum Bacteroidota; class Bacteroidia; order Chitinophagales; family Saprospiraceae; genus OLB9. Next base: position 8,334 of record CAYNSF010000025.1, on the reverse strand, counting down.
TTTTATACTATTTTATTTATAATGATTACCTTTGTGCCATAACAAAAGCAATTCACAATAAGGATTATTCCGTTGTGAAAACATTTATTGCGGGATAGTATCTATCTCGCTTTTTTATTTTAAAAAGTAAGCCTCATTTCTACTTCTCTATCTATTTTCCTGTCAAAGATAAGGATTATTACTGATTTCTTATCACTGAATGACGAAAATACATAGCTCTTCAGATATATGCTTTCAAATATTAAAAATAAGCGTATTTTTTGATTGATATTGATTGTACCTGATTAGTTACTTTTCATTTAATAAAAGAGCCGTCTCGTTCAACATCGAATTTATCACATAAAACACATTTTCCTTATGATCTATATTTGCTCATATTAATAATTATTTATCGTTTGAGTCGGAAAATGTAACGCCATTCACAGCAAAATATCCCTTATCTATCATTTCTACCATAATTGGTATGAATAATTCTATATTTTCAGTATATCTATGCTTCCAAAGTTTTTTCAATTTGTCTAATGCTTTTTCATTGATATAAAGTTCATCATTTTTGTTGATTAAAAACATGGCAACAGCTCCATTTCTTTCAGTTACAACGTAAGTGTATTCATCTTCATCTTTTATCGCATTTTCTTTACATTCTGATATAAATCCTTCTAATTCGGATTCATAAAGCTCATAATTTATATACTTATTTTCCAAAAAAACTTTACGCAATATCCGTTCTATTCTCTTTGATGATTGCTTATTCATTTTTATTCAATTTTCGCCAAAATATTCTTCATCCGATAGATATCTCATTTGTTCCTCATCCCAATGTGTTTCGTAATTGTACATTTCAAAATGCCAAGTGCCGTTTGTACCTCGAAAAACAGGAACATGCTTTTTCCATTTTTCAATCAACATCGTGTATTGTTTACGTTCGTTAAATTCGCCTTTTCTGAAATCTGCTTCGTAGTGAAATACATGCCAAAGTTCGAGTATGCTTTTTTTTAGTAACTGAATCTGTTCGTCATTCAATTTGTCTTCTGGAGGAAAATAAATCTGTGGAATACCAAAAACATTTTCCATTGTTTGTTCGTCCTCCTCCATTGATTTTTCAAATTCGATGATGTCCCGCAAATCTTCCATTTCTTCGGGCAATTCTATAAAGCTCGGTGATGGTCGATTGTCATGTGCTTCTCGAAGCATTTCTATGAGTTGTTCTATGTATCGTTGCATGTTTTTATGTTTTGGAAATAATAATTATTCAGACTGTTAACCATACGACTACCTTTCTTTTGAACTAACGATGGAAGCACGGTAGTTGAACTTTCCTCTAATTCGTTTTCGGCATAAATGTTCTTTAAATGCAAACTAATGGTGTCCGTATCTCTTTCAAATAATTCCGCCATTTGCCTCTGACTCAACCAAATAGTTTCATTATCCAACTTTACTCGGATTTCAGTACCTTTATCTGTGCTGTATATTTGGATTTCGTTCATTGCTTACGCTTTTGAAATGTCATTAAAAAGATTGTCTTTGTCAGTCAAAAGATTTACATACTCACCTTTTAGAAGCAATTATTATTCTTTCAATTCATTGTACTCTGAAGGATTGGTTATTTCGAAACTCATATCACAATTATGCCCTGATTACGCCCTATTTAATCCCTAAGTATCTGTCTCTTTCTATATCAATCAGACCACCGTCATAAGCACATACGCCCATTCTTGGAGAGTTAACTACGGACATTCTACCGTACTCGCTAAATTCTTCACAGGTTTTGGCGTGCTTTTTAGCACATTTTTTACAAAACATTGTGTTTTCCTCCCAACTGTGTACAGTACACAATTCAACTGCTGGTTCTTTTCCGCATACTTTGCAGAATAATTCTAAAGGTTCATTACGAGAAAGTAATACAACTTTGCTATCTGCTCTCATTGGAAATTCTTGAGCAACAGTAAGTATTAAACTTGTTGTTGAGCCAAAATCATAATCATACTTTAACGTATAGCCTTCGTAAAATACATCTTTGACTTTTCTTGACATCGGGACATCTGGATCGTTATCATTAAATTTGTTTTTATTGCTACTTTGTTGTAGCATTTCGGTGTCTGTAAAGCTACTCAAGTGATCACAACATTCTAACCATATATCTCTCAAAAAGCTATCAATATGATCCATTTTGGCTTTGCCATCCACCCAAAGGTATAGAAAATATACTGAACTACCATAGTATTTTGGATCTGGTACTATTTTAACAAGAAAAGAACTACCTGATAAACCTTCGGGTATGCGGTCAGTTAAATGCTTTGATAAATGCTTGTTGATACTTAACTTAGAAAATGTCTTTTCACAAAACAAACATTTACCTTCTGATTTGACTTTTGCCATGATTTACTGTTTAAACGAATGAAATATTGCTAAATAAAAAAATAACAACGCTTTAAAAAATAGAGACTTAACAAAACCCTCATCACAGCAAACTCTTGAAGCTCGGTCTTTTTAACGTAATCGTACCCAATCGTTCGATTTTTGCTTTTTCGTAATCACTAAAGTTACCTTCAAAAAACACAATTTGTGAGTTATCTTCAAATGCGATAATGTGCGTCGCCAATCTGTCGATAAACCAACGGTCGTGAGATATAACCAGCACGCAACCTGCAAAACTATCTATGGCTTCCTCCAATGCTCGAAGCGTATTTACATCTATATCATTGGTCGGTTCGTCGAGGAGCAAGACGTTACCACCTTCTTTGAGCGTCATCGCCAAATGAACTCTATTGCGCTCTCCACCAGACAAAACGCCGATTTTTTTCTGTTGGTCCGAACCAGAAATATTAAATTTGCTTAGGTAGGCACGTACATTGACCTGTGTTTTGCCAACCATAATCAATTCCTGACCTTTGCCGACGGCTTCCATGATCGTGAGATCGGGTTTGAGGTCTTGATGTGATTGGTCAACGTAGCTAAGATGTACCGTCTCTCCGACGGATATTGTTCCATTATCAGGTGTTTCTTGACCCATGATCATCCTAAATAGTGTCGATTTACCCACGCCATTGGGACCTATGATGCCGACGATAGCATTTTTAGGTATAGATGCTGTAAAATTGTCTATCAATACTCGATTGCCATAAGCTTTTGAAATGCCATTGAGGTCAATCACATTATCACCAAGTCGATCTCCAGGTGGTATAAATAGTTCAAGTTTTGCCTCTTTCTCTTTACTTTCTTCGTTCATCAACTTATCGTAGGCATTCAGACGAGCTTTTCCTTTTGCTTGACGACCTTTCGCACCCATGCGTACCCATTCGAGCTCTCTTTCGAGCGTTTTTCTCCGTTTGGATTCCTGCTTTTCTTCCATTTCAAGGCGCTTAGCTTTTTGCTCCAACCATGAAGAGTAATTCCCTTCCCAAGGAATACCTTCGCCACGATCCAACTCCAATATCCAACCAGCTACATTGTCGAGGAAATACCTATCGTGCGTCACGGCTATTACTGTTCCAGGGAAATTTTTAAGATATTGTTCCAACCAGTGTACTGACTCGGCATCAAGGTGGTTGGTAGGCTCATCAAGAAGAAGTATATCTGGTTGACTTAACAATAATCTACACAATGCAACACGACGTTTTTCTCCACCAGAACAAACAGATATCTGTGTATCTCCGACTGGACAACGCAATGAATCCATAGCTGATTCGAGTTTGTGGTCGAGATTCCAAGCATCGTAATGATCCATCTTTTCCATGAGTTCGCCTTGTAATTCGATCGCTTTAGTCATCTCATCATCATCCATTGGCTCCATAAATCTGTTGTTGACATCTTCATAAGCCTTGACTACATCGACGATATGTTGCACACCTTCTTCCACGATTTGCCGAACGGTTTTTGTCTCGTCAAGTGTTGGTTCTTGTTCAAGATAGCCAATTTTGTACTCTTTGTCAAAAGTAACTTTTCCTTGAAAATTGGTGTCTATACCAGCAATAATCTTGAGAAGTGAGGATTTACCAGATCCATTAAGACCGAGTACACCGATCTTGGCTCCATAAAAAAATGAGAGCCATATATTTTTAAGAACTGTCTTTTGAGGTGGAAATGTCTTAGTGACACCTTCCATTGCAAAAATGATTTTATTATCTGCCATAAAGTTGAAAATATTTTATGTGCAAAGATAATGTAGTTTTTGTATAAACTTTTAAATTGTTAATTGAAAATTGAGAATGATTAGTGATTAGTGGCTGTGATTTGTTATGAATGATGAGCGATGAGTTATGAATGATGAGCGATGAGTGAGTGATGAGTGATGAGTATTATCCAACCTTAAACCAATATAACAAATCAGCTATTGGCTAATGGCTAACAGCTATCAGCAATAAAATAAACCTTTAAACCAATTTAACAACTCCACAAATCCAACATCTCCACAAATCAACAATTAAAATGCTACTTATTCAACTTTGCGTGATCTTCTAAAAATTTGGCCAATCCTATGTCTGTTAGCGGATGATTGAACAATCCTTGAATACTGCTTAAAGGGCAAGTTACGACATCAGCACCTGCTTTGGCTGCTTGTACTATATGTAATGGCGAACGGATAGATGCTGCCAAAATTTCCGTCATATAGCCCTGTATAGAGTAGATTTTTACGATTTCTTTTATTAAAGCTATACCATCCCAATTGATATCATCAACCCTTCCTACAAAAGGAGATAAATAGGTTGCTCCAGCTTTAGCCGCCAAGATCGCTTGTCCTGGAGAAAATACTAAAGTACAGTTGGTATTAATACCTTCTTCAGAAAAATAGGAAATTGCTTTGATCCCGTCTTTCGTCATAGGTACTTTCACTACAATATTTTCAGCAATATCAGCCAACCTCAATCCTTCTTCAACCATTGTTTTGAAGTCAGTTCCAATTACTTCAGCACTTACATCGCCTTCGACAAGGTCGGCTATCTTTTTGTAGTGTGCTAATATATCACTTTCGCCAGATATCCCTTCTTTTGCCATTAATGATGGGTTAGTCGTCACACCGTCTAAAATACCCAAATCTTTGGCTTCAATAATCTGATCAATATTGGCTGTGTCTATAAAAAATTTCATAATGGAGATAATTAATTGAGAGGAAAAAGAGGAAACACACCGCACCGCTCAACCTCATACCCTTGCTGTATTTCTACCCTGGGGGAGTTCAGAGGGAGCTGGTCGTATGCTCCTCAGGGCGCAAAGGTAACATATTTTTATTTATTAGAAAGATTTTTAAAAATTTTATTCAAAACAATATGGAGTATTAATAGAAAGTTAAAAATTGAAAGTTGAAAATTGATTTTTGATTGACGATTGACGATTGACGATTTTTGATTTTGGAATATGGTAGTTAGGTTGTTGTTGTATTAGCATGTTAGGTTTATAATTCCCACCAAAGTGCTAATAACCTAAACCAACTCGACAAATCCGACAAATCGACAAATCAACAATTTAAACTTACACCTTTAAACCCTTACACCTTTAAAGCAATATAATAAATCTGGTTTGGCTATTGGCAATTGCCAATTAGCAATAAAATAAACCTTTAACCACTTAGACATTTAAACCAATTTAACAACTCCACAAATCCAACAAATTCAACAAATCAACATTTATGAAAGCTACCAACCGCCGCCACCGCCGCCGCCGCCACCACCGCCGGAGCTTCCGCCGCCACCACTACCACCGCCACTGCTGCTTGGTGTCGTACTTGCTGAAGATATTGTTGACGAAAAGCCCGAGCCTACACTCGAAGAAAAGTTGCTTACATTAAATGATTGACCTGAGGCGTTGAAATATGCTGGTTCATATCCACCGCTAATTGCAGCATTGATGATGCTCTCAAATTTATTAGCCCATCGGTTTTCACACTTTAGTGCAATGGCATAAGGTAGATATTTTTCAAATAGTTGGAGAGATTTTTCAGGTGGATTTAGCACATCGAAAATATTTTCTTCAGCAGCATCGAGGTACATTTTAAAGCCTAATATTTCGTCTAATAATTCGCGACCTTCGATAGTATATGCTTTCATCCAACGTTGGAATAAGACTTGTATAATGATACCTATCAACATTGTACCAAATATTAGCAACATAGTTTTACCAGAAGCTTGGATTGCGACACAATAGAAAAATAACAAAATTTCAAAGATAATCAATATGGCACACCCAAAATTGACTTTACTACTATTGTTTGAGAAAAGACCTTGTTGCGCATTTCCTTTTTTCAATATTCTATCTTCTAACTGACTTTGAAAACTTTTATAAATATCGGCAAACTTACTATTATAATCGTTTTTTTCGAGCTTTAGTCCGTATAATTCATTGTGATCAAATCCGTACCATTGCTGTTTATCGTATTTATTAGCGTCTGGACTTGAATGCTCCGGTTTTGAGAAACTGTAAGTCACATTTTTGAAGTATTTCCCTTCTTTTTCAACATTAATTTTCAACATTTTGCTAACTGCTAAATCGACTAGAGCGGAAGCAAATAAATTGGGTGTGAAGCTTGGATTGTTTAGATAACCACAATCAGCTGGAGACATACCTTGTGGTGGTTCAAACCTTGGCATGATGACACCTTGCTTAGGGTCTCTACCCACTTTCAACCAATTGAAAAAATGTATGATTGATAATAAAAGTACAATACATGCAGCAATTAAAAACCCGATATTGTCCATCAATTGACCTTTTATGGAAAGTTTTTCAGGAACCAAAACACCTTTTTCGACAGTCGTTGAGACTGTTAAACCTTCATACGTTTGCAATTTGTCTATGGATTTGAATGAGACTGTGCGTTCATCGAGTTTTTCAAACGAACATAAAGAAGCATTAGAACCAAAACTACCTGTATAACAATTGTTTTCAATGATACGACTACCCTCAGGAAAAGTAATTTTACAACTCACCTCATCTGCGCTCATATTCCAACCTGTACCGTTGACATTCCAATAAATTTCATCTTTATCTTCATGGTAAATCAGTTGATTGGCAGTAGTATATTGTAGTATATATGTATAAACACCTGGTTCCAAAATTTTGTCCTCATCTCCAAAATACATGCGGATACCATTAGAGACATACTCATTTTTCCAGTTTTCAGTCATGCGGTTTTTGGTCGCACTAATCATCTTAAACGGAACTTCTGTTCTCCAACCGTATTCATTGTTATACATCGTTGGAAATTCCCTTGTGATTCCTCGAACGATGATATCATAATATGGATTGGTCGTGTTGTAAACCTTGATCGTTTCTGTAACTAAAAGTTCGCCTGAAAAATCAACCCTAATATCTGAATGAAAAGAAAGAATACGGTCATTATCTTCGGGTGTTTCTGTATAATCATCCTGTGTATGACCATGAATCATGCCTATCGACATTAACAATAAAACAAGTATTATTCTAATCATGGTGTATGGAGTTTTATTGGGTTATTTACAAATTTGGTTGCTTTCTATCTTACTGTGTGAATGTTGATATTTTTGAATGAAATCACATATAATTTTATCACTAAATTTTATATTGCAAATCAAATGTAAACCAAAATTATATATAATTGTGAATAACAAAGAAATTTTAATAAAAAAAAATGAAATTATTTCTAATATATTAAAGTATGTTCAAATTATATGCAACCATATTTTCTACCCACAGTTGTTATGAAGATTTGTAATTAGACATTGCAGAAGATATTCAAGAGGTCATAAAAGTGAATTTATTGTAATTAGGGTCTGCTGAATAACTTACAAAGAATTGTTTATCAATGACTTTTGTGGGTGAAATTCAAATATAAATGCAAGGCAAAAATACACTAATCCAACAGAATCGCAGAAAAACCTTGCACTGATTTTTTTTCGGCTTCCCGTATTGGCAAATCCAGACACTATCGGGTAGCTCCTACGGAGCATATTTCATTATGACATATCATGTTTACAAATATGTTGCTCCTACGGAGCATTTTATTATCAGATTGATTTTCAGTAGCATATTGTCCCATCGGGACAAAACGTTTGTAAAAAAACAGAACTCTGGTGAGCTATTGCTCCGTTGGAGCTACCCATAATACTCGTAGAAAAACTACTGTAATGAGTTTAACAGCAAGCCCTAATTAAATGTATTGTTGCTTAACATCGGAGAAATGGTAATCAATAAAATTTTCTTGCTACCAAAAATTAAAGATAGTTACATCCTACTCCATAAAACCATAAGTTAGTTGCACCATTCTGATCAACAATTATTGGATGTTGTGATAAAACAATGGAGATTATCAGCAATTCAGGGCGAAAGTATAAAAAGTTAAAAAAGAGCAAATTATAGACTATC
>CAYNSF010000024.1:0-47766 GCA_964399855.1 uncultured Aureispira sp. | reverse complement strand
CATTGATAAACAGATATTTATGACCGCACTAAATTACTATGTTACAAGTCAGGTGTCCAGAATATAAAGTGGTGTCTTGTAATATCCGCAAGAGTAAGGGTAAGTATAAGGTAAGAAGTTGAAATAAATAACAAGATGAGTAAAATAAAGATAATATCAATTTTAAATGTCGTAATATTTGTATTGTTAGCATTTACACAATGTTCAAAAGACGATGTAAAATCAGACAGGTGTAGTTTAGAACCTAACGTTGGACCGTGTAATGCAGCTATACCAAAATACTACTATGACAAAAATGATAAAAAATGTAAGCAATTTATTTGGGGAGGTTGCGACGGTGTAGTTCCTTTTGATACTATAGAGGAATGTAAAAACCAATGCGATTGTAAATAACAAAAAGTTGAATATTTGATAAGATTGCTTGAATTTGTGTTTAAGTTGTTCTGCTTTCAACAATAACCACTAAAACAATCTACATAACTATTTTGTATTATTATCAATGATTAAGCCTACTATTTAGTCCACAAAAAAATCTTAATAAAATCGGGTTCTAAACCACTAAGGACACTCAGCTTTTCACTAAGATACATAAGGTTTTCTTTGTGTTTCTTAGAGTTTTACTAAGTGATCTTAGTGGTAGAGGATTTTCTGGTTAATCATCTTTTTACCAATAAGTCTTTATCGAAGAAGTATATGTTGTATTTGTCGTTTATTATTGGTCCTTTGTTGTAATTAGATCATTTAAACATCACAATACAACTTCCATTACAATTTAAGTCTTTTTGTGGTCAGAGTACAACTATAAAAATAGAAACATCCCACATCCTCAAATCCCAAGCAACCGCCTCAACACATCTTCATCAATGCTTGATCCTGCAAAATCATCAAATGCTTTATCGGTCACTTCAATGATGTGGTTTTGGATAAAAGGTGCGCCTTCTCTTGCTCCTTGTTCTGGAGACTTGATACAACACTCCCATTCCATGACTGCCCAACCTTCGTAGCCGTATTGCGACAACTTGCTAAAGATGCCCTTAAAATCTATCTGACCGTCGCCGAGTGATCTGAATCTACCCGCTCGATCTTTCCAATCGGCATATCCACCATATACACCACATTTTCCTGTTGGGTTGAATTCTGCATCCTTGACGTGAAATGCTTTGATCCTATCATGGAAAATATCTATAAATGCCAGATAATCTAACTGTTGTAGTAAAAAATGACTTGGGTCATACAAAATACAAGCTCGCTGATGATTGCCTGTGGCTTCCCAAAATCGCTCATACGTCAATCCGTCAAAGAGGTCTTCACCGGGATGTAGTTCGAAACACACGTCTGTACCACAATGATCAAAATGATCTAATATAGGCTTCCAACGCTTTGCGAGTGTTTCCATACCTAAATCTACTAAGCCATTAGGTCTTTGTGGCCACGGATATACGGTCTGCCACATCAATGATCCGGAAAAAGTAGCATGTGCCTTTAATCCCAAATGTTGACTTGCCGTTCCTGCCCATTTTAATTGCTGCATAGCCCATTCTGATCTTTCTTTTGGCTTTCCCTTCAACGAAGCAGGTGCAAAATTGTCAAACATCAGGTCATAAGCTGGATTGACAGCTATCAGTTGACCTTGAAGATGCGTACTTAACTCCGTGATTTCAAGACCATAATCCGCTACTCTACCTTTGTATTCGTCACAATATGTTTTGCTTTCAGCAGCCCGTTGCAAATGAAATAGTCGCTCATCCCATGTTGGAATCTGAATACCTTTGTATCCCATACCTGCTACCCATTTGCATATATCATCTATGTTGTTAAATGGCACGGTATCCGCTACAAACTGTGCTAAAAATATCCCTGGCCCTTTGATTGTTTTCATCTTTTTAGAATTATTAGCTAACGTATATTACCAAGTAATCCATTTTTTATCGCTTCTACCCGATTCGATAACCTTATAAATGAATTCCATACCACGCACGCCCTCATGTATATCCGGAAAATCGTAATGTAACGAATCCAATACATTTCCTTCGCGTTCTGCCATGATCGACAAAGCTACATTTTTGTAAATATTAGCAAAAGCTTCAAGATAACCTTCGGGGTGTCCTGCCGGAAGTCGCGTGGCTGATATAGCTTCAGTGCAAATACCTGCTCCACCCGTTCGGTATATTTGCATCGGCTTATCTGCACTACGCACGATTAAAGAATTGGGTTCCATTTGTGACCATTCTAATCCTCCTTTCTCGCCATAAATCCTGATTTTTAGATTATTTTCTTCGCCTGTGGAGATTTGTGAAGCATAAAGGATTCCTCTTGCGCCATTTTCAAGTCGTATCAAAATATTGGCATCGTCATCCAATTTTCTCCCAGAAACGACCGTACTCACATCAGCACAAAGTTGATTTATCTTCAATCCAGTGATATAATGGAGCAGATTTTCAGCATGAGTGCCAATATCTCCTACCGAACCAGCGATACCCGACTTATTAGGGTCTGTTCGCCAAGATGCCTGCTTACTGTCTGTTGCCTCTAACAATGTCGCCAACCAACCTTGTGGATATTCAACTACGACTTTACGGATATTGCCCAACTCACCTTGTTGGACGATATGACTCGCTTGGATAACCATTGGATAAGCTGAATAATTGTGCGTGAGCGCAAATATTTTCCCTGTATTTGTTACGGCATCTCTCAAACTATATGCTTCTTCAATACTGAATGTTAATGGCTTATCACAAATGACGTTAAATCCTGCTTCAATCGCCAATTTCGCAGGTTCGAAATGCACGTGATTGGGCGTAACGATAGCTACTAATTCCATGCGAATGTCCTCGTCAAGCTGAGATTCGCACGCTATCATCTCCTGATAAGAGCCGTAAACTCTATCCTGATTGAGCATCAAATCTTCGCCTGCTTGTTTGGATTTTTCAGGATCAGAGGAAAAAGCGCCACAGACCAATTCAATCAATCCGTCCAAAGAAGCCGCCATTCTGTGAACACCACCAATGAAAGCGCCTGGACCACCACCAATCATGCCCATTCTTACTTTTTTAGCCATAATCTTAAAAATATCTGACAAAGAACGGTAAATCTTTAAAACTAGCCAAAAAGAATTGAATTATTGAAAAGCATTTCGAAGATTATCCATGAGCTCTTCGGTTTGTGCATGTTGACTTTGCGAATGAATTAAAGGAGTTGCCTTGATATCATACGTTTTATTTCCTTTGAAAAAGTGCTTCATATCCAATGTTACATCTACATTCGTTACACTATTTTCTTTAACTATCATCAATTTTGGCAATGACACTGGTCTATATGCATCATCTCCACCTAAATGTAAGGCAAAATCAGACTCATTTGGCGCACTGTCATTAAAAGTAATACTTCCTTCGGTTTTAAAGAAAACATAACTTGCCCATGATGACCAATATTCTGTATTATTACTCAATACAGAACTAACAGGGTAATCGGCAGGAGATTTTTTATTTAGATCTGTTGGAACACCTAATCCAAAATATAATTCATGATAATCTCCAACAGGTACATTATCAATTTTGTATTCAAATCCATTTGAAGGAATACTACCCGTAAATGCAGGAGTCAAATCGAGAAAATCAATATCTTTAATCGTTGTAGAACTCATATTATTACCACTGTTTTTGTTGAGCTTAATATTTGCTATAAAAAACGATAATCTTGTAAAATAAATGGGTTCATTTGTATCAGGGTATGGATAATTTTTAAACATTTCCATAGGCTCACCGTCATATTCAAGATGGAATCTTAAGTTGATCGCACCCGATTTATCGTCATCATTATTGCATGACAATAAACTTACTATAAATACAAAAAATAATATCCGATTCATGTCTTTAACTTTTAAATGTATTTGAATATATAGATAACATCATATAAATTACTATTGTTGTGTGCATCATTATGGAAATGAATATATCCATGAATATCAATATAACTACTCAGGTACGACCATTTTCTACCAAAAAATGTAAATTTTGTAGATCGCTAATTGATAAATTATCACTAATTCGATTCTTAAAAACTACCCATTATACCCATTCAGTATTGTGACCTATTCTACCAGATTATAAAAAATTAAAAAAAATGCCTATCTTTGCAGCATAGTTTAATCAACCTGAATTTTATGAGTTTACCTGATTTACCGACATTAGAAGTGAAGGAAATAGTCGAAAAAGACATCAACGCTTTCAAAAAGAACGTACTTAATGACTTATGGGTGTGCATCGTAAGCCGTGAAGCCAGCCTTATAGGTAGAAAAGAAGTTTTGAACGGAAAAGCGAAATTCGGCATTTTTGGAGACGGAAAGGAAGTTGCACAGGTAGCTATGGCGAGAGCATTCAAAAAAGGCGACTGGCGTTCTGGATATTATCGTGATCAGACCTTTGCATTTGCACGTGGTCTTTGTACAGTTGAAGCATTTTTCGCACAGCTCTATGCTGATACTAAGAACGATCCTTTTTCAGGTGGTCGCCAGATGAATAACCATTTTGCTACACCAATGGTTGATGAAGCCGGCGAATGGATCAATCAAGTTGATAACTATAATATTTCATCTGATATTTCTCCTACTGCTGGGCAAATGGCTCGTAGTTTAGGTTTGGCAATGGCTTCCAAGAAATATCGAAAATTGAACATTCCCGAAAAAGAACATTTTTCTGATAATGGCAACGAAGTATCTTTTGTAACTATCGGAGATGCATCGACTTCAGAGGGTGTATTTTGGGAAACGATCAATGCTGCTTCCGTGATGAAAGTACCATTATTGGTATCTGTTTGGGATGACGGATATGGCATCAGTGTACCTGTAGAAATGCAAACCAATAAAGGGTCAATTTCTAAGTCCCTCGAAGGATTTCTACAAGAAAAAGATGGCAATGGGATACTTATTTATACAGTAAAAGCATGGGACTATGCTGCACTTTGTTCGTTATATGAAAAAGCAACGCAAAAAGTTCGTGAGCAACATATCCCTTGTTTGATTCACGTTCAGGAAACCACACAACCACAAGGTCACTCAACAAGTGGTTCGCATGAAAGGTACAAATCTCCTGAAAGATTGCAATGGGAAAAAGAAACAGATTGCATCAAAAAAATGGAATCATGGATTGTTGAAACAGGCATAGCGACAGCTGAAGAAATTGAAGAAATTCGTTCTAATGCCATTGAATATACCAAAAAAGCTAAGGACAATGCATGGAAAACATTTCGCAATGATGTCAATGTATATCTGAATCAACTCAAAGATATCTATAAATCTTTACCAGCCAATACAAAAACTGAGGCTATAACACAATTAGAAAGCCACTTGACTACACCCAACATCAGTTTTGCTGAGATAATCAGCAATGCCCGAAAGTTGGATATCCAATTAAGCAGACTCAATTATCAGGATAGAAATACGTTAAAGGCTTTTGTATCTAATGGCTTAGATATAGGTTCTGAAAAATATAGTACAAGACTTTACAGTGACAATAAATATGCTGCTATAAATGTATCTGGTACACCTGCAAAATATGGGCTTGAACCCGAAACCGTCCCAGGATATCAGGTTCTAAACCACTATTTTGACGCATTACTTGCATCCAAACCCGATGTCATTGCATTTGGCGAAGATGTAGGGCAGATAGGTGACGTAAATCAAGGATTTGCAGGCTTGCAACAGAAACATGGCAAAGAAAGAGTTTTTGACACAGGGATCAGAGAATGGACGATCATGGGTCAAGCCATAGGTAGTGCGATGCGTGGTCTGAGATCAATAGCTGAAATCCAATATCTTGATTATCTGGCTTATGCGTTTTCAGCATTATCGGATGATTTAGCGACGATTCGATATAGAAGCAATGGCATCCAACGTGCTCCGGCTATCATCCGTACACGTGGGCATCGATTGGAGGGCATCTGGCATGCAGGCTCGCCTATGGGTATGCTATTAGGATCGATGCAAGGTATCTATATTTGTGTACCAAGAAACATGACTCAGGCTGTTGGATTTTACAATACTTTGATACAATCAGATGATCCAGGGATTGTTATAGAGTGTCTAAACGGCTATCGACTTCGTGAAAAGCTCCCTCAAAACCTACTTGAATTTGCTTTACCATTGGGCGTTCCGGAAATTCTTCAAGAAGGAAATGACATCACTTTGGTTACTTATGGCTCTTGTATCAGAGAAGCTCAAAACGGTATAGAATTGTTAAAAGGCTTCGGTATATCTGTAGAGTTGATTGATATTCAGACATTACTTCCTTTTGACAGACATGGTGTGATCGTGGACTCTGTCAAAAAAACCAATAGGATACTTTTTATGGATGAAGATGTTCCGGGTGGAGCAACGGCATTTATGATGCGTGAAGTATTAGAAAAATGGAACGGATATCAATACCTTGACGCTAAGCCAATCACGCTAACAGCCGGTGCACATCGACCACCTTTCGGATCTGACGGTGACTATTTTTCCAAGCCAAATGGTGAAGATGTGTTTGACGCAATCATGGCTGTGATACAGGAAGCTTATCCTGATATGTATTTATAAATACATAGTGAGCCAAGTTAAAAACTCAGCAGTGTACTTTGACAAAAAGTAATATTTAACACGATGACAAGTAATTATTTGGAAAGCGTAAAAAAGCAATTTGAGTATTACAAGATGCTGGGCGACAAAACATTTTCACAAGTGCAGGACGATGATTTGTTTTGGCAATACAATGACGATAGCAACAGTATCGCTATCATTGTTAAGCACCTTAGTGGTAATATGCTTTCACGCTGGACAAACTTTATTACTTCGGACAGAGAAAAAGCTTTTCGTAACAGAGATGCTGAATTTGGAAATGATATAACCAGTAGAGTGGAACTTTTAGACAAATGGAATAAGGGTTGGACTTGTCTTTTCAAGGCTATCAATGAATTGACGACAGATGACCTTGACAAAATTGTTTACATACGCAATCAAGGTCATACCGTTACCGAAGCCATTAACAGACAGCTTGCACACTATCCATATCACATTGGGCAAATTGTGTTTTTAGGAAAAATGCTCGCAGAAAATGGTTGGACATCTTTATCTATTCCAAAAGGAGAATCACTGACGATTAACAATGAAATGTTCTCAAGGCCTAAACAGTGAGCGTACTTTACAGATGATTTTTCCGAAACTGAACAAAAGTAACAACTCACCTAATATCTCATCCATTCCAATCATTCAAAAAAAAAAGAGCATACCCTTTTTGGATATGCTCTTTTTTATGCTATTTTTATAAGGGTAATTATAAATTTCCTCGTAATGCCTGTTCTCGCTCTATTGACTCAAACAGTGCTTTAAAGTTGCCTTTACCAAATGATTTTGCACCACATCTTTGAATAATTTCAAAAAATACGGTTGGTCTATCTTGTAGCGGCTTGGTAAATATCTGCAATAAGTATCCTTCTTCATCTCTGTCTATCAGTATATTATTGCGTTTCAATGCTTCCAAATCTTCGTTGATTGCTCCCACTCTATCCATAATGTCTTCATAGTAGGTTTCAGGGACATACAGAAATTCAACTCCGTTATTTTTCAAGCCTTCAACTGTGGTAATGATATCATCCGTTGCAATAGCAACGTGCTGAACTCCAGGACCTCGGTAAAAATCAAGAAATTCTTCAATCTGAGATTTCTTCTTGCCATGTGCCGGCTCATTAATCGGAAACTTGATATAACCATTTCCGTTGCTTACCACTTTACTCATCAACGCTGAGTATTCTGTTGAGATATCTTCATCATCGAAAGTAATGAGCAACTTAAATCCAAGAACATCTTCATAGAATTTAACCCACTTATTCATTTCACCCAATTCTACATTCCCAACACAATGATCTACATATTTCAAACCTAAAGACTGTATCTGAGCACCACTCTTTTTCGCAACAAATCCTGGCATGAATACACCATTATAATTGCTACGCTCTACTAATGCGTGAATGGTCTCACCATAAGTTTTAATGGCCGCCATTTTGATATAACCATGTTCATCTTCAAACTTTGTGGGCTCCATAGCACAAGTTGCTCCTCTTTCTACTGCTTTTCTATGCGCTTCTTCAGCATCGTCCACCCATAAAGCCAATACCTTAACTCCGTCTCCATGCTTTTGGACATGCTGCAATATCTCATGTTCCGGGCTGAAAGCAGAAGTTATCACAAACCTGATCTTTCCTTGTTGCAATACATACGAAACCACTTCTCTTGATCCTGTTTCAGGCCCTTTATAGGCTACGAGTTCAAATCCAAAACAATGCATATAGTACAATGCCGATTGTTTGGCATTACCCACGTAAAACTCTACATAATCCGTTCCATTAATCGGGAAAGTATCCGTAACCTCTTGAACGTTAGTTGATGTTAATGTTTCCATTTTTTATGTTTTCTAATTTATTATTTGAAATAATTATGATTTACAATTTAATGATCTTGATTTATGGCAACCAGCTAAGGTAGTAATCCTTGTCTTCAATATTAGACGCAAATTCAGTCATCAGCAATGGTCTAAAGGTATCAACCATAACCGCAAGTTCCTTAGTTTCAGTCTGTCCAATACTCTTTTCTATCGCACCAGGATGTGGCCCGTGAGCTAATCCACCCGGATGTAGAGTGATCATCCCTTTCTCTACATGCTTACGGCTCATAAACTCTCCGTCCACATAATAAAGTAATTCCTCACTATCAATATTGCTATGATGATAAGGAGCCGGAACCGATTGTGGATGATAATCATACATTCTTGGCACAAATGAACAAATCACCATACCTTTAGACTCGAATGTCTGATGAATCGGTGGTGGCAAGTGAATCCGACCTGTGATCGGCTCAAAATTATGAATAGAAAAAGCATAAGGATACATAAAACCATCCCAACCTACTACGTCAAATGGATGTGCCATGTAGTGATATGGATACATAAGATCCTGCTTCTTTACTTGAACTAAAAACTGACCTTGCTCATCATGAGTTATCAGTTCTTCTGGCTTGCGGATGTCTCTTTCGCAAAAAGGTGACCATTCCGTAAATTGCCCAAATTCATTTCGATATCTACTTGGTGTGACGATTGGTGTAGTGGACTCGACAATTAACAGCCTATTATCAGGAGTATCAAACTGCAACTGATATATCGTACCTCGAGGGATAACTAAGTAATCTCCATATTCGAATCTCAGATTTCCATACATCGTCTTGAGCGTACCACTACCTACATGAACAAAGATACACTCATCAGAATCAGCGTTCTTGTAGAAATATTCTGTCATACTTTTTCTTGGTGCTGACAAGACAACTTTGACCTCTTGGTTGACAAAAACAGGCTTTCTACTGACCAAAAAGTCGTCTTCAGCTTCGATCTTAAATCCTTGAAGACTTCTTGGCTTAAGCTGCTTATCATTTATCACTTTTGGTGCTACGGATATAGGATCACCTATCTGTGTGATCATCGTCGGCGGATAGTTGTGATACAAGGTTGAATAAATGTTGCTAAAGCCTTCTGTGGAAAATAATTGTTCGTGGTACAAACTTCCATCAGGCTTTCTAAACTGTATATGCCGTTTGTGCGGAAATTTTCCTAAATGATGATAATGCATATTAATGAATTTTCGATAAGTTGATAAATATAATATTGAGTGTTGTTTCTAATTGTAAAAGTTGATCTTCATCCAATCCGTCATAAGCTGAAGCTCTGAATTGCTCAACGATTGGCTTCATCATTTCGTATTTATCTTTGCCCAATGGTGTAAGCTGTATCAACAGTCTGCGTTTGTCGATTGTATCTTGATTTCGGACTACGAGATTTTTGGCTTCCATGACATCTATCATCCTTGTCACAGTAGGTGCATCTTTAAAGGCTTGCTCTCCAATCTCATGTTGACTAAGTGTGTCATATTTATTCAATAGATACATGACTACCCACTGATCCACCGTTGTTTCTAACTCAGGATGTTGATTAAAAAGTCTCGAAAGCGTCAGTTTCATCAACTTAACCGTTTTCTCAATTCTGTAGCCAGAAAAAGTAGATTTATTATATCTTTCTGCAATATTACTTGTCATAACAATACTTAGTGTACTAACTAAATGTTTTAATGGTTAAAATGTTCACAGCAACAAAGATAAAATGAAAAAATTTCAAAAATAATTAACCGTTAGATAAAAAAGGCTTGCTGTTAAACTTAAATTATGCCAATAAATATCAACCCGAAGAAAAATGAACACAATTAACAAACACGCTCTACACTTTTAATGTAAACATCGCACCTTGCTCATTGCGATCATCAGAACCTATGATTTTTTGCGAATCGGCACTTCCGATTTTGAAAGATACTTCTTGACCGATGGTTGTCATAGATTGGATGATACGCTCCATCGTTACGTCTTCACTTCCGTAGATCACTTCACCTATCCCGAGCTTACTCACCACATCAGGAAGGTATTCAAGTGTGTTGGTAAAAAAAGCATTGTATAGCTCTTGATTGGGTGCGATAATATACCAGTTTTCACAATCATAGAAATTTTGTAGTACACTTTTGAGTATTAGTGCATTTTTTTCGGAGGCAACAATAGCTATTGCAGTTTGGGTCGTGCGCATTTTTTTCTTGGAGTCTTTCCTGCTTAATATCCATGCCGATAATGTTAACATGATAAACCCAGCCACAGCCCCTAATAATATAATGGCACGACTGGTACGAAAATATTCGGGTATCAACGCATATATAACAAGTATCAGCATCGTACCTAAAGCCATTGACGTTATTCTCTTTCTTACATCATTCACATTCTTGTAATATCCATTCCACGAAAGTGTAGCAATCCAAATCAAGGCATAACCTCCAAAAATCCACCACGTTGGACTTTTATCATAATACGTACTATTTTGAAAATAATATTCAGCCCAACAGTTTTTGACAACAAACAACGTTGAAATCATTAAAACCATATCCGTTAATGGTCGAAAACCTTTTGTCATAAGCCCAACTATACCACTAATGATACCACGAATTGTAATAGCAAAGTTTATGAATTGGGTAAATAACTTGGCATCGCCCTGTCCGTAGTGCTTACTAACGTAAATTTGCATGGCACCATAGAATGTTTTTAAGTAATTGAAACTACCTTTCTTTGTGCTTTCTCCTTTATAATGTATGATCGTCGTTTCTGGGTAGTACCAAACTTCATAGCCTGCTTGTAGGATGCGAAAAGACAAATCAATATCCTCTCCGTACATAAAAAATGCTTCATCCAGCAATCCCGTTTCATCCAATACACTGCTTCTGATAAACATAAATGCGCCACACAATACTTCTATTTTATTGGTCTCCATTTCTGGCAAATAACCGAGATTGTAACCACTAAAATACTTTGACTTTGGGAATATATCCGAAAGGTAAAACAGCTTACAAAATGAATTCCAAAGATTAGGTACGCTTCTTTTAGATTCTGGAAGAAATATACCTGCACCGTCTATCATTCTGACTCCTGTGACACCGGCTTTGGGTCGGTGCTCCATAAAATCATAACATACTTTCAGTGTTTTCTCTTCAACAATCGTATCTGGATTGAGTAGTAGTACATATTTAGCGTTCATCTGGCGAATGGCCTGATTATTGGCTGCCGAAAAACCCACATTGTTCTCATTAGCCATAAAGTGAACGTCAGGAAAATGCGCTTGCATCATTTCTTTCGTACCATCCACGGAGGCATTGTCAACGACCCAAACTTCAACTTTCAGCCCGTCGATGATTGCTTTTTGAACAGAAAGTAAACATTGTTCAAGAAAATGTCTGACGTTGTAACTTACGATTACGATTCCTATGTCATATTTGTATATAGGCATTAGGACTGTATCTGATAAGGGATTCGTGAAGTAATAGAACGCCCTAATGTCAATTCATCAACATATTCCAAATCTCCACCAAATGAAACTCCACGAGCGATAATACTTACTTTTATACTCGTATCCTTCAGCAGTTTGGATATATAATATATCGTAGTCTCTCCTTCTATCGTCGGACTGACTGCCATAATCAATTCTTCTATTCCTTCATTTTTTATTCTGTCCACGAGCTGATTGATGTACAAATCCTGTGGACCGATACCGTCTAATGGAGATATAACACCGCCAAGTACATGGTATCGCCCTTTAAACTGACCTGTGTCTTCTATCGCCATGACATCCCGAGCTGATTCTACTACGCAGATGACATTGGTATTTCGAGAGGTTGTTTTACAGATTTCGCAGGTATGGTCGTCCGAAATATTGAAACAAACACTACATTTCTTGATGTCATTTTCAAGTTTTATTAGTGCTGATGCTATTCTTTCGGATTTTCGGGAGGTATCTTGTACAAGGTGTAGGACAAGCCGCAAAGCAGACTTTTTGCCTACTCCGGGTAAGGTTGCGAGCGCATTAACGGCTTCTTCGAGTATCTTTGATGAAAAGTTCATAAAGCAAAATTAATATATTAAACAAACCTTACATACTTTTAAAGGTTTATTTTTTTTTAAAATATCGCTGACAGATTGTGTACCTTTGCATCTTTAAAGCAATTTTATAAATAGTAAATGGCAGGTTTTTTTAAGAATGTGGTTAAAGGTCCGGAGATTAATTCGGAAAATGAATCCAAAGAAATGGGATTCTTAGATCACATTGAAGAGCTAAGATGGCATCTTATAAGAGGCATATTGGTTGTCGTTACGATAGCGGGTGTAGCCTTATTTTTTCAGGATGAAATTTTCGAATATATCATTTACGCACCTAAAAAACCTGAATTTATCACATATCGAGTCATGTGTGCTATCTCGGAGTCCACATGTTTTAGTCCGCCTGATATGCAGTTGATCACGCGTGAGCTTGGTGAACAATTTTTCATGGGTATGACGGTATCGCTCTATTTAGGCGCAATCATTGCATTCCCTTATCTTTTCTATGAATTTTGGAGTTTTATCAAACCTGGTTTGTATGAGAAAGAAGTAAAGGTAGCGAGCAGACTTATTGGAATCACATCCATGCTTTTTCTAATAGGCATACTCTTTGGATATTATATCATTTCTCCATTTGCCATTACTTATCTTGGCAATTATACTGTCGGAACAGAAACGATCAATAGCCCAACTTTGGCATCATACATAAACTATCTGACGATGTTTACACTTCCCGTTGGTTTTGCATTTGAAATGCCTGTAATCGTGTATTTCCTTGCAAAAATTGGTATAATTGGCCCGAATTTCATGAAAAAATATCGTCGTGAGGCCATTTTGATCATTTTTATTATTGCAGGTATTATCACACCTCCAGATGTGCTTTCGCAAATATTAGTAGGCGTTCCAATGATCATATTATATGAAGTATCAATTGGTGTAGCAAGGCGTGTAGAAAAAAGTAGAAATATCGAAAATTCAGTTCAATCATAATCAACAAACATGCATAGAGTTTCTTCTAATCTGACCATATTTCTCAAAATATTTATACCAACTGTCTGGCTCGTATTTTTTACAACGATACTGATCACAATATTTACGGTAAGCGACAAGACACTGCCAGCATTGACCACTACAAATTTTAGAATTGGGTATGTTGTGTTTTACATAGTTGTTCTGTCTATCCTTTATTTCACTCTTTTTCAACTCAAAAGGGTCGAATTTGGTTCAGATCATTACATCGTAACTAATTATTTCAAAACCTATAAACTCATTTACGACGATATAGCATCCATTCATACCAATGATTTTGGGAGATTTATACTTATCAAGTTCAAACTTAAAGCAAAAAGTAGCTTTGGAGATAAAATCACATTTCTTGCGAATCGGCAACTATACGAAATCTTCACGCAAGCTCATCCAGAAACGGAAGCAAAGCTTACCAGTTTGACTATAACCGACTAATGTTACACTGCTTAGTAACAAGCGATTAGATATTCTATCATGGACAATTCCAAAGTATCAAACAATAAATTAGCATTCAAAAAAGAATCGGCAATCAATGCTTTGAAAATCTTTAAGTATATCATGCCGTATAAGTGGCATTTTATATTTGGAATGGCATTCTTAGTACTAAGTAGTTTGCTTTTTATGGGATTAATGGGTCTTCCTGGTGAAATGGCCAATATAGCGCTTGGAAAACCAAAATTTAACTTCGGGTTTACTGTACGGGATTTTGGCTGGATATTCCTGATCATTTTGATACTTCAGGGTATTTTTAGCTATCTTAGAACGTATCTTTTTGCCGTCGTTTCCGAAAAAGGCATGGCCGACCTTCGTAAAGACCTGTATCAAAAAATCATTACTCAACCGATCACCTTTTTTGAAGAAAGACGCGTAGGAGAACTGACCAGCCGAATAACCGCAGACATTGAACAATTACAAACCGTATTTTCAGTAACATTAGGTGAATTTATTCGGCAGCTTGTCATACTCATAGTGGGTATTATGATCATCATCATTTGGACACCCAAATTGTCATTAATTATGCTGGTGACTTTTCCTGCTATTGTGGTCAGTGCAGTAGTATTTGGAAGATATATCAAGCGGCTATCCAAGCAAAGACAAGACGAGCTTGCCAATACTAATACTATCGTTGAAGAAACATTTCAATCCTTTGCTATCGTCAAAGCTTTTGCCAATGAATGGTTTGAAGCGGTCAGATACGGCAAATCCGTTGACAAAATCGTATCAGTTTCGCTTCGATTTGCCAAAATGCGAGGTGTATTCTTTACCTTTATCATAACAATTCTATTTGGTGGAATCTTTTTTATACTTTGGCAAGGAGCACTCATGTTGGAGCGGCAAGAAATGGAAGCAGGAGATTTATTTTCATTTATCATGTACACAGGTATCCTTGGAGGAGCAATAGCGAGTTTAGGCTCTTTTGCGACGCAAATCTTGACAGCTATCGGAGCCACAGAACGCATCCAAGAAATACTTGGCAATAGCTCGGAACTGCCATTATCAGATATATCGCAAACAGACAACCCATTGAAACTACAAGGAAATATAGCTTATGATCAAGTAAGCTTCTCCTACCCTGCACGCAAAGATCTATCTGTACTCCAAACTGTCAATCTGCAAATACAAGCAGGTCAAAAAGTAGCTATCGTTGGACAAAGTGGTGCCGGAAAATCAACAATTACACAATTATTATTGAAATTTTACGAGCCTGATTTTGGAAAAATAACAGTTGACGGACATGATATCAATGGATATAATCTTACCCACTATCGTAATAATCTCGCCATTGTTCCACAGGAAGTTTTACTATTTGGCGGCACTATCCGTGAAAATATATCCTACGGAAAACCAGGAGCTACAGATGCAGAAATCATTGAAGCTGCTCACCTTTCCAACAGTTGGGAATTTATCAATACTTTCCCAGAAGGCTTGGACACCATAGTCGGTGATCGTGGGATAAAACTATCTGGTGGCCAAAGGCAGCGTATCGCTATAGCACGGGCTTTGCTCAAAAACCCTAAAATACTGATATTGGATGAAGCCACGTCTTCTCTTGATGCTGAATCCGAAAGATTAGTACAAGAAGCTCTTGACAAACTCATGCTCAATAGGACATCAATCATCATTGCCCATAGATTGGCCACGATAAAGGATGTTGACTGGATTTATGTCATAGAAAACGGTACTATTTGTGAACAAGGCAAACATAATGATCTAATTGAAAAGGAAAATGGTGTTTATGCTTCATTGGCGAAATTACAGTTTGAGGCTTCTTAGGTAATTGAGAGTGGACAGTGGACAGATGACAGTGGACAATGGACAGTGGACAATTGACAATGGACAATGGACAGTGGACAATTGACAGTTGACAATTGAAAGTTGAAAGAATTACAGCTAATTGCTGTTAGCTAAAAGCTAACGGCTAATAGCTAACGACCAACAACAACCGACAACCGACAACCGACAACCACACAAACCATTCATTTGATATAATTAATCATATAAAAACATGTATGTTTAAACAAAATAGCTTCATTGTTTGGTCAGGTTTCTTACAAAAGTTACCTTTGCAGACTTTTTTGAAATTTACATTAAAAACAATTTTATACGATGAACAACTTGGTTTATTTAGTTCCCGCAATGGGTTTGATAGGTCTTATCTTTATGTTGGTCAAGGCTAACTGGATCAACAAACAGGATGCAGGTAATGACCGTATGCAATTTATTTCTAAAGCTATTGCTGACGGAGCGCTCGCTTTCCTTAAAGCAGAATGGCGTGTTTTAGGTATATTTGGTATAGTAATAGGTATATTACTTGCGTGGTCAGGTACATTGGTTGAAAGCTCTGACTGGCTTATTGGTATTACTTTTATAATTGGTGCATTTACTTCAGCTTTTGCCGGTTATATTGGTATGAATATCGCTACAAAAGCCAATGTAAGGACGGCGCAAGCGGCTCGTACAAGCCTTAAAGATGCCTTAAAAGTATCCTTTGCAGGAGGTACAGTTATGGGATTAGGTGTTGCTGGTCTTGCTGTTTTGGGTTTAAGTTTGATATTTATTATGTGTTACTACCTATTTGTCGGAGATGATATCAATGGTTTAGGTATGCATAAAGCGCTTGAAGTCGTAGCAGGATTTTCGCTTGGTGCAGAATCTATCGCATTATTTGCAAGAGTAGGTGGTGGTATTTACACAAAAGCTGCCGATGTTGGCGCTGACTTAGTTGGAAAAGTGGAAGCAGGAATCCCTGAAGATGATCCAAGAAATCCGGCTACGATTGCGGACAATGTTGGTGATAACGTAGGTGACGTTGCTGGTATGGGTGCTGACCTTTTTGGTTCATATGTTGCTACGATCCTTGCGACAATGGTACTTGGTAGTGAAATCATATCCAATGACAATGTCGGCGGTATTGGTCCTATCTTACTACCATTAATGATCGCTGGATTTGGATTGATATTTTCGGCAATCTCTACATTTTTCGTTAGTATAAAAGATGAAAAAGGTAATGTTCAGGGTGCATTGAATGCAGGAAACTGGGGCGCTATCATTCTATCAGCGATTGCAGCCTACCCTTTGGTCAATTATTTCCTACCAGAAGTAATGAATATAAGAGGCTATGAATTTACTAGATTTAACGTATTCATGGCTATCATTCTGGGACTTATAGTAGGTGGTTTAATATCATGGGTTACAGAATATTATACAGCTATGGGCAAAAAACCAGTGAATTCTATCGTACAACAGAGTTCTACAGGACATGCTACGAATATCATTGGCGGATTGTCAGTAGGTATGGAATCAACGGTAGTGCCGATTCTTGTATTAGCAACGGGTATATTCCTTTCGTTCAAATTTGCCGGTTTATACGGTGTAGCGATAGCCGCAGCAGGTATGATGGCGACGACAGCGATGCAGTTGGCAATAGATGCATTTGGTCCTATTGCAGATAATGCAGGAGGAATAGCTGAAATGAGTGAACTACCTAAAGAAGTTCGTGAACGTACTGACATACTTGATGCCGTAGGTAATACAACGGCTGCAACAGGAAAAGGATTTGCTATCGCTTCAGCAGCATTGACTTCGTTAGCTTTGTTTGCTGCATTTGTTGGTATATCAGGTATTTCTTCTATAGATATTTACAAGGCTGATGTTTTGGCTGGATTGTTTGTAGGTGCGATGATACCATTTATATTCTCTGCATTAGCGATAGCGGCAGTAGGTCGAGCTGCGATGAAAATGGTAGAAGAAGTACGCCGACAATTCAGAGAAATCAAAGGTATCATGGAAGGAACAGCTACACCAGAATACGACAAATGTGTAGCGATTTCAACAGAGGCATCCATTCGAGAAATGATCGCTCCTGGATTGATAGCATTAGTAGTACCTGTGATCGTGGGATTTGCTTTCGGACCTGAAGTTTTAGGAGGTCTTCTTGCAGGTGTTACTGTTTCAGGTGTATTGATGGGTATCTTCCAAAACAATGCTGGAGGTGCTTGGGACAATGCTAAAAAATCATTTGAAAAAGGTGTAGAAATCAATGGTCAAATGTATTATAAAGGGTCTGAACCGCACAAAGCTGCTGTAACAGGTGACACTGTAGGTGATCCATTCAAAGATACATCAGGTCCTTCTATGAACATCTTGATCAAACTTATGTCGATCGTTTCATTGGTGATAGCACCGCATATCAGCGTTGGTGGTGGTCATGCACACGGCTCGATCCAACCAAACCAAGAAGAAATTCATTTACAGGAACTTTCGCTAAATAAGGATGAAAACATTTCTCCTGAATTAGTGAAATAAGGCCTTAAAATATATAGGTTAGAAAAAGCGTTGCATCTCGTATGTGACGCTTTTTTTTTCAATGGACAGTGGACAGTGGACAGTGGAGAATGGACAGTGGAGAATGGACAGTGGACAATGGAGAATTGACAATGCTAAATTGTTAATGGTGAATTGTTAATGGTGCTAATTGTTAGTTGCTATTCACTATAGAATAAAAATAGAAAATGTCATTTTGCACAATTAAACTGGAAGTTTTGTACATGCTTGAGTTATGGTTTTCAGGAAATTGATCCAATTTTTAACCATAAAAATGGAGAAAAGATGGCGCAAGGTGGAAAAACGAAACAAATTTGCTTGCTTTTGTAAAATAAATAGTTGTTTTTGTTGTAATATAATAGAAATAGCTTTACTTTTGCGGTCATTTTTAAAATAATTAAATTTTTTCATTTATGATTGCAATCGTAACAATAGCTGGTCAGCAATTTAAAGTGACTGAAGGTCAAGAAATCTTCGTCCACCAGTTAGAAGCCGAAGCAGGTGCGTCTATATCTTTCGATCAAGTATTGATGATAGACAATAATGGATCTGTTCGTGTAGGCACGCCGGTAGTAAGCAACGCCAAAGTTAATGCCACTGTCGTCGGCAACCAAAAAGGCGACAAGGTTATCATCTTCAAAAAGAAAAGAAGAAAAGGATACCAAAAAAGAACTGGTCACAGACAAAGTTTTACAAAAATTAAAATTGATTCTATCTCTGCGTAACTATTGAGTTGGCAGTTTATTGTTTAATCTAAAAAATAAAGAAAAATGGCTCACAAAAAGGGTGTCGGTAGTTCGGATAACGGACGGGATAGTAAAAGTAAAAGACTTGGAGTTAAACTTTTCGGTGGACAGGTCGCTAAAGCAGGTAACATATTGATCAGACAGCGTGGTACAAAATTTCATGCTGGAGAAAATACTTACCTTGGTAAAGACTTCACAATTCACGCTAAAGTGGACGGTACAGTAGCATTCCACAAAAGCAAATTGAACAGAACATGGATAAGCATCGTTCCTGCTCTGAATGAAGTAAAAGAAACTGTAGCGCCAATAGCAAAAGCTAAACCGGCAGCAGTTACTCCACCACCAACTGCACAGTCAGAAGAAGAATAGTATAATACATCATAATGATGTGATATCGTGTGCATTTTATAAGCAATTATATTAATGTAGTATCGTAAGTATAAAAAGGCTTCCAAATGGAAGTCTTTTTTTGTTTGGTCGATAGTCGTAATAGTAAAAGACTTGAAAATACTTCGTATATTTGTGTGTTGGCGGTCAGTTTAACGAACAACACGACACAGACAAACAATGCAATTAGAATTAATACCAGTAATTGAAATCGGATACCATAATCAGGACATAACCGCACCTGACAAATATCCTTATTGGCAACATCCTGAATTGTGGGACAAATTCAACTCTGATTGTTACAATAAAGCAGGTTTCATTGACGACTTTAAACCATATTTAGCAGGTTCTTCATTTTACAGACTTTCTGACATTACTGACAGCAACTTGACGAAAGTTGTAACTGACCATACACAAGAATTAAGAGACAGAAAATACGGACGAGAACAAGCAAGTGCTTTATTTGGTGGCTATGTTCTTCGTGTTGGTGGACAAGACAAATATTTCCCACAATGTTGTGGAGACCTCGCTGACATTAAATATTGGGAAAATCTTGCAAATGTAAAAGAAAAAGGTTTTTACGCAGGACACCCAGAGCCACAAGTGAAAATTCACGATGACAAAGTAACTTTTGACTTTACAGTTGACGAGTTTGACGAACACTTTGCACCGACACCGCTTGAAAACATAATTCAGTTTGATATTCCTTCTTTAAGGAAAGCAATTGAAATTGTAAAAGCCGAACTTGACACATTTGAGCAACGACTTGAAAGAATTAATAAAGACGAAAAACTAAATATTGACAACATTGGCGGGCTTTTAATTTGGGACAATGCGAACTATGAATGAAGAAAACCGAACCGCCAACATCGTATTGGCAGTAATTTAAAAAGTGACATATAACGTGAAACATTTATATTTTTTTCTAGCAATCTTCACTCTAACTTCATGTGCGACTTTAAAATCCGACAAATTAGTTGATGGACAAGTCGAATTAACAAAAGAAAATCTGAATCTACTTAACGGGAAATACAGTCGAAATCCTGTAAACCAATCCGAAAAGTGGAAAGGTGATTTATTTTGGAATTTTTTCACGCGTGGCTACAACGTTGGAGCAGATAGTCTGTGTTCTGTTAAAATAAGAGTTGTTGACGAAAGAAATTTGGACGTGACTCTTTTGAAAAATGATAGCATAATAAAATCCAAAGTTATCAAAGGAAAATTAAAGAATGGATATTTTGAAATGAAACGTAGAATATTTTTTATTCCAGCAATCTATCTCAATATATTTAGAACAACTAAATTTAGAATTGGGCTATTGGAAAATCAAAGCTTAACTACAGATTACATACAAATAGCTTTGGGAACTGGTTTTGTAATAATACCGTTTTTTGAAAAGGAAGAAGAACCTGATTTTGAATATAAAAAACTAGATTGATAACAATAAAAACTGCTGGAACAGCGGTTTGGCAAAATATTGCCACAAGCCTTTGTACTATAATTTGAACATTTGTGCAAGGCACCACTTCACAAAGCCACAAAACGTTGTCCGCAATATTTTTCCAACAATACGTTTTAATTTCAAATTAAAAACTATCTTTGTGATAGTATCAAATGATAGTATCACAAAATGAAACCACCTTACGAAATAACCATAACAATTTTAAAACTTATAACTTCAATTTCAGAAAAAATTGGAGAAGTAAATGCTAAATATTTAATCAAAACTAATCCGACTTTAAGAAAACAAAATCAAATTAAGACAATTCATTCATCATTAAGCATTGAAGGAAATACTTTAACAAAAGAACAGATAACTGCAATTATTGAAAATAAACGTGTTATTGGCCCTGAAAAAGATATTATTGAAGTGCTGAATGCTTTAGAGGTTTATAAAAACATCAACAAGCTAAAGCCTTATAAAGAAAAAGACTTTTTAAATGCTCATAAACTATTACTAAACAAGTTAATAGAAAAGCCAGGGAAATATCGAACTCAAGGAGTTGGAATCGTAAAAGGTTCAAAAGTTGAACACGTTGCTCCTCCTTTTCAAAATGTACCTTATTTAATGAAAGATTTATTTGAGTATTTAAACGACAAATCAGAATTAACATTAATTAAAAGTTGTGTTTTTCATTACGAAATGGAGTTTATTCACCCATTTTTAGATGGAAACGGACGAATGGGAAGATTGTGGCAAACATTAATTTTAATGCAGGACTACCCTATTTTTGAATTCCTTCCTTTTGAAACCCTCATTTCAAAAAATCAAGAAAAATATTACAAGGCTTTGTCACAATCAGACAAGGAAGGAAAATCAACTAAATTTATTGAGTATATGTTGAGCATTATAGACAGTTCCTTATCTGAATTACTCGGAAATTCAAGTAAAAAACTAACGGAAAAAGACCGAATAAATATTTATCTTGAACAGAATAACAATGAGTTTTCAAGAAAAGATTATATGAATTATTTCAAAGATATTTCATCTGCAACAGCAAGTAGAGATTTAAAAAATGCGGTTGAAAATAATCTAATCGTAAAAAATGGAGATAAAAAAACAACGACATACAAAAAACAATAATACTGCGTACATCATATTGGCAATATGCAGGCTGAACGGCTTCGTATCAAACGAAGTGCATAATTCAACTTTCGTTCTTCGTATGAGCGATAGTCAGGATTTTGTGAGCAGTACCGTTCTAAAATGAACAACTCTAACACGAACGATGAAGATATAAATAGGGCTTGCTGTTAAACTCCTTACGGCAGTTTTCCTACGAGTTGAATGGGTAGCTCCTACGGAGTAATAGCTCACAGGAGTTCTATCTTGTTTACAAACGTTTTGTCCCGATGGGACTATATACTGCGGAAAATCAATAGGATAATCAAATGCTCCGTAGGAGCAACACATTTGTAGCCAAGAAAGTCATGATGAAAATATGCTCCGTAGGTGCTACCCGATATTGTCTGGATTTGCCAAAATTAGAAGCTGTAAAATATTCAGTGCAAGGTTCTTTTGTGATTCTGTTGGGTTAGAGAATTTTTGCCTTGCATTTATATTTGAATTTCATTGTCAAAAGTCATTGATAAACAATTATTTGTAAGTTAAACAGCAAGCCCTATATATTAAAAAATACGATACAATTCTAAACCATTGAATTTTATGATGGAAAATAATTTTGACATAAAAAATAGCTTAATATAGTTGCGATTGAATTTATTTTTGTAATTTTGTATCCAAATGAATACACATTTTACCAATGTACTTTATTGAGAAAACGGAAGAATTTGATACATGGTTGCGAAAGCTAAGGGATTTAAAAGCAAAAGCAAAAATTCTATTCAGGATACAGAAGTTGGAAAATGACGAGCATTTTGGCGACTGTAAACCTGTTGGTGAAGAATTAGCGAATTAAAGATAAATTACGCAAAAGGTTATCGGATTTATTACAAAGAAACAAACGGAAAAATTATCATTTTGCTGATAGGTGGAGATAAATCAACTCAACAAAAAGACATTGAAAAGGCAAAAGAAATCTGGAACAAATTAAAAAAGTAAAAAATGGAACCATCAAAATTTGACATTGCAAACTATCTGGACAGCAACGAAATGATTGCCGAATATCTCAATACTGTTTTAGAAGACGGTAATGATGCGGAAATAATTACTGCAATCGGACATATTGCAAAAGCTATCGGAATGACCAAAATTGCGGAAGAAACCGGACTTAGCCGACCAAGTTTGTACAAAGCACTTTCTAATGGAGCAAAACCACAATTTGCAACAATAATGAAAGTGTTAAAAGCCATTGGCGGACAAATACAAGTCAACCCAATAACCACTTAAAAATACGAACGCACAAAGGTAATGTTGATCGACCAAGCGAAAAGACATTAGACAATTAAAAAATGAGCAATATAGTAATAGTTGGAGCAAGCAAAAGACTTGAAAAAACATTTTACGGTGCGACTGACTTTTCTGTTGAAGACAACAACAATTATTTGCTGACTTTTGCCGGAGATGAAAAATAAAACAAACATAAAACTTCCACTGACAGACGTTTAAAAAGCAAATTTGAGAGAGAATAAAATCAAAATGGCCAATGTCCTTGACTTCGCAACTAACAAATTGGAAGTATTGTTGAACGCTTTACCGAAGAACGAAAAAAGTTTCGCAATAAAAATGGCTATCCAAAAAGTTGACCTCAAAAATCGTGGTTTGAAAAATAAGAATATGAACAGAACGACAATCACGCCAGCCACCAACTTCTCGTTTGGCAATAGGCTTGCTCAACCGCTTCGATTGAACATTTCTGCAAAGTTGAAAGTTTATACATCTATCAAACTTTCGTGTTAGACGTACCGCCTTAGCCAAATTGCTAAACTGTACTATACCAATGGTAGGGTGACCCGAAAGTATTAACCAATTGACCATAAATCATGTTTCGACATAAAGGAAAGACGAGAACATTAAAGCATAATCTACGGCTTGCTTCATTACTTTCATTTGTAGCAGGCATTGTCAATGTTGCAGGGTTTTTATCAGTTCAGCGGCTGACGACCAATGTAACTGGACATTTTGCCTTTTTTGTAGATGAAGTTTTCAAACTTGACTTTTGGCAGGGCTTTATTTATTTTTTATACGTTTTATTTTTCTTCTTAGGTTCTTTTGTTTCCAATGTAATAGTTGAAATAGTCTCAAAACGAAACAACAGATTAATTTATATCATCCCGACAGTCATCGAAAGTCTTATTTTGTTTTTGGTAGCGATATTTGGGCTGTTTTTAATTTCACAAAATCCAAATCTACTGGCCTTTTCTTTACTTTTTGCGATGGGTTTGCAAAACTCTTTAGTGACGACGATCTCTAATGCAACAGTCCGAACAACGCATTTAACGGGGCTATTCACTGACTTAGGAATAGAGCTTTCTCAACTATTTTTTTACAAACAGAAAGATCAAAGAAACAAACTCTATTCTTCAATAAAATTGCGTTTGACAATTATTAGTTTTTTCTTTTTAGGTGGACTTCTGGGCGGTATTTTTTATTCAACAATTCAGCTTTATGTATTGGCAATCGCTGGGACAGTTTTAATGATTGGAATTATATATGACAGCTTAAAACTGAAAATAATAAAACTAAAAAGACATCAAAACAAAAGAGATAAAAACCAGCTAAGTATAGGATAGTAATTATTCTACAATAGCAGGATGTTTAAAAAAAATCGCATAAGCCTGGTAACGCCAATTCACTTACCCAACATATACTCCAAACCTTGCTTACCTTGAAGCCCGCCTGTATGCAAATACAATACATTCGTGTCTTGTGGAAACCTGTCTTTTGCGATCAAATCCACCAAGCCATACATCGCTTTTCCGTTATAAACGTGATCCAAAGGTATCCCTACTTCCTTTTCAAAACCGTCAATAAAAGTCAGTAGCTCGTCATTCCATTTGGCGTAGCCACCAAAATGATAATCCGTATTTACAATCAGTCTATCGGCGTTTTTACCTGCTGCAAGTTCGAGTATATCATGTTTCAAATGATTACTTTTCAATACAGAAAAGCAGATCACCTGACTTTTAAGCTCAGAATAGGTAAGCAATCCGGCAGTAGTACCTCCTGTACCTCCGGCTAATACGATATAATCCAGATTGGGTATGTCTGCTTCCATATTTATCTCA
The DNA here is from genome assembly GCA_964399855.1 of uncultured Aureispira sp. Taxonomy (GTDB): domain Bacteria; phylum Bacteroidota; class Bacteroidia; order Chitinophagales; family Saprospiraceae; genus OLB9. The sequence continues at coordinate 22,620 of CAYNSF010000024.1, read as the reverse complement.
TCTAAGATCTCAGCGACACCACAAAGCGCCAGCTTATTGGTGCCTCCTTCGGGAATGATCACGGCATCGGGATAACTGGACACTATCGCAGTGATTTGCGGTGATGCCTCTTTTTGTCGATATGCTTCACGAGTTACAGAAATCAATTCCATGCCAACACTACTACAATATCGAAGTGTCGGATTGTTTGAATCTATCTCTCCACGTATGATACCCACTGCATTTAAACCATTATAATGACACGCTGCCGCCATAGCGTGTAAATGGTTTGAAAAAGCACCTCCAAACGTTATGACCTGGTTTTTACCTTCACTTTTTATCTTTTTCAGATTATAGCGTAGTTTTCGGTATTTATTGCCAGATACAAGATTGTGAATTAAATCATCTCTCTTTATATACAAGTTAATACCCTTTTCATCTGTGCATGCTGTACGGATGCGCTGGATCGGACTTGGAATCAATGCTTCCATACTCATAAGCCCTGATACTTGACACGTATGATGACTGACATGCCGTTTCCTGGTTCGCTTTCGGTATGCATGGTTCCATGTACGAAATTAACACGTGTATTAATATTCTCAAGTCCCATACCGGTATGTTCGAGGTTATTTGCATCAAACCCTACTCCGTCATCTTCGTATTGGATGACCAATTCATCATCTTCGGCGTTGAGCTGGATCAATATCTCATTGGCTTGTGCATGTTTTAGGCTATTATTGAGCAATTCTTGGATAATACGATACACCGTAAGTGCGATCATTCTATCCATTTTTTCAGGCATTTCATAATATTGAAAGTCAATTTCTGGATAGTTTTCGCCTTTAAATCTATTGATCAAATCCTTTATGGCCGGGACTAAACCTAAGTTTTGTAACGAACTTGGCTGAAGATTTCGGGATATCGTCCTTACTTCTCCTACTGCTGTATCCAACAAATGATGCGCCTGAGCATACGCCTTTTGCGAACTCATATCTTTATTGACTGAACCAAGATAATCAAATTGAAGCTTAACAGTACTTAGTAAACCGCCTAAACTATCATGCAAATCTTTGGCTATCCTTTCCCGCTCTATTTCCTGACCTTCTATCATGGATCGCATCGAATTTATCCTCAAATTATCCTCCAACTCTCTGATTTTCTGGTGGTTTATTTCTTCATTTTGCTCATTAATAATCTTATCAGTAGAGATCTGTTGATTATAAAATTTAATAATAAAATATACGGACAAGAGTACGACTAATAAGCCGAAAGCAAGTATATACAATGACCGCCGTTGCATCCTATTCTTACTGATTTCGTATTCCTTTTCGATTTTCAACAGTTCGATACTTGTTTGCTTTTCCTTTGATCCGTATTTAAGTGCCAGATTATTAAAGGATTCTATCCTATTTTTGTTCGTAATGCTATCACTTAACAAGGTAAACTTGAGTAAGTATGCATATCCTTCTTCGGGCTTGCCCAACGTATTATAAACATCAGCTAACTCTTTATACATCCTTTTGCGCCATTCGCTATAAGCCTTAAATGGTAAAATCGAAAGGCTTTTACTGATATATTTTTCGGCTTTAATGTAATCGTCCTTCAATTTATTGGTATAGCCAATATAAAATAAACTTTGAGCTGCTAATTCTTTATTATTGAATTTGTTACTCAAATTAAAGGCTTCAAAAGCCAGAATCAAGGCGCTATCTTGTTCGTAAATGGATTCGAATGCTTCGATCTTAGAAAATAGAATTTTCAAGGTCAAAGTAGTGTCCTTCAATCGTTGATTGGCTTGTGCTGTCTCGTTTAGATATCGCAATGCTATTTGATGTTCGCCAATATTCCGATAAGCCAGATTAAGATCAAACCAAACGCGAGTTAAAGCATTTGTATCCTGCTCTTCTTCATACTTTTTCTCTAATCTTATTAATATTTGAATGGCTTCACTGTTGAGACCTGCATCTCTGTATCGTCTAGCGATAGCATGATTGGCTCGAAAGATCCCGTCTGTATCCTTTAAAGCCTTGTAGTGATTGATCGCATAATTATAGTTTTTCAAAGATTTATCATATTCGGCAAAATAATCGCCTTCATAGTCGCCAAGCTTCAAATACACTTCTGCCAATGTTTCATTGTCGTTATTACTCCTTGCCAGTTCAAGAATATTATTCAATTCTTGATACGTGTATTCCTTATGCTTATCGAATTGTCCGAAAAGCAACGAATACGTCAAGATAAAAAATATGACAAAAATATTTCTCAAGCAGCTAATGTGTTTAATACTAAACGTAACATTCAAATGCGAATGTATGATTTTTTTGAAAAAACTCAATATTATTTGCTGAAAAAGCATTGAAAAAAATGAAACTATTGCATGACGGCTTATCTGCTTGTCAGCAAAATGACTATCAAATCAACTGATTGAACCCGTTCCAGCAACCAACCTCAAAATCCCACTTTAACACCCAACATCCAATTGCGACCTGCTTGTGGGTATAGGAAATTTTCAGTTATCATATCTCCTGCAATGTAAGAATACGTATATCCATTAGAAGCATATCGGTAATTAAAAATATTCCTTACTTCAAAAGATATTTCCAATGTCCTCCAATATGAAGATAGTATGTTTTTGGATACCCGTAAATTGTGAAAATGATATGCATCAAGTTTACGAGATTGATTGGAAGTATTGTCTAAAAATTGGCTACTTACATACTTTCCCGTCCAAGCCAGTTCCATATCATTCCAAGGAGTAACAAGCAGCCCAATCGCTCCTGTAAGCGGTGGAGAAAATGAAATATCCGTATCGTGATGTGTGATTTCTACTTTTTCAAAATCTATGGTATAATCCGGAATAATCTCCGTAAATGTCTTAATTTTATTACGGCTAAGCGTCGTATTCAATGTCAATTGGACGCGTTGATGCAATTGTACTACCAAGTCGGTTTCCCAACCAAAGCGATAACTATCAGGAACATTGACCCGTATATTGGCACCCACTTCATTCAATTCTCCTGTCAGGACGAGTTGATCCTTATAATTCATATAGTAAAGATTGGATTCGAGTAGTATTCTATTGGATTTCAGACTATATCCCAACTCTGCATTCCTGAGTTGTTCACGAACGGGATACTGCACAAAAACATTATCTATAAAATCTCCACGTGAAGGCTCTTTATTCGATATAGCTAATGACAAATACGCATGTTGACGTTCATTTATCTGGTAATGAACACCCGCTTTCGGATTGAAAAAAGTATAATGATCCGCTATATTAATGCCTCTCAAATCTTTGTCAATACCGACGATACCATAATCAATAAAGCGTAACTGTACATCTCCAAACAACATCCAATCCGTTCCAAACTGATGAGTCAATCTTAAATATGACGCTATATCGTATTTTGACCCTGTATTATCGTAATATTTTCTTTCTTTATCAAGATTTGGAATCAAAATAGAGGAATTGATGACATTGCCAAAATGGTCGCCAGCATAATAAGATCCTGAAACACCAAAATGCAACTCAGATGCCGATGACAGCAGTCGTACTGCATCTGCACGCATACCCAACAAGTCATTGTCAAGCCAACGTCGTCTGACTATATCTGATCGGTCAATCGAAGCACCATTTTCATCGACAATGGGTCCGATACCATAATCTGACCATTTAGCATTGTATTTAAACTCTTCGAAGTAGCCTTTTCCTTTCGTATAGAACAAAGTGAGCTTCGATTTCCATGCCGATGTAGGTGTAAACGCATAAATAAGTTGTAAATGCGTTTGCCGGTAATTGTCCACTTGGTTGGGATAAGTATAAAAGTTGTACCTTCTGTCTGAACCAAATAAATTGGAAGAATCTTGTGGTGTTTTATACAAGCTACCTTTATTGGTCAAGTAATGTTGTAACAGTGCTTCTGGGTTATTGTCATATTTTGCCTGTGGAATACCATTCCATGCCTGATAAGTTTTCTCCTGGCCGTGAATGACATTAAATTTCAATGAAGAAACAGAAGTCACCCTTGAAGCCGTCATAAAAAAGCTGCTTAAATCCGCTGAAGCTCTATCAACATAGCCGTCCGATTTGATGATGCTCATTCTACCTTCTACAGAATAACGGTTTTGCATCAATCCCGTACCCGTCTGTACCGAAAGCTTTTGCGTATTAAAAGAGCCATAGCCCGTTGCAAGATCTAAGAATGGGTTGACCTTGATATCCGAAGTATGCATGCTCACTGTTCCGCCAAAAGCACCCGGACCATTGGTAGATGGCCCAACACCACGCTGTATTTGCACAGAATGTACGGAACTCATCAGATCCGGCATATTTACCCAGAATACATTCTGAGATTCGGCATCATTAACGGGAACATCATTCAATGTCACATTGATCCTCGTCTGGTCAGATCCGCGCAGACGCATTCCTGAATACCCAATACCTGCTCCTGCATCAGATGTAACCACCATAGACGGAGTCCATTGCAGTAGAAAAGTAGCATCCTGACCTGTATTTTCTTTATTCAACATTGACCGATCCAGTGTCTTACGAGTAAAAGGATCATGCGCTCCTACCCTATTTGCCTGAATTTCTATTTGATTGAGCCGATATATTTCTCCCGAAAAAGTCAAGTTTATAACCGTATCTTTTGTCAATCCGACAGGCATGATAATGGGTTCATAACCTATATATGTCGCTTTCAATGAATATTGTCCCGGCATGATATCTGTGATTTCGTATCTTCCCTTGTCGTCCGAAGATGCGGCATAATTTGTATGTTCCAGAAATACGGTTGTAAAATCCAGCAACTCTCCTTTTTCATTTTTAACGATACCGGAAATGCTGATTTGTGCAGAAAGAGCGAAAGAAAATAAAAATGCGAAAATGAATAAAATGTACTTCATAATAAAATATTTGATGTTCAAAATATCCTACCTGGAGTAACAGATTTTATTACTATCCCTTTCCGGCATTACCCGGACAGGTTCAATGGGTATAATCTCAGCGAGAGCATAAACTCAAGCACCCCAGTATTTAGGAGCGACAAAGGTATAACTTATTACCCATTTTACAACATCAACAGAATATTTTTCAGTAAAAGAATTCCAAAAAGACCACCAATGAGACAAGATGTGTACCTAAAACCTTCTTGGTTAAAATATATTTTCTGCTAAGAGAACTCAACATAGCAGATAATTGTTATCATTACTGCTTAAAAACAAATACAACACTTAAATCTTATTTATCAGACGGTAAAAATTAATATCAGAGTATGCACGACATAGAACCATGGTATGGCTGGCGAGATGAATATACTGCGGAAAATGACAAAAAATCACCTTTCCATGGCGGTGTTTATGATGAATTTACATTTAGCAATAAGATTTACAACTACTATATCCATCCACAATGGGATTATTTCGGGTCGGAAACGCTATATGGGAAATTGCTCTTTGTCAACTATACGAACCATTTTGCTATCATCGAGCTCATAGGCGAATGGAACGATGCAATATATAACGACATCATGTTCTTGAAGCGTCAATTAGCGGATACATTAAATAAAAACAAAATATATAAATTCGCCATAATATGCGAAAATGTGCTTAATTTTCACGGAGATGACGACTGTTATTATGAAGAATGGTACGATGACATCAGAGATGATCATGGCTGGGTATGCCTGATAAATACCTTTGACCACGTTTGTTCAGAAATGTCTAAATACAGACTGCAACATTATATTAATTTCGGATCCAAATACAACAACCTTGCTTGGAGAACAATCAAGCCTGACCTACTGTTGGATATGGTAGAAAACATCATGAACAACCAAACTAAAGCATTGTTATGACAGCACATAAATCCGGATTTGTCAATATCGTAGGTAATCCGAATGTAGGTAAATCTACGCTTATGAATGCGCTTACGGGCGAAAAAATGTCCATTATTACCAGCAAGCCACAGACGACACGACACCGGATATTGGGATTGCTGAGTGAAGATGATTACCAGATAGTATTTTCAGACACTCCGGGCATCATTGACACACCACAATATGGCATGCAAAATGCTATGAATAAGTTTGCTTTTTCCTCATTTGAAGATGCGGATATCATTCTGTTTGTTACGGACATATTTGAGCAGTATTCAGGCGACGAGCGTGTAATATCCGCACTAAAAAATACAGAAACACCCAAATTTCTCATCATCAACAAAACGGACTTGGACAAAGACAATAGAAGTCCAGATATATCCAAACAATGGCAGGAAAGCATAGGATTTGACCAGGTATATTTGATTTCAGCCGAACATAAAATAAACACGGAGCTATTACTCAATCAGATATTAGCTGATTTACCAGAAAACCCACCCTACTATCCAAAAGATGATTTGTCAGACCGATCCGAACGCTTCTTCACTACAGAAATCATCAGAGAGCAGATACTAAAACTCTATAAACAGGAAGTACCCTACTCCTGTGAAGTAGTCGTAACGATGTTTAAGGAAGAGCAAGATAAAAAAGGAGAACCACTCCTGAAGATATATGCGGATATATACGTGGACAGAAAGTCACAAAAACCCATTATCATCGGAAAAGGTGGTGAAGCTATAAAAAGATTGGGCACCGAAGCGCGCCAAAGTATTGAAGCATTTTTCGGCATGCACACATTCTTAGATCTGAATGTAAAAATCAAAGAAAACTGGCGGAATGACGACATGATGTTGAAGTATTTTGGGTATGAGAATTGAGGGTAGTGCTCTGACTACAAAAAGACTTAAATTATAATGGAAGTTATGTTGTGATGTTTAATTGATGATATTACAACAAGTGACTAATAATAAACTACAAATACAACATATACTTCTTTGATAAAGACTTAGTAGTAAAAAGATGATTGACCAAAATCCTCTACCACTAAGATCACTTAGTAAAACACTAAGAAACACACAGAAAACCTTAGTGTATCTTAGCGAAACGCTGAGTGTCCTTAGTGATTTAAATACGATTTTATTAAGATCTTTTTGTGGACTAAACAGTAGCGGCAATTTACGAACGGCGCAAAAACAGACGACAATTTGACAAAAGAACTTTACATAAACCTGAAAAGTCATCAAAATCTATTTAGCTAAAAAATAAAAGGGCATCTTTTTTAAAAAAGATACCCTTTTGTTTTAGCCTTTCGGCTTTATATCAATAGATACGAGATCTATTTTATTTTCCTTCTGGAGCTTCCAACAACTTAAAGAACTGATCAAGTTTAGGTAAAACGATGATTTCTGTTCTTCTGTTAGACTGTCTTCCTGCTGCTGAATTGTTATTAGCTTTAGGAGCATATTCTCCCCTTGCTCCAGCAGTCATTCTTGCAGGATCTACTTTGTATTTGCTTTGAAGCGCTTTAACCACTGACAATGCTCTTCTTGAGCTCAAATCCCAGTTGTCTGTCACACACTCACCAGTCATAGGAACATTGTCTGTATGACCTTCAACAAGAATATCAAGATCTTTCTGGTCGTTCAGGATTGAAGCGATTTTCCCTAACACATTCATAGCACTGTTATTGATGCTTGAAGACGCTGTCTTAAACAACATATTGTCAGAAAGTGAAATATACACTACACCTTTCTTCACTTCAACAGACACATCTTTGTCGTTGAAATCTTTTAAAGAACGCTTCAGATTCATTGCTAATGCTAAGTTAACAGAATCTTTATACTGCATTTTCTGAGTAAGTTCTTTGATATAGTTACTTTGCTGACTGATAGCGTCCAAAGATTTTTTGATACTTTCAGCTCCTGCTTTATTAATAACAGATGCCGTATTCAATTGGTCAAGCAAGCTGCTTTGACTGTTTCTCAACACCAATAACTGATCTTCAGCTGACTTTAGTTTTGAATTGGCAGACAATAAATCTTCATTTGCTTTTCTCAGGTTTTTATTGGCCATATCCAAATTAGCAGTAAGGTCATCAACCTGACTTTGCAGACTTTTAGCTCTCTGCTCACAATCATCCAATAAATTTTTTGTTGCTTCTAAAGCTGCATTAGTTTCATTAAACTTTTTCTTGCTTACACAACCAGTACCTAAACTGACTAAAGTCACAAGCAACAGTGACAATTTTAAATATCTCATTTAATCTAAATTTTTATGATGTTTATAAAATGACCGCAAAGAAAGTAAATTTTACCCTATCCACCAAAATAATAATACATGATTTTAGTCAATGTTAACCATTTATTAGCATAAATGATTCAAAATATACTATAAAACCACTTGTTTTTGTTGTTATTTTTGATATTATCTTTAAATGGCATCATTGTATTGTACGCAATTAATTCATGCCTTTCCTCTATTATTTAAAACACCTTACTCAAGCACTGTAACACTTCCATGCATCATTTTTTCTTTTCCACCTTCATTGAATCCTATGATATATACATACACGCCAGGAACTATGCTACCCTGTGGATTCCATCCGTCATCTATATCATTTGATCGAGCATTTCTATTTTGGAATACCATATTGCCCCATCGGTCATAAACTACGATAGAATAAAACGAAGCATAGTTGCCTTTTACATAAAACACACCATTTTCAGCGTTTTGTGGTTTGTTGGAAATGACGTTGGGTATGAAGATGGTTGCCTCTTTGAATGTCACATGGATTACAGCGCTGCTCTGACAGCCGTATTCATTGGTTGCTACTATGGAGTAGATACCCGGACTTTCACTGACTAAGACCGGATACGGGCAAATCACACAGTCCAAGCTGCCGTCATCAGGCTGCCATTGATATTCTGACACCTGACTAAGGTACTGAACAGGTAAAGCCAAGCCATGCGTATAAATCGTATCTGTAAGGTCTTTTGTCGCTATAACAGGTGTTGGGAACGTGTCTATATTGAGATCCGTTCCGGTATTACAGCCATGCTTATCTATACCTTGCAGTATGTACATACCCGGTTGGGTTATCGTGAAGTGATTGTCCACAGGTATGCCGTCGAGCGATAGATTACTGTATTCATCCGGCACAGTAAGTGTTGTAGGACTTCCCAAACAGATGCCATGATTACCTTCAACAGTCAACGGTACTGCACTGTGGAAACTCAACCGCAATGTAGTGATGATAGAGTCACATCCCAGATAGTTGGTCAGCGTATCGGCATATATTCCGGGCTGCGTATATTCGATGCCATGGTTCACGAAAGGGCGATCCGGACAGACGATCGTATCTGTGGCATTGTGTGTCACGGCAGGCAGATACACAAGTCTGAAAGTATCAGAAGATATACAACCCTTATCTGACCAGATTTCATACACATACACACCTTGTTGGTCAAATACCCGATGCTTATCCGTATTGGTATCATTCCAGCTTATATCGCCTGACAGACTGCTAAGATCCACAGTCAGCGTCTGATCGGAGCAAAGAACGGTATCCTGCAAATCCGTAAATGCAGGTCGCTCAAAAACTTCTATGGAGATTCTGGCTGTATCACTGCATACGCCTTGGTTTGTGATGTAAGAGACAGTGTCCACACCTATACTGAGAAAATATACGCTGTCCACTGTCCTGTCATGATACAAAAAGACACCGCCTGTATCAACACCCGATGCAAGTGTAGAAGCCAAGTATATGGGTGGGCTATCCACACAACCCACTAAGGTATAATCATTTCCTGCATTAGGTAGCGGATCCGTGAAGCGTATCGTAGTCACCGCATCCAATCCGGCTATACCACCATAGTAAGGCGTTACGAGTATCTTTACTTCGCTGTCTTTACCTGCATTATGATGCGTATATACGGTATTGCGTATGGCTGCGACGAAGTCGTCATTGGTCGTACTGCCGGTATTGCGTATGACTTTATGGCTTTTGCTGTATGAGATGACATCATAACTCCCACTTGCTACTATCAACTCCCTGTCATCCACAGCACCTGATATTTGTATGACAAGGCTATCCAAAGGATAGTCATTCCGTATCAGTACATCCGTATCGCTTATAGCGGTATGTGCGTACTTGCATTGATACGGAGAAGCATAATCCTGCCCCAAAGCGGTTGAATTATCTATATCCAAGTCTATGTGTCGCTGGCAGGCATCATAGGATATGTCGTTATAATGCTTTACTTTTTGCATATCAAAATAGAATCCAAATGGAAACTTAGGATAAGCAAAAGACCAACTTCCAGAAACAGGGTCTATCTTATACCAGCCTTTTTGAAATCCAACTGGTGTTTCATCGTAAGTCAATAGATATAAATCAACTGAGTCACAATCATTCTGAACAGAAATTAAATTATTTACAAGAATACCTAAATCACTAAAACTACTGAGATCAGTAAATAAAGTATTATTATCTGGATTATCTAAATCCAATATCATTAGCTTGTAAGGTCGTCTTAAAGGTATGTATATGTATTTACCTTTGTAATGTACTACACTTAAACTTGCCAATTCCTGTTCTCGGGTTTCAAAAAATACTGTGTAATTAGCTGGTTGTCGGATTCTTCTATAGGTATTAGTTTTAATATTATACTCACTATACGTTCCACCACTGGTATAAATAATACTGTCAGAAATAAAATTGATATCCAGAATTTGACTATATTCAAAATAATTTCCTGGTTCTTTTTCAGGAGTTAAATCAATAAGAAAAGATAAAGAATCGTTTGCTATATTATATTTAAAAAGTCCTGCCTCTCTATTTACGAAATACACGTCTTTTTTATCCGGACTAAATTCAAATGCATAAATACCTCTTAGCCAGCTTGTGAAATCGAAAGTAAAAATGTCGTCAAATCTACTTTGTTTAATTCTGAAAAGTTCTGAAACGTTCCCGCTTTTAAAATCGTATTCATACATAACATTGTCATAATCTAAAATATAATTGAGCGTATCGGAATGCCACAAATATGTTTGTGCATGAAGACGACCAATACATGATATATATACAAATATGACAAGTAATGTGCAGGCAAATTTATGATATAGGCATTTCATGATTATTTAATTCGAGAATTAATGCAGAACAGAAAATTTGACTGTTTTGTATTTATACCCATCATATACTTGCATAAAATACAACCCCTCAGACAAATCAATATCCATATCAACTACGTCACTGTACTTTATATCCGCTGATACTCTCTTTCTGATTTGACCAGAAGTTCCAACTTGAATCAAACGATTTTTAACTGGTTTATTCTCATTTTTCTTAAATTGTGTCAATGTATTAGTTATAGTATTGTATCCCATGTTGATTTGGTTTGTTAACAATGAAAATTCAATGCACAAAGATAGATTAAGTTTTTTTAAAATTATGTAATTTTACTCTAAATTATTTTGTTATATATATAAATTTTCAACAATTGAATTATAGCTTTTACAAATTCACTACAAAACTTTCCAAATTTGACAAATTCGCAAATCCACATTTTCAGCAACTTTACAACTCAAAAAATTACAATAATTTAAAAAATCCGTGAACAATAAATTTTACTCCATACCGCATATACATGCCACGATACTTTTTACCTCAAACTTCATTTGTATCTCCAAAAAAATATTTACAACAACATCCAATATGAATTATCACACAAAATCCTATTATATAAAGTAAAATCATCCTATTTTTACGGTTTAATTTACATTATTTCTATTAAAAACATTTCTAAAACATGAACAAAAAAATAGTATTTAGTTTAATTTTCGGCTTGGCTATTGTGATAAACGTACAAGCACAAAAGAAGGCCAGCCCGCATGATTTTGGTAAGATGTGGACTTTTGAAAATCCACCAAAAGAGTGGCTCAAAGAGACTTATGGTATGGAAGTCCAAGACGATTGGTTTGATTATGTTCGCAAGTCATCACTAAAATTTGCAAGTTGGTGTAGTGCGTCTTTTATATCGGATCAAGGTCTTATCATGACCAATCACCATTGCTCCCGTGATGTAGTCACTAAGCTACAAAAAGAAGGAGAAAATTTTGATAAAAACGGGTTTTATGCCGAGAATCTCGAAGATGAGAGAAAAGCAAATGGCTTGTTCGTTGAGCAAATGATAGAAGCAGCTGATATCACAGCCCTTGTAATGGATAAAATAAAAAATGCTAAAACAGATGAAGAAAAAGCTGCCCTGCAAAAAACGGCTTTGACAGAAATCGAAAATATGTATAAAGAAAAACCAGAATGGAAAAATCTAAGAACACAGTTAGTAACTTTCTATAGCGGCAGCAAGTTTTCCATTTATGGCTTCAAACGTTACAATGATATCAGGCTCGTATGGGTTCCTGAGCTTGATTTAGGATTTTTTGGTGGCGATCCGGATAATTTTACATATCCAAGATATAATCTTGACGCTACATTTTGGCGTGCTTATGATGAAGATGGCAAACCACTTAACACTTCTGCCAACTATTTGAAATTTAATAAAAATGGTGCCGAAGAAGGAGAACCTGTCTTTGTCGTCGGCAATCCGGGCAGAACTGAACGATACAGAACCGTCGCACAGCTTGAATACGATCGTGACTACCGCTACCCTTTCATGTACAAATTTTTGAAAAACAGAAACGAGTACATGATGACTCAATACGATAAAATCAAACAAGATCCTGAAAAGGAATATGAAGCCCAGGAAATGCTCAATAGAATAGCTAATGTCGCCAACTCTATGAAAGTATATGGAGGCATATCAAAAGGTTTGAAAGACCCTGCGCTATTCAACAGAAAAGTTGAAATGGAGCAGTTTGTCAGATCTCAATCGCCAGGATTGAAATATTGGGACGAGATTGCTGAAATGTACAAACCAATGGGACCACTCGGTTGGGCAAGTGTCAATCTTAGCCCAAGTCCATATCGTGGCAATATCCTATCCGTCATGCACGACCTGGAAAATTATAAAGAATTGGTTAAAGACAATGACACTGCCGTCAAAAAAGAAAGACTAAAAACGAGTATATTGGGTAAGTTAGAAACGTTGAAAAACGAAGAGCAACGTACTTTATTTGTCATGTCACTCAATGAAATGCAGGAAGATATCTATCCTGGAGATATGACCTTGCAAAAAGTATTGGGCAAGCGCAATATCGAAGATTATGCTACATATTTATTGTCAACGACCAAATTTACTAATGAGAAGTTTGTCGCTGACTTTTTTGAAAATGAGAGTAAAATCGCTAACGTAAAAGATCCTTTACTTGATGCGGCAGGCATATTTGTACCTAAATATAAAGAAGCCGTTCAACTTGCACAATCAACGGATGCCGTTAGAAAAACATTGGAAGCAAAAATAGCAAATCAAACGTTTAAAGTGTTAGGCGACCAACTTCCTCCCGATGCAACATTTACGCTTAGAATATCTGACGGTGTCGTCAAAGGATATAATTACAACGGTACTTCTGCACCAGCATATACGACTTACTATGGAATGTACGACAGATACTATTCCCATAAAAAGGTATTTCCATGGTCATTGCCTGATCGTTGGTTGAATCCACCGGCTGAGTTGCTTCGATCGCCTTACAATACAGTAACAACCAATGATATCATCGGTGGTAACAGTGGTAGCCCGCTTATCAACAAAAACAGAGAAGCAGTAGGACTTGTTTTCGATGGTAATATCGAATCGTTGCCTGGCAATTTTATATTTGATGAAGATCTGAATCGTTCGGTGAGTGTACATGCTGGCGGCATCTATGCTGCTCTCAAGTATATCTTTAAGGCAGAAAGGATTATAAAAGAAATAGATTAAAAAACAAATATCAAACAGCCGGGATTATTCAAGTTCCGGCTGTTTTTTCATGTAACCAATGAAAATACAGTATTCAGACGATCATATTACCGTATTTGAAAGTGCGCTTTATAGGACGACATCTACTTTGGTTGCTATCCATGAAACGCTGTTGATTGTCGATCCCAACTGGTTGCCTGAAGAAATCAAATGTATTAAAGATTACATAGAACGTCATTACAAATCGCACAAACAATACCTGCTTTTTACCCATTCTGACTACGATCATATTATAGGCTATGGCGTTTTTCCAGATGCAGAAGTTATAGCCTCTGATGCATTTGCTCAAAACAAAGATAAAGATAAGATTCTCAATCAAATTACAATTTTTGATAATACATATTACATTGAAAGAACATATCCTATCGTCTATCCTGAAGTACATCACCTGATATCACATGATGAAACAACCTTGAATATCGGAGTGTTTGAAATGGTTTTTTATCTTGCTCCTGGACATTGTACTGATGCTATGTTCATCATTATCCCTACGATTGGCTGCTGGATAGCCGGAGATTACCTGAGCAATATAGAAATTCCGTTGATTGATCATGATTTCCTGTCGTATCAAACCACATTAAACAAAGCCGCTCAAATATTTGAAAAATATCCCGTTCACAAGCTGATTACCGGTCACGGAGACATAGCATTGAACCGACAAGAGATACAAACAAGAATAAATAATGATATCCAATATCTTAACTTATCGTATAAATGCCAAAATGAAGAAATCAACGATGAGATCAGGAATCATATCCTAAAATATAGTCGTAATCCATTCATGTTACAGTCCCACCAACAGAATGTCCTTAACCTTTCCGACCATAAAAAAACAATTTAAACGGTAATATTTTAAACATTATCATTTCCAAACGGTTAACACTGATTATAAATTTCAATAGCGATTTCACGTAATTTCACAATTGCCATTCCCGTATGAATATCTCAAAAGTACCTTTTAACAACATTAGTCAACTGGCATATAAGGACATCTACTATCAAGAGCAGAGTGAAAAACTAAAATCGTTTATCAGCTTTCCGTCAACATTAGACGGCTTAAAAGCAGCAGCAGATGCAAGGAAACAATTTCCGGTGGATAGAAGTTTGTTGGTATCTGTACTTGAGGTACAGTATAGTGATATTGAACAATCAAAAAAGCAAAGCAACAACATACAGTCACTATTAGACGAAAATACTTTTACCATAGTTACCGCTCATCAGCCCAGTCTGCTTGGAGGTCCTGCATACTATTTCTATAAGATATTTTCTATCATCAATCTGACGCAATCGCTCCATGAGCAATTTCCGCATTATAAATTTGTACCGGTATTTATCAACGGCGCAGAAGATCATGATTTTGAAGAAATAAAAACTGTTCATCTCTTTGGAAAATCTATTTCCTGGAATAATACCGAATCCGGTCCGGTTGGGAGATTTAGTACCGAAAAATTAGATATTGCCATAGATGAATTATCGTCAATACTCGGTAAATCATCAAATGCTGAGCAAATAACTCAAATCTTCCAGCATGCACTTAACATGTCCAAAACGTATAATGATTTCGTCAGGATATGGGTTAATGCATTCTTTAAAGATTATGGTCTGATCGTGCTCAACATGGATGATGTCCGATTGAAAACAGCATTTGTTCCTGTCATGGAAAAAGAAATCATAGAAAGGCTTAGCTTTCCATTGGTGACAGCTACTCAGTCGGCACTTGATAAGGAACACGGTTTTTCTCCACAGGCATTTGTACGGGATATTAACCTGTTTTACATGACAGAACAATCCAGAGAACGCATTTACCATGAAAATGGATTGTATAAAATCAATAATAGTTCGATCACATTTACAGAAACTGAGATACGTTCGCACCTTCATAAGTACCCAGAGAGATTTAGTCCAAATGTTGTTTTAAGACCATTATATGAAGAGTTTACCTTGCCCAATATAGCCTATATCGGTGGCGGTGGCGAATTGGCATATTGGTTAGAAAGAAAAAGTCAATTTGAGGCTTTCAATGTTTTTTTCCCGGTATTAGTACGTAGAAATTCGGTATTGATGATTCCTAAGCACC
The DNA here is from genome assembly GCA_964399855.1 of uncultured Aureispira sp. Taxonomy (GTDB): domain Bacteria; phylum Bacteroidota; class Bacteroidia; order Chitinophagales; family Saprospiraceae; genus OLB9. The sequence goes on along the minus strand of CAYNSF010000024.1, from coordinate 6,769 downwards.
TCAAAAAGCTTATGGATAAGCTTAATCTCACGGTCGAAGACATCTGGAAAGCCGAAAATACTTTGATCACCGAGTATATAGAAAAAAACACAGAGGAGGAGTTTTACCTTAAAAGCGAATCTAAACAAGTCATGCAGGCATTCTATGACATCGCGGAAAAAGCAAAAGCAATCGACCCAACTTTGGAATCTGCTGTATTGGGAGAGGCTCATAAAGCCTTAAAAACGGTGGAACAGTTAGAGAGTAGACTTAAACGCAGCGTTAAGCAAAAACAAGAAGTGCAAATCAACCAAATCAAAAATCTAAAAAGCAAACTATTTCCTGATAATAACCTCCAAGAACGTGTAGAAAGCTATTTGCAATATTGGATATCAGACGAAACGGATTTGAACAGTATCATGCTTGAGCATCTAAATCCAATGAATAAAGAGTTTTTGGTTGTGTTTTTGTAAATAATTCGGCACACATAAAAAAAATGCCCGCACAGCCTTTCCCGTACAGACATTTCTAAGGTCCTAATTCAAAAAAATAGCTGAGCTATTATTTATTTTTTAAAGCTATCAAAAATAGATTTAATTCTTCAACAGAGTAAAAGAGCACTTCACGTGGCTTTGAACCTTGTGCTGGTCCTACGATACCAAGTTGTTCCATGTGATCCATAATACGTCCTGCTTTGTTAAATCCAATAGACAACTTACGTTGTATCGATGATGTAGAGCCCTGTTGTGATGAAACGATCAACCTGGCTGCCTCTTCAAATTCATCATCTAAATCAGAATATCGGAGATCTCCTTTACCTTTTCCTCCTTCATCATCTCCTTTAAATTCCGGAAGATAGAATGGCTCTGGAAATCCCTGTTGCTTAGAAATATGCGTAATCACACTTTCAACTTCAGGTGTATCCACAAAAGCACATTGCAGACGAATATTGTTACTACCTATAGACAGCAGCATATCTCCAGCTCCTATCAATTGATCCGCTCCGCCGCCATCAAGTATCGTCCTTGAATCTATCTTAGACGTAACCTTAAATGCCAATCTGGCAGGGAAATTCGCTTTGATAATACCTGTAATGATATTGACTGACGGCCTTTGGGTTGCTATGATCAAGTGAATACCTATTGCTCTCGCCAATTGAGCAAGTCTTGCTATCGGCATTTCGACTTCCTTACCCGCCGTCATGATCAAGTCTGCAAACTCATCAATTACCAATACGATATAAGGTAAAAACTTATGTCCTTCGTTTGGATTAAGTCTCCTTTCCGTAAACTTCTCATTGTATTCATTAAGATTCCGAACACGTGCTTTTTTCAGCAAGTCATATCTTTCGTCCATTTCTATACAAAGCGAATTCAATGTATTGATCACTTTAGAAGTCTCTGTTATAATTGGTTCGTCCTGATCTGGTAAAAATGCCAGGAAATGTTGATCTAAGCTTCCATAAGGGAAAAGCTCCACTTTCTTTGGATCTATCAAGACCAATTTCACTTGTGACGGGTGCTTTTTATAGAGTATAGACATCAAAATAGCGTTGATACCTACCGATTTTCCTTGACCCGTAGCTCCTGCGACCAACAAGTGTGGCATTTTTGCCAAGTCAGCTACAAAAACTTCATTGGATATCGTCTTACCCAAAGCTATCGGAAGTGCCATTTTGGACTGCGTGAATTTTTCAGACTGCAACAATTCCTTTAACGAAACGACTTGCTTGTTTTTATTGGGTACTTCAATACCGATAGTACCTTTACCCGGTATCGGAGCTATGATACGGATACCCAAAGCGGATAAGCTCAAAGCTATATCATCCTCAAGGTTTTTGATTTTTGAGATCTTCACTCCCGCTGCCGGTACGATTTCATACAAAGTAACAGTTGGTCCAATCGTAGCACGGATTTTTGTGATTTCAATCTTGTAATTGAGCAATGTTGCAATGATCTGATCCTTGTTAGCTTCAAGTTCTGCCCTATCGACTTCTACTTTTTGGTCTGCATAGTCTAATAACAATTCAGTATTAGGAAATTTATACCTTGATAAATCTAATGTGGGATCATACGGCTCAAGTTCGTCTTCAAGCTTCACCGCTTCTATTTCTGATTCCGGCACAAAAGGAACTTTTGCTAATTCGTTATTATCTGAGACTGCACTACCAACTTCTTCAAAATCATTATTTTGATCATCAGAGATGCTGTTATCTTCTATTTCCAATTCATGACTGATATGCTGAGTTGGAGCTTTGGCAGGTATATGACCACCCAAATCAAGTTCCATAGCTTGTCCTGCGGTAGCTGAATTTCCTAAAGTATTTGATTTTGGAATAGAATCATTTGATTTTGAAGAGGTGTCAAGATCGTGATCCGGTCTTTTAAAGAGATTGTCAATAGCATCTGACAAAATATCTTTTTTTGAAGACTTATTGTTAGGTTTGATATCGCTGTCTTCTATTCCCCTGAAAAAGTCCATAGATGGCATCTTAATATGATCTAATGGATTGGCAACAGATAGATGTTCGAGATTTGGATTGAATCTCCACATAATGTATGCACCCATGCTAAACAGTATCAAAAGGAATAAACCAACTTGTCCTAGAAAATTACTCAACCAAAATACCATACTCTCACCAAAAGCGCCACCCCATGTAAACTCAGATCTTCTGAATAAAAATTCCAATATCAATGAGAAAAATGCCATGATGACAAAAGAATTTCTCGCAAAAATCATGAAATTTATCAATGGTCTTCTGCGAACAAGATCAAATCCTAACCGAACTAACATGACAACAATAATCATTGACGGCAATCCGAAGCCCCAATAGAAGAACATGTTGGAAATAATCGCTCCAAGTCGTCCAAGCCAATTCTGAACACTTAAATCGCCCTGAAATAACATACCCCATGAAAATCTCAATACTTTATCTTGATCGACTTTCCATGTATATAGATAAGAAACAAAAGCTATCGCTAAATATATCGCTGTAAGTATTAGAACTACACCAAGCACTTTCGGTATTCGCTCATCTTTCCAGTTAAAGCGGTTTTTAACAGCCACTTTGGGTTTCTGCTTTTTCAAAGCCATAATGCAATTAATAATCGGTTTTAAAATAAATACATCTGGGATAAAATTCACTAAGGCTTTGTGATAGGATAATACTTGACATATTGGGTGTACACCTACGGAAGCTAAACTACTTCCAAAAAATTCAATTGTGCAGATGTTACATGAAGTATGTAAAGATTATACCTATAAGCATTAATGATTTTTACGGGGCAAAGATAAAACGTTACTTTTAACATATTATAATTTTTTATAATATTTTTAACACTAAAAATGAATTATTTACAATTTTGATATTTTCAAAATATATAAACAACTTAAATACCAATACTTTATAATCTATTGATGATTTGATAATTTATTTGAATCAAATCATGTATCCGATTTTCAAAAAAGGGAAAATTAACTTATCTTTGCAGCCCTGAAAATAAAAATAATTAATTACACAGAACATATAAATCATTCATGAAAGCAAATATATTTATAGCAGGAAGTGGTGGTATCGGACAGGCAGCAGGTTTGATTTTATCAGAATTTGACATATTGGATGCTGAAATATATTTTGGTGATATATCGCAGGCGGCTTTGGGTAAAGCCGTTGAATTTATTGAACAAGGCTGTACAAAACAAGCAAAAGTACATACTGTGTTGATGCCCACAGAAGGTAGTAATGATACGCTCGACAAAGTACTTGAACAATGTGATGTGATACTTGATTGTCTTCCAGGAAGCCAAGCACCACGAATAGCTGCACTTGCCAAAAAGCATCATTGTCACTATGCCAACCTTACCGAATATGTTCATGAAACTAACGAGGTAAAAGCCATTTCCAAAGATGCGGATACGGCATTTGTGTTACAAACAGGTTTGGCTCCGGGCTTTATTAATATTTTGGCCAATCAGCTTTTTAAAGAATTCTGTCTTGATTTTAATGTAAGCCAAGCAGATACTGTAAAGATGAAAGTAGGTGCTATCAGCCAACATGCACCAGCTCCCTATTTTTATGCTTTCACATGGAGTCCTATCGGTGTAGCTACAGAATATCTCAAAGATGCAGAAGTAGTCAAAGATTATAAAAAAATCAATGTCCCGGCGCTTTCAGGCCTTGAAACAGTCATCATTGACGGCGAAACTTATGAGGACAATTTCACTTCAGGTGGAGCTGCCGATCTTCCAGATGCATTAGCTGGCAAAGTCAGAGATTTAGATTATAAGACTATCAGATATCCAGGACACTACGATTGGGTGAAGGATGTAGTCAATAATATACCTACAGGAGAGGATACTATCCGTACCCTTGAACATACGATGCTGACCCAAATACCAAGTGTTGAAGATGACGTAGTCGTTATTTATGCTTCCGTGACCGGCAAAGATGCTAATGGACAGCTTCGTTCAAAAGAAAAATCTTATAAGATACAACCAAGCTATGTAGGGCGTAAAAAGTTGAGAGCCATTCAGACGACAACTGCTGCTCCCTTGTGCCAAGTGGCATATATGATGCTCACCAACAATTGGAAAGGCACCATACTCCAAAGCGAATTGGAAACAGAATCATTCCTAAACGGACCATTTGTAAAGGCAATTTATGGTAAATATGACCGTTGATTAAAACACATCACGCTTTTTAAAGTTATATATAATGGTATAACATGAATACATTTTAATTAAATGTCAAATTATTAAACAAAATTATTTAGTTCTCAACATTTAACAACGGATACACAGACCTGGAATGAAAAAGATAAAATTATCAATTATGGCTTTATCCCACAGTGTTACGCAATCGCATAACTATGCTGTTATATTGGGCGAAGAAGCAGGGAAACGAAGATTGCCGATTATTATTGGTGGATTTGAAGCCCAAGCCATTGCAGTAGCGTTGGAAAACATGAATCCCAACCGTCCGTTGACACACGATCTGTTTAAAAATACACTGGATGCTTTTGATATAGAACTCAAAGAAGTCGTGATTAATAATCTGCTCGACGGTATCTTTTTTGCTCAACTTGTATGTGTTCAGGACGGCAATGTCATGCAAATTGATGCCAGAACATCTGATGCGATAGCGATGGCGGTAAGATTTGAATGTCCCGTTTTTACCTACGAGTTTATCATGGATAGTGCCGGCGTTATCTTAGATGACGAAAACGAAGATCAAACAGTCACAAAGCCACAAAAAACCAAAGCAGAAACCATTGAAGACATGAGCGTATCCAGCCTTGAAAAACTCTTAGATGCCGCTTTGGAAAAGGAAGACTACGAGAAAGCAGCACGCATCAGAGATATCATCAACAGCAAAAAATCCAGTGAATCTTAAAGTAAATTACGTCCATGACTTTATTTAGCGTCAATATCAATAAGATTGCCTTAATCCGAAATTCAAGAGGTTCCAACTATCCGGATCTGATAAAAACCGCTTTGGATTGTGAAAGATTTGGAGCTCAGGGCATCACTGTTCATCCGAGACCAGACCAGCGTCATGTGAAATACAGCGATATCCCATCGCTAAAAGAAGTAGTAACGACCGAATTTAATATAGAGGGATATCCGACCGAAGATTTTTTGTCATTGGTCATTAAAAACAAGCCACATCAATGTACGCTTGTTCCAGATATGCCAGATGCCTTGACATCAGACGATGGCTGGGACACCATTCAGCACAAAAAGTTTTTAACAGAAACGGTCAAAAGGCTACAGGACAACGGCATAAGAGTAAGCCTTTTTATCGACCCGATAGAAGAAAGGCTGTATGCTGCCAAAGAACTCGGTGCTGACAGGATAGAGTTTTATACGGGACCTTACGCACATCATTTTCATACCAATAAGGAAGAAGCAGTAGCTCCCTTTACAAAAGCTGCTCAATATGCCAATACAATCGATCTCGGCATCAACGCAGGTCACGACCTCAATTTAGACAATCTTAAATATTTCAAGGCAAATGTACCGGGATTGCTCGAAGTATCTATCGGTCATGCCGTGATCTGTGACGCACTCTATCTGGGACTAAAAAATACGATACAGCTTTATCTCAGAGAATTAGAGTGAGGTATGTTCTGCTACAATAATAGTTTGTAAAAATAATTAAAGTTAGTTGAAAAATGACAATGATTTTTGATTGACGATATACGATTTACGATTTTGGAATTTGGTTGTTAGGTTGTTGGCGTATTAGCGCGTTAGGTTGTTGGCGTGTTAGCGTATTAGCCTGTTAGGTTTATAATTCCTAACTGTCTAATGCGGCAAAATGCTAATGACCTAAACATTTACACCTTTACACTTTTACACTTTTACACTTTTACACTTTTACACTTTTACACTTTTACACTTTTAAACCAGTTTAACAACTCCACAAATCAACAAATCAACAAAAAAATTAAACCATATTAACACCAAAAAAGATTGCTCGCTTCGTTCGAAACGACGGCACAGTCATAAAGGGATGGAGCGGATAAGTGGCGGAAAATCCGCCACTTATCCGCTCCCTTAAATAACGAAACACAGTCTTTCCGAGTGCAACGAGGAATCCCAAAATGGGTATTTCAATCCATTATACCTCAAAAATAAATATAGAAAATCAACAACTCATGCCGACAACCGAAAACTATCAACCGACAACCAATTAAAACAGCTCCACAAATCAAACAACTCCACAAATCTAACAATCTATCGAACTACCGTAACATCTCCCGAAAAAGTCTCCTCTCTGCCATCCCGA
>CAYNSF010000023.1:12287-48715 GCA_964399855.1 uncultured Aureispira sp. | reverse complement strand
CAAATAAATATTTCTATATCAATGCCTTATGGCTTAACTAAACGACATTGAATTATAAATGTATATTTGCTGATGTTTAATGATAGTTTAATCAAATTTTCAACTTTCAATTCTCAACTTTCAACTTTCAACTCATTTTAATATCTTTTTCAATACTTTGATATCTCCGTCAATCGGATTCGTGATTTTGAGGTCGAGCATTTCAGCTATCAGCGGATAGATATGGATATTTTCGAATGAGCAAATCTTCTTTTTGGTTTTGAATGCAGGTCCAAAGGCGATAAAAGTCGCTTTCATTTCTGGCACTTCACGAGGGTCGTATCCATGATGACCATTAGGGCGTTTTGCATTAGGTCGTCCAAATATCTTATTACCATTGGGTATCAGAATGATATCGCCGATTCGCCTTGATTTATCTTCACGAGTGCTGTAATGCAACTTTTCGGGTACATCACTTGCCAAATACACCTTATAATCTTTGGGTTTTTGATGTTTAAGCCATTGGTACATTGGTAGCACGTCTTTGATTTTTTTTGCTGTAAGGCTTACAAGAGTCCGGCTATAAATGGTAGTGAAATGTTCATAATCATGATTAGATAGAGGTATAAAATCCTTTTCATCTATACCAATCATACCGTGGTCGGATACGAAGATGTAATTGATAGGAAGATTGAGCGGAGCGAGTTCATCGACAAGTATTTGAATGGCTTTATCAATAAAATGTACAGATGCTTCGGTTTCAGAAGCATCCGGGCCGTGTAAATGTCCCATTCTGTCCACTTCGGGAAAGTACAAGGTTATCAAATGTGGTCGTTCGTTTTCGGGTAGTGTAAGCCAACTTTTGACGATGTGGATTTTGTCATCATCATCAAATTGCTCGTGATAACGATACCAATATGTCGGGCGCATACCTCCGGCATCACTTTCCGAACCCACCCAAAACAAACATGCCGACAACATGCCTTGCTGCTCTGCCAATGTCCATATCGGCGTGCCTCTATACCAGGAACCGTCAGTTACAGCCGGTGAACCAATATAGTACATATCATCCCTTTGCGGGTCGTAAAAAGAATTCCCGACTATCCCGTGCGTAGCCGGATACATACCCGTGGCGATGCTGTAATGATTGGGAAAAGTCGCAGATGGAAATACCGGATACATACCTTTCTTTGCCCAAACGCCATCGTTAGCCAATTGTTGCAGGTGCGTAGCCTTATATTTTTTGATATAATCATACCGAAATCCATCCGAAGATATCAGTATCACATACGGTTTTTCCAATGTTTGAGAAGCATTGACCCGGTAAGGCGTGATAACCTGTGCCGTATCTATGGGCGCTTGCTTCTGAGCAACAAGAAGATTAGCTACTATCAGCATCAAAAGAAGAAAATATTTTTTCATGTGTATCTGATGAAGATTAAAATTTATATATTTACATAAAGCAAAGGTAAAAAGTATTTACGATTTTTACTATTGTATAAATATGTAGCCCGATAAAATTTTAAAGATTCATCGCTTTGCTGCCGATGACAACATATCCTATCAAGAGCATTTTGCTTTGGTTTGGTTGTCGGTGACAACCAAACCAAAGCAAAATACTTAACTAACTGGCTGTTATCTCGAACAACGTGAGAGATCTTATCGATTTGTAATAAAATCTTTTTTATCAGACAATAGTGATTGAATAAATACGTAATGATACATTTCATTAGCAATTATTCCAAAATCATGAAAAAAGACAAAAAAAAATCAAAAAATAATATTTTTATTATGCAGTTAATATATTGAATTACATTTAATTATATATTCAATAATAAATATTTAAAAATAAATTCATTTTTTTTGTGATTTCAGGCAACGAAATGCGAAGTTAAGTCCTCTTATATATTAGAGACACCAAAGTCTCAAAGATTGATATTCTTTTCAAATAAATTGAAAAAATCTTTAGCGAAGAAAAAAGAGCTCACTGAAAGCAGTGGGCTTTTTTTATTTATGGGAGATTGAACAAATCTTTAACGTATGAAAAGAAAGGCTACATGCAATGGGTTGGGTTTATGTTGATTTCAAAAAAAAATGTGCCCTACAACTATTTTTTTTTAATAAAACAAAATTATAAATTCTAAAAAATTATATTGCCATATTTTATTCCATCGTCATTATGATATGTGGTATGCCGTCTTCAAGATATGGTTCGCCAATATCCACAAAACCAAGTGATTCATAAAATCTTTTCAGATATGCTTGAGCGCCTATTTTTATCGGGTCATCAGGATAGAGTTGTTTTGTGTGTGCTATCGCCTTTTGCATAAGCGATACGCCATGACCGTATTGTCTGTAAACCTGGCGACATACTACACGACCTATCGAACTAAAACCTGTATAAGAAACACCAGGCGGTAAGACCCTTGAATAGGTCACGAGCTCCTGTTTCTGATTGCGTCCTGAAATGTGGATTGCCTGCAAATCTTTGCTGTCGGCATCAAGATATGGGCAGTTTTGCTCGACGATGAAGATTTCCTGACGCAGTTGGAGTATATCGTACAATTCGTGATTGTTTAAGGCCTCAAAAGGCTTAAAAGTGTATTTTAACTCTTGCTTCACTTTGTATTCATGGTTGTGGGTTGGTGTATCCGAAAGAAAGCTTTGCTCCCGATCCTTGTCCGTGGTGCACCTGTGATTTCTCCAAAAGCGTAACATTCCAAATCTCCTGTATAGAAGATATGATCCTGTGGCATGGTCGTGACTATTGGGTAGATGATCCTGCGGCTGTTATACAGATGAAGTGTATTTTTGAGATGAAGAATATGCCGTGACCAGTAGGTTTGGTTAAATTGACCAATGATGATATTCCTTCGATTGTGCTGAGAAACAAAACTACGCAAGTCTTCGTACATGCCGTCTATTTCGTTTTTTGGTACGGATTCATTCTGCCCAGGAATATAGGCGGATAATATATTGAAAGTATCCAAACCGCTTTTAAAAGTCGTTTGAATAGTTGGGTAATTGCCCAGCATGAACGTATCAACATGTATAACCGGAATTTTGGAATAAAGGGCTGTTCCGTGCTGTCCGAGCTGGATGAGTTTAGCTTGATAAGGGAAATCCTTTATGAGTATAGTATGTAGGATATGATCCCAATCTGGATTGTACTGCTGAAAGGCTACAATATGAATAGTCGAGTCATTCAAAACCGAGCTAATGAACCGATCATTTTCGACTAAATTAAGTGCAATAGATGCAATATTGATTTCTTGGTTGCTATTGGATTTATGAGTTGATATATTGGCAATCGTCGTCGTTTTGAGATAAAATGCTAATAATCCTGCACATAAAAAATTGATGGCCAATATCCGCCTACTTCCCATAAAAAACCCAGTCAAACCTGTAACGATCAAGATAAGTAGAAAAACAAAAAGTTCATCATCGATATTTTCAGGATTCGATAAGTGTGGTACAAATAGAATCACAATACTTGCGAATGCCAGTAATATGCTAAATGCCATGAGTATCTTAATCTTAATCGGTTTGGTAGGCATATCGGTTACATTTTGTGGGCAGCAACGACCACTTTTTTATTGGTCTTTACTTCTCCGTCCGGATGAAACAATCTGCTGTAAATGATGTACATACCTGTTTTTACCAAATTACCGTCAGCATTCAGACCGTCCCATTTTATGGTAGCATCCGTGCTGAGCAACTGATTATTTGCAAGGTCAATGATAGCATGTCCGTCACTATCGAAAATACGGATTGTAGCCAAATATCCACTTTTCTCAACCGAATACTGTACCAACACGATGTCATCGATGCCGTCTCCGTCAGGTGAAAAAACTTGCTTATCGAGTTGCACAAAATCACCCGCTTCCTCAGTTTGTAAATCTTTAAAATTGGAATTTTGGTATCCCGGCGTACCGTAATGGCTATCAGCAGATGCGGAATGCCAATTATTGGGATCATTCGTCAAGCCATCAGGACGGATACGTTCCAAGGATATACCCTTTGTATTATTTAGTAATTTGAAATGCATATTTTGCGCATAATCAAAGGAATCAATCGTGATGCGCTTTCCACCTCGTGTATAATGCAATGTGATATTAGCCGAAGCTACGTTGAGCGCTGGAATGATCGCTTCTATGAAGGCGGCCGTATCTGGTGTTTGATAGGTTTCTTTGAGAAATGCTACATTACGGGCTATAGCCACATAAGCCGCGGGCTTCAAAGTAAAATCTGTACGGATGAGCCGGGATTCATTCCTTTCCTGATTCGTTATGAATAAGCTATCAAGCTTGATGAGTTTATCCGATTTGTTATAAAGTTCGATGTAGTCTTCGCCACCTGTAATGGGATCGGTAAGCACTTCGTTGATGACGATATCTCCAACATCGGGTGTTTCTGTAAAGAAAAATTCGACTTGATGAGCCGTATTATTGCTATTTGCATCATTCAATCCTGTGACATGTAGCGTATAAACGATATTGCTTTTGATCGCTCCGTCACGAAATCGTAGTACAGCTTCTAATGGTAGCCGAGTATCGTACAGCACTGCTTCCGGGTTATTAAGTCCGTGATTGGCATGATATACAGATGTATTGATGACAGAATTAGCTTCGGGTTTTTCCGAAAAAGAGATTTTAACATCCCTGCTGTTCAATGCTTGTGCTTGCAAGACTTTGGGAGCTATTGTATCGCTTTCTACTGTTTTAATTGAAATATCATCATAGAAAAATTTATCGGCTCGGGTTGCTGTATATTTACAATAAATACCAAAGTATAATGAATCAGGCAGATTCAATGTTGGGTCAAAAAACTCCATATCTGCTTCTAATAATTGCTGACCAGTATAATCTGCGGACATGAATCCCATACCATTTCTGTAAATCTTGAATTGCAGACGTGCCTGTGCTGGATCAGCGGCTATTGCTCCATTCGTTCCAGCTCCTAAAAGCGATGAAACGCCATTGGTCAATTTATAAAGTTGAACAGCATCGTTAGCACCATTCTCTCCTAATTTCAAGTAATAGCCATTTGCCTGAGCTTCTCCTGGCCTGTCCAACATCAGATAAATCTTACTGAGATTGTCATTAGAAGGCGCAAATTGCATTTTGAAATATAAATCTATCTGAATACTGTCATTAGGTACTTCGTATTGGGTAAAAATAACAGATTCTCCGGCACCAGAAGCCGCTAATTGTAGCTGTCCAGCCGTGTTGATTTTAAAATGACTTATATCTCCTGACCATACGACACTATGGATATTTCCGTCATCAAAATTTAAATGAAGCTGTGCAAAAGCACTATTACATACTGCGAGCAATGACCATGCGATAAAATATCTCATAGATAAAGTAAGCAACAAATATTTGAATAAGCTATCTTTGCGGTTCATTTTTAATGGATAAAGTTATGAAATAATGATGCTCTTAATACTTATGTAATGTGATACCCTAAAATTGATAAAGTAATTTTACGAAAGCAAATATAAGACAAGTGCGCAAATTGTAGAATAAATCCGCAGATTGTTTTAAAATATTGTGAACAGTTGAAGTGATTTTACTGAAAATTTTAACCATAACATGAGAGAACAAATAGCAAATCATTGAAAATTTATTTTTAAGACAATAATGAAATTAGCAGTAGTAGGTGTTACAGGTTTGGTTGGGCAAGTTATCAATGAAGTTTTGGAAGAATCCGGCTTCGTTTGTACTGAGTATATCCCAGTCGCATCACAGCGTTCCGTAGGATCAACCGTTACATTCAATGGAAAATCACATACAGTAGTCAGTATGGAAGAAGCGATTGCTCGCAGACCAGATATAGCGATTTTCTCGGCAGGAGGCACGACTTCTTTGGAGTGGGCACCAAAATTTGCAGAAGTAGGAACCGTCGTGATTGACAATTCAAGTGCATGGCGTATGGATCCATCCAAAAAGCTGATCGTTCCAGAAATCAATGCAAATACACTGACTACCAACGATAAGATTATTGCCAATCCAAATTGTTCGACCATACAATTAGTCATGGCATTGGCACCATTACATCAGGTATATGGCATAAGGCGCTTAGTCATCTCTACGTATCAGTCATATACAGGTACGGGAGCTAAAGCAGTCAGGCAGTACCAGGCCGAAAGGGCAGGATCGACCTTATCTGACGAAGAAAGGGCATATCACTACCCTATTTTTGAAAATGCTATACCGCAATGCGATGTATTTCTCGACAATGATTATACCAAAGAAGAAATGAAAATGGTCGATGAAACAAGGAAAATATTGAATGATGACGATATCCGCATTACCGCTACGGCAGTAAGGATTCCTGTTCATGGCGGACATTCAGAGTCTGTCAATATTGAACTTGGCAAGGCATTTGATATACATGACATCAAAGACCTATTGATGAATACAACTGGACTAAAAGTATTGGACAATCCTAAAACATTTGAATATCCAATGCCGTTATATAGTAAAGGAAAAAATGAAGTGTTTGTAGGCAGAATTAGAAGAGATGAATCCCATGATAACGCATTGAATATGTGGATCGTTGCAGATAATCTCCGAAAAGGTGCTGCTACAAATGCCGTACAGATAGCAAAATATCTGGTGGAAAACCACCTGATTCGTTAAATATTGTATTATAATTACTTTAAACGTTTATTTAGATTTTTTAATTACATCGTATTATGAGACGCAAAATTGTACTATGGGGTTCCGATGAGAAAGATGAAAAATTGCTTGTTGCATTGGAATTGTTGGAAAAGGAAAATGTAGTGAATATTTATACATTTCCTGAAAATGTAGCCACTGAAGACTTTTACAAAGCAATGTCGGAAAAGTGGAGAGATGATGAGGATGTGGAATTTCCAGCATCATTTACTAAAATAGAAAGAAAATTGTCTGTGTCAGACAGTATCTTACCTGACGAAATCAGGGTAGAACGTCCAGACTTGATCATCAGAGCACAAGCAGAATGGCAGTTTGTCGTGTTGTCTTCTAAGCTGTACGAAATGTACAAAGGTGAACTTGAAGAAATCAAGGACAAAGTTGATGCTTTATCTGAATATAAAAATGAGATGTGGAATGAACTCAAAGAATTTTGGGAGAAAGTACAGGCTCAATTGAATGACAAAAATTTATTTAGAGAACACGGAGCAGCCTTAAAAGAAAGGACAAATCTCCTATTCGACAAATTGAAAAGCCTTAGAAAAGAGCTTGACAATCTTTTTGAAACTCAATCCAAACAATCTGCTGCTACATTCAATAGTGAGATCAAGGAGATTGAAGAAAAATTAGAAAAAGGCTTGGGTATCAATCCACTTTTTGAAGATTTGAAAAATTTACAGACTAAAATCCGAAATTTTAAATTTACAAAAGAAGATAGGGAGCAATTGTGGGCTAATATCGACGGTGCCTTTAAGAAACTTAAAGAACAACGTGGTGGTCAGGCAACTTCATCGGCAACCAATAACCTTGCCCGTCTTGAAGCGAGAATGACTGGTCTGCTTGGCGCTATCCAGAAAATGGAAAGAAGTATCAACTTCGATAAAAGAGATTTAGATGAGCAGCTAAAAAAAGAAGCAGACTCAGGAGGACAATTGGAAGTACAATTGCGTCAAGCTAAAATCAGAATGATCGAAGAGCGATTGAAATCCAAAGAAGAGAAATTTGAGGATATGCATGCTACCCGCAAGGATATCGAAAACAGGATCGAAAAAGAGAAAAAACGCTTAGTTAAAGTAGAAAAGCAAGAGAAATTGGAAGAAGCCAAAGAAGTCGTCAAGCAAAAGATAGCTACTGATATAGCGGAGCAATCTAAAGAAATGGACAAAATGGCGGATAAGCTTGAGAAAGCAGCTTCTGATCTCGCTACACCTAAAAAAGAATCTTTTATCGAAAAGCTTACCGAATCAGCTGAACAGTTTTTTGAAGACGTAGTAGATACAGCCAAAGCTGTCGCAGAGGTAGTTGGAGATAAATTAGAAGCAGCCAAGGACAAAATAGAAGATATGGCCGAGGATGCTGCTGAAAAATACGATGATATCAAAGATAAAGCAGAAGATAAGTTTGATGAATTTAAAGATAAGGTAGAAGACAAGTTTGAGGATATCGCTGATAAGGCTAAAGACAAAATCCAAGATGCCGTTGCCGATGCTAAAGACGTAGCAGACGATATGATCGAAAAGATCAAAGGCGATGATACTGAAGCAGATACAACGCAAGAGAATGCATAATTGAAAGGTAAAATTTTAATTTGTTCATTTTATTTAAAAAGTCATCTGGATATTTTCAGATGACTTTTTTTATTGCAACTGTTCAAGTATATGTTTTTATATCGTATCATTTTTGAGCTATTAGCTGTGCTCTTGACGAAAAAGAAAGGAACTGGTGTATCATGAAGCATTATCACTTTTTGACTAAGATTGATTCTACCGAGTGGTTACAACAAATTGAGTTGGTATAACCTTTTTAGTAAAAATCTTGTTATAATTGAGTTTTGAACAAAAAAAAGCGGCGCTGAACTTAATTCAAACGCCGCATAACCCCAAAAAACCAATTGGAAACAACTTTTGATTGTTTCCCTAATGATTCAGTTTGCACCAAAAAATTAACATTAAGACATCTTTAATATTACAAAGTCACGTTTTTAAATATAATATTTTTTCTTGAAAATTAAATCTTCATTTTATTGCAGCGATTGTGGCGCAGAATCACCCAAGTGGATAGGAAAATGTCCTTCTTGCGGAGCATGGAATACCTATCATGAGGAGATCATCGAAAAGCAACATGCATCCACTGAAAAAGATAAATTGTGGAAAAAAGCCACTAAAGAAAAATCCGCACCCAAAAAGCTTTCAGAAGTATCCGCATTGTCAACGCTGAGGTTGGACACTAAAGACGGAGAACTCAACAGGGTTTTAGGTGGCGGATTGGTAGCTGGATCCATTATCCTTGTTGGTGGACAACCCGGTATAGGTAAGTCCACTTTATTACTACAGTTGGCATTGCGTATCGGAAAGAAAGTGCTATATATCTCCGGAGAAGAGAGTGCGGAGCAGATAAAAATGAGAGCAGACAGAGTTGGGTTGTCAAATCCTACATGCTACATTTATACAGAAGTAAACGTCTCTCAGATACTCAAAGAAGCTGCTTCACTCGAACCAGATATGGTCATAATTGATTCTGTTCAGACGTTGGTAAGTCCATTTATAGACTCTGCGCCTGGTAGCGTGTCGCAGATCAGAGAGTGTACTGCGGAACTTCAACGTTTTGCCAAAGAGACCAATATACCCGTATTTATCATTGGTCATATTACCAAAGAAGGTGGTATAGCCGGACCGAAACTGCTCGAACATATAGTAGATGTGGTATTGCAATTTGAGGGAGACCAGCACTATGCGTACCGAATCCTTCGAACTTTAAAAAATAGGTTTGGAAGCACCGACGAGATAGGTATTTACGCTATGGATGTACAAGGATTACAAGAGATACCTAATCCGTCAGAACTGTTGGTATCGCCAGATGAATATAATCTTAGCGGAAGTGCTGTTGCAGCTTCTTTGGAAGGGTTGCGCCCATTGTTGATAGAAACACAGGCATTGGTAAGCCCTGCCGTTTATGGTACGCCACAAAGGTCTGCAACAGGCTTTGATCTACGCCGACTTGCCATGTTACTTGCCGTACTCGAAAAGCGGTGTGGACTGACTTTTGGCAATCAGGATGTTTTTCTAAATATAGCAGGAGGTATCAAAGTTTCTGACCCGTCGATAGACTTGGCAGTAGTGACAGCATTGATATCATCACTTCAAGATATTCACGTCAGCAAAAAGATTTGTTTTGCTGGTGAAGTTGGATTAGCTGGAGAAATCAGGCCCGTAAGCAGAGTCGAGCAACGCATTCAAGAAGCAGGAAGATTGGGCTTCGAAACGGTTTATATCGCAAGACATAAATCTGGAAGATTAGAAACTAAAGATTTTAGTATCGAAGTGCGCACACTAACCAAAGTCGATGATCTACTAAGAGAAATATTCGCTTGATAGCTGCAAGTCAAGACAAAAAGTGAACAACCATAGGACATAAAAAAAACTTCTCCTGACTACTTTTATAAGTAATCAAGAGAAGTTCATAATATGATATATCACACTAAAATCACACAGCGAAGCTTTCGCCACAGTTGCAGGATCTCGCCGCATTCGGATTGTCGAAATAAAAACCTTTGCCATTGAGACCACCGGAAAACTCCAATGTAGTATTGAACAGATATAGGAAACTCTTCAAGTCTGTGACGACTTTAATACCTTTATCTTCAAATACTTGATCATTAGGCTGGTTTTCATTGTCGAAATCCATTTTATAGCTAAGACCCGAGCATCCGCCACTGACTACGCTCACTCTTATGAAATAATCATCTGAAAGGTTCTTGGCCTGGATGATCTCTTCAATTTTATTTTTAGCTGTATCTCCTACGTATAACATGTCCTTTTAAGTTATTTTATCGTAAGCAAATGAATAATTACGCTTCAACTTTACCGCTCTTGCTTTTATAATCTTTGATCGCACTTTTGATCGCATCTTCGGCGAGTACAGAGCAGTGGATTTTTACAGGCGGCAATGCCAATTCTTCCACGATATTCATATTGTCTATCGTCATCGCTTCATCGATTGTTTTACCTTTTAGCCACTCAGTAGCTACTGATGACGACGCAATAGCTGATCCACATCCAAATGTTTTAAACTTGGCATCAATGATTGTGTCCGTAGCCTCATCAACTTCTATCTGAAGTCTCATCACGTCACCACATTCAGGCGCACCTACCAATCCGGTACCAACATTTTTCTTGCTTTTGTCCAATGTACCGACATTTTTAGGATTTTTAAAATGATCTAACAATTTTTCAGAGTATGCCATTTTTATGTTATTTTATTATTTTTAAAAATTAAAATGAATCAATTTGATTTTATGTCACTACTCAGGTATATGCTTTCAAATCATAAAAATAAGAGCATTTTTCGTCAGAAGAAGCTACTTTTTGAGTTAATAGCAGATCTATTGACTTAAAAAGAGCTGAAGTATCACGGAAAATTATCATTTTTTGATTGAAATTGATCATACCTGAGTAGTTACGATTTTATTAATGACCTGACCATTCGACCATAGTCAAGTCAATGCCTTCTTTATACATTTCCCATATTGGACTTAAATCTCTCATGTGCGTCACGCCTTTGGTCAAGGCATCTATAGCGTAGTCAATATCCTCATCCGTCGTAAACCTACCTAAACTAAACCGGATCGAAGAGTGCGCTAAATCATCTCCCAAACCCAATGCAACCAAAACATAAGACGGTTCCAACGACGCAGATGTACAAGCAGATCCCGATGAAACAGCCATACTCTGATTAAAAGTCATCATCAGACCTTCGCCTTCGACGTGCTTAAATGACATATTAGTCACATGTGGCATTCTATGATTTACATTACCATTGATATACGTTTCTTCAAGATTAGCCAATAAGGATTTTTCTAATCTATCTCTCAATTTTGAAAGTCTCTCGGTATCTTGAGCCATTTCTGCTTTCGCCAATGCTGCTGCTTTACCAAAACCTACGATACCTGGTACATTCAATGTTCCCGAACGCATACCACGCTCATGACCGCCACCATCTATTTGAGCAGTTACCTTAACTCTTGGATTTTTTCTATTGACAAATAATGCTCCAACACCTTTTGGACCATACATTTTATGTGATGAAAATGCCATTATATGAACACCTACCGCTTTAGGATCTACAGGTATTTTCCCTACTGCCTGAGTTGCGTCGCTCATAAACAAAACACCGTGCTTTTTACAAATATCGCCAATCTCTTTCATAGGTTGTATAACACCTGTTTCGTTATTGGCCCACATGACTGATATCATGATTGTCTTATCGGTTATAGCTGCTTCCAATTGTTCTAAGTCGATAAGACCGTCTTCTTTGACATCGAGGTATGTAACCTGACCGCCCATTTTCTCTATCTTCTTACAAGAATCCAGCACGGCTTTGTGTTCTGTCTTATATGTGATGATGTGATTTCCTTTAGAGGCATACATTTCAAAAACGCCTTTCAATGCAAGATTATCAGCTTCAGTAGCTCCAGATGTAAAGATAATTTCCTTAGGATCAACGTTGATGAGATCAGCTATCTGTTCTCTTGCATAGTCAACAGCTTCCTCTGCCGCCCAACCAAACGGGTGGTTTCTACTTGCAGGGTTACCGGGTATTTCATAGAAATAAGGCAACATTGTTTCCACAACACGTGGATCTACAGGCGTCGTTGCATTATTATCCAAATAAATTTTTCTGTTAGTGTCCATACTTATTTTGACTTAATTATATTTAATCTAAATACAAAAATACAGCTTTTATGTTCATCTGTATTAGATAAATAAAATAAATATTTAGTTATCGCTGTATAAGCAATTTTGATATAATAAAATAATAAATATTAAAAAGCATGCAATTGTGCATTAACTAAGGCTATTTCACTAAGAAATTTTCAATTTGTAATCACTATTGTCCGATAAAAAGAACATTTAAATCAAACGATGAAATCGCTCACTGTGTTCGCGATGAATCTTTAAATTTTTATCGGACAACAATGGTTTGTTATAACAAAACGCCTAAAAGAAATTGCAACGCTCAATTATAAGATCTTCAATCAAAAATCAATCCTCCTCATTACTTGTCAAACGTTTACGGTTTTTATACCACGTATAACCTAAGAAGCCAAAAATCAAATAAGGCATAGACAACAGATACAAGATACCTTTATTAAGTCCGCGACCAGCTCCACCTCCATCTTGAAGATTCGTTTCGGCCGTAAGTCTGCACATAGGACATTGTGCCATAATATCAGGAACTACGG
This sequence comes from uncultured Aureispira sp., assembly GCA_964399855.1. GTDB lineage: Bacteria > Bacteroidota > Bacteroidia > Chitinophagales > Saprospiraceae > OLB9. The sequence goes on along the minus strand of CAYNSF010000023.1, from coordinate 35,815 downwards.
ACACTATTAAGATAAATACAACGACAACAATTACATAACGCTTATTCATAAATAACATGGTTTAAGAAACAAATAAGTTATTGGACCTGTAATGGCTACGTATAACCATATTGGATATACCCAACGGGCTATTTTTTTATGTTTTTCCACCTGATAGGTAAATCCTCTTACAAAGGTAATCAATATAAATGGAAGTGACAAACCCGCCAACACAATATGTGAAAACAAAATGATATAATACAATGTTTTCATGAAACCGTCTCTACAATAAATGGTTTCAGGTGTAGTAAAATGATATAAGATATATCCTATAAAAAACACGCCTGAAAGCACAACAGCACTAATCATCAATTTTCTATGCTGTAGATAATCACCTTTTCTTATATAATAATATCCGGCGACTAAACATATAGCCACCAATGTATTGATCAGAGCATTCATACCTGGAACAAAGCTAAAATCAATTTCTGTTGGGATTTTAACACGCCGCATTAGACCTACCGAGACAAACGCTACCACTGTCAAAATATAACTGGCAATCGTCAAATTCTTAGCCAATGCACCGTTTGGTTTGGGATATTTACTCATTCGAATTTAATTTTACTTCTATAGAGCCACGCTTCTTTTGTGGAATTATCACAGCGGTATGTTCAAGCAATTTCCCTACATCCTTGTCATTATCCTCGTACATATTTCTTATATATCCTGCTGTATCTACAAGAAAAAAAGTCTTATCCGAATACCGAGACCATACTTCATCAAAATACGATTCAGGCAATGCCTCTATTGAATCATCAAAATGGCCGACAGCATATAAGCGAACGTTTCTATTTTCTTTAACAAACATTTCGTTTACAGCAGTTTCAAAATCCGCCAATCTATCATAAGATTTAGCTACAACAATACTCGTCTTATGTTTGAATAGACCCAATGTATCAGCTTTCATGTCAAGACTATCTTTCACAACCAATTCCTGCCTATTCTGTAGCCGATAATCAAGCCCTTTACTAAGATTAAGCCATGTCAGCAAAGGTACTAACACCAAGACAGAGAAAAACAAAATAACTGGAACTAACTTCTTCATGTATATAAAAAATATATCTAAATCTAACAAGTTAAAAATAATAATTGTTTTTTAGAAAAGGGAATTTGAATTTATAAAACTTCATTGTATTCAAACCAAAATTCAATAAACAGCAATCTAAACCTCTCGTTTTCCTTTACTATCAGAATCATGGCTATCAGAAAACGATATCAAAACACTTCGAAAATGATAATTCGTTAAACTAAAATGGCAAATTTTCGATTTATCAAAAATCATATTACCCGCTCAAATATAAAAAACGAAGAGCCACATCCCAAAAGGAATAATGGCTCTTCGCATATTACCCAAGATTTAAAATCAGGAGTATTACTTTTCAATTTCTGTTTTGATAGGGTTGACAGCGGAATCTCTCGAATCCTGATAATATCCACCCTCTACTAACATTGCTATAATAAACCACACTAATAAAAGTACTGGAAGTACTATTGTTTTGACTAAAGTTGGAACTTCGTACTTTAAGTGCATGAATTCATATAGGATAAGATATGCTTTATAAGCACTTAATGCTATCATAAACAATCCCATTAACCACAGCGGAAAATGTAAACCCTCAATGATATACCCTTTACCTGTCAATGCTATCAATACTTCTACAACAGTAATGACCCCCAATATAAGAATCGTTTTTAAAGCTAACGACTTAGACGCTTCATAAGAATGTGCCATAATATTTCTTTTTTTAAACTTCTATTTAAAATGATTAAAGGAGATAGAATACCAAGAAAACGAATACCCACACCAAATCCACAAAGTGCCAGTACAACCCTACTTTCTCGATCATTTCATAATTATTCTTACGTTTTACATACAGTCCAGATGCAGCATTGACACATACCAATATCAATATGAGAATACCTACACTTACGTGAAACCCGTGAAATCCTGTAATAAAGAAAAACAAACTTCCAAAAGCTTTTGGTCCCATTTGCTGCTCTTTGACCTCACCTGTCTCAGTTACTTTATACTGCAAAGGCTTATAATCTCCGTCATGATAATGTATCAAGTATGAATCTCCTGCATTAAAGGTATCACCCTCTTTGATATCATGTCCATCGCCCATTAAATAGACACCGCTTTCTGTATGTGTACCAAAAGGATTTTTATAGATTGTCATGTGTTCTTTAGCAATCAAGTTGGTCCATTCCCACGCTTGGCAGCCTATAAATCCGAGACCTCCAATTATGGTAAATAACATCCATTTAACAACGCCATTTTTATTTTCGCGTTGTCCCTCTTGTACCGCTCTTACCATTGTATAAGAACTCGTCAATAACACAAACGTCATTAAGGTAACAAAGAGTAATGGTTTATGATGAAATCCGCCTGGAAAAGTACTAAATACAAAATCAGGAACCGGCCAAGTTGGTACGCTAAAACGCAATGCACCGTATGCAGTTAAGAATCCTGCAAAGGTAAACACATCCGAAAGCAAGAAATACCACATCATTAGTTTACCATAAGATGCCTTAAATGGCTCTTTTCCTCCCTGCCAATCAGCTACATTGGCGTTGTGTTCCGTGTTAGTTCCGTGTGTTAAAGTTTCTGATGCCATTAATAATAAATATTAAATTATTTGATAACTAATAAAAATATAAATAAGTACACCCAAAGGATGTCCACAAAATGCCAGTAATTGATAACAAGATCGTATCTCAATAGTCTCTTTTCTGTTACCTTAAATTTCAATGAAAAAGCGTTGAGCATCGTAACTACCAACGCTGCAATACCACCTAAAACGTGAATAACATGAAGCCCTGTAATCAAATAGAAAAAACCTCCAGAAGCATTACCTTTCATATCCACGCCCATGCCGAACAATGCTTGCCAGCCAAAATATTGTAATACTACAAAGGCTGAACCAAAAACAAACCCGATGAGGAGATAGAGTTTATACGTCCTTTCATTCCCAGATTTATATCCTGCAAAAGATTTGTACAAGAAAAAACTTGATAGTAAAATAGATGCCGTACTAAAATAAAAATAAATGGGCATAGCAAATTCAAGCCAGTTGCCTGCCGCTTGTTTTACCATATAAGCACTAGTAAAAGCAGCAAACATCATAACAATACCGGCCATACCTACCCACAAAGCAAATTTTTGTGGGTGTATTTTTCCTTGATTATAATTGACTAACTTTTCCATGATTCACATTAATTAAAACAGCCAATATCCCAACAATATCAATGGCAAAAACAAAAAAGAATAAAACATCATGTACAATGCTGATTTTTTGTCAAATGCCTTATGAAACCCATAACAAAATACTATATATATAATACTTAGTATCACGGCTATGATTGTACTGGCTATACTTACATCCGGTAACCTGATATACATAATCAAGGCAACTGGGATAATCAAAGCTGCATAAAATAATGACGACATTCCAAGATTTCTATCTATCTTTTCATCTACAGTAGGCAGCAATTTATAGCCAGCCTTTTTGTAATCATCAAATCCAAGAAATCCTATAGACCAAAAATGTGGAAATTGCCAAAGAAACTGTATTACAAACAGTAAAAGTGCAAAAACAGTAATGCTACCTTCATAAGCAATAATGCCTATCATGACTGGCAATGCACCGGGTATCGCACCAACAGCAACCGCAATCGTACTATATCGTTTCAAAGGTGTATATACAAAAGCATACAATACCAAAGATAACATACCGACAAAAGCCGTCAATGGATTGAAAGTAGATAGCAAAGTGAGACCAATTATACTGGATATACCGGCAAAAATAATCGCATCTGTTTGCTTAATCCTTCCAGTTACAACAGGTCTATTGGCTGTGCGATTCATCAGCTTGTCATAATCTTTTTCGAAAACCTGATTTAATGCATTAGCAGCACCTGTAACTAAAAATCCACCTAAAAAAAGCGTTAATACTTGTACCCAGCTAAAATCCTTATGACTTACTATAAAAAAACCGATTAGTGAAGAAATGACAACCGTCATACTAAGCCTAAACTTTACCAACAAACCATAATCATAGATCTTGCCGATCCACGCATGATTTGCTACTAAGGTTGCCGCATTTCCGCTTCTATCTCTCAATTTTAGATTATTTTACGCTGTTAACTAAATTATCTTATATTATTTAATGATCGCCAACTTCACCTTGTTTCAATGGAATGTGCTGCTGGACAAATTCACGTTCATCCTTGTTGTAATCATAAGCCCATCTGTGTACAACAGGCAGATTTCCAGGCCAGTTTCCATGGATTGGTTCTATAGGTGTTGTCCATTCTAACGTTGTAGAACCCCAAGGATTCTTAGTCGTCATTTTCTTACCACGCCAGATACTGTAGAAAAAGTTAATTATAAATACCAATTGTAAGAAAAAAGCAATAATCGCAAAAATGGAAATAAACTTATTCATATCTGCAAAATACTTAAACGCTTCAAATGCATCAAATGAATAATATCTTCTCGGTACACCAGCAAGACCTAAATAATGTTGTGGCCAGAATATAGCATAAGCACAAATCAGTGTACCCCAAAAATGTATTTTCCCTAATGTCTCATTCATAAAACGACCATACATTTTTGGAAACCAATGATACACACCGGCAAACATACCAAAGAATGCTGCAACTCCCATAACTAAGTGGAAGTGTGCTACGATAAAATAAGTATCGTGCATCTGTATATCAAGGGCGTGATTTCCCATAAATACACCTGTCAATCCTCCAGATATGAATAATGTTACAAATCCTATTGTGAACAACATTGGTGTATTCAACCTGATATTACCACCATACATTGTAGTCAGCCAGTTAAATACCTTAACCGCTGACGGCACAGCAATCAATATCGTGAAGAATGAAAAGAAGTTTGCTAAGAATGGATTAATACCCGACATAAACATGTGGTGTGCCCAAACGATACAAGACATAAACCCAATCGCAAAAATTGAATATATCATCGCTTTATAACCAAATATCGGTTTTCTCGTATGTACAGACATGACCTCTGAAACAATACCCATGGCAGGAAGTATTACGATATACACCTCCGGATGCCCAAGAAACCAGAATAAATGCTGATACAATATTGGGCTACCTCCAACCCTATCCAATGCTTCGCCGGCAATAAATATGTCACTCAAAAAGAAACTTGTTCCTAAGCTACGGTCTGCAATCAACATAAAGAATCCTGAAGCAAGAACAGGGAAGGTCAATAAACCTAAAATAGCCGTAACTAAGAATGCCCAAATAGTAAGAGGAAGACGATACATAGTCATCCCTTTAGTTCTAAGGTTAAGAATAGTAGTAATATAGTTGATACCACCCAAAAGCACCGATATCACGAAGCATATCAAGCTGATCAACCATAATGTCATACCTGTTCCTGAACCTGATGATGCTTGTGGCAAAGCACTCAGCGGAGGATAAGCTACCCAACCACCAGAGAATGGTCCCGTACTTACGAATAATGAATAAAACATTATAATTCCTGCTAAAAAGAAAAACCAATATGACAACATGTTCATAAATGGCGAAGCCATATCTCTCGCTCCTATCTGAAACGGAATTAGCAGGTTAGAAAAGGTACCTGATAGTCCACCCGTTAATACAAAAAACACTATCACTGTACCGTGCATCGTTACCAATGCATAGTAAAAATCAGGAGCAAGTTTTCCGATACCCGTTGCAGGGTCGATTACTATCCATTTTCCCAACAAAGGCTTTATCCATGCCAAACTTTCTTCAGGAAAACCTAATTGTAAACGGAAAATAACAGAAAATGCAGCTCCTATTACCGCCCAAACTATACCCGTTATCAAAAATTGCTTGGATATAATTTTATGGTCTGTGGAGAAAACATAATGAGACAAAAAGCTTGTCCTAAATTTATCACCATGATGATCATGATCATGAAAATGGTCATTAAAACCTTGCTCTCTAATTATATCATCCTCTTCACGAATGGCTATATTTGACATGTTACTTTTGATTTAATAATTTATTTAGATATTATTCTAAGTTCTGTTCTTCTATTTTTCTTTCTACCTCCAGGAGTATCATTAGAATCTAAAGGTTGATCTTCTCCATAACCTTTAGACGAAAGCCTTGAAGCTGAGATACCCTTTGAAAGCAGATATTGAACAACATTACTTGCTCTATTTTCTGATAAACTTTGATTGGAAGTTGGATCACCGACATTATCCGTATGACCTGACAATTCAAGTCTCAAACTCGGATATGTGTTTAATATGCCAGCTACATTGTCCAACTCATATTTTGACAATTTGCCATTCAAATCCGCAACACCTGTTTCATAAAACACATGCTTCAAAAGTATCACTTTTCCTACAGCATTTTCAGTGCTACCCATGATATCAGCAAATTCCTTTTTCAATTCTTCAGCTCTGGCTTTAATCTCACTTGGGAAAAGTTTTTTACCGTCCCATGGATCTGCCTCTGTTCCTCTGATATTTGTATAATAGAATGATTTTTGCTCTTTCAACCAGCTTTCGTACTCATCTCGTTCTACTACTTCAACCACTCTTCTCATTGAATAGTGACCTTTACCACATAATTCTGCACAAGCAAGTTCGTATTCAAATGCTTCCCACCTTTTTGGACTTGATGGGTCATTCGGATCTGATAGCGCATTCCATTCAGGATATTTTCTTAATTCTTCCTTAAATTCTTTTGTCGTCTTTACAGGACGGAAAGTAAAGTACGTCGGCATACCCGGTACTGCATCCAATTTAACCCTGAAATGAGGTAAGAAGAAACTGTGTAGTACATCTTTAGCTGTTATTCTTACTCTAACCAATGTATCCTTAGGTAAAACGATCTTATCTGTACCACCTAATACGATATCATCCAAAGAAGCTTCATCATTCCAGTCAATACCAAGAGCATTGGAAGACAAATCTATCAATCTAAAATCTTTATTACCCAATTTATTATCTGCACCAGTATAGCGAAGATCCCAACCAAACTGATATCCAGTTGCTTCAATCTCTATATATTTATCATCTGCTGTCAACGGTCTGAATATTTCATTCATCATGGTAATACCCTTACCTACCAGCAAAAGAAATACGATTAATGGTACGACAGTCCAAATCACTTCAAGTTTTATATCCTCAACATAGAAAAGTGCTTTTTTCTTAGGGTTTTGCATTCTATATTTGTACGGAAACCAAAAAAGCAATACGTGTGTGATGACAAAAACGATTGTCGTAATCACTAACGTGACATTAAAAAGCCAATCGACTTCAAATCCATGCTCAGAAGCTGACTTCAATGGTCCATAAGGCATCATTTCATTTCTGTAATGCCATGCCGAATAAAAGCAAATCACTAAAAATAGCACCAAAAACAAGATTGAATACTTCCCTTGTCTGGTGTTATTCGATAATTCAACCGCTTCTTCTCCCTTTATTCTTGCCGATAGTTCAGATAATTTTCCTATCTGAATGACAATAACAGCGAGTAATGCTACGATTCCTAATGCTACAAAATAAATCATTGTATTTAAAATTTATCTTATTACTAATTTAATATAGTTTACAATTATAAAACATGATGATGCATGCTCTCCTCAATATACGGATCATGCTTAGGCACCAACCCGGCTTTAGATAATATCATCAGTGAAAAATAAACAAATAATCCTAAAAACCCTATAAATGTACCGATCTCAAGTAATCCCGGCATAGTAAAACCAGCTACGAAGTTACTAACGTGTTCTGCTGCGTGACCTGCATGTTCAGCACCATGAGCCGCACCTTCTACAGCTTCATGACTATGAGCAGCATGTTGAGCCGTAATTAAAACACCCGGCTTGATCATCAGGAAATAATCCACCCAGTGACCCACCAAAGTCAAAATTGATACAATAACAAGTGAACCTACCTTACGTTTCAGGTCATTTCGCATCAACGCAAAGAAAGGTACAAGAAAATTAATTGCAAAATTTCCGAAAAATAAAACTGGATAATTATCATATCTTTCTCTGAAATATATCGTTTCCTCTCCGATATTCGCGTACCAGATCAACATGAATTGCGAAAACCACATATACGTCCAGAATATACTGAATGCAAATAAATACTTACCTAAATCGTGCAAATGATTTGAATTCACAACGCTAAGGTATCCATTAAATTTCAAAAATATAATCATTAGTATCGTAATAGAAAGCATAGCTACAAAAGCACTCACTGTAGTGTACCATGCAAACAACGTACTGTACCAATGTGCATCAACACTCATCAACCACAACCAAAGCATAGCTGCACTTGAAAAACCTATGACAGGTAAAACGATAGCCGCATATATCCGTTGTTTTTTATGTTGCTTATAGCTACTGTCACCATGATTGTCTTCTTCTATAGATAATTGACGCATTTTATATGCCATATATGCCCATGCTCCTCCGAAAATGATAGTACCGAAAAAATACCAGTTACTATTAAGAAAGGAAGACTTACCTTTTAGTATCGTATCTGTCTCGACGCTTGCCTTATCAGCCCAATGATACAAATGGTGCCAGCCAAAATAATTTCCAAGTCCTAAAATAACCATAAAGATCAAACCTATTCCTATAAACATAGAGTAAGATTCCCACAACCTCTTAAAAGTGGTGTACCAACCAGCATAAGCAGTGATACCAGCAGCATTAAAGAACAATCCCATAGCTGCGATCATGGTAAAAAATAAGGAATTGTGTAAGAAGTTAGACCAAAATCTGGAGTGATAACCATCATCACCAAACCAGGTCAAAGCCATACATACTATTCCGAGCCCCATGGCACCGAAAAGTACATTCCTTGTTGATGCAGTCATTTTATATTGGTTCATATTCGTTTTATTATATTATGTTACTCAATAAGTTATTACTATCTAAATCACTGATTTACTGGCAATTAATGGTTCATTTCTTCTGAATGGTGTACATGCTCAATAACCTCCTGCTCAACAGGTGCAACCGCTGCCTTTTTTACAGTAACGAGACTCAAAGGCGTATCGGTTGTATTGAACGTATTAGCCTTTTCGCCATACTCAAGCTTCAAGCTTGCAGCTTGCAACGAACGGATATACTGTATTACTTCCCAACGCTCTTCATAAGAAAGTTTATCAGCATAAGAACCCATTAGGTTTTTACCATACATGATTGCATGATAATAACGACCATTGGAAGCCTTTATAAAATCTTCCAGTAGAAAATTTGCAGGTTGAACAGGATACTTACCTCCGTCATCTCTTACAAGATACCCGCTTCCGTCTCCTTTCTCACCATGGCAAATACCACACTGTATATTATATAACAACTTACCGTTGGCAAGACTCTTATCTGATACAGGAATAGGATTTTTGATGATTTCGCTGATTGCTCTTTCTCTTTCCTCGTCAGTATCACCATAGTAGTATGGTACTGCACCATTAGCGTGATAAGCAAGATAAGATTCTTGACCACTTCCAGACATACCACGAGCTATTGTACCTGTTACAGGTTTACGTGGTTGTGAGAGTTTATGCAAATCCTCTGCTGTTCCCCATCGGTTATACTTATAGTAAGTAAATAGATTGGCCTCATACGAAACTGGGTGTGCCATATCTGGCATATACTCACTACCCGTTTTATTTCCTGAAGCAGACTGACAAGATGTGTACAAAAACGCCATCGCCAGAAGCAAAAATCCATAAAATTTATTCAAATTCTTCATCGTCAATTTTACTTATATATTTTTTGAGTTAACTTCAGAAGCACCGGTATTCTTAAAGAACATTTCAACATCACCGGCATTGACTACTGATTTGTCGAATGCTATACAAAATTTATCATCTGTAATTCTCGGATCTAACTGTTGATTTACAACCCCCGGCCCAAGTCCACTAACAAGATAAAATGTTACTGTCATCCCGATTGCTGCAAATAACACAGTCATTTCAAAAGTAATAGGTATAAATGCAGGCACTGACCAATATGGCTTACCACCAAAAATAGTAGGCCAGTCCTTAACAAAAACCCACGTCATACCCAAAAATGCGGTCAAAGTTCCTAAACCTCCGTATATAAATCCTGCAATATGCAATCTGGACTCTTCCAATTCCATTACTTCGTCCAATCCATGAACCGGAAATGGAGTATAGACATCATAAATCTCTAAATGGTCATTTTTAGCAGATTTAATGGCTCTCAACAAATCCTCTTCGTCATCGTAAAGACCATAAATTACCTCTCTGTTTTCAATATTTGCCATCTAATAATGGTTTTATAATTTTATAAATGATGTTCTTTATTGATTAATACTATAATTAATGCTCATTGTGGTGGTGCTTATGCGTTGCATGCTCCCCAACATACTGATCGCCTCCTGATTTAAGGATATGCTTGATTTCGGCTACTGCCACAACTGGTGCTACTCTTACAAATATCAGATAGAAAGTAAAGAATATACCCATAGTACCAATATATATACCGATTTCTACCCAGCTTGGCGAGTATAAACTCCAGCTTGACGGTATATAATCTCTTGCAAGTGTAGTCGCAATGATCACAAATCGCTCAAACCACATTCCTATGTTTACTACAATAGATAAAAAGAATGTCAAAGTTACATTTCTTCTCCAGGACTTCTTCCAGAAAAATTGCGGTGCTATCACGTTACAGAACATCATACCAAAATATGACCACCAATATGGACCTAATGCTCTATTAAAAAATGCAAACTGCTCATATACATATCCTGAATACCAAGAAATAAATAATTCCGTCAAATATGCTACTCCCACGATTGTACCTGTAAGTAGGATGACCTTATTCATGGATTCTATATGCTCAATGGTAATATAATCTTCCAGTTTAAGCAACTTTCTTGTGATAATCATCAATGTCAATACCATTGCGAAACCTGAAAATATGGCTCCAGCAACGAAATATGGAGGAAAGATAGTTGTGTGCCAACCAGGAATCACGGAAGTAGCAAAGTCAAAACTTACTATCGTGTGTACTGAAAGTACAAGTGGCGTGGAAATACCAGCCAAGATTAACGATAATGACTCCCACCTTTGCCAATGCTTGGCAGATCCTGTCCAACCGAATGATAATGTATTATAAATTTTCTTTCTGTATCCTTTAGCTCTGTCTCTTACTGTTGCAAAGTCTGGCACTAATCCTGTGTACCAAAACAAAACTGACACAGTGAAATACGTTGATATCGCAAAAACGTCCCACAATAACGGCGAGTTAAAGTTAGGCCAAAGTGGACCTCTTGTATTTGGATACGGCATGATAAAAAACGCTAACCATACTCTACCCATGTGTAACACTGGAAAAACAGCTGCGCATATTACGGCAAAAATTGTCATCGCTTCGGCTGCTCGGTTTACTCCAGTACGCCATTTTTGTCTGAATAACAGCAAGATAGCGGATATAAGTGTTCCGGCGTGACCAATACCGATCCACCAAACAAAGTTGGTAATATCCCATGACCAGTTTATCGTCCGGTTCAGATTCCATGATCCGATACCAACCCATATTGTCCATAATATACAAAAAATACCATACGTTGCTACAGATACGGCAAGTATAAAACCGATCAACCAGGCTTTGGTAGGTGTTTTCTCTGTCGGAGAAATCAGGTCTTCCGTTATCTGGTGGTATGTTTTATTTCCCGTAACAAGCGGTTTTCTAATTGGACTTACAACAGCACTCATTAATTTATGTTTTGAATGTTTCGTTTACTTAATGGTTTTCAATTTTTCAGGCATCAAAAGACTTGTCTCTGTTATTCACTTTCATGGTGTATGTAACTGACGGACGCACGTTGATTTCTTCCAATGCGATATAATTCAACGGAGAGTCAAGCTTAGCAGTCAATTCTCCTTCTTTGTTATTCATATCTCCAAAAGTGATTCCTCCAGTTGGACAAGCTGTCTGACAAGCAGGTCTTACATCTCTGTCTGTAAGTGTACGACCTTCAATCTTAGCCGTAAGCTTTCCTTCCTGAATACGTTGTACACAGAAACTACATTTTTCAATAACACCTCTTGATCTTACAGTTACATCCGGATTCAATACCATTCTTGTCAAGTTATCGGCCATAAATGGTACACTTTCTTCTTGTAATCTTGGCTGGTTGATCGGCCAAAGGTCTGCTTTCGTATAATCAAGCCAGTTGAATCTTCTTACCTTGAACGGACAGTTGTTCGCACAATATCTCGTACCGATACATCTGTTATACGCCATCTGGTTAAGACCTTCAGCACTGTGGTTAGTGGCATTAACCGGACATACATTTTCACATGGCGCATTGTCACAATGCTGACACATCATCGGCTGATAAACCGTATTCGGATTTTCAACATCGCCGTAGTAATATCTGTCTATACGCAACCATGTCATTTCATGGTGAATTGCTACTTCATGTTTTCCAACTACGGGTACGTTATTTTCTGCCATACAAGCCACTGTACAAGCACCACACCCAGTACAAGCGTTGAGATCAACATGCATACCCCAATGATGACCTAAAGAATACAAGTGGTCAAATCCATTATAGATTTGCTGCTCATTGAGATGTTGTGCATGTTTTCTACGCTCTTGAAGATGCTCTGTATTTCCTTTTACTTCTTTAATATTGGAAGTATAAATAACAGATCTTTCTGTCAAAGCACCTTGAAAACCTTTAACGCCTGTAAAGTAATCAAATGTTACCAATGCTGCTTCATCAGCATTGATTTCTGTATCGGTATCTTTATCAATACCTCGCACACCCATCGTGTGGTGGTACTGAACACATGAAAAATCTTTTTCTTTTCCGACTTTACCTGATACGCTTACGTTGGTGTTGTAATATCCTACACCTGAAGCGCCTACTGTTAAACTGTCGTTGACATCAACACCTACTTTGGAACCTGTATTTCCTGCGATTTGGCGACCATAGCCCAATGCCAAAGAAACAGTTCCTGGCATTTGTCCAAATTGCTGTATTACTGGAAGCGTTACTTGCTTATCTCCAATAGTCAATTCGACCAAGTCTCCGTCTTTTAGATTATTGTAACCTACCATAGAACGTACTCCGTCAAAATTAACGGGTACAGCAAGATAGTTACCCCAAACGGTTCTCGTTACTGGGTCTGCCATTTCCATCAGCCATGGATTACCGGCATACTGTCCGTTACCCATTTGAACCGTTTCATAATATGAAATCTCCAATTCTGATGATGCCGGTTTCGTGATATCACTACCAATCTCGACCGAATTGTAAGCAGGTGAACTACCGCCTGAAACCGAAAATACGCCATCATGTACTGTGTTATCCCAAAAACCTTGGAACGAACCGAACTCATTTTGAGCTTTGAAATTGGTATTTTTCCAGTTTTCTTTCAAATAATCATAATACGGCTGTTCGCTGCCTTCGTTGATATTTTCACTTCCTGCCCATATTAATAATGACAATTCAGCTTGCCTATTATCAAATAAAGGAGATATAGTGGGTTGTATTAAAGTATATTGACCTTTTTTTGCTTCAACATCACCCCAAGATTCGAGATAGTGGGTCGTTGGTGCTACTATATTACATAGATCAGTAGTATCATCATTACTAATAGCTAATGAGATCTTATTTTTAACTTTATCTAATCCTTCTTTCAAAGCTACTCCAAAAGGTGAGTCGTAAACAGGATTTGCTCCCAAAAACACAACACAACTTACTGAACCACCTTTGATATCATCTACTAAAGTTTTCAACTCTACGTGACTACCTTGTCGCTGATAAGACGGAGTTGACATATCCAATGTGTTGCCATAGTTACCCAGCGCCTGATTAATTGCATTAATCATCAATTGCTCATTAATATTATCTGAAGCACTGATGACAATACTTTTACCTGCTGCATTTTTAAGCTCAGAAGCTACTTTTTTCAAAGAAGACTTAGCTCTATCATTCAATCCAGCGGTTGACATACTTCCACCAATAATCTCATTATATAAATGTGCGATGGCTACTCCCTGCTCTGACGGCTTAACCAAGATTCTGTTGTCCGCATTGGAACCAGTCAATGACATGTGGTTTTCTACCTGAATGTGCCTTGACATCCTTGCTTTGGTAACATCATCTATTTTTCTACCTTTAGTATATCCTGTTGTATATTCTGTTGGAGATATCCAAGTTCCCAAAAAATCGGCATTGAAACTTACGATAACTTCAGCTTGGTCAAAACGATAATTTGGAATTGCTCTGATGCCAAAATTTTTCTCATTGGCATCCAAAAGTGCTGTTGAAGAAACAGGATCATAAGTTACAACCTTCGCAGTCGGATACTTAGCTGTTAATTCAGACAAAGCTTTCTTAGCTGTCGGGCTCATATTAGTATTGGTTACAACTCTGATGCCCGTAGCACTAATCAATGCTGTCTTTATCTTTTTATCTACATCTTCCCATGATGTATCAATCCATGATGCACCGTCTTTCAACTTGGGTCCTGTAAATCTGTTGGTATCATATAAACTTAATACGGAAGCCTGGGCTCTTGCGCAAGTACCACCATGTGTGACTGAAGACAAATCATTGCCTTCTATCTTGATAGGTCGTCCTTCACGCGTTTTTACCAATACTGAGCAATAGTCACCACCATTGACGAATGTTGATGCATAATAATTGGCGATCCCGGGTACTATTTCTTCAGGTTTGACAACATAAGGAATTGCTTTCTTAACAGGAATATCACAACCTGCTGCTACTGTAGCAGCACCTAAACCAAATCCTAAAAGCTTAAGGAAATCTCGTCTGTTACCAGATAAATTGACGGCTGCGGCAGCATAATCAACCTGTTCTTCGGCAAATTCATGATCCAATGATTGAAGAAAATCTTCATCATGATTCAGATCCTTTTCACCTACCCAAATATTATCTTTATTAATGTCCATTATATATTAAGATTAGAATCTTTTAATAATTAAATTTATGATTAGTAATGACATTTTTGGCACTCTAATCCTCCAATATCTGCAACTGTCACCTTATCACGTTTACCAGAAGCGATCTCTTCATGATATCTCGTATAGTTGGAATAGTATGCATTATCCTTAAATTTCACTTCTGTCTGTCTGTGACAATTCACACACCAACCCATAGATAATGGTGACATCTGTGTCAATACTTCCATATTTTCTACTTGACCGTGACAAGTCTGGCACTCCAACTTACCTACTGTTACGTGTTGAGAGTGGTTGAAATAAACGTGATCAGGTAATGCGTGGATACGTACCCATTCTATAGGACCTTGAATTTGTTTTTTATTCTCGTTTGTTAGAGATTTTTTAATGCCTAACCACTGCTCAGCTACGACTTTTTCTCCATCTGAGTCAAGATCAGCAAGTTCTTTCGTCTCTTTGTACTGATCACCAATCCATTTTGTGAATATCGCTCTAATTTCTTCTTCTGTCTTAGACTCATAGTCTTCTATATATTTACCACTATTAGGGTCAAAACCAATAGAAGCATAAATTTTAGAAATTTCAGCAGTACCATAAGTGCTACCATTTTTAATAGCTGTATGGCAATTCATACATGTGTTGGTACTTGGTATCACAGAATGCTTAGATCTTCTTGCGCCGTCGTGGCAAAACTGACAATCTATTTTATGCAATCCAGCGTGTGTCTCGTGTGAAAATTTGATAGGTTGCTCTGGAGCGTATCCTTCTTGACGACCCAACTCAGTAGCTTTTTTTACGGTTGTATATGCTCCAAGGATGATAGCTGCAAAAATCAAAAACGTAATAACTCCTTTGGAGGTTAAAATCTGCTTAATGGTCTTTGCCTCAACTCTTTTACCTTCATTGGCAGCAGCGATTACATTTAGATTACCGATGATTTTAGCTAAAACAACTGCTAACCCAGCTAATACCGCCAATATTATTAAGTAAAGCAGCATATTACTACCACTTTTTGATGCTGTTGAGTCATCAGCTGCTGCTAATGTTGCACCTGGCTTTGCACCATAAGTACCGTCATAGACACCATTGACATAAGCCAATATACTTCCTATCTGATCGTCTGTAAGGTCTGGAAACGCCGTCATAATGGTCTTGTACTTATTAAATAGTTCTACCGCTTTGGGGTGACCATTTTTAACCATTGCTTGAGAATTTCGAATCCAAGCGTACAAAGCCGCATCATCATTCCATCTCTCTACAGAACCACCTACTGCAGGACCAGTTGCAGCCGTTCTCATGTCTTTATTGTGACATGATGCACAATAATTTCTAAACAAATCCTTACCAGCATCAGCAGAAACCTGAGCCGACATCACATTGGTTCCTAAAAACAACAGAAGAACCGATATTATATTGATTCTTAAATACTTGTAAATCACCATTGGTTTATCTTTAATATTTCCGAAAAATTCGGCTATTTGTAATGAAAATGTAAAATTTTAAAATTTGATGACAAAATTATAACTTATGGAAGACTTAATACAATTTTTAGAATACGTTTATTGTTATTTAGAAAAAATCTAAATAAATTAGTTGCAAATTACAAATTATATTTAATTTCCAAAATGGTTTTCTCCCAATTAACAACTAAGAAAGATTTACTTGACATTATATATCCAAATATTGTACCTTATTAATTTACAGCTTATTAAGTATTGAAAATAAAAAATCAACCTGAATAATCAATATTTTTTTTGCAGTTTACTTATTTAGAACGCCGTATTATTCTTCAATCATCTCCTTGAAAAACTTTATCAAGCCGTAAATTGTAAAAGCTAAAATTTCTTTAAATTTGAAATCAACATTTTATTATCAAAACGTTAAAAAACATGAAATCCAATTGTGTGCTTATATCAAAGTGATTTTTAAAAGAATTAAATGACAATTGTTAATGGTAAATTGTTAATGGTAAATTGTTAATGGTAAATTGTTAATGATTTTCAATTTTTGATTGACAATTGAAATCACCGAGTATTATTGCAAATACATTTGCATTGCCATAAACTTCACACTGATGCTGTCAATTATTTCAAACAAATCAACAATCAAAATTAAACCCTTAAACCTATAAACCAATTTGAAAGTGGATAGTGGACAATGGAGAATTGACAATGGACAGATGATCATCAATGGGCAATGGGCAATGGAAAATGGGCAATTGATAGTGGACAATGGACATCATACTAAATTGTTAATGGTTAATTGTAAATTACAATTAACGATTTTTTCCAACAACCGACAACCATCAACCGACAACCAATTAAACCTTTAAACCAATAAACTATTTCAAGCAACTTCGCAATTCCAAAGATTTAGCAATTCAACATTTTTTTGAATGGCACTTTGCTATTATCAACGTAATACATACATTTGTTCCTCAAATTCATTATATATTAATATATGGCATCAGGAATATTTGCAATCTTAGACGATATAAGCATGTTAATGGATGATGTAGCTGCTATGAGCAAGATTGCTACAAAAAAAACTGCCGGTATCTTAGGAGATGACTTGGCTGTCAATGCCGAAAAGGCAACTGGATTTGTGGCTTCGAGAGAGATTCCCGTGCTTTGGGCGATCACAAAAGGTTCTTTCATCAACAAGCTGATTATTTTGCCATTGGTGTTTATCTTGAATTTTTTTGCACCTATACTTATTAAATATGTCTTGTTGGCGGGTGGATTTTACTTAGCTTACGAGGGCGTACATAAGGTCATTGAATTTATCATACAGAAGACCAAACCTTCTGTCGATGAAAAAACACCTTTAGCGCCGATAAAGGAAATGGATGAATCCGCAAAAATCAGTTCGGCTGTCAGGACAGACTTTATCCTTTCCATTGAAATCGTAATTATAGCATTAAGCTCTGTATTTGAACAACCATTATTTATACAAATTGCTACAGTCAGTATCGTTGCGCTCTTAGCTACAGTGGGTGTTTATGGTATAGTTGCACTCATAGTAAGAATGGACGATTTTGGTTGGTTGCTTATCAATAAATCTAATGGAAAGAGATTTATCCGTAGAATAGGTCATTTTTTAGTTCGGTTACTCCCTTATGTAATCAAGTCGCTTTCGGTTATCGGAACTATCGCCCTACTATTAGTTTCCGGCGGTATCTTCCTTCATAATCACATCTACATACCGGAATTTCTACATCAATTACCTTCAATGTTGCAAGAATTTTTAGCTGGTTGTTTGTATGGAAGTGTCACTTTTATCATATTTGAAGCTGTGAAAGCGTTGATAGGAAAAATAAAATTTGAGCGTAAAGTATAGTGGTGGCAATATTTTTTTCTTTGTAGCGCATCTATAGTAACTCATTTTGATTTGCGATAGATTTAGTATTGTAAATGATTTTGCAATAGCCAATAATTGTCACCACATTCAACAAAACCTACAAAGATATCAACTTCTTATCACTCCTCGTCTTCCACATAAAACAAATCCATGGCAATACGATCGGCAAAATACTTACCGGCAGTTGTCAGTACATAGTTGTTGTCTTTAACCATGATCAGCGATTCAGACAAAGGTTTTCTTATAGCATCCATGAAATAGTTGTAATATGGAGTGTGGACATCTCTAATGCATTCTACATTGACACCCCACATTGTTCTGAGACCCGTCATAATATATTCGTTATATCGTGTTTCTGGTGAGAGACTTTCAGTCTCCATGGGTAGTACGTCAGATGAAATAGCATCTATATACTTTTTATTATTAGCTATGTTCCAAGAGCGAGCCTGACCATCGTAAGAATGGGCTGACGGGCCAATACCTATATATTTTTCACCCTTCCAGTAGTTGGTATTGTGCACTGCAATGTGTTCTGATTTTGCAAAATTGGATATTTCGTAGTGTTGATAACCTTGGCTTGTCAAAGTTTCGATCATATACGCAAATTGCTCATTGGCATAATCCGGATTTAATGCCTGAAAACGCCCTTTTTTAATCATATAATGCAATGCCGTCTTTTCTTCGACTGTCAGACAATATGCCGATATGTGTTGAATCCCCATATCAACAGCCTTATGGATATTTTCTTTCCACATAGCATGTGTGGTATAAGGACTTCCGTATATCAAGTCAATAGTCAGATTGCTAATTCCCGCATTTTGTGCATATAAAATAGCCGAAACTGCTTCACTTGCATGATGTGCACGGTTCATCCATTGTAGGTCACTATCAAAAAAAGACTGTATCCCAATACTTAACCGGTTTACACCCAAATCTTTCAAAATCGAGATTTTTTCTTTACTCAGGTCATCGGGATTTGCCTCAAGTGTAATTTCAGCATCTTGATTCCATGAATAATGTTTGTATAGTGTCTGAAATATTTTTTCAAGATCAATTTTATTAAGGATACTTGGCGTGCCACCTCCAAAGTAGATACTGGCAACCAACTTTTCACTTAAATAATCTGCTCGCATTTCTATCTCCTTGCACAAGGCATCCACCATGTCATCTTTTAGCTTCAATGAAGTCATAAAATGAAAATTACAATAGTGACATGCTTTTTTACAAAAAGGAATATGCAGATATATACCAGACATTATAGTATATTCGTTGTTTAATACGATGAAACAATAACTTTTGGCAAAGGTAACACTATTTTAAGGTAATGCAGGTATATTTCCAAAACGGCTTATATCGCTTCGGGATGCTGATGATTTGGCTCATTTTAAGCAATGCCCTATTTGCGCAACAAAATGTCATATCTGTAGTGACGTATTCGGATATGCCCCATGCAAAACCGGAAATGGTCATAACTGACAGTGTGAAAGTAATAGGTGCTATTCGCAATCAAATCCAACAATTACAAGCATCAGGATATATATTCGCAGTAGCGGATACGACTTACTGTATTAAAGATACGTGTTATAGCTCCATATTTCGAGGAGAAAAATATCATATCACGAGTATCATCCTTACTGAAGAGCAACAGTCCATATTAGAATCGAGCAATATCAAAAAAACGCCTATCGGCAAAGCACCTGACTCACTCACGATTCAAAACTTTCTCAAAGCCTTAGTACAACATCAGGTTGATCATGGCTATCCTTTTGCCCGAGCCAACTTAGAAAAAGTTTCCTTTAATAAAGATTCCGTGACCGCTTCTCTGTATGTTAATAAAGGAAGATATATTACTTTTGACTCTATCGTCATGGCAGGGAGATTGAATATGTCGCCAACGTTTTTTAGTAAAATTTTAGACATAAAATCCGGCAAACCCTACGAACACGATAAGGTCATCAAATCACAATCAAAACTAAAAAATTTACCGTATCTTGACCTAAAAAGTGCACCTTATGTACGATTTATTAATGATAAGGCCTCTATCATCATACCCGCAGATTCTAAACCGGCATCACGTTTTGATTTTTTGATAGGTATCTTGCCCAATGTCGTCAATGGTGTCAGAAAATGGACGATAACTGGCGATATGATCACGGAAATGAATAATGCTTTCAGGAATGGCGAATATATATATTTCCAACTCAAACGCCTACAGGCGGAAAACCTTGAATTGCTTATAAAAAATACGATACCTTATATTTTTAATCTCCCAGTCGGCACACACTTGGATTTCAGGATTTTCAAATATGGTAATCAGAATTTAGATACCTATTTTGACGGAGGACTCCAATGGATATATAATGGAAATAATAATCTCAAGCTTTTTGGTAGTTACAGAGGTTCTTCACTGCTTGATGTGGATATTGATGCTATAAAAGCAGCCAAACAACTTCCTGCCAAATTGGATTTTTCCTATTCAGGTCTTGGTGTTGGTATCAATATGGATCAGTTGAATTATAGATTTAACCCTACACAAGGATTTTATACCTCGATAACAACGATTGTAGGTCGAAAAAATATCATTCCCAATCGACAGATTATTGACATTGAATCATTTGCCGATAGCTACGACTCGTTAAAACTTCAAACGCTACAAGCAGAGGTTAAAGCTGAATTTGCTTGGTACACTGGCATCAAAAACTGGGCAGCGATCAAAGCAGGTGTTCAAACTGGGTTATTATTTAATGAAAATACACTCCGTACTAATGAATTAATGCGTATCGGAGGCAATAGATTATTAAGAGGTTTTGATGAAGAAAGCCTATTGACTGACTTTTATGGATTTGGTACTTTTGAATTTCGATTTATCTTTGATCAGAACTCTTATATGAGTCTCCCATTTGTGGATATTGGCTATGTAAGTCTTAGAGATGAAAACAACAATACCCTACTTACACCCGTCATCGGCTTGGGATTAGGGCTTAATTTTGGAACAAAAGCCGGTATATTCAATTTGTCCTTTGCAGCAGGAAAAACTCAATCTCAACCTTTGGATTTTAGTCGTATGAAAATCCATTTCGGCTATGTTAATCTTTTTTGATTTGTAGAAATTCTTTAGTAGATAAAAAGTCAGGTAATTCCTTATCAACGTTAGAACACTAAGAACACTAAGAACACTTAGAAACATAAAGAAAAAACTTAATGTTCCATTGTGTCCTTAGTGGTAAAAGTTTCGTAGCTATTTTAGCTACCCATTTGACATCAGACCTCCATTTGTCCGTTCACTGATTCTTCCTGCTTTCTTTCAGCAGCATGCTTAATATTATTAGCAGTTTCTTTGATTTTAGATTGCACTTCAGCCAACTTTTGCTCTATCTCTCGTTTAGCTTCCTGAGCTTTTGCGCTAAAATCTTCAGCATATTTTTCAAGTTCTGCTTTTAATCTTTCGGCTTCCCCCATCAACTTTTCACGAGTTTCCTTGCCTGAACGTGGTGCAAATAACATTCCTAAAGCTGCTCCGATAGCACCACCGATAACTAATCCTTTCAATAATTTGAATCCTCCATTTTCCTTATTCATAATATTACAATTTTATGTTAATCAATATATACATTAACACATGAAATCATACAATAATTGTAAAAAGGGTCATATTTAACCTTATATTAAAATAGTGTTAACTTATTGATTAAGAAAATATTGAACATCTACTTCATAATATGCTCTGTGAGTTGAAATTTACCTTTGGTAAGCCATGATAATCCGAATGCTAAGAGCATAATGACCTCTATCACATATACAAATACGCCATTCAGCCAAACCTCTGTTTTGGACAAGGCAAATCCTATAGCAAGTATGACAATCCCGGCGATTATAATCCAGCCACAAACCATGTATAACATCCCTTTACTGGTATTAATCAACACAAAGCCTGGATTTCTTCTGAAATTCACTATACTCATCACAGCCATAGACAAAAAGAATATGCCCGCACAGGCAATGTGAATCCTACCTATTTCTCCAGATGCAACAAATATATGGATATTGTCTGTAAGTTTTATCTTTGATGCCGTTGGGAAAACAACAATACCTAATAAGGATATTGCGCCAATATTGGCAACCAACTTGTCTGTGATCCAAGCATATCGATCATTTTTATCGTCCTTATCGTAACCTTTATAAGAAAATAAAAATATAGCCACCGTAATCAATACTCCAGTAAATAATGGTCCGGAAGTCGAATAATAAAAATCACTGATTGAAGGTTTTAGATGCTTTCCAGGCGTGTATGTGGTCGATTGCAATACATCGACAAATGCTAGATTATTTAAGAAATCCATTTGATTGACTAAGGCATTGACCGCCCAACATAGAAACGGAAGTGTTATACCTAATATACCTATCATTTGTCGTAAAGAATGATATGAAATCAGAAAATTATCGTTCTTCTTGTCCATGGCGACTTCATTTTAATTTTCAATAAAAAAGGCTATGGAGACAAAGATACAGATAAAGTAAATACTTTCTATAAAGATATACGTGGCTTTTATTTATTTGACAAGGAAACGTATTTATATAATTGTGATGGATTTTCGGCTTGTTTGACCAAAAAATCGGCTACATCAGAACGATTTATACTGCCTATATTGATGCCTTTGTAAAGTGTATTTTCGATTCTATATTTTTCTGTCAAGGGCTTGTCTTTTAGAAGTCCAGGTCTGACAATTTCCCATTTCATTTTTGAAGAGGTCATGATTTCTTCCATTCTAGTCTTGTCGGCATACACATCTTTGAGTAGAAATTTGAAAAACAGTTTCATAACAAACCCGTTATATTGACCACTTTCTCCTGCACCAAACCCTGTCAAAATAATAAATGGTATCTGAATATTGGATTCTCGTTGGACTTCTACCAATAATTTTGCAAAATCCGAATACAAAGTTGTTGGTTTCATACTCGTACCTGTTCCTAAGGCGACAATAACAGCATCTGCGATTTCAATAGATCTTTTTAAATCACTTTTGTTAGTCGCACTTCCTTTTAATGTGGTCAGGTTTGCGTTTTCAGCTAAATTGATTTCTGAACGTGACAGCGTCGTTACTCTGTGATTTCTTTCCAATGCTCTTTTTACGGTTTCAAGCCCGACACCTGCCGAAGC
>CAYNSF010000023.1:0-12277 GCA_964399855.1 uncultured Aureispira sp. | reverse complement strand
GCACCAATGATTGTAATATTCATTCCTTTCTTTATTTTAAAATTATCCTACAAAGGTATAAACATAGTATCCAAAATATACTACATTTGCAGAAAATACCGCTATCTTTCAGGATACTGCCGATGAGAAATAAACATAAACAGGTACAGGTAAGAGATGTCCAGGATGTGATTGACATTATCGGTGGTCGCTGGCGAGGAGCGATTCTGGCTAGTCTTTGCGACAAAGAAAAAAGGTTTAATGAGCTTAAACGGGATTTGGGAAGCATCACTCCACGAACGCTATCCAAAGAATTAAAATATTTGGAAATGAATAAGCTAATCAACCGGGAAGTTGATGAAGCAAATGCTATGTCTATTTTATACAGTCTGACCACGCACGGCAAATCTTTAGAACCTTTGATTGGTCAAATAGTCGCCTGGGGTCAAAAGCACAGAAAAATTGTTTTGGCTTAGCTTGCTTAGTCTGATAATTTTGGAGTGTTGAACTGGGAAATGGTTAAACTAAAGTTTCAACTACATAATTACAGAAGCAGCAATTTGAACCACGACTATTAAACGTAAACAATAGAAAATAAAATTAATTCATTTTAATATGATATTGATTCGTTCAAAATTTCATAGCTTTGACCTTTAAAAGCGACATAAAAAAGTACATTAAATGGCTGTTGACGTTATATTGGGTCTTCAATGGGGCGATGAAGGCAAGGGTAAAATTGTAGATTACCTTGCTGATCGGTATGATTTAGTCTGTAGATTTCAAGGTGGTCCAAATGCTGGTCACACGATAAAAATCCAGGATAAAAAATACGTTTTACATACGATACCTTCTGGAATATTTAGAGAGCATATCATGAATATCATTGGAAATGGTGTCGTCTTGGATCCGATAACACTTTCTAAGGAAATGTTCATCTTAGATCAGGCTGGTATCGTTTACAAAAACAGATTGTTGATATCTTCAAAAGCACATCTCATACTTCCTACACATAGGTATTTGGATGCTGCAACCGAAGCTTCCAAAGGTCAGTCGAGAATTGGATCTACACTCAAAGGCATTGGCCCGGCTTACATGGATAAAACTGGGCGCAATGGATTGAGAGTGGGAGACTTACTAACATCAGATTTTAATTCTAAGTACAGCAATATAAAGGAAAAACATCTAAGTTTGGCAAAGCAATACCCTGAAATTGACTTTAATCTCGAAGAACAGGAAACGCATTTTTTCGAAAGCATCGAGGCGCTTAAACAGTTGAAGTTCATTAACAGCGAGTACTTTATAAACCAAGCGCTAAATGATGGGAAACAAATCCTGGCAGAAGGCGCTCAAGGTTCTATGTTGGATATCGATTTTGGTACTTATCCGTTTGTGACCTCTTCCAATACGACAAGTGCAGGTGTTTGCAGTGGTCTCGGCATTGCGCCCAATAAAATCCGTGAAGTCATTGGTATTGCGAAAGCCTACTGTACAAGAGTCGGTTCAGGACCATTCCCTACGGAATTATCAGACGAAATAGGAGAAAAGCTCAGGACCATTGGTCATGAAGTGGGTGCTACCACAGGACGACCAAGAAGATGTGGTTGGTTGGATATACCACAACTACAATATACTATCATGCTTAATGGTGTCACTCAAATTGTGCTTACAAAAATGGATGTTTTGGATACTTTCGATCAAATAAAAGTGGCACATAGCTATAGATATGATAACATAGAGTCAGCAGAACTCCCGTTTGATATCGTTGGTAAGTCTATCGAGCCCGTTTATACTTCATTTGACGGCTGGCAAAATACACTTGAAGACATCGAGATATATGAAGCGCTTCCGAACAAGGCACAACAATATGTCGCGGCGCTCGAAAATATGCTGAAAACACGTATTTCGATGGTAAGTACAGGACCAGAACGCCACAAATTATTGCCACGATAAGTAACAATTCAAGGCATTTAGCTATTTATTATTCAGGACATTTAAAAATACAATGAGTAAGAAAGAACAGTTTTTAGCCGAAATCTCCAATGCATATACATTCAAAGGAGAGTCTATTATCTTAGGAGCACCTAAGCTTAATGACGAAGTGTTGACCAATACATTCATTCGCATACCTTTAAAAACACTTAACCGACATGGCTTAATAGCGGGTGCGACGGGTACGGGAAAGACAAAAACACTACAGATTATCATAGAGCAATTGTCTGCCAAAGGGATTCCAAGTCTTGTCATGGATATCAAAGGAGATTTATCTGGTGTGGCAATGCCTGGAGATACGAACGCCAAGATAGAAGAAAGACACGACAGTATAGGTATTCCATTTTTAGCAGCGGGCAGCCCTGTAGAGTTCCTTACTCTGTCCAATGATTCCGGCGCAAGGCTAAGGGCTACTGTTCTGGAATTTGGCCCTGTGCTATTCTCCAAAATCTTAGAGTTGAACGAAACGCAGTCGAGTGTGATATCAATGGTATTCAAGTTTTGTGACGACCATCATCTGCCGCTGCTTGATTTGGAAGACATAAAAAAAGTACTCAATTTTGTCATCAACGAGGGTAAAGCTCAAATGAGTGCAGAATATGGTACTGTTTCTCCGGCTACTATTGGTACGATACTTAGGAAAGTGATAGAATTGGAACAGCAAGGTGGCGACAAATTCTTTGGAGAACGTTCGTTTGATGTAGATGATTTAATACGGTTCAATGAGCGAGGTGAGGGATATATTTCCGTATTGAGAGTAACGGATATCCAGGATCGCCCTAAGCTATTTTCTACATTTATGCTTCAATTACTTGCGGAGATTTACAGTACATTTCCAGAAGAAGGCGACCTTGACAAGCCTAAATTAGCTATCTTCATAGATGAAGCTCATCTGATTTTCAACGAGGCCAGCAAAGCATTACTCAATCAGATAGAGACCATTATTAAGCTCATTCGTTCCAAAGGTATAGGTATCTTTTTTGTGACACAAAGTCCACGAGATATCCCCGATTCCGTATTAGGGCAATTGGGTCTCAAGGTACAACATGCGTTGAGAGCATTCACTGCAAAAGACAGAAAAGATATCAAACTTACAGCAGAAAATTATCCTTTATCTGATTACTATACTGTGAATAATTTATTGACCGAGCTTGGTATCGGAGAGGCTATCATATCGGCTTTGAATGAAAAAGGTGTTCCAACGCCATTGGTACATTGCTTCCTGCGTGCACCACAGTCCCGTATGGATGTTTTGACACAGTCAGAGATAACTCAGATCATGAGTCACAGTCGTATAAAACCAAAATACGATGAAGTGATAAACCGTGAAAGTGCTTACGAAATATTAACCAATAAATTGAAGAACGCACCTGAACCGGAAGTCAAAAATGCCACTAAACGAACATCGACTCGCCAAGAAAAAACGACATTTGAAAAAGTTTTAGATAGTCAATTGTCTAAGCAGGTAGGTCGTACGGTGAGCACATCTTTGGTTCGTGGTATAATGGGAATGCTAACAGGTACTAAAAGTTCCAAGAAAAAATCAAGTTGGTTTTGATCAGAATTGATTAAATGGATTGTCGATTTTCAGATATTGGTTGTCAGTCAAAATCGAAATTCGTAAATCAGAAATCGCATTCAAAATATTTGTATATTTTGAATAAATAGTATTACCTTTGCACGCTTTTAGGGCTCCATAGTTCAACTGGATAGAATATCAGATTTCGGCTCTGAGGGTTGGGGGTTCGAATCCTCCTGGGGTCACAAACAAAAACCTTGGCAATGTATTTTTGTCAAGGTTTTTTTGTAACTACTTAGATATATGCTTTCAAAAACATCATTCCTGTCCAGCCCATACCTTACATCCTTCTGTACAATTGCGACAGATATCTATCTGGTCTCTACCTTTAAGTAGCGATGTTCTGAAATCTTTATATTTCTTTCCTTGCCAGACTTCTGCAAATGACATTTGACGAATATCCCCCAATCTGTGCATGGCATCTTTATCAAAACAACAAGGTACGACGATTCCATTCCAAGTGATCACACTGGCATGCCACAACTTCCAACAATGGTTCAGTAATTGATTCTTTACAACATACTTTCCATTTTTTTTAAGGGCATATCTTGAATATTGATCCATAGTTGGGATTAGGTCATTTCCATTTTCGTAGTCATAAATCTGTGCAGTTTTGAGCTTAACTTCATCTACACCTATTTCGTCTGCAAGCCGATAAATATCGGGAATCTGATGCTCATTTGGACGAACTACAAGAAACTGTATGATGATGTGTGGCGTTGAGGCATTAAGCTTCTTCTTCCATTTTACTACATTTTTTGCGCCCTCTATAACGGTAGCCAAATTACCTTCCTTACGATATTGCTCATATACTTCTTGTGTCGTACCATCAATTGAAATAATCATCCTATCTAAACCTGATTCGATAGTTTTGCGTGCATTTTCATCATCTAAAAAGTGCCCATTGGTCGAAGTGATCGTATATATACCCTTGTCAGAAGCATATTTGACCATATCTAAAAATTTTGGATTGATGTATGGTTCGCCTTGAAAATAAAAAATCAGGTATGTAAGCGTTGGATAAAGTTCGTCGATGATTTTTTTAAAAAAATCTTGTTTCAGGTTTCCGGTTTCTCTTGAAAAAGCTCTCAATCCGGACGGACACTCAGGGCAACGAAGATTACAAGCTGTCGTTGGCTCTATAGATATCGTCATCGGTAGGCCCCACTGTACAGCCTTTTTAGTCCATTTCGTTATGTAAAATGAGGAGACCAATTTGATCATGTTGATGACACGTGTAAGTGTCAACTTTCGGATAAAATTATAAGTATCTTTATGAAGAATAGGCAATTTGAGTAATAATATAGTGATTCAACATACATTCATTCAACAAAGGTCATGATAAATATCGACATTTAACTAAATTTGCGGCATAATTTCAAATATGAAAACAAAAACACTAAGGTCTGATAAGGTCAACGTCATAACATTGGGTTGTTCAAAAAACTTAGTTGATTCTGAAAATATCATCACTCAGCTCGTGGCCAATGATTACGAAGTCACTCATGATAGCGAAGAAGAAGATGCAAATGTTATCATCGTCAATACTTGTGGATTTATCGACCTTGCCAAAGAAGAATCTATCAATACGATACTTCAATATGCTGCACTTAAATCTGAGGGCGCAATCGACAAACTATACGTCACAGGCTGTCTTTCACAACGATATAAGGATAACATCGAGGAAGAAATACCCGAAATAGATGCGGTTTTTGGCACTATGGAACTTCCTGGATTATTAGCGAAACTCAATGCAGATTATTTGCATGATCTGATTGGAGAGCGCTTCATTACGACACCACAG
The DNA here is from genome assembly GCA_964399855.1 of uncultured Aureispira sp. Taxonomy (GTDB): domain Bacteria; phylum Bacteroidota; class Bacteroidia; order Chitinophagales; family Saprospiraceae; genus OLB9. The sequence continues at coordinate 6,926 of CAYNSF010000023.1, read as the reverse complement.
CACTATGCTTTTTTGAAAATAGCTGAGGGTTGCAATCGTACTTGTGCATTTTGTGCAATACCACTCATGCGTGGGAAACACATTTCAAGATCTATAGAATCTCTCATCAAAGAAGCCAAGCATTTTGCCAAAATGGGTGTCAAAGAATTGATCCTCATTTCCCAAGAACTGACTTATTATGGTCTGGATTTGTATAAAAAAAGAGCATTGTCCGAGTTACTTGATAGTTTGTGCGAAATTGAAGGTATTGAATGGATACGATTACATTATACTTATCCGAGCAAATTTCCGAGAGAAATATTGGAAGTTATGGCTCGTCAACCTAAAATCTGTAATTATCTCGACATTCCTTTACAACATGCATCTGATACGGTATTAGAACGTATGCGACGCCAGACCACATGTCAGGAACAACGAGAACTCATCCTATATGCACGAGCAACTGTTCCCAATCTGGCTGTTAGAACGACTTTTATCGTTGGATTTCCCGGGGAAACAGAAGAAGAATTCCAGGAACTTTGTGATTTTGTCGAAGAAATGCAGTTTGATCGTGTAGGTGTATTTCAATATTCTCATGAAGAGGATACATCTGGATTTTTATTAGAAGATACAGTAACGACCGAAGAAAAAGCGGACAGATCCAACCGTATCATGGAAATACAGCAATCTATCTCTTGGCAGCACAATCAAAATAAGATTGGACAAATACTAAAAGTAATATTTGATAGAAAAGAGGGCGATTATTTCGTAGGACGTACAGAATACGATTCCGTAGAAGTGGATAACGAAGTACTCGTATCAGCCAAAGATAACTTTGTCAGAATCGGAGATTTCGCCATGATAGAGATTTTAGACGCTGAGGATTATGACCTATATGGAAAGGTGGTTTCTTAAATTGTCAGATTTGTGGAGATGTTTGATTTGTGGAGTTGTTTTAATAGTTTAAAAGTTTATGGGTGTAAGGGTTTAATTGATTGTCGGTTTCAATTGGTTTATATGTTTAAGGGTGTAAAGGTGTAATTTTGATTGTGGATTTGTGGATTTGTTATATTTGTGGAGTTGATTGAATTAGTTGTCGGAAAAAAATCGTCAATCAAAAAATCATTGCCCATTGCTCATTGCCCATTGTCCATTGTCATCTGTCCATTGTCCATTGTCCATTGCTCATTGCCCATTGTTCATTGTCATCTGTCCATTGTCCATTGCCCATCTGTCCATTGCCCATTGTCCATTGCTCATTGTCCATTGTCATCTGGCCATTGTCATCTGTCCATTGTCATCTGTCCATTGTCATCTGTCCATTGCCCATTTCTAAAACTTTCAACTTTTTCCCGTATATTTGTGAATTATTTATCTTACTAATTGATATTGCTCATGGGTGTGACATTTCATTACAAAGGCCGACTTAGGGAGGCAAGTGAATTACAGCGATTACTGGAAGAAGTAGAAGATATCGCCAATATCTTGGAATGGAAGTATGATGTATTCGAGTCAACCTATCCCGATCATCAATTTGTCACTCCATTAGATGATAAAACTTACGGCATGATCATGTATCCAGAAGGCTGCGAGCCAGTTTGTGTTACTTTCGATAGTGAAGGTCGCATGTTCAACCCTATTGTTAAAGAAATGCTTGATAAGCAAGATGCTGGAGATTTTAAGGTCATTACGATTCAAATAGATCTGAATGCTGATGAAATCAAGCCCGTTATCAAAGAAGGAAATCATGACTCCGATCAAATGGAAATCATGTATTCTCTATCTGTAACCACCCAATTTCATAGTTTAGAAACACATACCAAGCTCGTTGAATTATTTAAATATCTGAATTCAAAATATTTTGATGATTTCAAAATCATAGATGAATCTAACTACGCTAAAAACAATAATATTGGAGATATCAGTGACAAATTGGAAGATATCAATAGAATGTTAGAGCTATTTCAAGATGCCGTGGAAAAGCAAGGTATCGAATCAGCGGAAGATTTCATCAGATTGATTAAGTCATTTGGCAAGAAATTGAATAAGAAAAAAGAGTAAATATATCATGGCTTTGAAGATAAAATGGAACGCACCGGTCATACTTGGATTTGCATTGCTCTGTACGGCAGTGTTTGTTGCAGATATATTTTTAGGAGGTTTTTTGATGCCTTTATTTACCGTACAACCCAATATTTCGGTGGTCAATCCCATCTCATGGATCACACTTTTTACACATGTTGCCGGGCACGCAAGTTTAGATCACTTGATAGGAAATCTGACATTTATACTCTTGCTTGGACCGATCATTGAAGAAAAGTACGGCTCTTACAAAACGCTACAAATGATATTATTTACGGCTCTAATTACGGGATTAGTCAGTGTATTCATCTTTAAAATTGGACTATTGGGCGCAAGTGGTATCGTCTTTATGTTGATCCTGTTAGTGTCCTTTACCAATGTAAGGTCAGGAGAGATACCTATAACATTTATCTTGGTTGCACTGCTATTTTTAGGCAAAGAATTACTCAACTCCACCCAAGTCAACCAAATCGCTGAGTCGGCACATATCATTGGAGGTATCTGTGGAAGTATCTTTGCTTTTCAAGCGTATAATCAGTCTGCATGATTTTTCGACGCAATGATTCAAAATGAAATATTGATATATTCCTTTAAAACGACATGTATCTCTGATCTGAATATAGTCCATATATAAAGTATAACCATTCCCACGTTACTTTTTGGTATGTATATAGTCAAAATATAGTAGTTTTGCACCAATTTTTTCAATGAATGAATTTAAACAATAACAACCGGAAGTCTTTCATGCAGGAATTTCGCAATAAAGTAAGTGAAATATTGAAGCCTGTTAATGACATGCTATCTCCTGTGACACAAAAATGGAAACAATTCGTAGCACCAGTCACTGACAGTTGGCGTGCCTATAAAGAAAGTTATCCTCGCGAAACCAAAATACTGAGCTGGCTGAGTAGAATTGTATTTGTGGGAATCGCCATATTAGGATTATTTATTTTGCTTGTCATCTTTGGATTTTTTGGAACTGTTCCAAGTACAGAGGAACTAAAGCAGATCGAAACAGCCAACGCCTCTGAAGTCTATAGTTCTGATGGAAAACTTATAGGTAAATATTATACCGAAAATAGAACTACGATCGTCCTTGATAGTATTTCACCGTATTTGGTCACAGCCTTATTAGCAATAGAAGACAAAAGATTTTTCGAACATAGCGGTATTGATTTACGTTCATGGTTGAGAGTGTTTAAAGGACTTGCTACCAACAATTCTTCATTAGGTGGTGGTTCCACACTTAGTCAGCAATTAGCTAAAAATCTCTTTCCGAGAAAAAAGCACAATATCCCAGGAATGAGTTTATTCATTAATAAAGTTAAAGAGAACATCATTTCTATAAAACTTGAAAAAATTTACAATAAAGAAGAGCTTTTGACCATGTACCTGAATACAGTTCCATTTGGAGGTAATCGGTACGGAATACAGGAAGCCGCCCGATATTTTTACGGTAAAAGACCTAAAGTACTCAATCCTTCCGAATCCGCCACACTGATTGGTATGCTTAAAGCGACAACAGCATTAGACCCTACCAGAAATCCCAAAAGTTCAGAAGCAAGGAGAAACTTGGTGCTATCGCAAATGTTAAAAAATAAAGATTTTAGATTCACTTCGGAAGAAATGGCTACAATCTCCGCTATGATCAATACAGGTGCCATAACCAAAGAGGAGTACGACACATATATAAGTAAGCCTGTTGGCGCATCCATACATGAAGACATCGGTAATAATGATGGAACAGGAACCTACTTTAGAGAATATTTGAGAACAAGAGAGTTGCCTAAAATCCTTAAAAACCTGACCAAAGAAGATGGTAACGAATATAATATTTATACTGACGGTCTGAAAATTCACACGACATTAGATAGTAGGATGCAAGACCATGCGGATGCCGCTGTTTTCAGGCACATGTCCTACATTCAAAAGGAATTTTACGCTCACTGGAAAGGCGTGAAAGATGAAAAACCTTGGGGAGACGACAAATGGATCGATGACCAAGTCAAAAAAAGCGAAAGATATCGTGCTTTGACATCACAAGGACACAGCCAAGAAGTCATTGATTCTATATTTAATGTACCGGCACCGATGACGATTTTTTCTTGGAAGGACAAGCCCATAGAAGTAGATACGATGTTGTCACCTTTAGATTCTGTAAGATACTTTTTTACGTTACTTAATACGGGATTTATGGCGCTAAATCATACCAATGGATATATCCAGGCTTGGGTTGGTGGTATAGATTTTCTGTATTTTAAATACGACCACATATTAAGTAAAAGGCAGGTTGGTTCTACTTTCAAGCCTATTGTATATGCTGCGGCCGTAGAGGATGGTATCAAGCCATGTACTTTTTTTGCAAATAGGGAAATAACAATTCAAGATTGGTCGCCTAAGAACTCTAGTGGACACTATGGAGGTTATTATACTTTGACAGGTGGATTGACCTATTCGGAAAATGTAATCGCAGCCCAAGTTATTGAAAAAGTCGGCATTCAAAAGGCATTAGATATGGCTACTAAGCTGGGTGTGACTACTAACTTGCCACGAGAATTTGGCATCAGCCTTGGAGCAGCAGAGGTCTCACTGTACGACATGATGAAAGTGTATGCTACCATTGCCAACGGAGGAAAGAAGGCCGATCCGATAGCAGTGTTAAAGATTGAAGACCGCTATGGAAATGTGATATATGATTATGAGCAAACCATTGAATCTACTACTAAGCAACAGGTAATTGATTCCACGACTGCATACATGGTTTCAAGAATGATGCAGAGTGTAGTAACCAGCGGAACAGCCAATGCGTTAAGGTCGCAATACTGCCAGCATTGTGATTTTGCTGGTAAAACGGGTACAACACAAAATCATGCTGATGGATGGTTTATAGGATATAATCCTGAAATCGTCACGGGAGCATGGGTAGGAGGGAAAAGTCCTGCCGTCCGATTTAGAAGTATGGCCTATGGTAGTGGTGCTAAACTTGCATTGCCGATTGTAGGGCAATTTTGGTATAATTTATCTATTGATAAGGATTTTGCACCTATCACAAAAAAGAAATTTAAAGTTGATGAAAAAATCAATGCTGATATGGTCTGTCCTCTTCGTATAGGATTTTCGCCGGAGATATATTATTCCATCATGCAGGATTCAACACTTAAAGACTCTTTGGTAAAAACAGGATTCCGTAGTCTAAAAGAGGTTGCTATGGAATTGTTTCCCGAAGCTTTTGAAGAAGAACTTGAGAATACCGACGGTGAAGGCAATATAATTCCAGGAGACAATGAGGATAATCCTGCTGATGACGGGCAAAAAGTTAAAGCTACGGAGCAAAAACAGGAGGACAAAGACAAGGATAAAGGTAAAAAGGAAGAAAAAAACAAAGAACCTGATAAAACTAAACCAGACAAAAAGTAATTTAATAATGTATGTAATATCCTATTAATCATGGCAACACCACTGACGGTAGCTTTTCACACATTAGGCTGCAAGCTCAATTTTTCAGAATCATCAAGTATTCGCCGCAACTTCGAAAATCACGGCTTTTCAACCGTAGCTTTTGAAGACGGTGCCGACATATATGTATTAAATACGTGTTCGGTAACAGAATTTGCAGATAAAAAATGTCGCTATGAGGTACGTCGAGCTTTGAAGTATTCGCCACAAGCGCGCATCATCGTCATTGGATGTTATGCACAACTCAAACCAACGGAGATCGCTGAAATACCAGGTGTCGATTTAGTATTGGGTGCAGCAGAAAAGTTTAATATACTTAGTTATATAGATGGTATTTCGAAATCTTCCGGCAAAGGCATGGTCATAGCAGGAGATGTCAAACAAGCCAATTCCTTTATCGATGCCTTTTCCTTTGGTGATCGTACACGTTCTTTCCTGAAAGTGCAGGATGGTTGTGACTATAAATGTACTTTTTGTACTATACCACAAGCAAGAGGTGATAGCCGGAGTGATACAATCGAAAATGTCATCAAGAATGTTCAGAATATTGCTGACGAAGGCGTAAAAGAAATCGTCCTAACCGGTGTGAATTTAGGAGATTTTGGCAATGGAACCGAAGTCATTGAAGGCACAAAACCCAAAAAAGAAGCATTGTTCATTGATTTAATCAGAGAATTGGACGAAGTTGACGGTATAGACCGATTCCGAATTTCATCGATCGAACCCAACCTACTGACCGAGGAAATCATCGGATTTGTAAAGGATTCTACGAAATTTGTTCCACATTTCCATATACCACTTCAATCGGGTAGTGACAAGGTGCTCAAGCAGATGCGCCGTAGATATCTTAGCCAATTGTATAAGGAACGCATTAGTTGGATAAAATCACAAATGCCACATTGCTGTATCGGTGTGGATGTCATTGTTGGGTTTCCCGGAGAGTCAGATGATGATTTTCTGGATACCTATCACTTCCTAAATGCGTTGGATATATCTTATCTCCATGTATTTACCTACTCGGAGCGTGCCAATACACCTGCTGCCGATATGAGCGATAAAGTACCCACCGAAGTACGCCGCCAGCGCAATGAAATGCTTCGTACCTTATCCCACAAAAAAAGAATAGCATTTACGCAGCCATTTTTAGGTACAATCAGACCTGTTCTGTTTGAAAATACAACCGAACCAGGTATGATGTCTGGCTATACGGACAATTATATCAAGGTCATGCTTCCTAAGGTGGATACCATGATCAATACGATTGGAAATGTTAGACTTATGCAATTTGATGAGACACAGGAACATGTCCTTGCGGAATTGATTGGTTAAGAACTATTAGATACAATAAAAATACACAGCAATTCAGGGCGAAAGTATAAAAAGTTAAAAAAGAGCAAATTATAGACTAT
>CAYNSF010000022.1:0-49836 GCA_964399855.1 uncultured Aureispira sp. | reverse complement strand
AATATTTCTATATCAATGCCTTATGGCTTAACTAAACGACATTGAATCGTAATTCGTCATTCATCAACCGTTATTCAACACATCATCTATATCTTTTCTTAGCAAAACCCATAGGAAAGAAATATATGCCAATACCAAAAGTATATTAACTATATAGTTGCCACGGAAGATATGAAAACTTAGTAGACTGCTGACGACGGATAGTATAATGATGATTGCAATTTTAGGAATTTCATACGGTATAGCATAGTGTTTTCTCCCAAAGTACCAAGAAATCATTGCCATTGACAAATACGTAAATAAAGTCGCATACGCTGCACCGAGAATACCAAACATTGGAATGAGCACATAAAGGCTCACTACAGTCAGTACACCACCAAAGATACTGATATACATACCAAATTTGGTCTTGTCAGTAAGTTTGTACCAGACTGCCAAGTTGCTATAAATACCTGAAAACAAATTAGCTAACAAAATAATAGGCACGATATACAAACCGTTCAAATATACTTTTTGCTTGAGAAAAAAACTTGCCAACAAATCCACAAAAACTACAACCAATAACATAAACACGCTTCCGAATGCTACAAAACCAGTCATGATTTTACTGTACTTTTGCTTTGCGTCGGACAGATGAGCGTTGTTGAAGAAAAATGGTTCAGCACCCATACGAAAAGCCGTAATATACAAGGTCATAAACACACCCAATTTGTAGCAAGCGGCATAGATACCATTGGCATGTTCATCTATCAAAGCCGGAATCATGAGCTTATCCATATTTTCATTGATCACATAAGCGATACCGCCAATCATAACCGGAATACCATAATGCATCATTTTTGTAGCAATCTCATTGTCAATCCTTAATGACATCTTTCTGAGTTCCGGTATCAGCAATACCAATGTCATCAAGCTTGCTAAAACATTCGCTATGAAGATGTGAATGACTTGTGGTTGGTAGTCCACTATTTTCAATCCAATTGATTCCAGCGAAGTCAACGAACCCATAAAATATTGAGGTATCCAAATCAAAAACAAAAACGTAAAAAATGCCAGGATAAGAATATTGGACAATTTCACTAATAAAAATCGCAGTGATTTATTCACAACGCGCAAATAAGAAAATGGAATAACGACCAACGTATCCAAAACTGTAGTCCACATCAATATGCTCAAAAATCGTTTGTCTTCAAACCCGAAAAAAATACTCAGATTATTAGAAAAAATATAGCCTATCAATAGAAACAGGAAACTACTGAGCAGTAAAATGGTGAATGATGTCGAAATAACTTTCGATTTATCTGCTTCGGAAGTATAAAACCTAAAAAAGGCTGTTTCCATACCGAGCGTGAGGATGATATTGATGAATGCGGCATAGACATACCACGTTGTCATAGTAGAAAACTGTTCCGTTCCCAACACCTTAGTATGAACTGCAACGAGGCCAATCGTGATGACTCTTGGTAGTACAGATGCAACACCATAAATAGCCGTATCTTTAAAGAAAGATTTGTATGTACTCAAGTTTACAACTGATTATTTCTTAACATAATAACGATACAATAAATTGGATATTGAACGAATGAAAAACCATTTTATAAAAGCCCAAAAGTAGCTATTTTGTGCCTAAAAATGAGGGATTTAGCCGATTTATGTCATTTTAATGTAAATTTAACAAAAAAATCACTTAAAAATAGTGCTACTTATACAAAAAAAATATACTTTTACAAGGAATAATAAAAAATAATAGTTAAATGAGTTTTCTTAGCGCCCTAAAAAAATTGTTTTTTACGACTGAATCAGTAGCTAAATCCGCTGCTGACAAGACTATTGATTATGCCAAAGAAAAAGCTACTGACATAGGAAATCAAGCTGCTGGACTGAGAGAGACTGTTATCGATAAAACATTTGTAGCCAAAGAAAAAATCGAAGACCTCGCTGACAAGTCTTGGGAAAAAGCCAAAACGATTGCTGACGAAGTTGCAGATAAAGCAGATAACTTCATAGATAAAGCCAAAGAAAAAGCTGAAAGCCTTGCCGAAAACGAATGGGTTCAAAAAGCTGGAGATATAGCCGAAAATGTAGGTGCCAAAGTGATAGAAACAGGACAAAGCGCCATAGAAAAAGCCAGTGAACTATCAGAAAATGTAGGCGCTAAAGTCATTGATGCCTCCGATAAAGCTTGGGATAAAATCAGTGACGCAAAAGATACTATAGCCGATAAAGCTAAGGATATAGCTCAACAGATCGGGGAGAAATTTGACGAAACGGTCAAGAAAGCAGAAGAATTCATGGAAGAGGAAAGTAAAAAACCAAAACAAGAATTTTCTGACAAAGACCTAAACACAGGTGGAGATTTATTAAGTGGTAAAGATGATTTTTTTGCGAAAGCCGATCAATATGGTAAAGGTAATTATGATGCTTTCAGTGAAGGAAAAATAACCATTAACGAAAGTATAGATAAAATCGAAAAAACACCATCAAAAATTGCTGGTCAAGATGATCTCGACGGTGATGGTAATGACCAAATAGACGATGCTATCGTGATAGATGAGGAATGATATATTGATTAAATAATAAGTAAGACATCCAATGTCGCCATTAATTGTAAACGGACGTACAGAAAAAGAAATACTTAAAGCCTGCCTGAAAGGAGACAGACTGGCTCACAAGGATTTATTTAATATGTATGCCGGCAAGATGATGACTGTTTGTCTGCGTTATGCCAAAAATCATCAAGAAGCAGAAGATATACTTCAAGATGGATTCATTAAGGTATTTACCTATCTTCATGAGTTCGAAAATAATGGATCATTTGAGGGTTGGGTACGTCGCATTGTGGTCAATACAGCCATTAAACATACCAAAAAGAAATCATTTTCTCACGAAGACACTGGTTTAGAGCATGTACGAGAAGACGTAGTGAATCCAGATGCCCTTGCAGCACTTTCCGAAGCCGAGTTGTTGAAATTGATTTCTGAACTTCCTGACAGATATAAAATCATTTTCAACCTATATGCCATAGAAGGATATACACACAGAGAAATAAGCGAATTACTCCATATCGAAGAAACTACATCACGATCACAGTTGCTCAAGGCACGCCGATTACTTCAATCTAAAGTACAGGAATTATATACCATAGCAGTATGATGAATGAGTTAGACAAAATATTTAGGAATAAACTGAATCATTACAGCGCTGATGTACCGGACAGCGTATGGGAAAATATTGACCAATCATTACAAAATCAGAAACGCAGTCCCGTATCCAATGTATGGTTCATAGCAAGTACGCTGATGGTGGTAGTCGTGGTATCTGTACTAAGTTTATTTTGGGTAGATCACATATCATCCAACAATATCAACAATCAACAACATTTAGAGCTATTCAAGCAAAATGATACTAAGACTACTGATCAATCTGTAGCTACAGTATCCAATACATTCATTGAACAAAATGTTATCTCTGAAAATAAGGATCATGACCTTATGAGTAAAAATGATAATGAAATATTCCAAGCAGATGTCGTCCAATTTAATAATGCACCCAGCCATACAGATATAGCCACAAATAAGGATATAAAATCAACGATTAGTAAAAAAGCGACTAATCTGCCTACTACCTTATTAGACGACTATCTTACTGAAGCAGCAACCTCAATAGCTGATGTATCAAAAGAGAAATCTATTGACAATTTGGAATCTGACATTATAGAATCATATAGAAATATGGGTCAAATAAATGTACTTCCTACAATGGACGGCTACCAAAATTTATATAGTGACAAAACGCAGAACATTCAAATCACTAATTTTAATACGAAACCTATAGAAGCGTGTCCTTTCAATGCTAACTATAAAGGTACGAGCTTGGATATTTATTTTTCACCCGACTATATAGACAAACAGTTGATAGACCGTGAAGGTGGTGAAAAACTAAAAGATATGCGTACGACTACCGAATCTCCAATGTTTTCTTTCTCTGCTGGAATACGTTTGGGATACAATTTAGGTTATAGGTGGAATATACATACAGGACTGAATTACAGCCAGATTAATGAAAAATTTGAATACACAGATCCTGAGTCTTCAACCATAAGAATCGTGATAGTCAAAGACTATATATATGAAAATGGCAAGGTCGTGGACAGTATCGTAAAGCAGGAAGAAATACTCGTCCCAGGCACTACATCACTGACTATTTATAACAAATTTAGAACTATTGATATACCCGTATTGGGAAGATACACTATAATGGCTAATAGACATTTGAGCCTTTCGGCTGTTGGTGGTATTTATATCAATATATCCTCCTTTGAGCAGGGAACGATCATATCAGATGCTACACATAAGCCGGTACAACTATCCAGATTGGGTGATGAAGACAGTGTAGTCTATAAAGATCAATTGGGTTTGAGTTTTTATGGATCATTAAGTATAGCCTATCATCTGACTTCCGATACAGATTTATTGGTTGAACCTTATGCCCGCATACATCCAGAATCTATTACTGTTTCAGCCTATCCTTTAAATCAAAAATTTAACCGATACGGACTAAATTTGGGTTTGAGATATAAATTTTAATCGTTTTTTAGTTTGTAATTCTTTTTAAAGGTATAAATTTACGCCGGATATAATTTTTTTTTAGTGTTCAGGCAACGAAATCAATCTTTAAGTACTCTTAGTATTGTAGCAAGTTTAAAAATTTAGAAATTGAGAATTTTTTGGTTATTCACTTTGTTGGTTATAGCGTTTTCGTCTTGTTATAAAGACAATATCGTGTTTGTACCTGATCAACAGTACAAAATAAATAATGACATCTTATTGGCTAATCTTGTCGGTAGTCATGAATCCTATATCGTAAATATAGACCAACAAAGTCATATTTCATTGCCAGGTAATGTCAGCCTTACTTTTCCCGAAAATAAAGTCCGGCAATATGACAATACGGCCGTAACAGGTCAAATCAAAATAGATTTTAAAGAGTACGCATATCCCAAAGTAGGCTTAATGAATTATCCTGAAGCGAGCACAAATCATACATGGATCAATACCGAAAAAGCAATCTTCCTAAAAATTACCCAAGATGGTCACGAGGTAATATTGAAAGAGCCGATAACATTGTACTTTCCTAATATAACACCTCATGAAGACATCAAAGTTTATACACAGAATGGTGAAAATATCAATACCCAATGGGATATATCTTCCGTATTGACCAATGAATTGGAATATGGTAACTGGCTTGTCAATGCGGGTAACGAGCAACAATTAAATGAAATATCAGGCTATAAACTTAAAATCACACAAGGAACAGATAGGATTTTAATAGGAAAAACATTAGGCGAAAAGGGCGAATTAAAGACCAGATGTATTGTCGATACACCTAATGGGTTTACAAATTATAATACTATGGTGTATTTTGTCGGAAACCAAACAAATATGATAGTCAGATTGGACTATGATGATATTAAAAAACAATTTTACACCATTAAACGTATTGCCGATCAACAAATCGAAGGGAAAATGGTCATGATAAGTCAGATTTCTGATGATGAATACTATTTTGGCACGACAAATGCAGTATTAGGTGAAGATATCCGTATTTCATTAAGCGGGAGTATCATGCCGTTACAAAATATAAAAGCAGCTTTAAGTAAGTTGTAAAAAAGAATGTGGCTTTTGCCATATTTATTCGTAAATGGGAACCGCCTGTCTATATAGTTAAAGAATTATATGACAGGCGTCTTTTTTTCTATCATCGGAGTTGCGGATTTATTAGTATTACTAAGTTGATTTTCTTGTAGATATGGCTTTATTGGTGTAAACTTTTAATGGTGTCAAAATGAGATTCCTCGTTTTACTCCGAAAGCTTTTATTATTTTGAAGAATACCTATTTTCAACCAATTCCAAGGGAAATTATAAGATTTTAAAGTGATTTCTGTCTCTATCAACAACATTTTACAATTAATAAGACGATAATCCTACTTAATTGATGATTTTTTACTATTATTACAGCGAATTAAGCGTAATATGAAAGTGACATTAAATTAATCCAATCTTCTTTAACTTTAAATTATCTGTAATGAGCATGCATTCGACGACAACACTAAAGAATTTTCTTTATTATATCCTTTTCCTATGCTTTACCATTCCATTAAATGCGCAAGAAAGGATAACCGATCTCAATGCTGAAAATTCTAAAATCAGGACTTTTCTGACGACCCATGAGCAAAAAAACTATATCGTGACCATTGCTCCGGATGACTTAGTTCGATTTTATGAAGTTCGAGCAAACAATAATATTGAACTCATTCGAGAAAAGGAGATAACTTATGCTTACAGTTCGAGTCAAAGAGGATTATATGTTTTGAAAAATCACTTCATCTTATTCACCAGTCCATCCATTTATAATTACGACTTTATACAAGATCGTTTCGTTATTTTTGATTTTGAAACGGTATCAGCGTCACTTTCTACTAGTTTTATAAGTAATCCGGGTAAAGATTATTTATATTTTAAATTGAATAACAACCAATACTACTGTTATTTTTTCAAAGAAAATAGATTGCAAAAGATAAACGTAGATGTAGATGCGATATTTGAAAATTATATAGTATCGAGTCGAAGGGATTCGACGGATATTATCAAGTATTATTTCAGTGACAATTATGGTATAGATAATACTTTTATTTTCCAGGGAAGTACCACACCTTCAGTATCAACCCAAATGTATCATGATTTTCTTCTTGGTCTTGATGACGAAAATCAAATCTTAAGGTATCATTACACATCTGGCAAAATGGATACTTTACTTCGATTAGAAAATGACCCGAAAACAAATTATCTATCGCTTGGAGAAACAGAAAATTATATCCTTGTAGTATCTCGTAAGACAAGGGAACAATCTCAGGTGGATCTCTACCATAAAAGTGATCTAAGTGTTATAGGAAAAAGTATATATTTAAATTCATCCTCGGAGGTCATTTTTGATAACCATATTATAGAAACCGACGGTTATGTGATTTTTGCAACAACATTCAATACGCTCTATTTTTACAATAAATCGACACAAACAACTTCGTTCATAAAAAATCATTTCATGGATTCCTATGAAACTTTCTTTATAACCGAAAATCAAATGATTCTTTATGGATATCAACCTCAGCATGATGCATATATTTTGAGTTTACTCGACTTAGAGACATTCACCATGCGACAACTCTACAATACCGAAAAAACAAAAATTTCTGACCATTTCAGTGGAACTCAATGGTTTAAATCGGGAGATTACTATATATACAATAAATCACATCTAAAAGATATCAGTTTTTTGATTACATTCAGGGTACCGGATTTTGAGGTTGTGCGTCATGATATCGATACTTTATACCAAGGAGTAGCCAAGAATCATCCGTTAGTTACCATAAAAGATAAAGTCTTCCTTTGTACAGATGATTTGTATGAAATCACCGAGTCTGGATATCATAAAATCAATAACAACCCTTTGACATTCACCGATTTTATACTGCGCCAATCCTATATCATACAAGAAGACTACATCGTCTATGTAGAAGCATTGGAAAACTCCAAGGTTATCTTTATAATTGACGAAAAAGGCAAAACCAGAATACATGAATTCAGTCAAGTCGTAGGCTTTCGGGATATAAAACGAATCGGAGATTATGTCTTTTATATAGATGCTCATATGACGTTGTTTATGGTAAATCCGAAAACGGGAACTATACAGGAAATTGATTCTAGTGTTTATGAAAATGTTTTTGGAGCAAACCAGATTTTCGCAGATGGGAAATACCTATTTTATCAAAAGAACCAAAACATATATTTATACGATCCACAGACCGGACAAAAAAAACATTTAATTCAAAGCCCTATATTGATACAAAACCCTTTGGTTGTTGTCAATGGAGTGACAACCTTTATATTTCATGATAAAATTTGTATCTTAGATGATCAACAAAACCTGAAAACCGTCCTAAATACCACTATTGTCGGAACTCCTGATGCTTATATAGTGGACAAAAAACTCCTGTATTTCACGGGACGTATAGATGCGGGATGGAGTCTATTCAAATTTGATGGCAAGAACATTTCTCAATTTTTCGACGAACAAAACCTACAGATTGCGGCCTTAACACACCACGCGGTCATGACCCACAATTATGAAAACGGAAAATTAAAAGACATCTTTATCATGCACCATGATTATGAAACCATATATCAGCCAAAAATACCTGAGGGAAGCAAATTAACCCAAATCGCAGACTTCAAAAACAAAACACTCGGCATATTTAGCGCCTCGGACAGTCTATATATCGTTGCGTATAATACCGATTATTCGGATTACGATATAATTTACACGGAGTATGAACCTATCAGTTTGAATAAACGCATTGTGGGAAGTTTGCCGGCGGACAGGCTCTTGATTACTACCGGGCGACGGTTTTTGTATATGGACGAAGATGAAAAAATCCTGCCATTTAAAAGTATATTTCCCAATAACGAATACAATGTGCTCCACACTACGGATAGTATATTTTACTTTATGGCTATAGGTCGCCCTTATGGCAATCAGGTCTATGCTTTTAATCACGATTCCTACACAAGAATCTTGAATAGTGCCACAGATATTGACATATCTTCTGATCTAGCAGTGTATCCCAACCCTACTTCGCAGATTTTGTCGATTCAGTTGCCCAATACAGTATCAAGTGATGAAGTTTTACCATATCAAATAGTAGATATCCATGGACGCACCATGATGGTTGGTAGCACTTCAAATCACCAAGAAATCGGGATTCAACACCTGCCAAGTGGCAGCTATTTCATCAACATCGGATATAATCAAAAACAGATTACAACAAAATTTATTAAACAATAGTAGTATGTTCTAATAGAATTGATCATACCTGAATAGTTATAAAAATCGTAAATAATATATGTTTTTTCCAATAGGCGACACGCAAGTAGTCGGAGGTCATAAAGCTTATGTAAGCTATTCATTAATCGTTATCAACATAGCTATTTTTATTGTACAATACACGACACCGGGTCATCTCGTCTGTGAATTTTCCGCTATTCCATTTGATATCATACAAGGAGACAGATATTATACACTAATATCAAGTATGTTTTTACACGGTAGTTGGCTTCATCTACTTGGAAATATGGTTTTTTTATGGGTATTTGCTGATAATATAGAAGCTAAGATCGGAAGCTTTAAGTTTATTGCATTTTATCTTATCGGAGGTATCATCGCCAATTATGCCCACATCTATTTCAGCTCATACAATACAGATCTTTCACAAATACAATGTCTTCCATGTTCAATGTTTATGCCATGTGATGAATATACCACATCCATTGCTACGGCAGTGATACCGACACTTGGCGCAAGTGGAGCAATCGCAGCGGTACTTGGTGCTTACCTCGTGATGTTCCCAAAATCACGTATTAAGATTCTTGTGATGTTTCTCTTTCGGTCGTTTGAATTACCAGCGATTGCATTTCTGGGTATCTGGTTTTTACAGCAACTATTCTACGGGATTGGTTCATTATCGAGTACATTTCAAGGTGACGACAGCGTAGCTTGGTGGACACATATAGGCGGTTTTGTATTTGGGCTGGCTTTTGGTATTTTTTATAGATTTCAAAATCAGAAAACAAGGCAACGCTATTAGTTCTACTTTCAATGTCGTTTAGTTAAGCAACGCGTGTGAGACCCTGTGTGGTCGTTTTTTTTTAAAAACCAGTGTTTTTTCGGCTTTTCGCCACTTTTGGGAGACACTGAAAACCAAAATATTTTTAAGACCTTGCAATGCAGCAACGACTGGCAGAACTGGACAAAATGGAAAGCTCTGAAAAAAGCCATATACTCCACGTACTGGACGGCTTTATCAAATCCGTTAAACTAAAAAAATATCGCCATTCTTTAGTTGAAAAAGCCCTTGAGAATTCCAGAGGCGTTTGTTTTTACTTCAATTCTATAAATTGTAAGACTCTAATCTAAATAATTAAATTCCTTCATTTCCATTTTTGTTAAGTCTATTTTGTATTTATACAAAATACTATCAAGTTGAATACTGTTAAAAGGTCCCATTTTTTTGTAAGGGTGATTTGATTGTAAATCTTTATTAATGATAAAGTGTTCTACAATATTCTTTTTTATTGAACTTTGATGAATTCCGTCCGATGGATGTCTTAAAGCAATAATTAGATTGGTATTCCAATAGACTTTATATATTGTATAAGGTAATATACTTTCGCAGCCACTTTCATCTCCATAGCAAATTGTCATTGAAACTGGAGAATTTACTGCATTAATGTAATATCCTTTACCAATATCTTTATCAAAAGAGTATTCACAAGATTCTAAAAGAAAGATTCCTACTAAAAATATTAAAGTTACTCTCATTCCTTGGATATTATTTTTTTCATTCCATATATAGTATTGATTTGTTGTTCCCATTCCATATTTCATAGTACTTATTGAAGTTCTTAGTACGCTTTCAATAGGAAGATGATAAAATAATAATGCTTCGACACCTGGTCGTGCTCATCTACCACCACATAGCCGCTCACATACGCCGTTACTCCACGGAATGTCGCCTGCACATACGGTGGTCGTCCGCTGTAATCAGTTCAACGTAAAAACCCTTGCTTTCAAAGGCAGCATAAAGGTAAAATGTTTTTTCTACATCAATGATATTTTCCTCACTAAAAAGAAAATTAAATACTTCTTTCAGCAAAATGTAGCTGCTCTTTAAAAGCAAAAGCCCCACAGAAGAAAGGATTTCATATCTCTAAATATCTTCCTTATTATTTTAACTCATAACGAGTAAGCTCAATAGTATAAAAATCTTTGACATTTGTAAAAATGTTAAACTTATCAACTAAATACAGATTTTTTTCATACACAACAAAAGGAATAGGTGTGCCTTGATTTATTCTATAAGATATTTTATTTTCTTGATTAGTTAACTTATAATAATCTACCCAAGGTCCATACCATGTATCAATTGTTTCTAAAGTGAAAGTACAATCTATGCAGGCAAAATTTATAAGAGAAGGATTGTCTTCACCAAAATCAGAAGGAGTCTGATAAAAATTTTGTACTTTCTTTGGTAAGTTCTCAAACTTAACTATTTCATGTTTGAGATCTAAAATATTAAAATTATATTTTGAGCATCCAGCAAATGTAACACCAATCAATAATAGAATAATTACTCTCATTTATCTTCAGTTTTCTTTATCCAATCTGTGACCCTATTATGAGAATTATGAAAATCACCCTTTCCAACTCTATTGCTCTATCCAGAAAAAAAGTTAAATTATAATGGAAGATTTTTTTTAAAAGCCCAAGGCAAAAAACATAGGCGAACCAGGTGGTTCGGCGAGGCTTTTTAAGGCAAAGATTTGGAAAAAGAACAACATTTTATAAAGTTCTTTATCCGGACACAGCACTATATACTCCAATTAATTCAATTGCTCTATTTCCGTTAAATGTTATTTGTAAATTTGCAGCTGAACATTAACATTTACACACTTCTATTCCTGCGGCATCATACCCTGTGCCTGTTTAATCGTATTGTTGTAAAAAGTCATACCTTCTGTTGTGATATAATTGGCAAAGATTGGTTTATTTTGCTTATCGACAAATACATAAAAATTACAACCATTAAGTATATATACATCTACATCATAAACGATTTCGCCATTAATCTGGAAAAATTTACGTCCGTCAGGCTTGCAACTTTTGGGAATACGACCAAGTGGTTTGGTGTAATCTATGAACATAATATTCTGCTTGATGCTTGGTGGTTCATCTTGGCTAAGCGAGAACGGCAATTTACTGAAGATATAATCGACAAACGTACATTCGTTGACCAATTTAAGCATGACTTCTTCCGTTATGCCAGGTATTTCGGGAGAGGACATATCTACATCACTTTGTTCTTGTGCAGGTACTGAAGTGTTTTTACTATCTGTTTTGCAGCTAACAAACATGAAAAGTCCAAAAATAAAAAACAATGCTGTATATCGTTTCATTTGTAATATTGTATTGAATTAAAAATTAATTTCTCCTCTCAAGGTTAAAAAATAGCTCTTAAACCTACTACCTTCTAAAAGTGCTTCATGATTGATATCAACGAATGAAGATGTATATCGTAATGACATGCCAAAAGTCCGATTAAAATTGACGCCTGCTCCTATAATCCAGCTGAAATCATATTTTTTAAGATCACCCAAATCATACCCAACTGCATCCGTCTGAAACAATCGCCCATAAGAAAATCCACCTTCTGCGCGCACTTTATAGTATTTGCCTTCCTCAATATACCAATCTCGTAAGCTGAATAATACCGGAATTTCGAGATAATGTAACGCAATCCCACGATTAGAGTTCTTTTTAAATAAGCCGTCTGCCGAACCACGTTGGCTGTATAACATTTCCAATGCTATGTCCCAAACCTTATCATTTGTATAAGATAATCGACCACCAAGCGTAAGACCTATCCGTTCAAATCCATATAAAGAATCACCATCGATCTGTGCAGCATTTGCACCGATGATAGCTGCAGCCTTAAATCGTTGTCCAGCTACATCATTAGAACACCACAAAAATAAAAAAAACGTAAAAAATAAAAATTGCTTCATACTTTCAAATCATGTATTTCTGCCAAAAGCACGAAAATATCCATTAAATAATTGCAAAATGCATACTTCTTAAACTTGAGACGTTATCTTTGTGTTGCAAATGTATAATAAAAATCTAAAACGGTATGCATAAATATACCAAACCGACATTATTAAAGCTCGAACAGCTCTTTAAAGAACTGAATTACGTCGTTAGATACGAGAAAGGAAATTTCAATTCAGGTTATTGCATCGTCGAAAACACTAATATCGTCGTTGTCAATAAATTTTTTGATACTGACGGTCGTGTGGGTATCCTAATGGATATTTTAGATGTAGTCCTACAAGACGATACTGTACTTTCTGACAAGTCAAAACAGTTCTATAAAAACCTATTAAAAACTCATTTAAACACTGTATAGATTCAGATATTTTGATGCGTATCACGATTTTAGGCTCAGGTACTTCTCAGGGTGTTCCCGTCATCGGTTGCATTTGTGATACATGTACTTCGGATGACATGCGTGACAAAAGGCTTCGGTCTGCAGTGCTTATTGAATGGTATGAACAGTATATCGTTATAGATGCTGGACCAGACTTTCGCCAACAAATGCTGACTAACCGTGTGCCAAGGCTTGATGCTTTGCTCATCACCCACGAACACAATGACCATGTAGCAGGATTGGATGACATACGCCCATACAATTTCATGCAAGCAGGTAAATTGCCACTTTATGCAATGGATCGTGTCATCCAAGATCTAAAAAAACGATTTGCATATATATTCGATACAGCGCCTTATCCTGGAGCACCAAAAGTGGAATGTCATGTACTCCAAGAAGATGAAATACATACTATTCTTCCAAAAATTGAAGTCCATACGATCGGTGTACAACATGGCAAACTTCCAATATTAGGATATCGTATCGGCGATTTTGCCTATATTACTGATGCTTCTTTTATAGATGATAAAGCATTGGCATCATTACAGGGATTAGAAGTACTTATATTAAATGCGCTCCAATTTCACAAACATAATACGCACTTTACTTTTGAAGAAGCTGTACAAATGGCGGAAATCATCGGAGCTAAGCAAACCTATTTTACACATCTATCTCACACCCTTGGCAAGCACAATGAATTAAGCAAATTATGTCCAGATAGTGTTCATATAGCTTATGATAATTTGGTCATTACAATATGATATTATAAGGAATACTTAGATATGACTGTGTCAAAACACTACATAAATGAGATCACTTTCGTATAATTGTATCAATTTTTAAACATTCAGCATGATTTTTATATTAAATATTGAAAACATTTGATCGTGAGTCAGGATAAAAATCGGTTTTTACAATATATTACGAACAATATAAAGGAAAATATCCCTTTCAAAATCACATTTTCTAAAAATAGACATCAGAATAAGGATATCGTCAAAGCATTTCTGAAACCGGCTATTATCAAAAACAAAATGCAATATTCCGTAACTTATCGGTATCAACGACGTGATGAAGTTAAAAATTATCAAGAAATTCAATTACAAGAGTTGCTCGATGACCTACTCGGAAGTAAATTTTTTAATGCTGTATTATTTTCAGAAAATGAAGAAATCACGCTAATACAGAGTAAAAAGGGTAAATCTACACTGATCGTAAAAGAAAAGGCAGAACCTATAACAATTGATACCAACCATGATAATATTAAATTTCGGTACATACCAGAAAATACACTCTGGCTACAAGATCTGGGATTGGCCTCAAAGGACGGGAAGATACATGATAAAGCCCAAGACAAATACAAGCAGATCAACAAATATGTTGAAATCGTAGATCATCTTTTAAAAGGTGTACCGGAAGAGACTATGTTCACGATTGCCGATATGGGTAGTGGTAAAGGATATCTTACTTTTGCTTTGTACGACTTTCTAACCAACACTAAGAAAATAAGGTGTCGAATAACAGGATATGACGTTAGAGCAGATATCATCGGGCTATGCTACAACGTCGCTGTAAAACACGGGTTTGTAGGCTTATCGTTCCAACAAAAAGATATCGACCAAGTGGACACGAGCGATACAGATATGGTTATTGCATTGCATGCTTGTGATATCGCTACTGATATGGCGATTGCAAAAGGAATACAAGGAAATGCAACCTATATCATCGTCGCTCCATGTTGCCATAAGCAAATCCGCAATGACATGAAACACGATAATCTACTTTCGCCAATCTTGCAACATGGCATATTAGAAGAACGACAAGCGGAAATAATCACGGATGGCATACGCGCACTGATTATGGAAGCCAATGGATACCAATCAAAAGTTTTTGAATTTATCTCCACAGATCATACACCCAAAAACCTAATGATTACGGGTAAAAAGTCCAAACCGAATACAGCAGCATTGGAGCAGGTGCAAAAAATCAAAAGTTTCTTCGGTATAGAGCAACACTATTTAGAAAAAATACTTGAGTAAGCCACAAATCAGCATTTACTATACCCAAAAGATATTATCTTTGCCATTCATTTTTTTGTAACTATACAGATATATGCTTTCAAATCATGAAAATAGGATGATTTTTCGTCAGACGAAGCTACTTTTTGAGTTAATAGTAGTGCTATTGACAAAAAGAGAGCTGAAGTATCACGGAAAATTCTCATTTTTTGATTGAAATTGATCATACCTGAGCCGTTACCTTTTTTTAAATATATACGATAATGTACGAAATAGACAAGGAATTATTACATAAATTTATTATTGAAGCACTGCACGAAGACATACAAGATGGCGACCATACTTCACTAGCCTGTATTCCACCAGATGCTCGAAAAAAATGCCGACTTTTAGTTAAAGGGGAAGGTGTGATAGCTGGTATTGCTTTTGCGGAAGCCGTATTCAGGCATCTTGATCCTACTGCTATATTCGATACTCGTATCAATGACGGCGAAGATGTAAAATATGGTGATGAGGCATTTTATGTAGAATGTAATGCTCAGGCATTATTGAAAGGAGAACGACTTGTGCTCAACACGATGCAACGATTGAGTGGTGTAGCTACATTGAGTTCGAGATTTGCCTTTGAAGTAGAAGGATTGCCGGTGAAAATCTTGGACACGCGTAAGACAACTCCACTAATGCGCTTTCTTGAAAAATGGGCTGTAAAAGTTGGCGGCTGCGAAAATTATCGTACCGGATTGTATGATTGGATCATGATAAAAGACAATCATATCGATGCATGTGGATCAATCACAGAAGCTATCAACAAAGTGCATGAATATCTCGATAACAACAAGCTTGATCTGGGTATCACTGTTGAAGTTCGAAACTTAGTTGAGTTGGAGGAAGTATTGGAAAGAGGCGGAATAACTCGCATCATGTTAGACAATTTTGAAATTCCTATTCTCGCAGAAGCCGTAGCCCATGTTAATGGCAGGTTTGAAACAGAGGCATCTGGAGGTATAACGCTCAAAACAGTACGTGCTACTGCTGAGACAGGTGTCAATTATATCTCAGTCGGTGCACTCACACACTCGGCAGGCACAATGGATCTGAGTCTTAAAATCATTAAATAATCACATGAGTAAGTTAGAGCGAATCCTGCATTATTTTGCAGAAACGGAACTTCCTGTCATGGTGTCGGAAGACTATCTACAAGATTACGAGCGTGACAACGATCCATTTCCACAATCATTTATAGATGAAGTCATCATAGAGTGGGAAAAGGAAATTGATGAATTTACAGAGTTTATTCCATGCTTTCGAATACCGGCACAGGAAAATTTTAATACCGTCGTCTATTGGAGAGGCGGTTTACTCAAATACGATTTCATCTTAGTAACTTTGGATAAGAAAGGTCAGATGATCAATCGGAAATCCATTTCCAATACTATTGTTACTGGAAACGTCATCAAGAAATCAGTGGCAAGTATCGAAACCGATCTCATCATCAATATCATCGCTGGACAATCTTTGGACGGTGCCGAATATGATGCAGGCGAATCTAAAGCATTCTCAATGGAAATCTTGCCTCATGGAGAGATCATCTTCAATATGGAAGGGTGATGTTAGTGTGTAATCATTTTTTTAAGTCTATCATTATTGAATTATGATGTCTTCAATTTGACATAAGCTGTTACAACAGCTAAATTTTCTTATTTTTGCAGCATGAATTTATATCTCAGGATAGCTTTCCGGTATTTATTTGGCAAAAAATCTACCAATGCCATACATATCATTACCTGGATTTCGATTGCGGGAATGGCTATCGGGACAGCCGCTTTAATCTTGATATTGTCGGTCTTTAATGGTTTTGAAAGCATTTTAGCAGGTATGTTGAGTAATTTCAATCCAGATATTAAAGTTACATTGACAGAAGGAAAGTACATGCCCGTTGAGGATGTAGATACTACGCTATTTAAAAATATAAATGGCATTGATGCCTACGCATTTACGATTGAAGAAACTTCATTTTTTGACTATAAGGGATCGCAAGAAGTCGGTATCATCAAAGGTGTAAACGATGATTACCTAAAAGTAACCGGTTTAGACACGGCATTGCTCTATGGATCCGCACAATTTGGCAAAACCACAGAATACGGCATTGTGGGCGCAGGTATGAACACCAAATTGTCAATCAATTTCTCAGATGGATTTACACCCGTAACAGCTTATATGCCTTTGCGTGCTTCCAAAGGTCCACTTTCTAAAGAATTTAATAGTTATTCCTTTTATACATCTGGAATATTTTCAGTAGGAAGTGATGTGGATATGCAATATGTTTTGGTCAATTTTGATGGTGTGAACCACCTGCTTGGCTTGGAAGATCATTTTTCAGCCATAGAAATCAAGAAAATACCTGGAACAAGTGACCAAAAAATCACTACTGCATTGCAAAAGGCATTAGGTCATGGATATAAAGTGAGTAGTAGGTATCAACAAGATGAAAGTTTCCTCAAAATCATGAATATAGAGAAATGGGTGAGCTACTTGATTGCTTGCCTTACTTTACTCATTATTGCATTCAATTTAGTGGGCTCATTGTGGATGATCGTTCTCGAAAAGAAAAAAGACATAACGATACTGAAATCAATGGGTTTTACAACAAAAGGTATTCGTTGGATTTTTCTTGTATTGGGTTTGTTGGTGTCCGCTATTGGTATGGGATTAGGCTACATCATCGGCATCATTCTTTATTTCATGCAAAAGTATTACGGATTGATCAGCATTCCAGAAGGATTTATGATAGATGCATACCCTATCGAAATGCGTATGGGAGATTTTTTAATAGTAACACTTACAGTTATGTCTATAGGATTTATTTCGGCGCTACTACCGTCTATAAGAGCGGGTAAAATCAGTGCTTTTGTGCGGCAGGCATGAGGAGGAATAGTCTTACAAAGTATGGCAAATTACAGTACTTTTTTCAATACCGTTTAGTTAAGGATTTAAAATAATTTTCGGTGAAGAATGGCTGTTTTATCTTTTATTTAATCTATGAAAAAATGCTCGTTATTTGCCTCTTATCCTAAAGGATGAACAAGCATTTTTTTCGGCTTCTCCCTTTAAGGGCAGGTGCTAAAAGTCGAAAAAACAACGGGTTCTAAAAAATATGACCACAACGTAATCGTACTCTCATTAGCTTAACTAAACGACATTGGTACTTTTTACTAATAGCATCAAGTTGGTAACAAACTTTTTACAGAGACAATGACATGGTAATCTCTAATATAAAATGTCTATAAAGTATATTTGATTACGTATTTTACCGTGAGAATCCTACAAATATCACTACATGATAAATTTAAATCAGAAAAAAATTGGAGCAATCAAACAAATACATCTATCTTTGTTCCTAAGTTAAAAAATTAGTTTGATGGCAAACAGCAATAATTACGGAAGAAAGGGTTCTATCTTTGGCAAAATAGTATTAACAATCATCTTGTTTATTATTATGTTGATTTGGATTTACCAGATGAACGGTCATTTTGTTCCCGTTAAATAACGACCACGCATACTATTGCTCTGTCCAGATAAAAAGTTAAATTATAATGGAAGTTATTTTTTTAAAGCTCAAGGCAAAAAACACAGGCGAACCAGGTGGTTCGGCGAGGCTTTTTAACGTAGAGATTTGGGAAAAGAACAACATTTCATTAAGTTCTTTATCTTGATAGTGCAATATAATACTCTATACTTATTGAATCGTCCACCTTATGTATAAAGGCAAGAAGGTCGTCGTGGTATTACCTGCTTACAATGCTGCACGCACATTGAAGCAAACGTATGATGAGATACCTTTTGACATCGTGGATGAAGTCATACTTTGCGATGATGCATCGAAAGACAATACAGCTCATGTTGCCAAAGAGCTTGGTATCCACCAGATCATCGTTCATCCTAAAAACAAAGGTTACGGCGGCAATCAAAAATCTCTGTATAACAAGGCTTTAGAGTTGAAAGCGGATATCGTCATCATGCTTCACCCGGATTATCAATACACGCCATTATTGATTCCTTCTATGGTCAATATCATTGGAGACGGTCTTTATCCCGTTGTACTTGGTTCCAGGATACTTGGCAAAGGTGCACTCAAAGGTGGCATGCCTGTATATAAATATATCGCAAACCGCTTTTTGACAATGGTTCAGAATTTTCTAATAGGCTACAAACTCTCCGAATATCACACGGGCTATAGGTCATTTAGTAGAGAAGTATTGGAGGCTATTCGTTACAATAATAACAGTGATGACTTTATCTTCGATAATGAGATGTTGTCTCAAATCATATACAAAGGCTTTGATATAGGTGAAGTGACCTGCCCGACAAAATACTTTGAAGAGGCATCTTCTATCAATTTTTCCAGGAGTGTCAAATACGGTCTTGGAGTATTACGTGTTTCAATACGCCATTTGCTTAGTAAAACGGGCATTGTTAAATCTTCACTTTACGAATAGTCACACTTCATAAAATTGAGTTTTTTTATTTGATTTGTGTTTTCAGAATGATGATTAATAAATTTGACTTTTGAATGACGAATTTGACATCTCAACCAACAATCAACAGCTGACAAACGTATGTTTAGTGCTTTTTAAGCTTATTTCCATCCATTCTCCAGTAAGAAAAACAATAGCTGTGCTAAATATTGGTTATCTTTACGACTTTAAAATCAGCAATCAATATGGATACCAAATTTATATCTCTGGTCTTGCTTTTATCTGCCTTTGTGTGTTCTACAACGATATGCCAACCTTTTCTAAGTGAAAAGACACGACAATACAAATCTTCGTTTCCTACACGAAGCGTCATGCCGGGTGCTTCTTTGGATATCAATGGCGACTTGATTGATGATATCGTCGTTATCGACCGTGGACATACTCTTAATACCATCCTGAGTAGCGGCAGTCATTTTGATCTGGTTCACAATAATAGCATTAAGACGACTATATTGCGAGAATGGTCATTGGCAGCAGGCGACCTTAACAATGATGGACTTATAGAAATCATCACAACTGGTGCTTATAGTCAGGGTAGTATTACGACTTTAAATACATCTGGGAACTTGACTAAAAGTAGCCTTGCAACCAATATCTATGCTCAAGGTTCGGCTGTAGTGGATATTAATAATGATGGCTGGCTCGATTATTTTGTATGTAATGAAGACGGTCCGCCCAAAATATATCTTAATGACAAAACGGGTGCTCTTCGCTTACAAAATGTGATAGATTTTTTGGAAAATGACAATACAGATGGTTCGGGCAATTATGGTGTCGTCTGGACGGATGTGAATGGAGACTATCTTCCAGATATGGTTTTATCTAAATGTAAAGGTGGCGTAAATGACCCGACAGACAAACGGCGGATAAATCGGCTATACATCAACAATGGAGATGGTACTTTTGAAGAAAATGGATCGATTTTCAACCTGAATAGTGGAGAGCAAACATGGGTTACAGTCGTTGAAGATTTCGATAATGACGGTGATATGGATGCACTTGTCGTCAATCACTATGCTCCACATCAATTGATGGAAAACATCAATAATGAACGATTCGAAGAAAGACCATTACCTCAAGTGTTGTCTTCCTTTAGCTTTCAGGCTGTCAGTTTAGATATAGACAATGACGGGCTCATTGATATATTGCTTTCAGGTGCAGAAAGCGGCATTCTATTACACAATAAGGGTAATATGCAATTTGAGATTATCAAAGATATTTTTGGGAAATTTACGGTGCATTCCTTTACGACAGGTGATTATAATGATGATGGATTTCCGGATATACATGCGCATCTTGGACTCCCGATCAACGAAGTTGGACTTACTGATGACCAATTGTGGCTCAATAACGCCAATGAAAACCACTTTTTAAAGATAAGTCTGCGTGGCACTACCTCCAATCTTTCCGGTATTGGTGCGCATCTGAGTTTATATACGCCGGCTGGTCGTCAGGTCAGAATGGTCAAAGGCGGTGAAAGTTACGGTATATGCAACTCATTACAACAGACATTCGGGCTTGGAGCTGGTACGGAAATAGATAGTTTAGTCATCCGTTGGCCGTCGGGCATCAAGGAGGTTTATACAGATTTACAGGCTGATCATACGTATCTTGCCCAAGAGTCTTTTTGTGTTTCACAACAAATAACATTGTACGATGAAGTGCAAATATATAAAAACGAGCCATTAAGTTTTGAAGCACCTTCAGGGTATAGCAGTTATCTCTGGAGTAATGGTTCTAAATCTCCGGTGGTTTCAGTCAATCCAGGTTTATATCATGTTTCCATGACTGACGCTAATGGATGTATTACGATTAGCAAACCTGTGAAAGTAGTATCTGGGTGCTTTGCTGCCGATACCGATATCTTAAAAGACGAATATCTGTCTTTCTGTGCCGGCAACTCCATAGAGATACTTCCGTCAGTCAATGGAAGTACGTTTGTCTGGCAGGATAGCATCAATAGTCCTACATTTACTACAAACGAAACGGGTTGGGTAATAATTATAGCGCAGGACTATTGCGGACAAACGATCCATGACAGCGTTTTTGTTGAAAAGTTAGTATTAGATATTGACTTTGAAATATCAGCCGATACGGTTCAAAAAGGACAACAAGCTACATTGACATCTTCTGTTTCATCAACCAATTGGTACGTAAGTCCAGATTTTGACAATCCAGTTCATTCGGGAAGTATTTTTATAACCAACCCTATAGATACGACGACCATATTTGGATCCAGAATTGTTGAACTCCTTGACTATAAGACATCCGTAATTGGAGAACATGATATGCCAACAACCAATCAATATCATACAAATACAGCGTCAGGAACAATGGTATTTAGTGTCGAATCGGGATGTGTGTTGTATAAAACCACCGTAAATACGGATACACCAGGAACACGACGAATTTATATCTTGAAAAATAATCAAGATACTGTATTCGCACAAAATTTTATGTTGCCTATTGGTATATCGGTATTAACATTAAATGCGACGTTACAGCCTGGAGATTATGTAATCGGCACAGACGAAAAGGTCAATCAGGAAAATCTGGGCTTTAAATCACCTCGATTAGTAAGAACATCGGGAAATACAGCGTATCCTTATATAGTTGATGATGTAATTACTATAAAAACATCTACTTTCGGCCCAACAGCATATTTGTATTTTTATGATTTTGAGATATATACTGAATTGTTGTATTGCGAAAGCGATCTTAAAACCATTGAAGTGCAGGTCGATACGACTACTTCACTACATGATGAAACCGATTTTCAAATAAGTATTAGTCCGAATCCAGTCACCGATTGGCTATATTGGTCATTAGATACACCCGTTGACGAAGTCATTTTTACAAATTTGTATGCACAATACAACCATAATATTTCTGATATTAAAAATGCGTACAATATGCAAGATTTTCCGGCAGGTATGTACGTACTCATAGCGAGAAAAGGCCATAAAATAAAACATTTTAAGATTGTAAAAATGTAATTAGTTATGGTTGGATTTATAAATATTTGTCGTGATGATTGCTATTTTTAGAAAAACATTTGATTAAGCGGATAAAATTATATCTATTCAATACAAAATTTTTCAAAATAATATTAAGTTTGCACTTGTTCTTTAATATTTTTTAATAATTTTAAACTTTTAGGTATGCAAAAATTATATACAATTCTTTTTTTTAGCTTATTGATTACCTTTGGGCTTCAGGCTCAGGTAAGCTTCAGCGATAACTTTGACAGCTATCCGGCTGGTACTTATTTGGGTACAAACAACAGTGCTTGGACTACTTGGTCAGGAAAACCAGGAACAAATGAAGACGCCAAAGTAACTTCAGATCAGTCAAAATCTCCTGACAATTCGATTTATATTACTGCGACAAGCAATGACGGAGGTCCGATGGATTTAGTACTTCCTTTTGGAGAAAAATTTACAAAAGGAACTTTCATTCTGAAAATGAGTTTGTATATACCTAAGGGGAATACTACTTACTTTAATTTACAGGCAAATCAAAAAATAGGAGAAGTATGGGCGTTAGAAACACGTATTGCCGCAAATGGTATTATGGAACTGACCACTGGAGCAAGATCTGTACTTGCCACTAAGGTTCCTGTAGGTGAATGGTTTGAAATAGAACTTAATATCAATTTATCCGCTAACCTTTGGAGTGTATTGATTAATGACGAGTGTAGAGGTGCATTTGTTAATCTTACAAACGCAAATAGCGTTTCATCTCTTAACTTTTATCCTACTGACAGATCATGTAGCTATTATGTAGATGATGTATCTTTTGAGCATACACCTTCAGCAAATACTGTTGATGTGGATGCAAGTTTGGTTGGATTTACCTGGTCTGCAAATAAGCTATTAGGAAGTACTGATAGCCCAGTATGCTATATTCAAAACAATGGAATAAAAGTCATCAATAGTGCAGAAGTTGTTTTTTCTGTTTCTGGTCACGACGATGAAGTTTATGAACTCACAGACTTAAATCTCAAAAGAGGAGAAAGGTCACTGATATATTTACCAGAGATAACTCTTCAAGAAGGCCCTAATCTGATGACTATATCTATTACAAAGGTAAACGACCAAGATGGTGATGACGTAAATTGTAATAATGTACTCTCTAATTTAATTGATCCGATTATCCCGGCTGCACATAAGCGTGTATTGGTAGAAGAGGCAACTGGAACATGGTGTGTTTGGTGTCCGAGAGGCGCGGTATTTATGGATAGATTTGATAATGATTACCATAATCTTTTCATACCTATAGCAGTACATGGTGGTAGTAGTACCGAACCGATGCGTATGCCTGAATATGTAAACTTCTTAGGGTTCAATGCATTTCCTAATTGCAGAGTCGAAAGAGGTGGCAACATAGATCCAAGTGGTGTAGAAGATCCGTTCTTAGCAAATATAGTAAAAGCACCAGTAGCTAAATTGGAAACAGGAGCTCAATTGGATCAAGGAACTAACACGTTGGATGTTTCCGTGGAAGTTGAGTATTTAGAAAATGGTTCAGGCACTTATTATGTTTCATTGGTACTTACAGAAGACGATGTAAGAGGAACAACCAGTGCGTATAATCAAGCCAATGCTTATGCAGGTGGAGGACAAGGTGCTATGGGTGGTTACGAATCGCTTCCAAATCCAGTTCCAGCGTCAAGAATGGTCTATAATCACGTAGCCAGAGTAGCCAACGGTTTACAACGTACCCCTGCCAATACAATAAACGGAAGTGTAGATGCCGGAAGTAAGCATTTCGTCCACTTTTCAGTAAAATTGGATAATGCTTGGAAAAAGGATAAAATCAATATAATTCCAATATTGATGAAAGGCAATGAAGTGATGAATGTCAATACATCTTCGATAGACAAGGCTATAGCGTATGGATATACGACAAGCACTAAAGAAATCGAATTGGACGCTCAATTGACTGTATATCCGAATCCGGCAGACGACCACGCAAATATAGAATTTAGCCTTGCTAAGACTTCAGATGTGACTATTGATGTGTACAATATGGACGGATCTATTGGCTTATCAAAAACTTTTGGTCAGCAAAGCGGTCAAATCTCATTGAAAATGCCTGTTGAATCTTTGACTTCTGGTATCTACCTGATGAAAATCAATACCAATGAAGGTAGCAAATACGGTAAGATTGTTATCAATAGATAATACTTAATTGCTTATCAAAAAAAACAAAAAGGTAGCTCACAAGGCTACCTTTTTTGTTTTGCACTCTTCTCTATAATTGTTCCAGAATCCTTATTGAATAAAGGGATTATAAATCGAGTTTGCTGTATTTTTATTACTATAAACACTTATAAAAATTACATTTACAGCAATTGACCCAATCTTCGATTTAACGATTATACCTTTTATCAATTTTCGCAAGAGCATCAGCCATTTCCTCAGGCATATTTGTCCCAATAAGTAGTTTCTTACCGTCTTTCAGTACCAACTGCAACCCTTTATTTCCTGACACATTCAAGGCTTTTCCATGACCATTAAAACTGTACCGTAATCCCCAACCACCATATTCTTTCAATGGTGCATACGTTCGTACTTGAGCATCTTCAATTTCATCCCAACTATAAATCAAAGTTTTTAGCTGCAAAGGAAAAAATCGGATTTCGATACGGTCCTTATATATGAATGTATCTAACTTTACAAGTAAAAGTGAACCTGTTATCAATATCGTCAGCCCAGCCGACAGCAACAATCCCATATCACTCATAGGCTTATCTCCAAAAGGAACACCCATGATGATTTGCTGATATATTCCGTATAAAAACGGCAAATTCACAGCCAGTAGTAACACCCAAAGCCACCACTGTGTAAATCGTTGTCTCTCTTCAAACAAAGTATCTGGTCTCATATTTCAAAATGTATATTTATACTACCTCAATTTTATACAAAATGTTCAATTAATTCATAAAAAACCTATGCCATTCTTCATGATGTTCGTCAATGAAATCTAAACATTCCTAACAGTATTTTTAAAATCTCTTACTTTCAATTACCTTTGCACCATTATATTAAAAAATGACGTTATATGTATAGAAGTCACAATTGTGGTGAATTAAGATTATCAGACGCTGGAAATGAAGTTACGCTTTCAGGATGGATTCAAAAAGGCAGAGATTTAGGTGGACTTACTTTCGTGGATTTACGGGATAGGTACGGTATCACGCAGCTTGTTTTCAACATGGATGAAAATGCAGATCTATGTACGCAAGCGAGGAAATTGGGTAGAGAATATGTCATCCAAGCTACCGGAATCGTCAGAGAACGATCCAGTAAAAACCCAAATCGATCTACTGGTGATATTGAGATAGAAGTGACCGCTTTACACATACTCAACGAATCAAAAGTACCTCCTTTTACCATAGAAGACGAGTCGGATGGTGGCGAAGATCTAAGGATGAAATATCGTTATCTTGACATACGTCGCTCACCTATTCAAAACAATATCATCTTCAGGTCCAAACTGGCGCTCGAAACCCGTAAATACTTGGATATGCAAGGGTTTTTGGAAGTAGAGACACCATTTCTTATCAAAAGTACGCCCGAAGGAGCGAGAGATTTTGTCGTGCCGTCCAGGTTAAATCCCAATCAATTTTACGCACTACCTCAATCTCCTCAGACGTTTAAACAGCTCCTTATGGTCGCTGGTGTGGACAAGTACTTTCAGATAGTGAAGTGCTTTAGAGATGAAGACCTGAGAGCCGACAGACAACCCGAGTTTACTCAAATAGACTGCGAAATGTCATACGTCCATATCGATGATATCTTAGATACTTTCGAAGGTCTCGTCAAGCACTTGTTTGTACATACCCTTGGCATGGACTTAGGTGATTTTCCACGAATGAAGTACGACGATGCCATGAGATTATACGGATCAGATAAGCCTGACTTGCGTTTTGGTATGCCATTTGTCGAGATGAATGACTTTGCAAAAGGATATGATTTCGGTGTTTTTGACAGTGCCGAACTCGTCGTTGGTATCTGTGCTAAAGGCATTGCAGAGCAATACAGCAATAAAGACATGAAAGAGCTGACAGAATGGATTCAAAGACCGAATATCGGAGCGAAAGGACTCGTTTACGTCAAATATCAGGAAGACGGCAGTATCAAATCTACCGTTGGGAAGTTTTATAGTGATGAAGTTTTGATGTCGTGGGCTGATAAATTTGGTGCTGAAAAAGGCGACGTTCTCTTTATTCTGAGCGGCGATACCGACAAGACAAGGAAGCATCTCAGCGAATTGCGCCTTGAATTGGGTAGAAGATTAAATCTGGCAATACCGGGAGACTTCAAACCATTGTGGGTAATGGATTTTCCACTATTGGAATGGGACGAAGATACAGAACGGTTTTATGCGATGCACCACCCTTTCACTTCTCCTAAAAAAGACGACATCGACCGTATGATGCACGGCGACCACGAAACGCTAAAAAACCTAAAAGCAGATGCTTACGATATGGTCATCAATGGCGCTGAAATCGGTGGAGGTTCCATCCGTATCCACGACCGGGCACTACAGTCCAAAAACTTCAAATTGTTAGGGTTTACACCCGAAGAAGCCGAAGCACAATTTGGATTCCTTTTGGGTGCTTTCGAATATGGAGCGCCACCACACGGAGGTCTGGCATTCGGATTTGATCGCTTATGTGCGGTGATGAACGGTCAGTCATCTATCCGGGATTTCATCGCCTTTCCAAAGAATAACCAGGGACGTGATGTGATGATTGATGCACCGTCGCCTATTCATGACACACAACTTGATGAATTATTTTTAGCATTGAAACCCAAAGAAGATTAATTAAAGACAGTAGCATGTACCATTATGGTGCATTCCACATAACAAACACATTATACATTATCACATGGCAAAAGTATCGATACCTAAAGGGACAAGAGATTTTTTACCGCAACAGGTAGCACGGCGAAAGTATATTTTTTCTGTTATCGAATCCGTTTTTAAGACATTTGGCTATCTGCCGATAGAAACGCCTACCATGGAAAATCTTTCCACGCTTACCGGAAAATATGGTGAGGAAGGCGACAGGTTGCTTTTTAAGGTTTTGAATAATGGCGACTTCTTAGCCGATGTCAATGCTGATGATCTAAATCAAAAGGCTTCCGGAAAGGTTATCAGTCAGATATCCAAACGTGGATTGCGATATGATTTAACTGTTCCATTTGCGCGATTTGTCGTGATGCATCAAAATGACATACAGCTGCCATTCAAAAGATATCAGATACAGCAAGTGTGGAGAGCGGATAGACCGCAAAGAAGTCGTTACCAGGAGTTTTATCAATGTGACGTAGATGTAGTCGGCTCGGATTCGCTGATGTATGAAGCCGAATTGGTACAAATATATACTACCGTTTTCAGGAAACTGGGTATAAAGACGAAAATCCTCATTAACAACCGAAAAGTGTTGTATGGGCTTGCCGAAGCAGCCGGGATTACCGATAAATTTATGGATATGACCATTGCTATCGACAAACTCGATAAAATCGGTAAAGACGGCGTACTCAACGAAATGACAGCCAAAGGCATCACATCACAACAGGCAGAAAAAGTACTTTCACTCTTAGATAATGCGTCCTTAGAAACCATTGAGCAAGCTTTTGAGCAACTTGAACAGGGTAGTCTTGGTGTTCGGCAAATACGTGAAGTTTTTGATTATCTTGAAGGAACTGTACCTGAACTTACTTTTGATATCAGCTTGGCACGTGGACTCAATTATTACACAGGTTGTATCTTCGAAGTAAAGCTTGATGCCAATGCATACCCGGATTTTAGTATGGGTAGTATCGGTGGAGGCGGAAGATACGATGACTTGACTGGTGTCTTTGGCTTGAATAATGTGCCTGGTGTAGGTGTTTCATTTGGTGCGGAACGTATCTATGATGTCATGGAAGAACTCAATCTCTTTCCCGATGATGTGACCAAAGATATCCAAATTCTATTTATCGCCTTGGACGAAGTAAGTCATCACTATGCTTTCAAACAAGCATCTATCGTTCGTCAAGCCGGCATACCTTGCGATGTATATCCGGAACCAGCCAAGATGAAGAAACAAATGTCTTATGCCAATGCCCGCAATGTACCTTATGTAGCTATCATCGGCGAAAGCGAACGCGAAAATGGTGTCGTCTCATTGAAAAATATGACGAGTGGAAGTCAGCAAAACGTCACGGCTGCGGAGATTATCGAACTGATGAAGGCATAACGATATACTTTTTATTTTTACTATACTTTACAAATGCCTTTAAAATTAGATAATATTCATATTGAAAAATTAGTTATAGTTAATAAATAAGTTCTTGTAAAAAATGAGTTCTAATGAAAAAATATATTTTAGTTTTATGTACGGGCGTTTTGTTTAGTTGTACTAAAAATGATAACACGCCCATTGTTGATGATGCATGCCTGCAAAAAGTATTACAGCAATATGATATGATTCCTTATACAGAAAATATTCCTTATTGTGTGAGTTTACACCAATACAGCTTTGATGGAAATGCATATTTTTCTTATGATTCCTGTATAGAAGACAGGCTTGTAAATCCATTTGACTGTAATGGTGCATATTTCTTAACCAAAGACGGAAAAGAAAATGGAACATTGGTGGATGAAAAACAAAATTTATTTGCAAGTCAAGCGAAATATGTCGGCGTGGTAGGCATTAAGGTTCATTAATATCCAATTTCACCCATAATCGTCATAGATTTTAGAGTTGCTTTATTGCGTTACATATTTTTTGGCTACATCATCATGAATACCGAATTCAGGTTCTAAATGAAACATTTTCACACGTTCGATGCTTTGCGGTTTTTAGCATTTTTTATTGTTTTCATGCATCACCTGCCGGAAAACCCGGATACAATTCTTTCTTTTTTTATGCGTAGTGGTGGCATTGGTGTGCAGATATTCTTTATATTAAGTGGATTTCTGATTTCAACTTTATTATATTCGGAAAAGCAAAATACCGGAAAACTGAATCCGAAAAACTTCCTGATAAGACGTATCCTGAGAATCTGGCCATTATATTATGCTATGGTCATTTTTGCTATGTTGACACCATTTATTTTACGGTGTTTTTCATTGGATGATTCAGGAGTAGGATACGAACCCAACTGGATATTTCCTTTACTGTTTCTGGAAAATTATCAGATGATGATACATGACGGATTTGCCAACGTCTCTCCACTTAGAGTGATGTGGTCTTTGTGTATTGAAGAACATTTTTACATCTTGTGGATTATCGTTTTTTTGATGATTTCGAACCGAAAAATGCCCGTTTTTTTGACAGCAACCATAGTTTTATCATTTGTATTCAGGGTGTTATATTCTGTAAATGATATTTTAGCAATTGACATAAACACCAATATACATTATTTTTCTTTTGGCGGATTACTTGCTTGGATATTAATCTTTAAAGCACATTGGATTGAAAAATTAAATGTCATTCCGCTCTTTTTAAAATCTATAATAGCGGGCATAATCATTTTATTTTATTTTGGAATTCCTCATGTAGGTTTAGACAAAAACATCATCGAATCGCTATTGGTTTGTATGCTTACTATCGTGCTGATAGCGATGACGCTTCCCACTCAAAACCCTTTGAAAATCAATGACAGCAACCTGATAAGCCGGTTGGGAAAATATACCTATGGTATGTATTTATTTCATACGATTTGGATAAATCTCATCATCAGGCTCATGGATAATTATACTTTAATTGTCATTTCCTCTTTGGTAGCAACGATTATAAGTAGTATTGTCTCTTATTATTTGTTTGAAAACCAATTCCTTAAAATGAAAAAATATTTCAGGTAAGGGTATAATACCAAAGTGACTTTTGAATTTGTCAAAAGATTCTGAATAAAAAATGTCAGCGTTCAAGGCACAAAATCACCATCAGGGAAAAACACCAATTTCATCAGGGTAAACACGGAATTACACTATAAATCTGCTTGATACGAGTTAATACATTATAATTTTGGATAATATGGTATGGTTCTTGTCCATTAATATTAACAACAAATAAAAAATTGTTAATTACAGCAACAGGTTAACATGAATAGGTATTATGCCTTATCTTTGCAGTCCCAAAATTTATTTAAATAAATAAAACCAAATTTTGACATCTTAGATAGACTAATCTTCAGAGTAAAAATTTATTCTGTTCTTTAGACTGCTTAGAATATCAATTTTGTATAAAAGTTACAATTATCGGTTTACGTTTACTATTGTAATCATTTTTAAAATCCAAAAACCGTTTGTTTTTACCATGAACAAATTAAAATTAATCACAAGAAACATTGTGATGATGATTTTGTTTGTCTGCTCTTTTGGAACATATATTTTTGCTGACACAACCCCGAGTGACGCAGAGATACAAAAGAGAATAGACAATCTTAATACAGTCATCAACACGAAACTGACAGACGAAGTATCTGACCTGATACATAAGTACGTCGTCAAAAGAAGAGGAGAAGCCGAAGTCATTTTAGGAAGGACTTCACTGTATTTTCCATATATCGAAAATATCATAAGGGAGAAAGGTCTTCCTGATGAGTTAAAGTATATTGCCGTCATAGAGTCAAGCCTTAATCCTGGTGGAGTATCTCACCAAGGAGCAGCCGGTATCTGGCAATTTATGAAGCCCACTGCCGAGTTGTATGGGTTGACGATTAATAAATACGTCGATGAGCGCAAAGATTTAGTAAAATCTACTGAAAAAGCATTGGATCATCTCCAGGTTTTGTACAATATTTATAACGATTGGACACTGGCTATTGCCGCATACAATTGTGGTTCTGGAACCATCAATAGAGCGATAAAGAAAGCTAACGGAGAAACAGATTTCTGGAAGCTCAAAAAATTTCTGCCTAAGGAAACGCAAAAATACATCCCTAAATTTATTGCCACTTCCTACTTGATGAAGTATTACTATCTGCACGACTTACAACCGCGAGATCCGTCAGATGAATTGAAATATGTACTTACAATTAAAGTAAATAATTCGATAGATATCGAGCGAATCAGTAAAGAATTTGATATTGACGCAGGTTTGATCAAATATCTGAATCCGACGTACAATAGAAGCACCATACCCGGTTCGGCAGCGCATACATTGACATTGCCTGATACCAAAATGTTGGCTTTTATGGAGAAGTACGGTGGACAAACAGATATAGTTTATAATCCTTATGGATTTTGCAGAGTCAGATATGTCGAAGGCGAAGGTGTCTTTGTTACTGAATGCGCTATTGACAAAAACGAATTGATAAACCATCTTGCTTTCAAATCAGTGGCTGTGAGAGATAATTTCAAATCGCATAAGTATATATCGAGAATCGCTGAGAAGCTTGAAATATCGCAAACTTCAAATCAAAGTGTACTTCATAGACTTAGCCGAAAAGAATCGCTAATGGATGTCGCAAATGCTAACAATATGAAGCTCGAAGAGTTGCTCGCCATCAATAATATTGACCAAGTTAAGGGAGTAGCACCAGGAAGTTTGATAAGAGTTACTCAATAATAAAAGATACATTTTAAACAAAAAAGGGATACATGACAAAGTAATGCATCCCTTTTTTTGTATTACACTTTTTCAAAACTAAAATGACATCCAAGTCATCAATGTAACTTTAAACACTTTCGATGCTTTACGATTTTACCTCCTGACTCCGCCATTTCAGGTAACGTGTAAACTACATTGACTTCCAAAATAGCCCAATCTTATAAGTAAAATATTATCTTTGCGACACAAATCAAAAAATCGTAGATAAAATGAGCCTATTAACAGTCGGAACAGTCGCATTTGACAGTATTGAAACACCTTTTGGTCAAGCAAATAAAGTAATCGGTGGCGCTTGTACTTACATCAGCTGGGCAGCATCTTATTTTACTGAGCATATACATTTAGTATCTATCGTAGGGAATGACTTTCCTGATACAGAATTGGAAGCATTAACCCAACGTGGTGTAAACTTGGACGGTCTTGAAGTAGTACAGGGTGGAAAATCATTTTTCTGGTCTGGTCGCTATCATGACAATATGAACAATCGAGATACACTGATTACGGATCTCAATGTGCTTGCAGATTTTAATCCAATATTGCCCGAAGCCTCTAAATCTGCTAAATACGTAATGCTCGGCAATCTTACGCCGTCGGTACAAAAATCTGTTCTTGATCAGCTTGATGGTAGCCAAAAACTCATCGCACTCGATACGATGAATTTTTGGATGGACATCGCTATGGACGAATTGAAAAATGTGATAGCACGTGTTGACTTACTAACGATCAATGATGAAGAGGCTCGACAGCTATCGGGAGAAAATTCCCTCGTCAAAGCCGCAGAAGTAATCCATGATATGGGTGTTCGTTATTTAGTCATCAAAAAAGGAGAGCATGGCGCATTATTATTCTCAACGGACGATATGTTTTATGCACCAGCATTGCCATTGACACAAGTCATTGACCCTACAGGAGCGGGAGATACATTTGCAGGTGGTCTAATGGGTTACTTAGCCAATACGGATGATATCAGCATGAACAATATGAAGCGTGCTATTATTGCGGGTTCTGCCATGGCATCCTTCTGTGTAGAAGACTTCAGCCTCAATCGGTTGAAAAATTTATCCATGCCAGAGATAAAGGAAAGATTTATAAAGTTCAAAGATTTAATGTATTTTGATACGCTGTGATTAGTGGTTTAAAGGTGTAAAGGGTTAAAGGTGTAAGGGTGTAAGGGTTTAGATGTTCATTCTTTTAGTAAATACCTCAAATAGGTTTAAAATGAATAATTGAAACAGTTTTTTTGAACACTTCCTTCATACCAAAAACTATCAACAGACAACCAACAACATACAACCAATTACTCAAATCAAACCATTACACTTATAAACACATAAACGTATAAACCCAAAAATCTTGTAACTTTTTTGTATTGTATTAAGTTATTATAGCTTTAATACCTTCTTTTCATCCTTCTAAATTCAATATGGCAAGACCAGTAGCTAAATCTATAACCGAGGACAAAATAACCACTTCCATTCGCGATGCTTTGAAAGCACTTAAATCAGTTCCACGGTTTTTCAAGGAGATTTATAGTGCTAGCCCCGCACTTTTTATTACCAATATTGCATCGAGATTAGTCAATTCGCTATCGCCGGTCATTATCCTTTGGTTGGGAAAGTTAATCATAGATGAGATTATACTCCAGGTATCACTTGAAAGCAAGGACTTAACGTTACTTTGGAAGTATGTTGCGCTAGAATTGGGTATTGTTATCATTTCGGATTTATTGGGAAGACTTATCAGCCTTACAGATAGTCTGCTTGGTGATTTATATAGCAACAAATCTTCAGAGAGAATCATTCGTAAATCCAGTGAATTGACCATTACTCAACTCGAAGATCCCGACTTTTATGATAAGCTCGAACGTGCCAGAAACCAAACCGTACGTCGAGTAGATTTGATGAGTAACATACTCAGTCAAGGCGAAAGTTTGATTTCTATGGTCACATTGATAGCGGGACTTATCTATTTTGCTCCAGTGCTGATACTGATCCTGATTTTGAGCATCATCCCTTCATTTATCAACGAAGCTAAATTTAGTTCTACAAGATATTCTTTGGCTCGAAGCTGGACAAGTGAAAGGCGTGAGCTCGATTACCTACGTTTTATCGGAGCTAATAATCAGACAGCGAGAGAGATCAAATTGTTTGGATTGACGGATTTTATCGCAGAACGATTTAGTGATTTATCGGATAAATACTATCACGTGACACGCAATTTAGCTATAAGGCAAAATATATTCGGTGCTATATTCAATATGTTGGGTGTGCTTTCCTATTATGGTGCTTACATTTATATAGTCATAAAAGTGGTAGCAGGAATCATTACACTCGGAGAGCTCACTTTCCTTTCGGGTTCATTCAACCGTTTGCGAGGTAATTTACAAAGCTTCTTTTCGAGATTTACACGTATTTCAGAAAGTGCACTTTATCTCAAGGATTACTTTGACTTTATCGATCTTGAGATTGAAAATAATAATCTTAACAGCACCGCCATGCCTAAAAAAATTCAAAAGGGCTTCGTCGTCAAAGATCTTCATTTTGCATACCCTGGTAGCAATGATGAAGTCCTGAAAGGTGTCAGTTTTGAAATGAAAGCTGGAGAGAAAATGGCATTCGTAGGACAGAATGGAGCTGGTAAAACTACATTGATTAAGCTGTTTTTACGCTTTTATGAGCCAACAAGTGGTGCGATATACTTAGAC
This sequence comes from uncultured Aureispira sp., assembly GCA_964399855.1. Lineage (GTDB taxonomy): Bacteria > Bacteroidota > Bacteroidia > Chitinophagales > Saprospiraceae > OLB9. The sequence continues at coordinate 14,860 of CAYNSF010000022.1, read as the reverse complement.
GGTATCAATATCAATCAATTTGACATCGATGAATATCGACAGCGCTTTGGAGTGATCTTCCAGGATTTCTTTAGATACGAATTTACACTCCGTGAAAACATCGCCGTAGGTAATATTTCCGAATTGCAAAACGATCTTGTACTTCAGGATGCTGCGGAAAAAAGTTTGGCTGACCAAGTCATCTCTGAAATGAGTCGAGGTATCGAACAACAATTAGGAAGAAGATTCTCCAACGGTCAGGAATTGAGTGGTGGTCAATGGCAAAAAATTGCGCTCGCCCGTGCGTATATGAAAGACTCAGATATCATGATCCTTGACGAACCAACAAGTGCCCTTGATGCACAGGCAGAGTATGATGTATTCAAACGATTCATAGGGCTGACCAAAGGAAAAACCAGCATCATTATCAGCCACAGATTTAGTACCGTGAGGATGGCAGACCGCATATTAGTACTCCAAGATGGTAAGGTATTGGAATTGGGTACACACGAGGAACTAATGGCAAGTCCGGCATTGTACTCTAAACTATTTAATCTACAAGCAGCAGGATATCAGTAAGAAATGGTATAGTTGAATATTTTCGTGTACTTCGTGCCTTTAGTGGTTCAAAAAAAAATCCAATTAAAATTCCGCATTTCCCGGGAATCTCGGGAATGGTATCACATCTCTGATATTGGTCATACCCGTCACGAATAGCACCAAACGCTCAAAACCTAAACCAAAACCTGCATGTGGTACACTTCCGAATCTCCTTGTATCCAAAAACCAAGACATTTCCTCAGCAGGTATATGCATGTCATCCATTCTTTGCAATAGCACATCTAAACGTTCCTCTCTCTGTGAGCCGCCGATGATCTCTCCGATACCTGGAAATAAAACATCCATAGCCCGAACAGTTTTCCCGTCATCATCCATACGCATATAGAAGGCTTTGATTTCCTTAGGGTAATTTGTCAGGATGACAGGCTTTTTAAAATGTTTCTCAACTAAATATCGCTCATGTTCAGATTGCAGATCTACACCCCAATCTTTAATAGGATACACAAATTTTCCCTTTTTATTTGGTGTTGAGTTTTTAAGAATATCTATAGCCTCAGTGTAGGTCAATCTCTCAAAAGGATGTTCTAAACAGAAATGCAACTTCTGGGTAAGCGTCATTTCGGAACGCTCGGCTTGAGGCTTATTTTTATCTTCATCAAGCAATCTTTGCTCTAAAAACGCAAGATCTTCAGCACAGTGATCAAGGGCATACTGGACAAGGTACTTCAACATATCTTCTGCCAAATCCATATTGTCATTCAAATCATTGAAAGCAACCTCTGGCTCTATCATCCAAAACTCAGCTAAGTGACGAGTTGTATTGGAGTTTTCTGCACGAAATGTGGGTCCAAAAGTATATACTTCACTCAATGCTAATGCTGCCAATTCCGCTTCAAGCTGACCAGATACAGTAAGATTAGTAGGTCTTTCAAAAAAATCTTCCTTATAATTTACAGAACCATCTTCATTTCTTGGCGGATTGTCGATATCAAGCGTTGTGACCTGAAACATTTCTCCAGCACCTTCAGCATCACTCGCTGTGATAATCGGGCTATGCATATAGAAAAATCCTCTGTCATTAAAAAACTTATGTATTGCATACGCTAAGGCATGTCGCACCCGAAATATCGCACTAAATGCATTCGTTCTAAAACGCAAATGTGCTATTTCTCTCAAGTATTCTAAACTGGGTCTATTCTTTAGCTGAATCGGATAAGTTTCCGGATCACAATCTCCTAATATCTCTATATGATTAGCTATAAGCTCAACCGTTTGACCTTTACCCTGAGATGCTGTAAGTGTACCGTTTACACTTATTCCGGCACCTGAAGTAATCCTCCTAACAAATGCTTCTCCTAATTTTTCACTGTCAACGACTACCTGTATATTCGCTAAGCATGAACCGTCATTTATGGAAATAAACTGATTGTTTCTGAATGTACGCACCCAACCCATTACGGTATAATCTTGATTAACAGGTGCTGAGAAAATATCTTTAACTTTTATCCTTTTTGACATGATGACCTTTTATTTTTAGTAAAAAACAGGCACAAAAGTAAGCATAGTTCCAAGAAAATTGGATTATTCTTACTAAATTATTCTGTTCTATCAGCAATTCAGGGTGAGTGAGATAAAAAACGAATCTGTCAGCAGCAGCCCATTGCTGATTTGTTTTACAGCATGTGGTTGCGACTGGCTCTCCATTTTATATTATCTTGGTTTAACCGCTCTAAACTCAGGTTGTTTTTGCGGACTAAAATTTTCATTAAAACTATTAAAATTTTCTTTTACAAATATGTGACCAGCAGAATCGTAAACAACAAAAAAAGTACTAACACAATTTTTACTTTTTGAAAATTTACTTGTATTATTATTTGATGATTCAACAAAATTTTCAATTCCTGTTATTATATTAATTCTTTTATTATCTATTTCAGTATAATATATGAAATTAAAATCGTCCATACTTTTGTCATCTAAAGTAAAAAAGTTAAATCGACTGATTCTACTCATGATATTTCTATCATACGCCATAACGATATCACAATCAATATTAACTTTTGAAATATAAAAATTAAATGTGTCTAAAATTGGTTCTTTAAAACCAACTTTTACACTAATATTTTGATTTTCAATCTGTTTACTATCACAGGAAATAAATGTAGTACAAATTAAACAAAAAATAAACATTTCTTTTTTAATGTCGTGTAGTGTCATATTTTGGAATTTTTTGAGAACCTGAAATTAATCTTTTAACCGTAATTTTTTTTTTTGTGAAGAGTGATCCACTGCTTGCCATCTTTCACCACCTCCAAAACCTGAAACTAAATTATTAGCAGCACCAATAACAAAACCGGGTTTATGAGGATGTTTTATTTGTTGATACTCTAAATCTCCAGGAGGATAGCCACCAGAAGGATAACTTCCCTCTGGATGTGTATGTGCTGTAGCTTCAAAATTTTTACTCTTCCTATCTACAGGGTCATAATAGCTACCGTCACTGATTTTATATCCACTTGCTTCAGGTCTGCTCGTCGTAGAGTTGTTAAACTCGTCAGGTGTCACTAACATAGAGTTGCCATTTATAAATGCAAATTGCTCCCTTTGCTTTCCGCCACTATCTCCATCTTTTGTCGTAGCCCAAACCATATACGCTACGCCATCGGCTTGTGAGCCAAATTCTATACTGCCATCAACTCTAAACATTAGGGTCATATCTTTACTCCAAAATTTGGAAAACTCCATATTCAAACGTACTATTCAGATTGTGGAATAAATTTAATTGTACTTTTAGAATTAAATTCATCACTATAATCGTTTAAATTTTCCCTGACATATATTTGCCCTAATGAGTCATATAACACAAATAAATTGTCATCACAATGAATAAATTTTAAATTTGTTTCAGTTGTCATTTCTTCAAGTCCAGTACTTACATATATTTTTCGTTTATTTATATAAGAATAAAACAACCTTTCTTGCATATTATTTAAATTTTTAATGGTCATAACATTTAGGCGGAAAGTGTTTTTAGTATAACTCCCATCAAATTTCATTAATATAATACAAGTATCTGGTATAAGTGATATATATTTAGACAAAGTATCTTTTATTTCATTTTTAAAGGATATATACCTAAAATCATTATTGGAATAGTGATATTCAATTCTGTCATTTTTATTTTTACATCCCAACAAAAAAATTACAACTAAGATAATTGCAAAACTATTTCCTTTCATACTTTGGAAATTTTTGAGTACTTAAAATCAAACCTCGTACAGTTAGTTTTTTCTCCCTAAGTGATCAGTTGGGTAAAATACCTGATTACCCATATATGCGCCTACTGTTCCATTATCAGCTGCTATAACAAAACCAGGCTTAGACCTATGTTTTAAAAATTGAAAATCAACATCTCCTTTTTCATATCTACTTTCACCGGAAGGATAACTTCCCTCTGGATGTGTATGTGCTGTAGCTTCAAAATTTTTACTCTTTCTATCTACAGGGTCATAATAGCTACCGTCACCCGATGCCCATACCAATCGTTTCAGATCATCATAACGGTAGCTGTGCGTATAGTTGCCTCCTATACCGCTCACTACCCCTGCGCTGATTTGCACCGAGGTGATATTGCCCGTGTAGTCGAAGTGCCGGATTAAATTCCCTGAGGCGAGCCGTGATTTTATTGCTACTTTGTCCAAAAAACTATTCCCTCCCATTTTGTACAATGCAAAAGTAAATAAAATTGTTGATTTCTCAACTCGATGAAGATGAAAAAAATGCACTCGTCAAAATCATCAACTCTATGCTCACTAAAAAAAGAATGAAAGATTTATTGGACGGTAAAGTCAACTTTTGATAAACCGAAAACGCCAAGCTGTAAGCCTGGCGTTTTTTGGTTAATAATCTTTAATATACTCTATTTGATATAGTCTATTTTTATTCCTATCTAATATATTAAATCTATCATAAAAATTATAAGTCTTATTTCCTGCTGATTTTGTTTTTATAAAAACTCCCGAAAAAGAAAGGTTCTTCTCATTGTTAAGAATGTTTTCCAAATCATAAAAATTTTTATCTTCCTCTTTGACTCTTTCGGAAAACTCTTGTATAACTACGGCAATATGAGTTTTATCTCTTTCATCAAGTTCTTCAATACCAATCCATTTTTGATAATGATAATTTTCTGCTTTACTACAATTAGGATAATTTTGAATTTCAGTATAATCAATACGGTTACTACTAACCTCATATACAGTAAGTTTATCTGGAAACGATACAATCTCTTCTATCTTAACTAAATCATATTCCTCTGGTAATAAGCAATTTATATCATTAACGCAAGATACCAAAGAGATAAAAATCAGAATAATTACTACTTTATTTTTCATAAAATTTAATTTTTAAAACTCTCCCGGCTTTTTTAGCCCTGGATTATCCGAAGTAAAAACTTTTGGTTTTGTTAAGTTTATAGAGCCTTTACCATATCCATAAAAATTATATGGTGTTGGATTTCCTCCTCTTCTTAATCTATCAGCTATAAATTGGTCAGCTCGATTGAAATCAAATTTATCAAAACCACCGCCATAACGCTCATAATTTTGTAAACTTATTGAACCATTTGTACTTTCAAGATTAACTCTTAAAGTTCCAAATACATTTCCTAGATTACTTTCTCCTGGATACCATAAAATATTTGAATTAAAAGGATGTGTATCTGCCATAAAGAAATTAACACTTAAACTATTAGTGCCTTTACTTGTAAAATCATCAACAGATAAACGGCTACTTTTGAAGTTAATTTTACCTAAATCAACATACAAAGGCTCACCATTTCCATAATGATAATGGTCTATTGCTTCTCCAAATGTAACATAGCCTTTCCAATCTACACGGCTACTTAAAGTAGATTTATGCGAAAATAGTCTATCAAGCCCTCCTTCATTTAATCCTTCGGCACCTAAACTATGGCTTAGTGCTTCTTGGTGGGACATACCTTGTGTAAAGTTATCTTTATTCATTACGATAGCTTTCCCTTGCAATCCTTTATCATCAGTCCCTAAGAAATTACCATCTTCATCGTAAATAGGATTGTCTAACATACCGGTCGGGTCAACTCTGTTTATCGGATTATTCTGTACATAATTGTATGGCGACAGCCAACTTCTTTCTTCCGCTAACGGGTCAACACCATGCCAGACACTAATCCTCGCATCATAATACCGCGCACCATAATAATACATCCCCGTACTCGCATCCTGCTCCTTACCATTGAACAGGTAACGCGTTGCCCACGGCGCATTGGCAGGGTTTGCCGCTACGTGCTCCTCAGCCATTAGTATTCAACTTTAAAAACTTTCTCTCAATTCTTTCGTAGATATACATTTATATCGTGGTGTAAAGATAATATTATTTTTGAAAAGGAAATAGCTTTGCAACATTTCGAAGATATTGCAAAGCTTCCAAATAAGGATAAAGATAATATCCTGTATGCTATCGATAATCTTATCAATGTTGCTAAGATGAAGGCGATTTAATTATGTGCTAGTTGTAATCAGGGAAAATTTTTACCATGTTATTTAAACTTGAAAGTTCATCACCAAATTCTTTAATAAATTTAGATTCATTACCATACTTTTTATATGTGTCATATCTGTCGCCATAAAAGTACCATAGCCATTGACCATTTTCATCATTGTAACTAAAAAATTCATGTTGTGGGTCAAAAGTATGTGATCCATAAAAACTATAGATAATTTTTCCTGATTTGTTTATCAAACATTTTGCTTGAAGTAAGACACTCTTAGAAACTCTAACTTTGTTATTTAATTTTTCTATACTTGTATAATTAAAAGGTAATTCAATTGTGCTTACAACTATTCCATTTTTTAAAAAAATTAGTTTTTGATCAAGAACAAAATTAGAATCTTGCGTTGAATCTAAATATTTTGAAATTACTTTTACGCTGTGAACACTATCACCACAAACACACGTAATTGATGTATCTTTTTCGATTAACCTTTGTTCATCAAACATAATATGTTGATTAACTTCAGCTGACTTAGTTTGACTTGTATGAGATGAACATCCAATCATCACTAAAATCATTATCAATAGTATATAACTAATACGAATCATAATTTTTTAATTTTTGGTTAATATTGATGCCCGATTCTTTAAAAAGTTGTTATCCAGGTTTGCTTTCCGCCACTATCTCCATTTTTTGTTTACTTTTTCCTTGCATTTCCAAACTATTCATTTTCAGGAAAAATATTCATCATCATGAGTTTTTGTTCCATTTCCCAGGAAATGTCTTTTGTCCAGAGGGTACTCAATTCATCTCTTACATTATTTTTATTTAGAGGTAGTAATGCATATAAAAACGTGCCTCCGCAATCATTGAATTTCCCGGAAAGTAGTTTAGCTACAATTAAATGAACAGCAGAATGAATTTTAAATTCACTAAATATCAATGATGCCGTAGAATGAAAATCATATTCATTAGTGTTTGAATATAAGATCTTTAGCCTTTCAATAGAGCGTTCAAATTCTTTTTTTTTCTCTCTTCTTTTTGTTGGCAAAAAAAGTTATAACAGAATCAATGTCTCTACTTTCAATTATGAAAGTATATAATTCCGATATGCTCATATGATCATTATTCCCAAAAATTTCAATCTTTTTTCCATTGGTTACATAATTATTTAGCACTTTTTGAATCTTTAATGTTTTTTGCTTGAGTTCATTGGCTCTATACACCACTTCAATCGGTGTATATTCCCGTTCCAATATGCCTAACTTAATACAACCCATTGGGTGCAAAGGTAAAAATTTACTTCATAACTTTTTTATTTTCAACTAAAAAATCACCGCAGCGTTTTGAAGATGAAGCGGTAAAGGACAGTAAAAAAAACCAACACACAAAAGGTACAGCTTATAATTTCGGTTTGCCATTATTAAAACGAACGGCAAGCCGCCCGGACATTATACGCAATGTATAACCTTGCTGATGGTACTAGGAACATGTATTTGCCATGCTCGATGCTTTCTTGGCTAAAAATAAGTTACTGGCAATTTTAGTCTAACAAAAAGCCACTGCATTTGCAGAGGCTTTTTGTTATTTAACTATAAAGATTCTTCTACCATTAGGCTCTATAAAATGCGTCTCATCAAGTTTAACAATTTCAATTTCTGATTTATCACTGTTGTCATATAATTCATTATTATAGATACGCCAACTATGTTTTAAAGGCACATTTAAACTTTTATAAATTGCAGTATCTGCCTTTAACTCTCCAATTGAATATTCAATTGGACCCTCTGGTAGATATCTTTTAAATTCAATCAAAGTATCGTTTCTATATTTGACTTTATAGTGAGTCCAATATCTTTTACCATCAATATTCAAATCGGAATTTTCTTCTGATGAAACAAAATTAGTATTGACAGGAGTAACAATTAATATTTCCGCAACAGATTTAGAATCTTTATTTTGACAACTAGCAACTTGTATTAACAAGAAATATAGACTAATATTTTTTATTATCTGGATTTTCATTTCCTGTTCTTTTTTGAATTATAACTTCAATTTTTCCTGGATTTGTTGTGCTTTTGTCGAGCCGTTCTTGAAAGTTTCACCTTTTCTATGTCCGCGTCCTAATATTAGTGTGTCCATACACAACTGTCTTTTTATTTAGATTTTTCTGTTTCCTTTCGTTCAAAACGTTCTTTTTAAGAGTCGATTTATTTGTAAATGCAGCCAAATCTGAATTGGGTCACTAAACTGTTCGTCAAGTTCTTTTTTGGCAGTCCTTGAAGTTCTTTGTGTGATGTATGTATGCTTCTTGACATATTATGTGTCGTTTTTACAATTAGCTATAACTCTCTATTGGCGGACACACACAAACCAAATTTCTGTCTCCATAAGCACTATCAACTCGGCTGACACTCGGCCAAAATTTACTTTCTTCCAAGTAAGGTAATGGATATGCCGCTTTCTGACGAGAGTAGCTATATGGCCATGTATCGTCAGTTACGATTTGTGCTGTATGTGGTGCATTGCACAGAACATTGGAATCCTGCGGCATGGCTCCAGAAGCAACTTCATCTATTTCCTTTCTTATTTCGAGCAGCGCATCACAAAATCTGTCTAATTCGTCCTTATCTTCGCTTTCTGTTGGCTCAATCATCAATGTTCCTGCTACAGGAAAAGATAATGTCGGCGCGTGGAATCCATAGTCCATTAATCGCTTGGCCACATCCTCAGCACTTACGCCAGCAGCTTTAAACTGTCTTAAATCGACGATCATTTCGTGAGCTGCCGTACCATTGGCACCTGAATACAAGATTGGATAGGCTTGCTCAAGCCTTGCTTTGATGTAATTTGCATTGAGTATCGCATATTTGGTCGCATTGGTAACACCTTCAACACCAAGCATCCTGATATAACCATAAGAAATCAATAAAATATTGGCACTTCCGAAAGGTGCAGAAGATACAGCACTTATCGCTTTATCTCCGCCCGTAGAAGTCAATGTATGACCCGGTAAAAAGGGTTCAAGTTTTTCATTGACGCATATAGGTCCCATACCTGGTCCACCGCCACCATGCGGTATAGCGAAAGTCTTATGTAAATTTAGATGACAAACATCAGCGCCGATGATACCCGGACTGGTCAGTCCTACTTGTGCATTCATATTGGCTCCGTCCATATATACAAGTCCTCCATTGTCGTGGATTATTTGGCAAATCTCACGAATGGAAGTTTCGAATACTCCGTGTGTACTTGGATACGTGATCATCAGGCACGAAAGATTATCCTTGTATTTTTCGGCTTTTGCCTTGAGATCTTCTACATCAACGTTACCGCTTTCATCACAGTTAACGACGACCACTTCCATTCCACAAAGTACAGCAGATGCCGGGTTAGTTCCGTGGGCAGATGACGGTATTAAAGCCACATTCCTATGGTGATTATTGTGGTCTTCATGATATGCACGAATCGTTAACAACCCGGTATATTCTCCTTGTGCACCAGAATTGGGTTGTAAAGAACAGGCTTTAAACCCAGTAATCTCTGATAAGTATGCGCTCAATTCGTCGATTATCTGTTGATAGCCCAATGTCTGGTCTTCGGGTGCAAATGGGTGCATTGCCGAAAATTCTGGCCATGTTACCGGTATCATTTCTGAAGCTGCGTTGAGCTTCATCGTACAAGAACCCAACGATATCATGGAGTGTACAAGCGATAAATCCTTATTTTCAAGACGTTTGATATAACGCATCATTTTACTCTCCGTGTGATGCATACTAAACACCGGATGTGTCAAGAAATCACTTGTTCGTTTCATACTTCCAAGGTTTTCCTTGGCATTTTCAACCACTGATATGGTAATCAATTTGGCTGCTTCAAATACTTTAACGATCGCTTGAATATCTTCATCAAGCGTAGTTTCATCAATGGATATCGTTACTATACCCTTGTTGAAGTAATTGAAATTGATACCTGCCTTGATGCTTTCCTTGTGGATACTTTCGATCTGTGCGTCGTCGGCTTCAATAGCAATGGTATCAAAATAATGTTTATTTAATAACTTATAGCCTGCATTGCTGAGAGATTGCTCCAGTTTTGCCGTTTGATAATGTATTTTCGAAGCGATGTTTTTGATGCCTTCAGAGCCATGATATACAGCGTACATACCTGCCATGATAGCCAATAATGCCTGTGCAGTACAAATATTTGAAGTCGCTTTCTCTCTTCTGATATGCTGCTCACGTGTCTGAAGTGCCATACGCAATGCCTGCTTTCCCTGTGCATCAATGGAAACGCCAATGATCCGACCCGGAATCATTCGCTTGTTATCCTCTTTAGTAGAAAAATAAGCAGCATGTGGCCCACCAAATCCCATCGGAACACCAAATCGCTGCGTATTACCGATCACCACATCAGCGCCCCAATTCCCTGGAGCTTCAAGGATTGCAAGTGATGCAATATCTGCGGCTACAACAACCTGAATATTCTTTTCATTGCATTTGGCTGTGAATGCTTTATAATCATGTACTTCTCCTAAAGCATCAGGATATTGGATTAAAACACCAAAATAATCATCAGAAAAATCAAATGATTGCCAATCGCCAGTTACTATCTCAAAATTTAATGGCTTTGCACGCGTAATGACGACATCAAGCGTTTGCTTGAATACGTGCCTATCTACAAAAAATTTAGTTGCTTGCTGATTCTTTTTCTTTTTGTTGTGAATAGACTCTGCCATAAACATAGCTTCAGCAGCTGCTGTACCCTCGTCAAGGAGAGAAGCATTCGTGATGGGCAGTCCTGTAAGATCGGATACCATAGTTTGGAAATTGAGCAATGCTTCGAGTCTTCCCTGAGCTATTTCTGCTTGGTAAGGTGTATATTGTGTGTACCAACCCGGATTTTCAAAGATATTTCTAAGGATAACCGACGGAACGATCGTATCATAATAACCTTGACCGATATAATTTTTGAAAACTTTATTTTTTGCAGCTATATTTTTTAACATCCGCAGATATTCGTGTTCTGTCAGAGCATCTGGAATGTTGAGCTTCCCAGCCATACGTATGTTTGCGGGAACTGTCTTGTCTATAAGCTGATCCAAACTGTCGAGGCCAATTACTTTTAGCATCTCTTTTGCCTCATCGTGACGGATACCGATATGTCTTCTTGAAAAGTCCGAAGTTGATTTGTAAGCCATTTTATAAAATATTTTTATTAGATATTGTAAATAATTGAGTGCGAAGTTATGCCTTTTTTTGTATTAATAAAATGATAGCGGTCATATGTCGATTTTTTTTCATTTCATGATTTACATTGTGAATAGTTTTCCAATAAACAATATGTTGTTTTTATGAAGTGAAATTCCTATCAGAAATATTTATTTTTATTTATAATCAACAACTTATATGTGTATAATTTAATTAACACCTTCTTTCTAACGTTAAAATTCAATAAAATTTGACAATTACATTAACAGCGAAAATTTGTAATTTTATAAAGTTTCGCTGTTAGGATTTGTCTTATTTGGTAAAAATCAGTGCATTTAAAAATGTGTTAGTACTCTGTATATAAAAAGACTTAAATTATAATGGAAGTTATTTCTTTTAAAGATCAAGGCAAAAAACATATCTATACGATTTAAGCGAAGTTTAATGAATGCCTGAACGGCATTCAAGTATAGATACCGCTTGCGGCTTGGCCATAAAAACTATGGCGAGTATTTTTAACGATGAGATTTGAAAAAAGAACGACATTTCATTAAGTTCTTTTTATTGACAGAGTACTATATGTTAATTTTATCATAAAACCACTCATTCTAAAGCCTTGCGATTAAACTTCGGGCAAAAAAATCAGTCTGTCTATTAAAGGATGTCATTAAAGCATGGTCAATAGGACAGAAACAGAAGTGATAGATTTAATCAAAAGTGGGTCAGATGCCGAGAAAGGCTATCGGCTGCTGATATCACAGTACAAAGTACCATTGTATTGGCACATCAGAAGAATGGTCAGTAATCATGACGATGCAGATGACATACTCCAAAACGCTTTCATAAAGGTGTTTAAGCATATCGAGCAATTCAAGCAGGAAAGTAGTTTGAAAACTTGGTTGTACAGAATAGCGACGAATGAAAGCATGAGTTTCTTGAACAACCCTAAGAACAAAGGATTTGATTCGCTCGATGACGTACATAATACAGTAACTGCGGATTCATTGACAGATTATGAAGATATCAGCGTAAAATTATTAAAGGCCATTGATACCTTACCTGCAAAACAGAAAGCTGTTTTTATCATGCGGTATTACGATGAAATGCCCTATCAAGAAATAGCTGAAATTACCGGAACAAGCGAAGGATCATTAAAAGCTACCTTTCATTTAGCAACAAAAAAGATTGAAGCGATTTTAACAAGTTGAAAATATGGACAAAAATAATATACATATTAACGAAGAAATAGCGGCATTAAGTCCGCTGTTATCCAAAATCTCAAAGGAGATTATTGCGGATGTTCCGAAAGGATACTTTGAAGATACTGAAGAACAGATGAATAGTCAAATTGCTATAATCCTCGCAGATGACAAAAAAATGCCTAACTTTCCAGATGGGTATTTTGAGTCACTCGAAGAAAAAATTCTAAATCGCATACAAACTGAGCGAATAAGTCAACCACGCAAGTTGATTGCTATCATATCGAGCCAATGGATGAAAGTAGCAGCTTCTCTTATATTGATATTGAGCGCAATATTTGTTTTCAATCGAGAAGAGTTGCCAGATGTACAAACTATATCTATTACCAATGATTGGGATGAGCAGGAAGCATGGGATTATCTTATAGAAAACAGTGACGATATCAGTTTAATATTACTAATCGACGAAGGATTAGTAGAAGCTTCAGACTTGATCGTGTCCGCAGAATAAATTTTTAAATAATACTTTTTACACATTATTTCATAAACATCAAATATTTATCATCATGAAAACACAAATTTTGAAATCAAGAATGTCTCTTTTAATTGTACTTGCTTTTATGGTATTGAATGTATCGGCTCAAAAACGGCATTCAAAAGAAGAAATGAAGCAAAAGATGACTGAACAACAAACGTCATATATGGTTAAAAAACTCGAACTGAACGAAGCAGAGTCTCAAAAATTCATGCCTATTTATAATGAATATAAAGCTGAATTGAAGAAGAATAGAGCCGCTCAAAAGTTTGACTTTTCTAAGGAACTCTCGGAAAAAGACGCTGAATCGCAATTAAACACCATGTTGAATATGCGTGCAAAAGAAATTGAAATTCAACGAGCTTATATCAGTAAGTTCAAGACCGTCATTCCAGCAAATAAAATTGGTTTGGTATTTCGTTCTGAAAAGGAGTACAAGCAAGGCGTAATGAAGAATATCAAAAAGCGCAATCAGCATCACAAAAAAGAGAAAAAACAGGATAAAGAATAAATAACCTGTGTTATAATTGGTCAATTTATAAATAAGAGTCAGGAGTAATACTTTCTGACTCTTATTTTTTTAGGAAAAATATTACAAGAAATATTGGTAACTTCCTATGAATATACTTTCAAATCATAAAATAAAGGAGAATTGATGGAGGTTTTGGGTTTGAATTTAATGATGATGACGAATACAAATCCTAAAAAAATAGAATACAATAAACTTTAGAATTATTTATTATGTTGAAAAATGAACCGAAATCAGATATTCTTCTTACTTTTCGCAAGAATTGATATACTTGATTAAAAATGTTGTCCATACTTATACCTATATACAATCTTGATGTACGCCCTTTGGTTACTACGCTGATGAAGCAATGTAACAAGTTGGATATACCTTTTCAGATACTGTGCTTTGATGACGGATCGGATCAAAAATATAAGGATTTGAATAAGGAATTGGCATTTCGAATCAATGTCAACTATACCGAGTTGGATGAAAATATGGGTAGGAGCAAGATACGAAATTGGTTGGGAAAAGCAGCTTATTTCGAGTATATTTTGTTTTTGGATTGTGACAGCGTCGTTAAAAATCGAAATTTTATAAAAAACTACATTGATAGGCTACCTGTGGATCATGTCATCCAGGGAGGACGTACATACCAACCCAAGAAACCACGAGCCAAAAAGAAAATATTACATTGGATATATGGTACAAAAAGGGAGTCATTACCTGCCAAAAAGCGAAATCAATCTCCATATTTAAATTTTCATTCAAATAATTTCCTGATACCAGAAGCGATATTTAGAGACAATCTCTTCGATGAGGAAATAAAAGGGTATGGATATGAAGATATGTTGTACGCTTTTGATTTGGAACGAAAAGGTATCAGCATCCTTCATATCGACAATCCAGTCATCCATGACGGACTTGAAATGAACCATGTATTTTTAAGTAAGACAAAAAATGGACTCAATAATTTGGTAAAACTATATAAATCCAAACGCATTCGACATACAAGACTGATAGATTTTTATGAACGCCTGGAATACTACAAGGTAACGTCACTATTTCTAAAGATGTACAAAATGTTTGAAAAGCGTATTGAAGCAAACATCGTTTCAGAAAAACCGTCCATGATATACTTCATGATGTGGAAATTACATTATTTTATTAGCAAGTTGGGAGAAAATAATTGACAATTGACAATTGATAATTGATAATTGAGTCTCAATTCAATGTCGAATTGATATGAAATAAGCAGTAATTAATTGGGATTAAAATATTGGATATTCCCAAAACGGCGAAAGCCTCAATGTACTACATTAAGGCTTTCATTAAAAA
>CAYNSF010000021.1:0-54608 GCA_964399855.1 uncultured Aureispira sp. | reverse complement strand
ATGATGTCTAATAGTTCTATTGCGTTCATTTTGTTTTCAGTTTTTCAATGTTCCAAATACTGTAAATGTTTTTTCTACGGCTAAATGCTTCATCTCCACCCTCCATAATATCAACGATGAATCGTTGTGTTTGATGATTGTCGATAGAACCGGAATGTACCGTTATTTCCTTTTCGTCATAACTACAAGCTACTACTTTTTCACTGTCGCCAAGTACAGGAATATTTGCGTTATGCGTTGCAAAAATAAACTGCATATTGCCTTTTATTTTTTTCAATTCTTTGATGACTTCATCATAAATAGTTTGGTTATCCAAATCATCTTCGGGCTGGTCAATTATCAAAACATCATTTTCTTTTTGTGCCAACAAAAACAGTATCAAAGCCGAAGCTCGTTGTCCCAAAGAATGTTTGTCTAATGATTTTCCATTGTATTGAATTACAATTTTATTATCTACTTTAAAAGTCAGTAAATCTTCTAAATTTTCGGAAAATCTTCTTTTGAAATCCACAACCTGATTTTCATTCAAGATAGCGCTGAGTTTGCTACTGTCTTTATAAATCTGAATAAAGTCTTTGTAGGTAGTTTCAACTTCTTGATAAGCCGTTTCACGAATGCCCGAACCTCTAAAAATTTGTTTCATCTTGTCAGTAAACTTATCTCGTCTGCCTTTAAATTCAACAGCAATCGAAAGTTTGCTTTCAGCTTCGTTAATTCTGTCCACTTCTTTTTTTAAGAGTTGATATTCTTCGTGCCAAAGTTTATCAAGTTCTACTAATTTGTTCGACAATTCATCTTGCCATTCTTTTCTTCTCTTTTCCGATTTGTCAATTTCCAATAATTTTAACCTTGAAGTATCTATTTGTCTATTCAACGTAAGAAAATTATCAGGGTTAATAGTATCCGTTCCAATTTCTCGTTTGATTTTGGCAAACTCTTCTTTCAAACCGTCTTTTTTTACATTGATTTTTGCAATGAGTTCTTTGTATTTTTCTTGAAGTTGGACAGAGTTTTTTTGAATAGATTTTAACTTTTCAAATTCTGATTTTAATTCTTTCAATAAATTTTTTGCTTCGTAAAAAAACTCTTGGTTTACTTCTGAACCTGAAATCTCTTGTTGAAAAAAATAATCGTGATTAGAAATTAAGGATTGTAATTCATTCAAATAACTTCTTACCGAACTTTCCGATTGCGACATTTTTGAAACATCAGAGTCAAAAAGCGTTTGTTGCTTTAATTTGTCTTCTACACCTTTTTCTTTGAAAAATTGAAGTTGATGTTCAGCATTTTTGATGACTGTTT
Source organism: uncultured Aureispira sp. (assembly GCA_964399855.1). Classification (GTDB taxonomy): domain Bacteria; phylum Bacteroidota; class Bacteroidia; order Chitinophagales; family Saprospiraceae; genus OLB9. The sequence continues at coordinate 53,306 of CAYNSF010000021.1, read as the reverse complement.
CAGTTTCCTTTTTTAAATCGTTCAAGTTGCGAAGTTTTTTGATTTCCGCAACAATATTTGTAACCTCTCTTTTCTTTTGTTCAATCTTTAATTGAATATCTTTTAAACGAGTACCAACCAAACGTTGAATTAAATCAGCTTCAAAATCTGCGTCTTTGTTTGACAAATCTTTTTGCCCGAAATAAACAGGATAGTCAAACACAGCACTTACTGAAATACTTGGTTGCAAAACATTTCCTTTGTAAATATCTTCTTTCTGTCCGTAAATTTTTTCAATACAGTATTCTTCTTTTTGCTTGTTTACAATCGTTACGATTGACTTTCCGCCACTTCTCAAAACATTTTCAATCAAACCATCTTTGTATCTTGGGTCAACGGCAATGGGGGATAAGGGAATACCCAATGTGTAACGCAAAATTTCTAAAACCGATGATTTTCCGCTTCCTCTAATTCCTATAAGTGTATTGAGTTCGGGTGAAAAATCAATTTTTGTTTCGTCCAATAAACCACCCTCAAAAGCAATAGATTTGATGTAGGAATTTTTTATTTCGGGTTTTGAATTTAGCTTAACACGATAGTTAAAATCAGTTAGAGCATACCTTAATGCCTCAAAATTAAAATCTCCAATTTTTATGTATGTTGTTTTGGCTTCGCCATTTTGTTGGTGTGGTCTTCCTATTTCTTCTATATTTTTACAATCTGAACCTTCAACAAATGTAGGTAGTTTGTCTCCAAACCAAGTTTTCCATGTAGCGATTTTATCATAAGTTCTCACTTTTTGAAATCCTAACACAAAATGACTGAATAAATCGTTTGAAACAAATTGTTGAATACGTCCTCCGTCAAGTTCATTGAAAAATCCACTGTTTTGTTCAACGTGTGCAAGAATAATAAATGAATCTCTGCCGTTATTTGCGTGTTCATTTAACCTTTGCAAAACAGTTTCAAAATTGTATTTACATCTTGTATTTTCGTTTTCACGATTTGCAATGCCTTCAAATGCAGCGGTAAGAAATTGATTGATAAAATCTTCTCCATTTATGCACCATTTCTCAAAATCAAACACCAACAAACAATGAATACCGTTTGCTCCGTCATTTACAGAAAGTTCAACACCTGCAAACAAGCCAATTCCCTCTTTGAGTGCTTTTTTTCTTAATGCGACAAATTCGTTTTTGTCAAATTTATTGTGATTGGTAATGACACCAACATTGATGTTTTGCGATTTCAGTTGCTCAACATACAAACGGCAAAAATCATTTTCATTGCCTGTGTATGCAAATTCTTTGTCTGCTTTGGTGTGCAAATGGAAATCAGCCCGAAGCCAAATTGCTCCATTTTCAAATATGTCAACTTTATCCATTTTGCAAATCGTTTTTAGTGGGAACTAATAATTCTCGTACATCAACGTCTAAAACTTGAGAAATCTCTGTTAAAACCTGAATACTTGGTTGTGCATTGTTATTACAGTAATTCGTAACCACAACATAACTCTTTCCAATTTTTTCGGCAAGCCAAGTCTGGGTTCTACCTTGTTCTTTTAAAACTTCTTTTATTCGGTTCATTAACTCAAAGTTCTTTTAATTTGATATAACACCACAAAGATACATTTAATTATGATTCAACAATATGTTTTTGTGTTGAAAAATGATATATTTTATTATGTGGTGTTGGCAAGTTATAGCTTTTTTGTTTTTTTAATATACCGAAATTGTAACACTAACTCATCTATACACTATTTCTGTTTCGTGATAAATAGGGCTTGCTGTTTAACTTGCAAAGAATTGTTTATCAATGACTTTTGAAAATGAAATTCAAATATAAATGCAAGGCAAAAATTCTCTAACCCAACAGAATCACAAAAGAACCTTGCACTGAATATTTTACAGCTTCTAATTTTGGCAAATCCAGACAATATCGGGTAGCACCTACGGAGCATATTTTCATCATGACGTATCTTGGCTACAAATGTGTTGCTCCTACGGAGCATTTGATTATCCTATTGATTTTTAGCAGTATTTTGTCCCATCGGGACAAAACGTTTGTAAACAAGACAGAACTCCTGTGAGCTATTGCTCCGTAGGAGCTATCCATTCAATTCGTAGGAAAACTGCCCTAAGGAGTTTAACAGCAAGCCCTAAATAAAACATAAAGTGAAATTTGCTATACACTAATGAAAATCCATGCTGTAAACACTAAATTAGCATTCAATTCGGATGAAAAACCATATAATTTAAACGGGAAAATATATCTTAACCTCTCATAGCTTCCACCGGATCCATAGATGCTGCTTTGGAAGCCGGTATGATGCCCGCTATTATACCCACAAGTACAGAAGTTCCTATTCCGATTGTGATATTGAAGATTGACATATTCATGCCAAATGGAGCTATGCCTGATATCAATTTTAGAATCAAAAAGACAAGTAAAAGTCCCAAAATACCACCAATCAAACAAAGGATAATGGACTCAATCAGAAATTCGGATAAAATGACATATTTCTTAGCTCCAAGTGCTTTTTTGATGCCTATGATATTGGTACGTTCTTTGACGGATACAAACATGATATTGGCAACACTGACCATGCCGACGATAAGGGAAAAAATACCGATGATGAAGCCGGCGAGATTCAGGACTTTAAACACTTTTTCTAAGATTTGACTCAACATGGAAAGTTCATTCAATGAAAAATTATCATCTTCCAAAGGCCGCAACCGTCTATCTGCCCGGATGACCGAAGTTACCTCTCCTTTGAGTTCTTCAAGATCCACGCCTGTATCGGCTTTTACTACGAGCATCCGACCTAAAGCATTTGAATTGGGTGACACATTGGTATATTTTTTTAAGGAGTTATAGCTAATCCAAATCACTTCATCAAAATTCAGAAAGTTGAAGAGATTCTGACCTTGTGCTTCGAGATAGCCGATGACCTGGTAGTTTTGCCCAAATAGTTTGACTTCTTTATTGATACCCGATACACCTTGAAATAGCTCGTTATAAACATTATGACCAAGAACGACTTTGTTGGAGCCGTTTTCGTACTCTAAAGTACTCATCATTCTACCTTCAACAAGTTTTAAATCTTGAATAGAAGCATATTCTTCTGTCGAACCCATGATAAATGCATTGCTGATGGCACTGGATCTGTATTTGAGCGTCCGGCCTCCTGTAAACGCAATAAAAGCCGAATACTGCGAGCCTTTTACACCCTTGTTAATAGCGAGATAATCCTGATACGATGTATTTGGACGTTTTTCGTACTTCCAAAAATTTTGACCAGGATCTTCATTCCAAGGTCTTTTGTCAAGATAGATCACATCGCTCCCGAGCTTATTAAACCCTTGTACGATATTGTCTTGAAGTGAATCAACAGCAGATTTGACAGTGATGATGCAAAAGATACCTATGGTAATACCCAATAGCGACAAAATCGTTCTCATGGTATTACTTCTCAATGAAGCGACAGCCTGTACAAGACTTTCCCAAATGACTTTTAGGTAAATTTTCATATCTTTCCAAATATATCTGAATGTAAAGATAATGCAATACCAGCACTTACAAAAACAACAGTGATGTTTATTAGATAAACGTGTTGATTATATCGGCAGAAATGGGGGAACTCTTAATGAAATTTCAAAAAGTTATTTTATAAAAGCCAAAAAAAATGCAGCATTTTAATTCAAAATAATGATGAATAAATAGAAATCTTATTTTGCTTATTGGGTTTTGTAAAAGGATATAGAGAAAGATTTCAACTTTAATAAATAAGTATTTTCTCTTCACTCCAATTGCTTTCTACTCCATCCTTGTTCACGCATGAGATGTAGTAAAAATAATGATTACCTTTTGTGATATTGCTATCCTCCATACTATTCTGATTACCATTCAAAGTTCTATACAATATAGGTGTTTCGTCATTGATTACTCGATATATATTGAATTTATCAATATTTGATCCACCTTCACTCCAATTCAAATACGCAATTCCATTACTTTCTAAAACACTGAATACGATAGGAGGGAGTAATTTATCAGGTATTTGAGCTACATTGACTGAGACACTCAATGGACTAACATTGCCGTAATTAGATACCGTTTGAATGGCATAATCATAAACCTCAAGTGCAAGTAAAGTATCAAGAAATTCATTGTAATGGACTATCGCAACTGGAACATCTGGAAATGTCTCATTTTCAACTTTTTTCCTATATATATTATAATGACTTACATTTCCTTCATATCTATCCATATCTCTCCATGTTATTGAGACTGTGTTCTGATTATGCCATATCGCTCTCAATTGATCAGGAGCTTCAATTTTATGATCTGTGGACTCTGGGATGCTTATAGCTATGATTTCTGACATTGGGCTAAGTGACTGGGTTTTTGATATAGCAGTAATTCCGTAAAATGCTACCTCGCCAGTTTCTGTTACTGTAGTATCCAAGAAAGTATTGAGCGAATCCTGTCTAAAAGGAATTGTTTCACTTACCTGTAACATTTCTCCATTTCTTCCAATGGCTCTATAGACATAGAAGCCTTCTACGTTAACCGTATCCTGATGTAACCAGCTTAAAAGCGGCTTCCCGTTTACAATCTCACCCTGTACAGCTATGGGAGCAACAAGATTTACAATACCATTGTACAATCCAGAAACTTTTGGTGTAGCTATTGACATATTGGATTCGCCCTGAACCACCAATTGATAATAATAGTTCACACCGCCAACAACATTATAATCATAATATATCGTATCCGTTACAGGAAGTGTAGCTAACAACTCATAACCAGTATCATAATTAGCGCTTTTGTATATCAGGACGGTTTGAAGTGAGTATCGTTGACTCAGCGGCTCCCATTTAATTGCAATTCCACGATCTACAGCACCTGTCCTTAAATTGAATCCAGATCTAACGTTGCGATTGCCACCAACCTGTAAATATACCGTGTCAGATGCAATACCTGGATTGCCCATCATATCTTTACCTCTGATAAAATAGTCGTAGCGCACTGATTTTAGTGCAGTAGTATCCTGAATGAAATAAATCACTGAATCTCTTGTCTCATTCAGGATCATACCTTTCGTTGTATGAGTTATCTCAAATTCAGCAAAACTGCCACTAACTTTACGGTAAAGATCAAAATTTGGTGACGAATTATTAAGAAGCGATCTGAAGCGGAGTTCGGGAAATCCCTCGCCAGGATTGATTTCAATATTTCGTATCGCTGCAAATTCGACAGTATCTAATCGATAAACGATTGTTCCGCTATATCGGTCGCCATCTACGTTTTCTATGATATAATCATAGCTTTTGCCCAACTCTACCGAAGTGTCCAGAAATGCAAGACCGAAGCTTAACTTAATTAACGGTGATGGAATCTGTACAAACTCAGGATGTGACACAGGATCCCGCCAGTATTTCCAAAGATTATTGATAATCGTATCGGACATTATAGTAGATCCTGGTACATAAAACAAATGCTTATTAATACTCATGCTCAACTCTTTTGCAGTTCGTAAAGGTAGATGTTGTAACACTACTTCGTGTTCGGTTTGCTGGCTTTCTTTTCTAAGTACAACATAACCTTTACTGCCAAAGTCGATATTGTTAAAGTCAGCATAAATACCTACTGGTGTACCCGACATATTGATGGTAGCAACACCTTTTTGCCCTGTCAAGCTGTAAGAGCAAAATAACATGATAATCCAAAGAATAATTATATTTTTCATAAATTACTATATTTAATAATCAAAATTACTGCTGTTACTACAGCTTCCAGCTCCTTTTGTAAAAAAGAATTCAAAAGTTGAATTGCAGTTACCTACACAGAAAGTCATCTCTCCCATAACACCGAGGGACAATGATTCGTTTAGCGGTCCACATTGAAGTCCGGCAGCTACATAGGCTGAAAAACAACCTCTCACATCTACGGAAGCCCCAGAATCTGCACTATTAGTGACGGTTGCTTTCGCACCGACTTCTACTTTAGCCTCTCCACGTATCGTACACCCGATAGCAGTCACTTTTGCATAGGCATGGGCAAACAACATCGCGCCTATAGAGATCTGTTGGTGTCGGGAAGTAAAATTCCCATAGATACGGGCATCTAACCCAGCCATTAAACCAACTTCTACATCTGGTATCCCAAGGAGATATGTACCCCAATCCTCCATTCCGAAACGAACGGACGTTTCTGGAATAAGATCCCGCCTACCTGTTATCAGAAATCCTGTGAGTCCATTGTTGTAGAATGTCTGAGGTAGTTTTTTAACATAAGATTGACTGACCATCAGATTTTCTAACTCTGTCGTTATAGTAGGATAATTTCCGATGCCGATACCTACATCAAGTGGGAAGATTGGTGCAGGAGCATGTATATTAGCACTTGCATAGAAATACCATCCTTTTGGATCAAATAACATCGAAAGTTGAATATTATTAAAAGTAGCGACTCCTGCAGTCAGAATTGGCATACTCAACTCTCCTCTAACAGCACCTGTTCTAAAGTCGAAGTCAAACTTGCTACCTGCGAAACCGTCGCCACCAACTAATTCATCTGCCAGATTGTCAACAGGCAACTCATCCATCGCCGCCTTGACCACTTGCAAGCCGACTTGCTTGACCTTTTGTTTTGCTTCGTCAACGATACTGACACCAGTAACGCCTTGCATGATGCCGTTGATCTGCATCATACTACCTATAGGATTGCCATTCAATATCTCTTGGTATGTATGAGTCGCATTTGTAATACCTGCACCTAAAAGACGCATATTCCCTCCCAAAAGTTTGAGCTGCTGAGATCCTGACTCTGCCATATTCATCACTTGCCCAAAGGTACTTCGTACATTTTCGAGAGAATCAACAATTTCTTTCCGCAAATTTGATTTAATACCAATAGAGACGACATCTACCAAATTAGCCAAATAACTGCCTGCTTCACCTAAATAGTCGCCTAAAATGACTTCAGTCTGTTTCGTAACAGATGATGCTTGGTTATTTATTTTATCATATACTACACTGACTAAATTCGCATCGAATTTCTGGTTAGAACCCGGCAATGTGATTTTTCCTGTAATACCCAAAGCACCTCTATAGTCAATTTTTTGTTTGCCAGTTACTGTCTCGAATTTTGTACCTCCATCGCTTATGAATGAAAAGTTCAGATCAGACACATGTGCTCTGTCACTGTAATAGGTCAAGGACATACTGATATTGTTTGGAACATGAGGCATATGCAGGTTGGTAGCACCTGTAAAGACAACACGGTCTGTAGTACTGAATAAAGTGATTGGTCTGAATGACATCTGTTTGAACAAAGTAACTGGCGGTGCATTATTTTGAAAACTGACAAACTCTTCGTCATTGCTCAATACAGATATGTACTGCAATTGGAATTTTTCATCAGGTCTCATATACTTCAAGTTTTTGACAGAAGCAACCGACTGCTTACTGTTCATAAGGGTGAACTTGAAATGACCTTTCATATCACTTCCCACTTTCGGGTCATAAACCAATATCACTGAAGTGTTATTAGGATCTTCAATATTCAATTTGACTTTGGCACTGCCTCCGAGATATAAATTATCTTTGAAGTCATTGATTTTATCTGTCTTATCGAAAATCAACTCTCCCGGTCTAATATATACTTTTGGAAGTGCTATGTCTATTCTACCGGTGAAAAGCTTGTTTTCCTCTAGTACGATGCCTCCGGAATTAGGTGCCAAAGTCCATTTATTACTTTCGAGCTTCCATTTTTCTATATCAATTGTCACTTTGCCTGTATCTGTAATAGGGTCGATGCCATCGTGTCGTATCAGGGCTTTTCCTGCCTCCATACTGAGTGTTATCCCTCCCTGTATCTTTGGTTTAAGGGTCAGGAAGAGATGCGCTCCTTGTATATCCATAAAAGATTCTCGTTGACCTCTTAAACCACTCTCCCCATCGAAACCAAGATATTTGAACTTAATAGCTTGTCCGCCATTTTTGTATAAGGCGTATTTGTCGGGTAGTGGCTCATCGCTTGAATTAAATACATCTATAGCCATTCTCTTGACAATTGGTATAGAGGCGCTTGCTCCGTAGCTTCCAAGGTAAAAATCGTCATTTTTTATGGTCAAATAACTGGTTGGGAAATTAAAAGAATTATCCACTATCTTTACCTTACCCCTTATTGTCCCCGTATTGTCTGATGTAAGGCGATACATGGAAATACCCACATTGGTTGATTCACCACTCAAATCGGCATTATAATGCTCAAAGGCTCGAATACGGATATTTTTATTAACGAATGTCACCTTTTCGTCAATAGGTACAGCAATTGGTACTCTTTTATCATTTAGTATTGTTGATTTTCGTACTCTAAGATCGTTTACTTTGAGCGCCAAACGACGGTCAGCCAATGTTTTGAGTGCGAAGTTGGCATTTTCTTCAACCTGTACCACTTCTCCTGTTACAATAAACTCTCCTTTAGATTCATCTAATTTTTCGATATGAAAATCAAAACCATATAACTTAGTAATATCAATACCTTTAAACTCTGTAATTTTTAGGTCAATGCCATCAATATCATTGACTGGTCTTTGAATCGTTAACTCATCTCCTATATATGTTGCGGATTCACTATGATAGGTGGCTTTTATTGTAATATTGCCTCCTAAATGTCGTTTAGGTACCAAAAGTTCATATTTCCCAAAGGCTTTCGTATAAGTATAACTCTCGGATTTAGAACCATTTCCAAAGTCAACATATACCAAAGCTCCTTCTAAAGGTTGAGGTGTTTTTCCGTCCATACGTACTGTTCCTTTAACTTTTACAGCGGGTGTTACAGTTATCTTCGCAGTTCGTTGTACGAGGTCATCTATACTTTCGAAATTAAGGCGTTCCGTAGGTATGAACGGTATAGGATTGATTTCAACAGTCCTGCCGCCTTCTCTGGCTATTCTGTAGCCGCCGTCACTGTTCCTGACATAGATATTGAAGTGACTGGTCGAATTGTTGACAAACTTAAACAGAGCTTCACCATTACTATTCGTCTTGATATGATCCTCTCCTGCTCCCTCAATATAAACATGAGCATCTGGAACTGGTCTGCCATCCGTTGTTTTGACCTCAACCCGAATTCTGTGTTTGCGTTTTTCGAGCTTAAATTCTCCGAGATACTCTCCAGACTTTTTCGGATGAACACCCGCTGTGATAGTAAAGTATTTCGAATCAAAAGGCTCAATAATTATAGAATCTGCTCTCGCAGGAAGGTCTATTACAAACTTTGAGCGATACCTTGTTGCAATAGGTCGATCAACTCCTCTATTTCTGCCAGGGATAATATGACTAGTAATAGGCACTATAATCGTTTCAACCCATGTACCGTTTACCTTTTTCTTGACTCTGGCTGCAACAGGCTCTCCTGTCTCTGCATCTGACACATAGCCATAGACATCCATTCCCTTTGGTTCAATACAGTGCTCTAAAAAATATTGCTTGCCTGTCAGACCGGCTCCAATTGAATCCAATTTAATAACTTTACCATCATAGCCTACGGCAGTTATTTTCACATTATTGTCTTTGCCTGTCCGAGTTGTAGCCTTACTAAAGGATATCTGCGATGGATCTAAAGTGCCCAATTGTTTTGATAACGATTCAAATGAATAGTAACCATATTCATCAGTAGTTACGTATTGAGAGAATTCCCGATTATACCAGTTATTATGAGTTCCTCTTGTTTTAATATACACCTCTGCCTTCACAGATGCGCCTTTAACTCCTAATGTTGTTGAACAATCTTTAACTCTACCTTTGATCAGGGTCGGTTTTGGTATTAAACGAATTGCATATTTGAGGGTTTTATTGGGGTCAAACTCACTATTAAAGACAATTTCTTTATGCAGGATAGTATTAAGCTCTCCCTGAATTATAGTATTGTTTTTTTCCCCCGATAATTTTGGGTTGTTACTTATGCCTTGCCTGAAAATAAGCTCTTCAAAGACAACTAAATCTCTTTCTCCGTTTTTAGCATGGAACACATAGTTATCCTTGTATCCTTGTTTCCGAGCAGTGACTACTACATTTTGAAAAGTAACATAAGTGGAATTACCTTTTTTTTCGCTATACAAGCTATCCCTTATTTTAGTATAGCTATATAACTCCCGTGACACAGAGTTGAGATAGAGATTGTTCAACGCGCCATTGTTGAGTATTGCACCCGAGAAGGTACTATTGACATTAGGAGTCATACCTGAAACCAGACCACCAGACTGACCGATGGCCAAGCCTTGATTTTGCTGCGAAGTACTCCCCGATCCTGATAATCCACTGCTTGCATTATTTGGTATAGCCGGGTTTAAAACTACACCTCTCTTATTGAGGTCGAGACCAGGGACAACGGGAAGGGCAACCTTCGCTTTATTATCCATATCTCTGTACAATGCAATCGGTACATGCTCAAAATTAGTTTCTTCTGTCGGATTAGTTGCATGATTTACTTTAGTTACCTTTACCTCCACATTATAGGTGCGGACAAAAGACACCAAAGTACCCATATCTTTGCTACCCCAAGGCTGTACGAAGACATTGTCATCGGGCGCACAATAATAAGGTTCGTCAGGTACGATGCGGTAAACCCTCCTAACCCAACCAGTCGGATTATTAACCCAGTTATTTACAGGATTAGGTGTATATATACCTCCTTTTTGATAACTTCCATTCTGCTCACTATTGGGAAAATCAAATTCAAAATTACCTTCTGCATCAGTCATGACACTCTGTAGTACTTTATGATTGTCCGTTACATCCTTACCGTTGATGAATAACGATTCATATTCGCTTTGTATATTGCCTGAGGTATTTGTACTTATTCCTGTCTGCAAATCGTAATAACTAATGCCAGGTACTACTACAGGTGGTAACTGTACACTTGTATTACCTATATTAGTTGTTCGGGCTTCCTGAAATTCGTAGAATACCATCAGCTTAACCCGCATATTGGCGTAGGGTTGCTCGGGGATGCCTTTCATATTCTTAAAGGCGTAGTTGAGTTTACCCGTGACCTTAGAGCGAGGCGGAGTCAACAGTTCTTTCTCTAAGGTCAGGAAAGCGACATTGGGTTTGTCCCTATAACCGTAGGTCAACCACTTACTTGTAATAAAATTCCCTGAGTTATAAGCCCCGCCCCACATAGGTCCACCTAATTGAGTACTAAGAGAGGGGTCTAAGGTGTACCCAGAAAAAGTTCCTGGAACTAAATTTGACCTATTGTTTCCGCCTATTAGATTGCTCTGAACATAGTTGTTTGTGGTATTCATTCCTACTTTTGGATTTCCAGAAGATATACCGTTATTGTCAATTACAGCTCCCTTAATCAACTGATTAAAATTGATTTTAGTATTATTGGAAAAGATTGCTCCGACATTTTTTGTACTACCCGAATATTCAATGGCATTGGCTGATGTAGAATAACTCGTTTCAGCTAAAACCAAAGCACCGTCAACCAGCTCTATCTTATATTGATATTCATCAGAAGGAAGGTTTCTGAATAAGTTTGAAAATACCACCCTTGCCTGTTCAGCGGATTTCTTGTCAGTTAGCTCTGGAGTGATCCGCTCAGCTATTAAAATTTTGTCATCTGAAGTGTTACTTCTCAGCTCACCTTTGGTTTTGATATCGCCTTCATATCTCGGTATGCCCAATGTTCTGTTTTGCTTATGTATGCGCTCCCGATAAATACGTACAGTAGCTCCTGACACGTAATCCCCTTTCAACCCATTAAATACTTCCTGTACATTGACTGAAAGAGAATAACTATTGGCATCAACTACCACTTCAGAAAGATCTCTTAAAGATCCGGGATTAATCTGAAGGTACTCTTCGCTTTCGAGAAAATGAGGATTATTGACCTTAAACTTGTAATATACACCCAATTTTCCCATCAGTTGTTCTTTGGTTCTTCGGATGAGCGGATTTCCACCTCTTCTGAATTTCACAGCATCGTCCCATCTCTCATCAGATACTAGACCGGAGCTATCTGCAACCGACATAAAAATTTTGAGCTCGAAATATCCATCTTCATCCGTCATTACAGAAACACCATTCATCATTGTTTCGCCTTGTAGCATCGAATTTGAATAAGGCGGTGGTGAAACAATCCTGCTGACTCCAAATTCATCAATATTTACAACTCCATAGATCTTCGATAGATAGACCTCCTGATTGGCAACCGGGTAATTCCCTCCAGATATATCCTCCTTAAAACGGTACATTACCCGTCCTTTGATGGTCGTTTCCAGTAAGCTATCAGTATTAATGAACAAATTATCCGAATATTTAAAATCAACAGGAGTACTTACCCCTCCATATTGAAAGACATCAGCATTACTTGGAGAAGTTGCAGTTACATATACTCTATACATTTTACCCATGTATAAATCCGGCATCGTTTTGTGATCATAACGCAAAGTCAACGCATTGACAACAGTTTGAGAGATTAAAGGAATGGTTGGAGTAGGCTGTCCAACAGTTGTATCTGCCAGCTCAAATACTTGTACATTGTAGTATGTATCTTCAGGAGTAAATTGTTCATCCATGATCCAATTGAATCGAAGACTCTGTGATTCAAAATATTCACTACCATGTGATGGATTGATAATAACTGGAGCAGGTAAAAACCCTCCATAAGTAAAAGCGATAGCTTCACTAAAACCTTTATTTCTGAAAAATGATTTCCCAGTAGGATCGACAGCTTGTACGACCAATGCATACTGCCGACCTGGGATCAATGCAGGATGTGCCGGACCATAGAGCAACATAGGTGCAAATACGGTCTCTTCGTATAGTGGAGGAGTGGACTGAACCGCATCGTTGGGATTTCTCGGAGCAATCATTTCTACCAATCTTACATTGTATTGAATACCCGGCGGAGAACTTGAAGGTGTCGTCCAAGTAATTGGAATGGATCGAATACCATAATGGTTAATGTTTTGCTCATGCATCGGGGTGAGAATCCGAGGTGGTTCTAAGTCCGAGATACTAAACATAGTACACCCAATTGGTGCTTCAGGGCTGAGTGGTACATTTGTATTGTAGTCCAGAGCTCTTATACACAAAGTATAATTACCCTCAGGAAGAGTAAGTGTTCGAGCAGCATATTCTCTGTCCACACCAAAAGACTCTATATTTGATTCCTCAAAGAGTGCGCTAACATGATATCCATTTAGATGTACTGTTTGATTGGGTCCTATGACAATGGGTCCACCAGTGCTTCTAAACCCATCTTTTACTTTAACAGATACTCCATTGTCTCCGGTGATAGAGCCGATTAGTTGGACGTTTACGACTTGCTCTGATGTATTCATCAAAGTCACTACCATCAATTCTGGTTTTGAAGAATATTCCGACAGCCTGTTTTGATATGGAGGACGCACAAGCGATACGACCTGTACCTGCGCCATCATAATACCGAACTGAAATATCAGTATAACGAGCATAAAAAGCTTTCTGAAAAATCCAATTGTATTCATATGTGTGAAAGATTTAAGTTCCTTAGAAATTTATATTTATTTAATGAGTGATTTTTTTGAAAAAAACTCATACTTAATTTTCGATTTTTTTTAAAAGAAACAGGACATACTAAAAACTCATTGATATTATTTCGATTTAGCATAACCATAACCAAAGTTCATCAGATAGGATAATTCACCTCTTGTTTCTGTGAATGCAGGATTCATTCCCGTAACAACACTTCCTGGATTATTTCTTGTGAAATAAATCATTCCTCTCATTGATTGCCATTTGTTGATGGAATATCCTATATTTAAAGTTCCATTTAGAATGATATTTTTATTTTCACCATTATTTCCTTGAATAATTCCGGCATTGACCCCTGTATTCAGCCTATTACCTATTAGTGCATAATTTCCACCAACTGTTAACCCCTTGTATTGATTCGTAACTATTGCGCTTTTAAGGTTGGAAAAGTTAATAGATGAGTTGATTGAAATTCTGCTTTGTGGATAGGAAATGCTATAATTAAGCATATATTGATTCATTTTGATATCCCTGGATGGAATCATCGGATTGTTATTAAAATAGCTGTTATAGTCATTCATCCTGCTAATATTTATTGAAAGAAGAAATATCTGTATTTTGTCAGACTGTTGAATCATATACCGAGGCATGATATTAAGCGTTTGAGTTGTTTGTATTATCTTCAAGGAGTCGGCAAATCGCAAGGTATTTGGCGTCTGATTATTAGAAAAATTATTAAAATTGATATCTAATCCAAGGCGGTTTGTCAATTGAGAAGATATGATACCTGCTGCAATAACTCTTCTGGAAGTTGCAGACTTTACTTTGAGAACATTGTCCTGTTCAACACCAAAACTTACATTGGTTCTGAATTTTCCACTTGGATGATTATATGCTGGAGAAACAGTGATGTTTTCAATATCATTATTGAAGAAATATGCACCCATTGACGTGAAGCCAGGTTCTATTCGTTGATAATTTGTCTTTATTGAGAAATTTTTTCCACGATACCCAATCCCTCCATTAAAAGCAATAGCCCATTCAGAACTACCATTTGCACCAAAAATACCTACATATTTCCGGAAGGTTTCATTGTTTGAACGTGCTTCTAAAGAAACCATTGAATTGATGTCTCTCGTCAACAAACTAACAGCTCCATCGCTCTCTACAAAAAATCTTTTAGCAATCGTGAACTTGGTTCCGTAAGCTAATACATTGTTAGAGGCTGGTAAAATGCGATGATCGAATTTTGGTAACTCTCCAGTAACACTGCTGCTGTCATCACGAGCCTGAAAATAACTTAAGTCAAAATAGCTTGTTGGAGTACCATATCCTATCTTGGCAGCAAGTCCTTTTCTACTAAATGAATAAGGGACTAAAGACAAAGAAGTAGTATCAATCACTGTGGCTTTATTAAGCCTTCCGTACATCAATCCAGCACGAAATTTACCTGGATTAATGTCGAATCCTCCTCCAAGTATAGTGTGTCCGGCAAGTGTATAAGGAGAGAAAGTTACGTTACGATATCCACCGTGCAGCGTTATCCACTTATAAGTAGGGCTAAGTCCGTATTGATTGAAAGGTTGCTGAAAGCTGTGGTTCTGCTTTGTAAGAGAAAAGCTCGTAGGAATAGACCAACCATATAATGTTAAAGTAGAAGCTCCGCTAAGCACATAGTTATAAGGATTCATTCGTTCCGGTATGCCGCTCGCATAATAGAAGATACCTCTCAGGCTGATATTTCCGTATAAAGTAACTGGTTTCTGACCTTTCAAATTCGAAAGATCCTGAGCCGGTAGGGATATAGCGGCAGTTATAAGCACGATAAGTATTTTTAAAAATTTAAGCATATTCCCTTCAGTTTACATGGTTTTTATAATCCTGTATATACCGGATTTACCAACATTTTAACGTGTCAAATATTCATAAAATGGCTTTCTTTATACAACCTGCATTCGATAAACGACATTTTTAATAGACAAATGACATGTTATTTGGAAGAAAAGGATTACTTTTACCCATGATAATAATTTTATTTGGACAGGAATTTAAGTTTACGGATTATATTTTTTGATTTATCGCTATACACTTTTAAAAATATAGGCTTATGAAGCATAGATTGTGTACCCTGTTGTTTATGATGTCCTTGGTTTTTGTAACAG
Organism: uncultured Aureispira sp.; assembly: GCA_964399855.1. Lineage (GTDB taxonomy): Bacteria > Bacteroidota > Bacteroidia > Chitinophagales > Saprospiraceae > OLB9. Next base: position 37,627 of record CAYNSF010000021.1, on the reverse strand, counting down.
AGACAGTTTACGCCCAAAAGCAAGGGATGGAGAAGATAGATTCGTTGCTCGTGGAGTTGGGTAAAGTAAAAGCAGATACGGTGCAAATAAAAATATTGAGCGACATCGCATGGGAATACGCACTTATTGCTGAATATGAACAGGCTTTGTCTTATGCAGAAAAAGCCGTAAAACAAGCAGAGAACAGCAACAGAAAAAATAGCTTAATATATTCGTATGATAAACTTAGTGGTATTTATTTTTATATGGGTAATTATAATAATGCCTTGAAGTATTATGAGCAGGCACTCAAGATTATAGAAGAGCTTAACGACAAGATATATTTGAGAGATGGTTATCATAAAATTGCGAGTATTTATTTAAGCCAAAACAGAGTTTCCGAGGCATTAGATTATTTCCTCAGGGCATTAAAAGAGTTTGAACAAAGCGATAATAAAGATCGGGTTGCTGCAATCAATGATGATATTGGTTGGCTCTATTTCATAATGAACGAATATGAAAAGGCATTGCAATATTTATCTGTGAGTGAAAAACTAAATGAAGAAATCGGGGACAAAGTATCAATTGCCTACAATCATAACAGCTTTGGTGCTGTTTACACTGAAATGAAAAAATATGACTTTGCCTTAATACATTTTGTCAAAGCCTTTGAAATTTACAATGAATCAGATGATAAGATTAATATGTGCGTGGCAATATCCAATATCGGTGTAATTTATCAGCACAAGAAAGATTATATCTCTGCTCTGCAAAATTTTTCCGAGGCATTAAAATTAGCTGAATCAATCAAGAATGATATTAGGATTATAGACGCTGAATACAGGTTGGGCGGAGTAAATACAAAATTAAACAGGTTTGATGAGGCAGAAAAGTGGCTTAAAAGTTCTATGCAACGCAGTAAAGAATTGGGTGACAATAATAGTATTATGAATAACTATGCTGCCTTGGTTGATTTATACAGGTATAAAGGTAGTTATAAAGAGGCTTATGAATATTATGAACTATACACAACTTACAAAGACAGCATCTTTAACGAAGATAATACCCGTGAGCTTACCCGCTTAGAAATGAACTACGAATTTGAAAAGCAACAAGAGGTAAGCCGTTTAGAAAATGAAAAAGAAATTGCTATTCGTGATGCTATGCTCGAAGCCAACCGCAAGCAAAAATACTTTTATGTAGCAGGAATTTTTGGTCTGGCTTTTATCGGAGGGTTGCTCTATTACCAAAGTCGTATGCGCAAAAAGAAAAACGAAAAGCTGCGCTTGCTAAACGCAGAGCTTGACCAGGCTAACCGCATCAAAACTCGCTTTTTTAGTATTCTCAACCACGACCTGCGTAGCCCTGTTTCCAATCTCATACATTACCTACATCTCAAAAAAGAAAGTCCCGAACTATTAGACGAAGAAACCAAACAACGCTTGGATCAAAAATCCATTCAAGGTGCAGAGAACCTGCTCATCACGATGGAAGACCTGCTGTTGTGGAGCAAAGGACAAATGGAAAACTTCAAACCTCAGCCAAAAATCGTAGCCGTACATCAACTGTTTGAAGATACTAAAAAAGTATTTTCAGGATATCAGAACATACGCTTTGAATACCACAATCCTGATAAACTTGAAATATACACTGATGAAAATTATCTTAAAACGATTATCAGGAATTTGACCAGCAATGCCATCAATGTTTTTACTACCACTCCTCACCCGCATATTGTCTGGAAAGCTTATGTAGAAAGCGGAAAACCTATGCTCACAATCACCGACAACGGTCCTGGTGCAGACAATGAAAAATTCAGCGCCTTGTACGATGATACAGAAGTGATTGGCATCAAATCAGGTTTGGGACTGCACCTGATACGGGATTTGGCAAAGGTGATACAGTGCAGGATAGAGGTAGATACAAGACTCGGAATAGGAACTAAAATCTCTTTATTGTTATAATAACGAATTATGAAAAATAGATATACATTGTTACTTATCTTGTCTTGGTTGTTCTCAGCCGGGATGCTTTACAGTCAGAAGCAGGGGCAGGAGTTGATAGATTCGCTGCAAATGGAGTTGGGATATACGAAAGAGGATACGGTTAAGGTGAATATTCTGAATCAATTGAGCAGGCAATTTTTTCTTATTGCCAATTATAATACTGCTTTATCGTTGGGAGATCAATCTCTTGAATTAGCCAAACAAATTCAATTCAAAAGGGGTACGGCAATAGCTTACAAAAACATTGCGAATGTGTTTGAAAACCTGACCAACTATCCCGAGGCTTTGAAAAACCATCAGGAAGAGTTAAAGATAAGGAAAGAGATAGGCAACAAATTAAATATTGCAAAGACCTATTCAGACATCGGACATATTTATTTTAATCAAGGCAATCTACCTCAATCTTTGAAAAACAGACTTGTTGCACTTGGAATATTGGAAGAAATTGGTGATAAAGTTAAAATAGCTTATATGCATACAAAGATAGGAGCTATTTATGATATTAATGGTAATCGCCAGGATGCACTGAAATATTATTCTATTGCAGTTGAATTTTTTAAAGAGATAGTAAAAGAAGGTACAGCAGAATCCTCAATGTTTTTAAATATAGGGAATTATTATTCAACAACAGGAAATTTTCTCGACGCTATAAAATATTTTACTGAGGGATTAATAATTGCCGAAAATATCGGTGATAAACATATGACTTCTGCTTTTTATAACAATATGGGAAACATATATAAAGCGCAGGGAAATTATAATGAAGCTTTGAAAAGCTATAATGCCTCTCTTAAAATCAATGAAGAATTTAACGCAAAATCGGATATTGCCGTTACCTACGATAATATTGGCCAGGTTTACCTTTTAATGAATGAACCAAAAGTAGCTAAAAAATGGCTTCAAAAAGGCTTACAATTATGCATAGAAAATGGAGAAACAGAGCCAATCAGAAATGCTTATGAAAATCTTGCAACCGTAGATAGTGCATTAGATGACTATAAAAGTGCTTATAAACATTACAAGCTATATACCTTGTACAAAGACAGCCTCATCAATAAAGAAAACACCCGTGAACTTACCCGTTTAGAAATGAACTACGAATTTAAAAAACAACAAGATTCCATCCACTTTATCAAAGATGCCGAAATCGCCATCCGTGATGCTACCCTCGAAGCCAACCGCCGACAACGCTGGTTTTTTATTGGAGGACTTCTGGCACTGGCCGTAATAGGAGGTTTGCTGTACAACCAAAGCAAACAACGCAAGAAAAATAATGAAAAGCTGCAACAACTGAATGAAGAACTCGACAACGCCAATAAAATCAAAACCCGCTTTTTCAGTATTCTCAATCATGACCTGCGTAGCCCTGTTTCCAATCTCATTCATTACCTACATCTCAAAAAAGAAAATCCCGAACTTTTAGACGAGGAAACCAAACAACGATTAGATCAAAAATCCATACAAGGTGCCGAGAACCTGCTCATCACGATGGAAGACCTGCTATTGTGGAGTAAAGGTCAAATGGAAAATTTCAAACCTCAGCCAAGAAACGTAGCAGTACACCAACTGTTTGAAGATACTAAAAAAGTATTTTCAGGTTATCAGAACATACGCTTTGAATACCACAATTCTGATAATCTTGAAATATTCACTGATGAAAATTATCTAAAGACGATAATCAGGAATTTGACCAGCAATGCCATCAATGTTTTTACCTCAACCCATAACCCTCACATTGTATGGAAAGCTTATGAGGAAAAAGAAAAACCTGTTCTCGCTATCACCGACAACGGTCCCGGTGCCGACAATGAAAAATTCCGTGCCTTGTACGATGAAACAGAAGTGATTGGCATTAAAACAGGTTTGGGACTTCACTTGATACGAGACTTAGCCAAAGCTATTGATTGTAAAATTGAGGTGGAATCCGAAAAAGAGAAAGGTACGACATTTACATTGAAATTCAATGAATGATAGTTAGGGCAGTAATGGTAAGTTGACCTTACCACTACTACCTATACTTAATCATAATTTCCTGATTCTGTCGCGATTTTTTATGTACTCAAAAACAGCTTCTTTAGTAGTTAGCCAGTTTCTACCTTCTTTAAATGCATCTATTTTGCCCTGCCTTGCCAAAAGACTAAGATATTCCTGTCCGTAAGGAACTTCATTGTCTGATACTATACTTGAGATAGGTTGATATTCGTCATAAGTGTTATTTAAGGAACTCAGATAAATATCTAAACTTCGCTCCAAAGACTGCATTATCAGCAGCATCAGCTTTCCATAATGCTCATTATTTGCCGTATTTAAGGCATCATAATATTTTTTACGATCATTTTTCAGGATGATTGCAGGTGGATAGCCATATTTCATTAGTAAAAGATTAAAAATCAAACGTACTGTACGACCGTTTCCATCAAAAAATGGATGTATCCACACAAACCGATGATGAAATATACAAGCTTTAATGATAATATCTGATGCGTCCTCATTTACCCATTTTATCAATTCGGAAATATAATCACCTATTTTTAATGCATTTGGCGGAACAAAATTGGCACCTGAAATTCTTACACCTGAATTCCGATATCGCCCAGCATAGTCTTTCTCTATTCTTTGCAATACCAGAGCATGAACCATAAGTATGTCCGTTTCGGTCAACGTATAGCTATCTGTAACAAGACCCTCAACGTATTCTATAGCATCCTGATGATTTATGGCTTCAAAATGTTCTCGTAGAGATTTCCCTTTAATAGTAAATCCCTCCTGAATTACCATTTGCGTTTCACGGAGTGTAAGCGTATTGCCTTCTATACTGTTTGAGTTATATGTCCATTCTAAAGTGAGGCTCTCTTTAATGCTTTTAAGCGCATATATAGGCAATGGACGAAGTTTATCCAACGCTTCTTTTTTTCTATGTATTCTTTCGAGATGTTTCTCAAAACCCTCAAATTGATATGGATTGTTTTGCCATTTCATATCCTACTCTTTAATATCGCATCACAAATATATTCACATATCCGATATTAACAAAATTATTTCCTCTTTTTTACAAATTCTTTTTTTATGATTTACTCAAATAAGACATTGATTCGTAACTCATAACTCATAATTCATAACTCATAATTTAAAATAGGTGTCATTCGTCGATTTAAAAGGTCATTTATCGAATGAGGCTTGTGTAGTAAAGGCATTCGCATGACCTTTGGATTTCAATAATTAATACCTCAATCACTCAATATAAAATTGATAATCATGATACAGAAAATTTTCACTTCACTTATCTTCATCTGCTCTTTCGCTTTATACAATACCGTATTTGGGCAAAATTTTGAAACGAGATGGTATGTACCGGCAGGTACTACTACTATCACGTTCAATGCTCTAACATCTGGTACTGTTTCTTACACATGGGACGCTCCAGGTTCAGGATCTGGTAATGGTACATTTAATAGATCTACCCCAGGCTCGGTAACAGTTACTATATTCACAATATTCTCCCAATATGTATATATATCTATGCAGCCACAAAACCTCAGGAGATTTTATATTGAAAATGGACAGGACAAACTTAAACTCGAAAGTGTTATAGATTGGGGTTCCGTTCCATGGTCCAGTATGCAACATATGTTCTATGGTTGTTCTGGTCTGAATATCAGTACAAATACAATACCCGACCTATCCAATGTGACGAATATGGTAGATATGTTTCGGGGGTGCAGCTCATTCACGGGTTCGAGTAATATGGGCAATTGGGATGTTTCCAATGTAATAGACATGGGTGGTATGTTTAGAGGAGCAACTTCCTTCAACAGATCCATTGGTAACTGGAATGTATCCAATGTCAGTTTTATGTCATATATGTTCGATGGAGCATCTGCATTCAACCAACCTATTGGCAACTGGAATGTCTCCAATGTGACCCGTATGAGGTTTATGTTCAGGGAAGCTTACGCATTTAATCAACCCATTGGTAATTGGAATGTATCCAATGTTAACAATATGGAGGAAATGTTCAAACAAGCTTCGGCATTTAATCAACCCATCTCCAACTGGAATGTCTCTAATGTGACCGATATGGCAGGTATGTTTTTAAGTGCAAATTCCTTTAACCAATCAATCGGCAACTGGGATGTCTCCAATGTGACCAATATGCAAGAAATGTTTGCTGGAACTACTTTCAACCAACCTATTGGCAACTGGAATGTCTCCAATGTGACAAATATGTTAGGAATGTTTGGAAAAGCGCAAGGATTCAATCAAACTTTGGGCGACTGGGTTTTACATCCGAATGTTAATATGCAAGATATGATAGACGGTCCAATGAGCTGCGCCAACTATTCAGCAACGCTCATCGGCTGGAGACACAATAATCCAAATGTAACAGGTCGAAACTTAGGCACTTCTTTTGGTATAGAGTATGGTACAAATGCGGTTGAATCACGCAATATACTAATCAATTCTCGTGGTTGGACAATCAGTGGCGATAGAGCTTCTGGCACTTTCTGTGCCAATTGTACCACCACTACTACTGTCACGCCTACACATACTACCTGTGGTCAAAACAACGGTTCAGTCACAGCTAATCCGTCTGGTGGTCCAGGATATACCTACGCATGGTCTAATGGCGGTACTAACGAAACCATCGCCAATCTCGCGGCAGGAAACTATACCGTTACCGTCACCGATTGGTTGGGTTGTACTGCTACAGCAAGTGCGACCGTCAATACATCAACTCCTATCACGACTACCATAACTCCCAACCATACCACTTGTGCCCTCAACAATGGTTCTGCGACAGCCAACCCTAGTGGTGGCGCAGGTTATACTTACGCATGGTCAAATGGAACCAATACCCAAACTATCTCTAACCTCGCACAAGGAAACTATACCGTCACTGTTACATCGAATCAGGGCTGTACAACCACAGGTAGTATTACCATAAACAGTTCAAATCCACTAGTAGTTACTACTAATTCCACCGACGAAAGCTGTTTTAACTGCAACAATGGTTCTGCTACCGCCAATCCAAACGGAGGTGCAGGATTTACTTATGCATGGTCAAATGGTGGCAATTCACAAACCATCTCCAACTTAGCTCCAGGGATTTATACCGTTACTGTGACAAATTCTGATGGTTGTACTCAAACGGCATCGGCTACCGTCAATGTTTTCGGTTGTGATGAAATCACTTTGGAAACGGATGTAGAAAATGCATATTGTTACAGTGATTTGGGTGTGGTTTTGGTTATAGCCTCAGGAGGAAATGCGCCATATACTTATGAATGGAGTAATGGAGAGATAAATGCGAAAATGGTTGCTCCTGCAGGTTTTTATACAGTTAAAGTAGTAGATGTTTCCAATTGTTCCAATACTGCCACTGTTATCATAGATCAACCACAGGAATTGACAGTAAATATCGAAGAAACTGGAGATGTTCATACAGCGATAGTTACAGGAGGAACAGCACCATATAGCTATCTGTGGAGTACAGGAGAAGAGGTCGATCAGATTATTTTGACTGAATCAGGTGAATACACCGTTACTGTTACCGATTACAATGGATGTATCACAATAGCAACTACCCAAATAACGGTAAGTACTAAAGATAATCAGATAGAAAATCTTAATGTTTTTCCCAATCCTTTTACACGGGAAGTTAATTTGGGTAGAGATTTATCTGGATCACATTTTAAGGTAACAACATTAACAGGAATGACAGTTCAAGCGGGAGTAGTTTCTGGTAGCAGTATCGATATAGAGGCAGAGACAAGTGGTGTTTTACTACTGTTCATCCAGATAGATCTTGGAACGCAGTACATTACGAAAATAGTGAAGTATTAATACCAAATTGTTGGAAATTTTAAGCATCAAGTAAAATGAGATTATCAACAATTATTCGACAATCGAAAGATAAAAGGAACAAATGTCAATCTGTTAGTGTATTTTTACCAAAAATTTTACAATATGATGCCTCTGAAATGTATAGTGATCGACGATGATGAGATAGATTTGCTTATGACGGTTTCCTACGTAAAAAGATTTCCGCAGCTACATCTGGTTGGTCAATTTAGCAGCTCTGAAAATGCATTGAGCGTTGTAAATTTTTCAGAAATTGATGTTTTGTTCTTAGATATTGATATGCCAGGGATAGACGGTATTGAGCTGAGAAAAAAGATAAATACCGTTCCTGCCTGCATCTTTATAACATCTTATCCCGAACATGCAGTAGAAAGTTTTTCAGTTGAAACACTTGATTTCATCGTTAAGCCCTTAAAAATAGAACGTTTTACACAAGCTATAGAGCGTTTGGAACAGTTTACTGCGATACGCAAAAAGGCTGATTTGTATGAAAATTATATCGGTGGAGATTATGTATATATCAAAGAGGGACATTCTGAGGTCAAAGTCAGTCTTCATGAGATACTTTATTTAGAGGGATTAAAAGACTATACGCTGATCGTGACCGAAACAAAAAGGCACTGTGTGCTTTCGAGTATTGGGAATTTGCTCAGGGAGCAGGCTTTTAAGCCGTTTATTCGTGTGCATCGCAGTTTTGCCGTTAGAAAAGATGCAGTTAAAATGAAGAAAGCCAATAATATTATACTGATTAACAATGCAATACTTCCTTTAGGGAGAAGCTTCAGGGATAATGCAGATCTGTTAATGTTTTAGTTTACTTTCAAGTGAAATCCTACCTTAAAGGGTGGCAAAACAGTGATTATTCTTTTTTTTAATCCAATCCATTAAAGATAATTCATTGATAATAAACGATGAATTAAACCAACTCACTTTCAAACCACTTCCGAACGATATCAGATTCTGTCGTTGGATTGGACTTGTGTGTCCATTCATTTGTGTGTTTATCATAATGATAGTCCTGCGCCCAAGATTTATGGTTTTTACTAAGGGCTTCGATACTATCCATGATGAAATTGACTTCGTCATTAGTCATTGTCGGGTGTATGGAAATTCTTATCCAGCCGGGTTTATTGGCTAAAAAACCTTTGCTTATCTCATCGGTTAGCGACTTGGAATACTCATAAGAAACCTCAAGCAAATAGTGTCCATAAGTTCCTGCACACGAGCATCCGCCACGAACTTGGATACCAAAATGATCATTCAGTAACTTCACAGCGAGATTAAAATGTAATTCGTCAATGTGGAATGATATCACGCCCAATCGGTCGCGATGCTGTCCTGCCAAAATCCTGACATTAGGTAACTGATCGAAGCGTTTCCAAATCAATGCAAGGATTTCATGTTCTCGATCTAACATGTTTTTGACACCCATTTTTTCTTTAAGTAGTATGCTGTAAGCCACTCTTATAGTCTGTAAAAATGCGGGTGTTCCTCCGTCTTCTCTCGCTTCGATCTCATCAAGATACTTATGTTCTCCCCATGGATTGGTCCAGTCCACTGTGCCACCGCCGGGATTGTCAGGAACTCGATTGGAATAGAGTTTTTGGTTGAATATTAGGATACCGGTTCCAGAAGGCCCACCCAAAAATTTATGTGGAGAAAAGTATATTGCATCAAGATATTCATCCGGATTTTCGGGATACATATCAATGTCGATATAGGGTGCTGAACAGGCAAAATCTACAAAACAATAACCTCCAGCTCGATGTATCATGCCTGCCATCGTATGATAGGGTGTGCTCAGTCCGGTAACATTGGAGTATGATGTTATCGCGGCTATTTTGAGCTTTCTGTCCTTGTACAGATTAAGCTTGTTTTCAAAATCCTTTAGATCTACAAGTCCTTGCTCATTGGCGCTGAGTACCACTACTTCTGCTATGGTTTCTATCCATGAAGTTTGATTAGAGTGATGCTCCATGTGCGTAACAAATACGACTGGGCGACTATTGGAATCGATATCAATCATTCCGTCAAATTTTTCATGAAGTTTTAGCCCTAAGATGCGCTGCAATTTATTGACTACGCCAGTCATACCACTATTTGAAGAGATGAGAATGTCATTTTTTGAGGCATGAACGTGCTTTTTTATGATTTCTCTGGCTTTTTTATAGGCCAATGTCATGCTCGAACCTGTAACATTCGTCTCGGTATGTGTATTGGCTACGAATGGCATGATTCGCTCCTGCAATATATCTTCAATCGGTTTATACATACGTCCACTGGCTGTCCAATCTGCATACACGATCTTCTTTTTGCCGAAAGGCGTATCAAATTCCTGATCTTGACCAATCATATTCCTACGGAATGGCTCAAAATAGGTTTCAAGTTCTGATTTTGTTACAGTATTCATGGTTACATGGCTGTTTTAACCTGATTAATAAGTGTTTGTGCCGTCGCTTCATCTTGAGCTTCGCAATATATTCTGATGATAGGTTCTGTATTGGACTTGCGCAAATGTACCCAGCCATTTACAAAATCTATTTTTAGTCCGTCGATTTCATTGAGTTCTTCGTTTAAAAATGCTTTTTTAACTTTAGATATCAATGCTTCTATATCTGTTTGTGGTGTAAGATCTATTTTGTCTTTGATGATCTCGTAAGTAGGGTAGGTCGCTTTCAATGCTGTCATAGACATCTTTTTTTCGGCAAAATGGGACAAAAATAGAGCTATACCTGCTAATGCGTCTCTTCCATAATGCAGGTCTGGTACGATCACGCCACCATTTCCTTCGCCACCAATGACAGCTTGCGTGGATTTCATCATATTGACCACATTTACCTCTCCAACTGCCGAAGCATGGTACGATCCACCATGTTTTTTAGTTACATCCGATAAGGCTCGGGTTGAGGATAGATTGGAAACTGTATTGCCTTTTGTCCTGCTCAATATGTAATCAGCTATAGCTACGAGCGTATATTCTTCGCCAAACATGCTGCCGTCTTCATTGACAAATGCGAGTCTATCAACATCCGGATCAATACTGATACCTATATCAGCTTTTTGTCGTATTACCGCTTCGGAAAGATCTTTCAAATGGTGTGGTAATGGCTCAGGATTATGGGCGAAATTACCAAAATCATCATCATGGATCAGGCTGTACGAAACACCAAGTGCATCCAATAATGGTGGTACAGATATTGCTCCGGTAGAGTTAATACAATCAACGACTACCTTGATATGGGCGTTGCGAATAGTCTCAACCTGTATGTGTTTATATGCCAGAATTTCCTGTATATGATCTTGAATGGCATTATTATACGTTGATATTTTGCCAAGATTGTCCGTATCTGCGAATGGTATTTGCCCTTGCTCAATATAACTAATGATCTCCTGACCATCTTCAGGGCTGATGAATTCGCCTTTACTATTTAAGAATTTAAGGGCATTCCACTGTTTGGGATTGTGGCTCGCCGTAAAAATAATACCGGCACCGGCTTCAAATTTTGGTACGGCCATTTCAACAGTTGGTGTGGTCGATAAGCCTAAGTCAATTACATCAATGCCCATGCCTATCAGTGTATTGACCGAAAGGTTGCTGACCATAGCGCCGCTGATACGCCCGTCTCTTCCTACAACAATTTTGCGTGGCAAATTACGATTTAAAAGCCATTGCCCAAGTCCTGCAGTACACGCCACTATGTCTAAAGGTGTCAGATTGTCGCCTTGAACACCACCTATCGTTCCACGTATTCCTGATATAGATTTTATTAAAGTCAAAATTCAGATTTGTTAAAGAATGTCCAAAAATATTTGTGATGACAAAGGTACGGTTATTGGTTGAAAATTGAAAATTGATTTTTTTCGATTTTAGATTTTCGATTTTGGAAGTTAGGTTGTTGGCGTATGAGCTTGTTTGGTTTATATTTCCTAACTACAAAAAAAATTCAAAACACATCAAATCGACCATCAACCATCAACCATCAACCAAATCACCCAACTATCGCCTTAATGCCTGGTAGCTCCTTGCCCTCTAAAAATTCTAACATGGCTCCGCCTCCAGTCGATACGAAGCTGACTTGATCTTCTAAGCCCGATTTGTTGATGGCAGATGCCGAATCTCCTCCGCCTATCAAGGAGAAAGCGCCTTGTGATGTAGCGTCTGCTAATGCTTGGGCGATTTTAAAGGTTCCTTGTGCGAACTTGTCAAATTCAAAAACACCCATTGGGCCATTCCATAAGATCGTCTTAGAAGCGAGGATGACTTCACTGTATTTGGCGATCGCTTTTGGACCGATATCCAATCCTAACCAACCATTAGGGATGTCAAAAGCGTCCACTTCCTTACTTTCCGCATCAGCCGCAAAGCTGTCAGCTACAACATTGTCTTCGGGTAGATAAATTGTCGTATTGTGGATTACAGCCTTTCCTAAGATTTTTTTGGCGGTTTCTATGTAATCGACTTCGAGTAAGGAATTGCCTGTTTTTCCTCCGAGTGCGGCGATGAATGTATATGCCATGCCACCACCTATGAGTATATTGTCCATATCTTCTATGAGGCGTTCCAAAAGTAGGATTTTATCCGATACTTTCGCACCGCCAATGATCGCAGTAACGGGTTTTTCTGCATGATTAAGCAGCCTTGTGGCATTTTCGACTTCTGCGGTCATGAGATATCCAAATCCTTTATGATCGGTGTCAAAAAATCTTGCTATCGTCGCTGTAGATGCGTGAGCTCTGTGAGCAGTCCCGAAAGCATCGTTGATATAAATATCACCATGCTGGCTAAGTTTTTCTGCAAATGCTTCATCTCCTTTTTCCTCTTCGGGATAAAATCGAAGATTTTCTAAAAGCAGTATTTCTCCGGGCTTTAAATCAGCTGACATTTCAAAAGCCTCTGTTGAAATACAATCATCGACAAATAGGACGTGGTTTTTGGGAAATTTGTGTATCAGGGTAGGGACGATATGCCTAAGCGAATATTTCTCCTCAGGACCTTTCTTTGGTCGTCCAAGATGACTCATTAACACAACAGAACCACCGTCTTTCAATATCTTGTTGATAGTAGGTAATGCACCATCGATACGGGTGTCGTCTGTTACTTGAAATTGATTGTTGAGTGGTACGTTGAAATCTACACGCATGACGACTTGCGCATTTTCAAATGAAGTGTTTTTAAAATCCAGCATGATAAACTTTTAATTATGAATGTACAAAAATGGCAATCTTTTTTGAGATTGCCATTGAAAATGATTAAAAAATTATGATTTTGTCCCTAATTTTGCAAAATAACGTAGTGTTCTGACTAACTGAGCTACATAACTCATTTCATTATCGTACCAACTTACGGTCTTGATCATCTGTGTGTCGCCGTTGGTGATGATGCGGGTTTGTGTCGCATCATACATGCCACCGTATTGCATACCGATGATGTCCGAGCTGACGATTTCATCTTCCGTATATCCGAAACTTTCATTCGTCGCTGCTTTCATGGCAGTATGGATGGCTTCTTCTGTTACGGTTTTCTTGAGAATAGTTACCAACTCGGTCAGTGATCCGGTTAGGGTAGGTACTCTTTGAGAGTTGCCGTCGAGCTTTCCTTGGAGGTTAGGTAGTACCAATCCGATGGCTTTAGCTGCTCCGGTGGTATTGGGTACGATATTTTGAGCAGCGGCTCTTGCTCTCCTTAGATCTCCTTTTGCATGGGCGGAGTCATGGATATTCTGGTCATTGGTGTAAGCATGGATGGTCGTCATCAACCCGGTTACGATACCAAAATTTTCATCTAATACTTTCGCCATCGGTGCAAGGCAATTGGTCGTACAACTGGCACAACTGATGACCGTTTCACTTCCGTCCAAGATATCGTGATTAACATTAAATACGATGGTTTTGAGATCGCCTTTTCCTGGTGCGGAAATCACTACTTTCTTTGCACCGGCTTGGATGTGGGCTTCTGCCTTTTCTTTCTGTGTGAATGCACCTGTACATTCAAGAACGATATCTATATCGTGTTTGTCCCACGGTATCTCGGCGGGATCTCTAAAAGCATAGTTAAATATCTTTTTGCCATTGACTAAAAAGAAATCATCACCACCTTCCTGAACATCTGCATTGAATCTGCGATGCGCCGTATCATACTTCAATAAATGCATGGACATGCGTGTATCAGTCAGGTTATTGACGGCGACCACCTCTATATCTTCAAGATCATTTAGTGCCCTGAATACAAGTCGTCCAATACGTCCAAATCCATTAATGGCTACTCTTGTTTGCGTCATAATTAATACTTCGATTATAATTTAATAGGAATATAAAACGATATAACGCAAAAAGTTTATAAAAGTAACGATAATTTGATATAAAACTTAGGATTGGACTAATCACGCCCTAATATCCATGTTCAATATAAACATCTGAAAATCTAACATTTTTTGGATTGTCTGGTAGGTATTCTTTTTCAGCGATAAAACTGGCTTTTAATCTTGCTTTTAGCTTTTTAGATTCAGGTTCATAAGATATGATCTCAAATACATTATCCGCGGACATGTCAAGTTTGTATGACACGTTATTAATGTCATAATCATCAATACTATAGGTAACATAATAAGAGTCTTTAGATAAACCACTGTGAGTTATTGGAAAGCAACCAACATCAAAATATTTAGCAACATTGTAAACAGATAGATTTTCAGTTTCTAACATCCACCCTCTTTCGTTTAATTTAGCACTTTGTAAACGAATGCTCAGAAGTGAATCTCCAAACATATTAAGTGTCACACTGGATTCATACAACTGGTTAATTTTAATGCCTTTGGCAAACCCATGTTCCTGTTTACCTTTATCGTATATCATGAATCCTGAGGTTGTATCAGTAATTATATCTGGAGTGACGCATGGTGCAGGATACTCAATCGGTTCGTCGTCTCTACCACAAGAGCAAATGAAATAAATAAAAAGGATCGATAATAAGAAATTTACATTTTTCATATTATTAATGGTTTTGATTTGTGATGAACAGCCTAATACCCATGCTCGATATAAACATCAGAAAATCTGACTCTTTTGGGATTTTCTGGCAAGAATTCTCTTTCAGAAATAAAGCTGGCTTTCAATCTTGCTTTAAGTTTTTGGGTCTCTGGTTCAAAGGAAATAATCTCCAATATATTTTCAGCGGTTTTGTCAAGTTCGTAAAAGAGAATGTTTATATCATAATCATTAATACTATAAGTAACATAATATGAGTCTTTAGATAAATCACTATTAGTTATTGGAAAACAACCAACATCAAAATTCTTAGCAACATTGAAAATTAAAATGTCTTCAGTTTCTAACATCCACCCACGTTCATTCAATTTAGCACTCTGTAAATGAATACTAAGAAGAGAATCTCCAAACTCTCCAAGTGTTACACTGGATTCATACGGTTGATTAATTTTAATGCCATTTGCGAACCCATTTTCCTGTTTACCTTTATCATAAATTAAAAATCCTGAGGTTGTATCAGTAATTATATCTGGAGTGACGCATGGAGCAGGATAGACGATCGGTTCATCATCTCTACCACAAGAGCAAATGAAATAAATAAATAAGATAGATAATATAAAATTTACATTTTTCATATTATTAATGGTTTTGATTTGTGATGAACAGCACTAATACCCATGCTCAATATAAACATCAGAAAATCTAACATTTTTTGGATTGTCCGGTAGGTATTCTCTTTCAGAAATAAAGCTGGCTTTTAATCTTGCTTTAAGTCTATTATTTTCTGGTTCGAAAGATATTATCTCCAATATATTGTCTGCACTTGGGTCTAATTTTGCAAATATATGTTGAATATCACTGTCATTAATACTATAATGTGCGTAAATGCTGTCTTTAGAACGATAATTTTCAATTAGATTGTAGCAACCTACCTTTACATTTTTAAAAATATTTCCAATAATTATATCTTCACTTTCAATATCCCAACCTCGGGAATTAAATAAATAGCTTTTAAGATGTAAAGTATAAACAGTGTCAACAATATAAAGGTAAGAACTTGATTCATAAGATTTGTTTATCTTGATTCCTTTTGCGAACCCATTTTCCTGTTTACCTTTATCATAAATTAAAAATCCTGAGGTTGTATCAGTAATTATATCTGGAGTGACGCATGGAGCAGGATAGACGATCGGTTCATCATCTCTACCACATGAGCAAATGAAATATATAAAAAGGATCGGTAATAAGAAATTTACATTTTTCATATTATTAATGGTTTTGATTTGTGATGAATAGCCTAATACCCATGCTCAATATAAATATCTGAAAATCTGACATTTTTAGGTAAATATGGAAGATACTCTTTGTCTGCAATGAAACTGGCTTTCAACTTTGCTTTCAGTTTTTGCGATTCGGGTTCATAAGATATAATTTCTATTGCGTTATCGGCGGACATATCAAGTCTATAAAAAAGAATATTGATGTCATAATCATCAATACTATATCTAACATTAAAAGAGTCTATGGAGAAATTATTTTTAGTCAATGGAAAACATCCTAAATTAATATTATTAATGGAGTTAGCAATGAATATGTTTTCAGTTTCCAGCATCCAGCCTCGCTCGTTAAAAATTGCACTTTGCAAATGGAATATAATCGTTGAATCACTAAAATCGTTAATGAAAACACTGGACTCATAGGGTTGATTGATTTTAATGCCTTTAGCAAAGCCATATTCCTGCAAACCTTTTTCAAATATTTCGAATCCGGATATTGTATCAGATAATGGTTCTTTAGTTATACATGGAGTAGGATACATAATCGGCTCATCGTCTCTACCACAAGAAATAAAAAGAAGTACAATTATAAAGCAAATCAATGTTAGGTTAACAATTTTCATATCATTAGTGATTTTGGTTTGTGATGAAATATTTCTCTGATTTTAGTACTTTATTTTCATTAAACTCTGTAAGTATGTATATACCATTGCGGAGATGTGTAGTTGAATAATGAAAATAATCTATTTTGTCATAAAAAGTAGCTAACAGCTGACCATAAATATTGTAAAGCCGATATTCAGATGAAGCATTCATCTCCGGGTTATTAGATGAATTTAGGTAATGATGTTGGTAGGTATTCACAACTTTATCATTATTTGAAAGCTTAGAAGATACGGGTGGGTCACATTGTACATTTGATGTACATATACCTCCTTTTTGCGTAATGGTCGTATTGGCAACCTCAATGCCGTTCAATTTTACTTTCAGGTGTATAAAGTAATTTTCACATGGATCTTCTTCTGGTTCATCGATTAGTAAAGAAGCGCCAGAATCAATATAATAATTGGGGTTGCTACCTTCAAATATACCTGTTTTATTCCAGTACCAATCAAAGGTGTATCCCGCAGCTTCCTGATTTTCTGCAATAGCTTGTAAGTCCAACTTACAATTATCTTCGGTAGCCAATATAATTGGATTGACGGAAAGGCTTGGTGTAAAGTCAGCTACACGACATCCGGTAGCACGAATACGTCCGGCATTATTTTCATTGGTAGTTCCAGTAATATAACCCAAATACTCTATTTCCGGATCAGAATAATGTAAAATTCTTTGTTGATGAATACCCATTAGCGTTTGTCGGTCTATTTCATGAATTTCATGAGAGGAAGCACAATCTGCAACAGGAACATAAAATCTTTCATGATAATGAACAGCACCAAACAAGTGACCCATTTCATGTACAAAAGTGTAATCCTTTGAAAGGAAGTTAAGGGTAATTACTGACGTAGCTAACGAACCAATTGGCCCTATTTCAGGTACGCAAGCATAATAATTATCATATCGAGATGAAGGTGCTATAAAAACAACAATATCAGAACCAAAATTATTTCTAAGATTAATAATATCAGAGTCTTCTGATATATTATACGCATCAACTTTACAAGATTTATTAGGATCTAAATCATTCCAAGTCGTACTTGTATAATTATATGAAACAGTATGAGGTATATTACTGTTTTGAAATGCAGACTCTAAATCACTTATGATTATGTCAAAAGTAGATATAGGGTCAGGAAGGCTGATATATGTGGGTATTAAGAAAAGTATATCAATATGACCGGGACATACATCTTCACAGTTTTCTTCAGTAGGGCCAGCAAGTTCAGTTTCGCTTTCTTCGAGGCTACATATAAGCTCCTGATGCTCTATCTCTAACATTACAGAATAGACTGTATCCAAAGGCATGATCCTGTAAAATTTGTCATTATCAATATCTATAATCGTACCACAGATGCCAGAAGTATTTTTGATAAGCGTAATGTCAAAATGTCTGTCATACGATACACCGCGCCATGTATATTTGTAGGGAGAAGTATATTTTGCTGCTTGTGTTTTTAATATTCTCGTTGAGAATGCTGATGAATTGGAATTAAATAAAACCTTTCCGTCTATCTGTTCCGCAAAAGGGTGCTTAAACTTTACAACTTTTGCATCATTCACTTCACTCATGCTCGTATATTCGGAAGTACTAGTTGCAAAACTCGTGGCGACAATGTCATTGGATGTGTAAACCTGTAAAAAATTACTTTGTCCTGTACTTATTAAAGGTAACAGTAAAGATAAAATCAAAAAATTAAAATATCTCATGAACAACAATTTAAAAAGTGATTTTTTTTCACCACCGATGCTAAAAAAATGTTTCCGAAAGGCAAATATAATACAAAGTGTTGATATTAAGTATCTTTTGAATGAATATTTTGATTGAGATTTCTGGACAGAATATTTTTCGTCAATTATATACGATCTTATCAAAAGAATGTGTACTTTTGCGGCGCTATTTGCAGATTTTCGTAATTTGCATCATTGGTAAACATTAAAATTTATAAAAAATGCCTGTTTATTTTCCAGAGGAAAAAAAGAAAGAAATCGTTACTCAGTTTGGTGGTTCAGAGACGAACACTGGAGCTGTAGAAGTTCAGATTGCTATATTTACCCATAGGATCAAGTCCTTGTCTGAGCACTTAAAAGCCAATAAAAAAGACAACTCTACCAAGAGAAGCCTTTTGACTATGGTCGGAAAGAGAAAGAAATTGTTGAGATACTTTCAGACTAAAAATATCGAAGGTTATAGAGCGCTTATCGAAAAATTAGGAATTAGAAAATAGTGTTTTAAAGGAAGAGCGAAGTTTTTCGCTCTTTTTTTTTGTTCAAGACACAATGTAATCAATAATTTATCTACTTTTGCAGCAGAATTGGTAATTTAGAAAGTCGCCGCCTCCAGATTTTGAAATTACTAAGTAACGATATTTAGTACTATCGTATCATTTGATGATGTTTATAGTCTAAATTTATGTTTAGTTTATATTATTATGCTTTTTACACAAAAATTAAATTTTAAGTATTATGGGAAATTTTATTCCTACTTCAGTTTCATTTAATCTTCCTGATGGTAAGGCGGTGACGATAGAAACCGGAAAATTGGCTACTCAAGCACATGGTTCAGTCGTATTGCGTATTGAAGATACGATGATACTGGCTACGGTTGTTGCCAGCGCAGAAGCCAAGCCAGACCAATCCTTTTTTCCGTTATCGGTGGATTACCAAGAAAAATTCGCATCAGGCGGACGTATTCCGGGCAATTTTTTCAGAAGAGAAGCCAGGTTATCAGATTATGAGATATTGATATCCAGACTGGTAGATAGAGCGGTCAGACCGTTATTTGCAGATGACTTTTTGAATGAAACACAGATTATTATCAACCTAATATCAGGAGATCAGCGCAATATGCCGGATTGTTATGCAGCATTGGCAGCATCAGCGGCATTGGCAGTATCAGATATACCTTTTGGCGGGCCGATTTCCGAAGTGCGTGTAGCCAAGATCAATGGTCAATATATCGTCAATCCAGAAAGAAGCCTACTAAGCGAAGCAACTTTAGATGTCATTGTTGCAGCAACGATGGATAATGTGATGATGGTCGAGGGTGAAGCCAACGAATGTCAGGAATCGGAATTGATTGAAGCAATCAAAATAGCGCATGAAGCGATCAAAGTACAGTGTGAAGCACAGTTGGCTTTGGCGCAGAAAGTAGGAGACAAGGCATTGATAAAAAGGACTGTAGAAGTAGCAGAAGAGGACAAAGAACTCAAATCTTTGATTGCATCATTGGCATCAGAACCGATGCTAAAAGTAGCTTCCGCAGCATTGGACAAAGGTGCCAGGAAGAAGGGATTCAAAGAAATTCAGGATATGGTCAAAGCCACGATCACTGAACAACAAGGCGAAGAATATTGGGATGAAAAGAAATCCACTGCCAACGCTTTGTTTGAAAAACTTAAAAAGGAAATCATCCGTAAGATGGTACTTGACACGGGTATCCGTTTAGATGGTAGAAAAACAACAGAAATAAGACCTATTTGGTGCGAAATAAACTATCTACCTGCTGCGCACGGAAGTGCTATTTTCAACAGAGGAGAGACACAATCGCTTACGTCATTGACGCTTGGTACTAAGTTGGATCAGATGTTGATAGACAATGCTTTGCAACATTATGATGAGAAGTTTATTTTACATTATAATTTCCCAGGATTGTCAGTAGGAGAAGTAAAACCTAATCGTGGACCAGGAAGAAGAGAAGTCGGACATGCTAACCTTGCAGGTAGGTCACTCAAAAAAGTGATGCCTGAAGGTCTGCCTTATACAGTAAGGATCGTATCGGATATCCTTGAGTCGAATGGTAGTTCGTCAATGGCAACGGTGTGTGCTGGTTCATTGGCATTAATGGATGGAGGTATTCAGATCAAAGCACCTGTTTCAGGTATTGCTATGGGTATGATCGCTGACGGATCGAGAGCAGCTATATTGTCCGATATACTTGGTGATGAAGATGCGATAGGCGACATGGACTTTAAAGTAACCGGTACAGAAAAAGGTATCACAGGATGTCAAATGGATATCAAAGTGGATGGACTTTCTTATGAAACATTGGAAAGTGCATTGATGCAGGCACGCGACGGTCGGCTTCATATCATAGGAGAAATGAATAAAGTGATTCATGCACCAGCAGAAGATATGAAACCACATGCTCCGCGAATGGTCGAAGTAGTCATAGACAAATCCTTTATAGGTGCAGTAATCGGACCAGGAGGAAAGATCATACAAGAAATTCAAGCCCGTACAGGTACGATCATCAATATCGAAGAAGTAGGCGACAAAGGTATCGTAACGATAGCAAGTACCAATGCTGAAGGGCTTCAAGGTGCAAGAGAAGCGATCAACAGGATTGCATTTACTCCGTCAATCGGAGAAGTCTATGAAGCAGAAGTAGAATCATTGATGCCGTATGGTGCTTTTGTGAAGTTCCACGGACAAAGTGGTTTATTGCACGTTTCAGAAGTAGATCATAAGCGTATCGAAGACGTAAGCACTGTGCTGAAAGTTGGAGAGAAGATCAAGATTAAAATCATTGGTACAGATCCAAAAACAGGCAAACTGAGACTTTCTAGAAAAGCCTTGTTGGATAATCCAAGAGATGCGCAATAAGTAAAACTGTATATAAAATTATTGTAATTTGTAAATGCCTGATATTGATTGTAATGTCGGGCATTTTTTTTGTAAGTTGTTGGTTTGATTTCAAATAAATTTGCAATGCCATTAAAATACCATTATTAGTATGTATATCAAATTACTCTAAGCGGCTGGAATAACAATTTTCTCCAAAAGTTTACGATTCGTAACTACTCAAATATATGCTTTCAAATCATAAAACTAAGCCAATTTTTCATCAGACGAAGCTACTTTTTGAGTTAATAGCAGTGCTATTGACGAAAAAAGTGCTGAAGTATCACGGAAAATTAACATTTTTTGATTGAAATTGATCATACCTGAGTAGTTGCTAAGGTTCAAATCAAAAACCAACATTCCTTATCTCGTAACTAAAACCTTGTCAATTCTCGGTCCGTCCATATCCACAACTTCTATAGAATACTCTTCGAGTTTGACTATGATACCTGGTGTTGGAATAGATCTGTGTTGATCTATGATGTATCCACCTATTGTATGAAAATCATCGGATATATGTTCATCATCGAGGTGCATCTTACGTAAAAATTCAGGAAAAGAAAACTGTCCGTCAACTAAC
This sequence comes from uncultured Aureispira sp., assembly GCA_964399855.1. GTDB lineage: Bacteria > Bacteroidota > Bacteroidia > Chitinophagales > Saprospiraceae > OLB9. The sequence goes on along the minus strand of CAYNSF010000021.1, from coordinate 15,656 downwards.
CAGCTATTTTCATCGCGTTGTACGAGCGTGTATTCGTGCTGATGTTCCTGTGTAATATCGCCAATGAGTGCGTCAACGACATCGTCCATAGTCACAAAGCCAACGATAGAGCCATATTCGTCCGTAATCAGCGCATAGTGCATTTTTTGTTCTTTGAACATTTCGAGCAACTTATAGGCTGGTGTACTTTCGAAAACGAAAATAGGCTTCTTTATGTAATGCTTTATATAGAAAGTTTTGCTGAATGCCGATTCGAAAAGGTCTTTCATGTGGATGATACCTTGAACTTTGTCCGCATTATGATCTATCGAAACAGGGTAGGCGGAATGTGGCTCTGCCTTGACTTTGGCTCGGATTTCTTCCAAACTGTCTTCCATGTCAATAAATAAAATGTCCCGTCGATGTGTCATCAGAGATTCAATTTTTCTATCTCCAAGCTCAAATACCCGATCAACAATTTCCTGTTCGATATCCTGAATCTCTCCGGATATTGTACTATCCTTAATGATAGAGATGATTTCCTCTTCCGTTGCGGTTTTGTCTTTGATGTCATGGATGCCCAATATTTTAAGCAAAAGATTGTTGGTCTTCGTTAGTAACCACACAAATGGCGATGTCATCAATGATAGCAAATACATGGGCCTTGATAAGATGACGGCAATCGTTTCTGGAAATGTAATTCCCAATTTTTTAGGGAGCAATTCTCCTAATACAATGGTCAGATAAGTAATCAGGACAACTACAATTCCCACCGATAATTCATCTGCATAAGGACGTATAAATGCTATGTTACTTAGTATCTTTTCTACATCTGCAGTTAGTGCTTTTCCGGAGAATATACCTACGAGAATACCTATCAAGGTGATACCAATCTGAACAGTAGAAAGGAATTTTGTAGGATCTTCAGATAGCTCTATCGCTTTTTGAGCGCCAGGATTTCCTTGCTTCTTTTTGGTTTCGAGCTTATATTTTTTGGATGAAACAAGTGACATTTCAGCCATGGCAAAGATACCATTCAGTAGGATAAGCCCTATGATGATCAGTATTTCCATAATTATCCGCCTGCTTTTTTAGCATTTTTATAGCCAAGATCGGCTAAAATGATCATGACTTTTTCCCTGTGGTCGCCTTGTAAGATAATCTCATTATTTTTTACACTGCCTCCAATGCCTAATTTGTCTTTAAGAGATTTACCCAAATCTTTTTGTATCGATTCACTACAAGTAAACCCTTTGATGACAGTGGCCTCTTTGCCTCCACGGTTTTTTCTTTCTATATGTACACGCAGTATCTGTGTAGTAGGATTAAATGCATCTTCCTGTTCGTCCGGATCATCAGGTGCATTATCAGGATTTCCTAATATTTGGAAATCTTCCCAAGATAATGTTGTTTCGTTCTTTTTATTCATACGATGTATAATATTCATTTCGGTATCACGCAAACTTTTTTTATAGTTTTGTGATGTTCAAAACAATACCGATAAATTTTAGAATACAAAGATATTACAATATTTCATATTTAATATTATCACTATCAAATTCCTATAGAAAAATGCATAAAAAGTACAATATTAAAGCTTATAATCCGTGTGCCTTTATAGCAAAATGTATATATCACTCAAAGAACACAATGAATAAATATCGTGCCTTTCGTACCATTTGTGGTAAAGAACCAATATGCTATTTTGGGTACATAGAAAAGTACTGAGAAAATAGAGAAAAACTTAGTGTTCCTTAGTGAACTTAGTAACCTTAGTGGTAAAAAGCAATCATCCGGATATATCTATAACCACTAAGAACACTTAGAATCACACTAAGAAACACATAGATATTGTTGATTGTACCTTAGTCTTACCATCTAAAACTTAACAAACCGCTTATGCAAAACAACATCTCCCAACTGCAATCGAAGCAAGTAAATACCCGGTACTAAATACCCAATATCTATGGTATCATCAATCTGATTATCCCTGCCGATAGACATCATTCGACCCTGTATATCCAAAATACCCAGTATGTCTATCTCATTTTCGCTTGTATTTAGTAACATCAAAGTATGATTGTCGTGTGTTATTTTAATGTCATTTACTGAAATATCCGAAGCCGACGTTATACAATCTATAGCAGTTATTGATATATCAAGTAAACATTTTTCATTTTCGGTATCCCTGATTAATATATCTACACGATTGTCCGAATCTAAATCTGTCAATGTAATAGGTAGATCCTCATAATTGTAAGTATCTAATCTATCCTGATTGATTTTGACAGTAAATTGCTTTGAATTTCCACTGTGGATGAAATTGAGTTCTATGCTGTATATATTATCAATACAATTGCCAAATTTGATTCTTGGATCATCGAGTTCACAAGGCGATTCATTATCATCGCAGCAGATAGGCTTTTTGATGTCATAAGTTGCGGAGCATTTCGACGGATTTTGAATGTCATAGACCAAAATGCTATAAAGCGTTTTACAATCTCCTTTGAATGGTCGTGAAATATAATTGGTCGTATCGAATGCCAGTGTATCATGTATCTGACCGTTTATCTTCAATATAATCGCCGATGATCGGTTGGTCTGTACATTATATGTAATTTTAAACTGAAAATATCCTTCTTCGTCACAAGGTAGTGCTTTTACCTCGAGATGTTCGATATTGCAAGGCGACTGATTGCATTGAATTATGTGTTTAGCATCTATGACACAAGCTCCATTTTCATCATCCCATATATAAATCTGGAGTGTATTGTCCTTTATATCTTCTTTAAATATTTTCAATGGTAAATCACTATAACTGAACGTACCTAAAACTTGTCCATTGATCTTGATATTGTATTTTTTGGATGAAGTATTTTTGTTTTTGAAATCTATGGTTATGTAATTCAATACGCCGTCATCACAATTTTCTTTAACCACTAAATCGTACAAGCTACATGGCTGGTCGCAGCAAAGCGTACTGTCAAGTTGTATCGAAGCATGACAACCGTCAATGCTCTTGTCTTTTATTTCAAATTCATATATCGTCTTACAATCCGCTTGTATCGGGCCGATTTTATATGTGTCGTGACCATACTGAAATGCACCGTAAATTTGACCGTTACCATTGATTGTAAATCCGTCCACGCTGGTATTTTCATCCTCAAATGAGATGTTAGCATACAATTTTCCATGTTCGTCACATTGGGTAAATGTCGAACTTACTGAAGCAATTGAACATGGATGATTGCAATCGACGATTGGTCCAAGTTCTACATAATTAAAGCATAAGGTTTGTTCCAAATCTATAATTAAAAATTCATATTCATACGTATCATCAAATTTCAATCCTGTAATCGTAACAGGTAAATCATTATAAGCAAAATGTCCATAATTATTGCCGTCTCCACCGAGTTTGAAGCTGTCAGATACGGAGGCATATTCAAAATTGATGCGTACAGAAAAGGTGCTGTCCTCTTCGTTGCATTGTACGATTTGTGTTCTGATATTGGATATATCGCAGCCACAAGGACTTAAAAATTCAATGATGTCACAACAGTTTGGATCATCAAAAAGACAGACTTTAAGTATATTTTTTTTGTTAGTTTTAGAGGATTCTAAATTATTTAGTTCGTTTTGGGCTTCTGGTTCGTAAATATATCCTACAATTTCTCCATTGTTATATACCACCAATTTACCCAATTGCTCCGGATTTTCAAGCCCAAAAGTCAATGAATATTGCTTGTCTTCACATGCGCTGGATGATACATCTGTGATTTTGACGTTGCAGTCTGATGAACAACATTGCACTCCGCCAACAACCGTGCTATAGCAATTTCCATTACTCACATCAAACACTTTAAAAAAGTAATCCGTCCTACAATTACCACTAAGTGGACCAATTTTTAAAGGAAGATCGCTATATACAAACGAATCATACTCGATATTATCGCCTATGACGATAAACATGGAAGAAGTGTCATCATATTGAAAACTGAGTTCGGCATAAAAATTTCCGACATCATCACAATCGGTATAAGTTACTTGTAAATTTTCAAAATTACATTGCCCAAAAGTATTAGGTAAATAGTAAAATATCCCGACTAATATCAATAAAAATGCTCTCATAAAATTGTTATTTAAGGTGTTCTCTATATAAGAGTACTTAAAATGTGGTTTCGCTCCCTAAAGTGAGGGTTTATAAAAAAAAATTGAATGTTATATTTTGAACAGGCTTTACTTTTAGGAAATTTAGAAATAATAATTCAATAAAAAAAGAGTGCCTCTTATTCAATAAAAAGGCACTCTTTTTTTTAAAAAAAATACTATTAAACTTAGTTAAAATTATATCGGATACCTAACTGTAGCTGCCAAGTTTGAGTAGCTACGTTATTTACATGCTCGTATAATTCATCAACGTTATTATTTTGGAAGAATGAGAACATTGGCTGATTTTCGCCATTCACACCTTCATATTTCAGGATTCTACCTTGATTAGCAGCAGCAAACAATTGCTTATTTACTCCCCAAGTACTGTTCAACATGTTTCCTACGTTAAGGACATCAGCACTGATTTGTAATCTGTGAGAAGTATTACCTGCTTTGACGATGAAGTTACGTGCTAAACGTAAATCAAAACGGTGTACCATAGGAGCATAAGATTTATAAGCCTCTGCATATTGACCTTTGTTGTTGCTAAGATATTTGTCTTTTTCAACAAAATCCCAAAAACGATCAGCATCTTCTGGTGTTTTCCATAAGATTTCATCTTTGGTTTTAGGTATATATATCAAATCCTGTGCGATTCCGTCGTTATTAAAATCATTGGAATAAGTATAACTATATCTAAAAGGAGAATATCCTTGATAAAACAATCCTATGTCAACAGAAGTATAGCTGCCCAAGTCGCCCAACCTATAATTTACACCTGCAAATATTCTGTCTGGAGTAACGTATTGAGACCATTGCGCACCATTATAATTAGGTCCTTCGACAGTAGGTAATCCCTGCCATGCAGAAGCAGCATTAGAACCTGGCATTCCACTTACTTCATAAGAAGCAGTACGCGTATAACCTACCAATATGTTCAAATCTCTTGCAGGTTCTGCATTGATTGTGATATTAGCAGTGTAACCATAACCTTCGTTTGTATTGGTAAGTACCCCTAAAACACCAACATTGTTGTAATAATTAGCATTAGCAGGATAAATTAACCTTTGATCTGGTCCTTTGAATTGTGTAAATCCATTTTCAGTTGTTGGAGCTTTAATATTGACGTTGTCTAATCGGATATCATTGATATATTTTGAATAGATACCTTCAACTGTTACAGTCAATGGAAAAGAAACTGGAACTCTATAATCTAATGCCAAAGAAGATTTCCAAATTTGTGGCATTTTAAAGTTTTCATCTACTCCTGCCATATTACTCTGGATTGTACCATCTTCAGGTCTAATGTCTTTTAGAAGTCCGAAAACATCAACCATTTGGTTAACATCTGTGATTAGCTTTCCGTCAACATAAGCTTGATCAAGTAATGGGTTTGTTGCTCTTACTGAACCATCACTATTATACGTTGTAAATATCTGGTTGCTCGCACCTTGGATCATACCTGAGTTTTGAGGCATATTTGTAAAGAATACAAGAGGAACACGTCCAGTAAAAATTCCCGTTCCACCTCTTACAACCAAAGATTTGTTTTCATTAACATCCCAGTTAAATCCTGCACGTGGAGAAAATTGGAATTTAGAATCTGGCCATTTTCCAGTGTCAACTTTTTTGCCACCAAAATCAAGGTCATAAATAGCATTATTACGTAACATCTCATTAAGGAAGAAAGTATTGTCAACTCTTAAACCTAATGTCAGTTTCAAATTGTTCTGGATATTCCACTCATCCTGAGCATAAAGACCTAACTGGCCAAAAGCTACTTCTCCGGCAGGGCTTGTCTCACCACCATATCCATAAGTTAATGCAAATGCCTCTGGTGTTGCTCCGTTTTTAAAGTCAGAGAAACTTCTGAATCTATAATAACCTGTACCATTTCTCATATATGAGTTGGTAGCTGTTTGATGTTCGTAACTTACTCCAGCTGTAAATTTATGTGCTCCTGAGTATATTGTATAGTTGTCAGTTACATTTAGTACTTTATTGGTAACACCATTATTCCATGTAAATAACTCTAATCCGGCACTCATATATGCGGTAAAGTTATTTCTGTTTGTAGGGTCGTTACCTGCTGCTGTCACATCATCTCCATTCATGATGTCTATAAAAGGGAAAGGAGAAGAATTGGTACCTCTTTGATCATTGATATCAGTATAAGTTACAATCAATTGATTATTCATTTTGTTAGAAATGATAGAGTTTAATTCCCCTGCAATGGATTTTACAATATTACCCTGAGAGTATGTCGAATTCATGAAAGACATTCCATCTTGTCCAATTCTATTGGTAGTAAGCCTAAATCCTGTATCCGCTGAGTTGCCATTCGTAGGAACCCAGTCATCATTTTTAGTGTAATTGTATCTTAGACTGAATTTATGCATATTACTGATATTCCAGTCTAAACGACCCAAATATTTAATATTCGTAATACCACCCGGAAAATCAGTAGAAGAACCTGTATCGTAACCGTAACGTTCTTTAAGTAATTTTGAAAATTCATCCAAATCAGCCTGGCGTGCATGTGAGATAAATTGATTACCTACTGCAACACCATCAGTAGAACCTCTCCACCTTGTAATTTGCTCAGGGCTATTTTCACTTTCTACGTTAACAAAGAAAAATAATTTATCCTTGATAATTGGTCCTCCTAATGTTCCTCCATAAATAGTTCTTCCTTCTTTAGGTCTTGCACCATTTGGTGTAAAATCTCCGATGTGATTACCTCTGAAGTGCTGATTGTTAAAATAAGTATAAACACTTCCTTTAAATGTGTTTGTACCGGATTTAGTGATTGCGTTTACTCCACCTCCGATAAAATTTGATTGACGTACATCAAAAGGAGCGATTACAACCTGAACTTCCTGTATAGCATCTAATGAAATTGGATTGCCACCACCTGGAAGCCTATCAGAAAGCCCGAAGTTATTATTCAATCTAGCTCCGTCAACAGTAAAGTTTGTTGATCTTCCATCTCTACCAGCAAATCCTAAACCACCGCCTGCATAAGGAGAAAGTTTAGTGATATCCTGCAAACTCCTGTTGATTGTTGGCATGCGTTGGATTTGGTCTGTGTTGATGTTTGTTGTTGCCCCAGTCTTTTCTGTAGCAAATTTTGTGTTCTGAGCACTAATAAGTACTTCGTTCAAACTTTCTGAATTTTCGGACATACGTACATTGATTGGATACGTTTCTCCCAATTGAAGTATAATGTCTCTGAGTTCTAAAGTGTTTAATCCGACATAGTCGATCGCCACTTTGTAAGGACCACCTGCACGCATACCATTGATAGCAAAACGGCCATCCACATTGGTAATAGTACCATATTGTGTTCCTGACGGTGTATGCGTTGCAATCACAGAGGCTCCGATTACAGCATCACCATTGTCATCAAAAATTCTTCCGTTCATGCTCGAAGTTGTAACTTGTGCATAAGCAGTCATGCCCAAAAACAGAAGAAGAAAAACTTGTAAAATTCGTGTTTTCATACTACATTGATTTTGTTTGTTGCCATAAACTAAGATATGATATTGTGTTTGAATTTAAAATATCTTATTCATAGCGGTTAGTTAAACGAATATTTTTGGTTTGTTAAAAAAAAATTTCATGCAAATATAAACACACTTTATCTTATATTGTTAATATTGATATATATTTTTTTAATATTTATTAGAATGTATTTTTTTTGTAAAAATATTGTAACTTTACACCTTTAAAAATGAATGTATTATGATGACTAAATTGTACACAACACTCTGTTTTTTTATTTCATTTATGGTTGTCGCTTCAGCGCAGCTCAAAATAACTGAAATCTCTTACAATCCACCTGAAAGTGGTACGGACTCTCTTGAATACATAGAAATTTATAATGCTGGGTCGGTAGATTTGAATTTGGAAGGATACACTTTTTCAAAAGGTGTTGATTTGACCTTTCCAAATGTGGTTCTTAAAGCAGGAGCATATTTATTAACAGGTGTAAATGCCGATGTTATTGAAAGAAACTTTAATGTGCAGGCTATACAATGGAATGGTGGAGCATTGGCTAATGGTGGTGAAGCAATCGCCATTTCAGATCGAAATGGCAATGAAATATTCTCTGTGACGTATCAGACAGCTGCACCTTGGCCGGTATTTGCCGAGGGAGCGAATGGTGGCGGTCGTTCTATTGAACTGTGTAACTTTGACGCTGACCCAAATGACGGTGAAAATTGGAAAGTATCAGAAAATGATTTGGGCTTCCAGATCAACGGTCGTCAGGTATATGGTACACCAGGAGCAGCCAATAGCGTCCAATGTGGTTTAGAAGCAGATTATACAGTTGAAATTTTAGGTGACGTATTTTCTCCGCAAGATATCACGATCAACGAAGGCGAAACTGTAAGATGGGTAAACATCTCAGGTAATAATAATATAAACGGCGATAAAAGTATTTTTGCTAACAATCCAGTAAGCTTTGGCAATGGCGACCCATCCACAGGAAATTGGACTTATGATTTTAAATTTGATGTACCGGGATACTACGAGTATCAAAGTGAACCTTCAGGTTATAAAGGCAGTGTAACGGTTGTAGAGAAAGCGGTAGTGGACTTATACCCATACAGAACAATTCCCGAAGTAAAAGGCGTGAATGCCAATGGTGTAGCAGATTCTCTTGGCAGAAACTGTACGTTGATAGGTGTCGTTCACAGTATCAATTTTAGACCGACAGGCTTACAGTTTGTCATCGTGGATGCTCAAAATAAAGGATTTGCCATATTTAATAATTCCAACAATTTTGGATATACGGTAACACCTGGAGACGAAGTAGAAGTGAAAGGTAAAATTGACCAATTCAGAGGATTATCTCAACTTGTAGTAGATTCTGTAAAAGTATTGTCAGGTGGTAACGCTTTGGTAGATTTGAAAGTGGTTGACGAATTTATAGAAGAAGATGAATCATCTTATGTACAGATCACGAATGTCTCTTTTGTTGACCCAGCACAATGGACATCAGCAGGAAGCGGATTTAATGTGGATATGAGTAATGGTACACAACAATATTTAGTACGTATCGTCAACACGAGTGATGCATTCAGCGCACCAATACCAGCTGGTGAGCAATTCAATGTAACAGGTGTTTTGTCACAATTTGCAGGAAGTTCTGCGCCGTATATTGGAGGATACCAGTTGCAGCCAAGTTATATTGTAGATTTTGACCCTATTACGAGTGTAACTGATCAAGGAGATTTCACAAATGTCGTGTTATCGCCAAATCCAGTTACACATCAGATACAAATTGATTCTGAAATCGTTCCTCAACGCATCGTCATCATGGATACGCATGGCAATGAATTGAACACATTACACAATGTACAAAGTATTGATTTCAGTGCCAAGCCGTCTGGTTTGTATCTAGTTAAGTTAGAAATGGGTCAGAAAACGATCGTCAAAAAAGTAATCAAGATTTAACTAAAGTTGTAAAATATTAGGCATTACTTCCAATAAATCCGTAATTTCGTCGAAAGGAATAATGGAGTAGAGGATGTATTCATAATTTTGACGTTTATTCCAAAGTGATGTTTGAATTTTTCTAATTATAAGAAAATGTCTGAGTTTCTATACAGAAATAATTATATTTAGCTTTGAGAGCTATGTAGATTGTTTTTAGCTTAGATATCGGATATTGATCGATGAAGATTTGGCTAATTTTAATGTCACTTTAGTATTATCATTTAATAAAAATCAAATCGTTAACAAATGAACAAATTGTTTTTTAGTGTTTTATTAATGAGCTGTTTGCAATTAGCTGATGCTCAGATAAATAAAATAGAGTTTAAGGAATTTACTTTGGATAATGGATTGGGTGTGATATTACACCAAGACAAGACCACACCCATCGTAGCTGTTTCCGTTATGTATCACGTAGGATCTAAGAATGAGAACCCGGAGCGTACAGGATTTGCACACTTTTTTGAGCACTTGCTTTTTGAAGGCTCTGCCAATATCGGACGAGGTGAGTTTGACAAATATGTCGAAAGGGCAGGCGGTACGCTGAATGCCAACACATCTATGGATAGAACATACTATCATGAGATACTACCGTCCAATCAGTTGGAGTTGGGACTTTGGCTTGAATCTGAGCGTATGTTGCACGCAATAGTGGAAAACGTAGGAATCGAAACACAGCGTCAAGTAGTAAAAGAAGAGAGAAGACAGCGTATAGATAACCAACCTTATGGTTCGATTCTCGAAGAGATCATGAAGCGTGCGTACAAAGTACATCCGTATAGATGGCCTGTAATCGGATCTATGGCACACTTAGATGCAGCGGTAGAAAGTGATTATGTCAATTTTTATAAAGACTTTTATGTACCGGAAAATGCAATATTGTCTATCGCCGGAGACATAGATTTCGATCAGACTATCGAATGGGTAAAGAAATATTTTGCTGATATACCAAGAGGGAAGAAGCCTGTTTACAGACCAAGTGTAGTTGAACCACCTTTAAGAGGCGAGGTAAGAGATACAGTATATGACAATATCCAGTTGCCTGCTGTGGTTATGGCTTACCGTATTCCTGCCGGTGGAACGACAGATTTTTATGCGGTTTCCATGTTGAGTACCTTACTTTCGCAGGGAGAATCTTCTCGTTTGCATAGGACTATTGTTGACGATCAGCAAAAGGCGTTATTTGTGGGTAACTTCCCGATCGATACCGAAGATCCAGGCGTTGCGCTTGTATTTGGCGTATGTGCGTTAGGTAATGATGTGAAAGATGTGGAAGATGCGATAACTGCTGAGATTGATAAAGTTAAAAGTTATCCTATCTCTGATGATGAATTTCAGAAACTGAGAAATCAGGTTGAAAACGATTTTGTTACCTCCAATTCGCGAGTAGCCGGTATTGCCGAGTCATTAGCTAATTATAAAATGTACTATGGTGATGCTAATCTGATCAATACTGAATTGGATAGATATCTTGCCGTTACTAAGGAAGATATAAGAAATGCAGCTGTCAAATATTATACTAAAACCAATAGGGTAGTATTGCATTATCTTCCTAAAAGTGTAAATCCTTAATCATTCATTGAATTTATTAAAAAAAGAAATCAGACATATCATGAAGATATATATATTCGCTTTTAGCGTACTAATAATGTTTGCCCAATGTGCTAAAAAACCTGCTACGATGGTAATGGATACCTCTAAGGCGTGGAGATCAGCAGCACCTACACCTGCTCCTGCTCGGGATATAGAATTGGGTAATTATACCAGTTTTGACCTTAATAACGGTTTGAAAGTTATTGTCGTTGAAAATCATAAGCTACCAAGAGTTTCATATCAACTTTCATTTAATCATGATGCCTTAGTAGAGTCGGATAAAGCTGGTTATACGGAGATAGCAGGCGATTTGATCAGCAAAGGTACGAAGACAAAATCCAAGGCTCAGATTGACGAAGCCATTGACTATATCGGTGGTAGTATCAATACGACTTCTGGTGGTATCTATGCTTCTTCTTTGAAGAAACATTCAGGAAAATTGTTAGATATCATGACAGATGTATTGTATAATCCTGCATTTTCTGTTGAAGAGTTTGACAAAATCAAGAAAAAAACTGAATCCGGCCTCGCATCAGCTAAAACCAGTCCAGAAGCGATAGCATCAAATATCAGAGCTAAGGTTAATTTCGGAGACAGCCATCCTTATGGAGAAGTTCAGACAGAGGCAACTTTAAAGAACATCGAGTTGAAAGATTGTATTGATTATTACAACACTTATTTCAAGCCCAATAATGCTTATCTCGTTATCGTAGGTGACATTACACCACAAGAAGCTAAAGATCAAGCAAACAAATATTTCAGCAGTTGGCAGAAAGGTGCTATTCCATCTTTTGCACCGCCGAAAGTAGTAGAACCAAGAGGTGCACAAGTAAGATTCGGAAATAAGGATGGAGCGGTACAATCTGTAATTAACATTTCGTATGCAGTCGATTTAACGCCAGGAAGTCCCGATGCGATCAAGACTAATTTGATGAATTCAGTTTTAGGCGGTGGAGGATTCAGCGGAAGATTAATGCAGAATTTGAGAGAAAAACACGCATACACGTATGGATCCCGTTCGATATTGTCATCTGATAAAATTAAAGGTTATTTCAATGCTTACGCAAGTGTGAGAAACGAAGTGACGGATAGTTCTGTAACTCAGATTTTATTAGAGATGAGCAGAATGGTAAATGAACCAGTTTCAGCGCAGGATCTGGCTACAGTAAAAAGTTCGACAGCAGGTAATTTTGGACGATCTTTAGAATCACCACAAACGATTGCCAATTTTGCATTAAATACGTACAAATACAATCTACCAAGAGATTATTACAACAATTATCTTAAAAATGTAGATGCAGTAACAGTTGCAGATATCCAGGCTATGGCCAAAAAATACATCAAACCGGAAAATTGTAATATCATCGTGGTAGGTAGCAAAGATCAGGTAGCTGAAAAGCTACTAAAATTTGATGCAGACGGCGTTATAGATTACTATGATGCTTTTGGAAATAAGATCAAAGATGTCAAAGTAGAAATCAGTGCCGATGTTACTCCTGTTGGTATTATTACAGATTACTTGAGTGCTATTGGTGGTTTGAAGAAGCTAAATGAAGTGAAAACGATAAGCCAAGTGGCAAAAGCCAGTGTGATGGGACAGGAAGCTACCATGGAAACATATCAAAGTACAGCAGGAAAATCAGCTATGAAAATCAGCATGATGGGCATGACCGTTCAGGAGCAAAGATTTGACGGAACGAAAGGTATGTTTGCACAAATGGGACAAAAGCAAATCGTAGAAGAAGGTGATGAACTTGAAGATATGAGGGAGAATGCTAAGCCATTTGGTCAAATGGAGTACGCAAAACCAGGTTATGTTTTAGAGCTTAAAGGCGTTGAAGCCATCAATGGTGCAAATTGCTATAAAGTGGCAGTAAAAGACCCTAAAGGAAAGGAAAGTACAGAGTTTTACGATATAAAAACCAATCTTTTGGTAAGGTCAGTTGCGGTACAAGGACCGGCTGTAGTCACAACAGATTATAAAAATTATAAGGAAGTGAATGGTGTGAAATTTCCTTATGGAATAGAGATTTCAGGTGCTATGCCAACAACATTAGCTTTGGAAGTAACATCAATCGAGCTAAATAAAGTATCTGACGATGTCTTTAAAGTAGATTAATACTTTCTGTAAATATAATGAAGAGCAGCTTGGAATATTATTCAAGCTGCTCTTTTTCATAAACTAATAATTAGCCATCATACTGTGTACAACTGGTTTAAAAGTCTTTTACATTCCATTATCCTACCAAGAGGAAAGCAATTCAAATTCGATGAAAACTTATCATCAGATTGGAATCGGGAGATGTTCTCTATGAACAAACGGACACTGCATATCTTATACAAGGAAGTACCTAATGCAACACAAACGGTCATATTAGCACATCCATATTTAGCAGATGCACATCAATTTTTTCTGAAACGCGGATACCCAGATATATACTTTGAGTTGGGTTGTAATGTCGTACTTTTTGACTTTAACGGCTTTGGCAGGTCGCCATTTGACGGATTTAGTTATGAAAAAGATTGGGCAATGGCAGCCAACTTTGCCACCTTGCAATTTCCGGCAACGAAACTTATTGGTCATGGTATCTCATTTGGCGGAAGCAATACGATAACTTATGCTACGCTAAATCCACAAGGTGTAAGCAAATTTATTGTAGAAAATACATTGGACAGTAATCTATCGTACTACAAAAAGCGCAATATCAAGTTATATCGGCTGATGATTGGGTTAATGAAATTGTCCAATAAAATCAATGCCAATCATGACTTTGTCAAAGCGTCCGCACGGATGAAACATAGTGGTGTACTCTTTATCTATAACGATGAAGACGACCTGACAACCCTGGCAATGGGTCAGCAATTATTTGAAAGCTGTCCTGAACCTAAGTCATTGACTGTATTTCACGGGAAACACTTGGAAGCGTATCCGAACAGCCCGGATTTGTACCGGCAGACGATAAGGAATTTTATATTTGGATGATACTGGGTTGGTGTATAGGTTTAAATGTTTATGAGTTTAGGTGGTTAGCACTTTGGCGTTTTGGGTATTCAGATTGAATGATACAAAATAGGTTCGAAGAAATGTATAGATTTTCTGAACTATGCGGCATTTATAAAGACCTTTATCCTGTTTCAATAATAAATTAGACGAATGTAAAATATTCGATTATATTTGTATTATATTAGCAAAAGATAGAGCTCAAAATATAAAATATTTATAAAAATATGGCAAGGCAATCTTTAATTTTTTTCTTGTTAATTTCTTATCTATCTTGTAGCATTCATTATGACAAACAAAATGATTGTAATTATAAGGTCAAAAAGGTATTGAAAGATGTATCTAAGTACATTACAATGAATAAGGAAACGAAAGTTTATACATTATTTTTCTCTGAATTACCGGACTTTGATAGGGCGATGCATCAGAAGAGGATAGATTCATTGGAAAAATTAATGTTCATTCCTCCACATGACAGTATTGTAAAACATGCTATATACAGTCAACAGCTAAGAAATCTTGCTCATTTAGATTGCAATATTACCATAGAAGATATCAGGAAATATTTTGGGCGTGAAAGTACTATCGGTTCCATAAATACTAAGATTTTGTGGTTAGACTACGTTTTTAACAATATCAGTTATCCGGATTGTTTTGACAGGTATGCGAAATCCGGAGCTTATTCAAAATGTGGAACATTGAGGCTTTTAGTTGACGAAAAAGGAAGGCTTACCGAAGTATTAACGGGTTATTTTTTATAACAGAAAGATTTGTAAATTAAAGCACAAGTCTGTAAAGGTCAATTAAATATTTATAAAATTATGGCAAGGCAATCTTTAATTTTTTTCTTGTTAATTTCTTGCCTATCATGTAGCATTCATTATGATAAACAAAATGATTGTACTTATAAGGTCAAAATGGCGTTGAAAGATGTTTCTAAGTACATTACAATGAATAAGGAAACGAAAGTTTATACATTATTATTCTCGAAATTACCGGACTTTGACAGGGTGATGCATCAGAAGATGATAGATTCTTTGGAAAAATTAATGTTAATTCCTCCTCATGACAGCATTGTAAAGCATGCTATATATAGTCAACAGTTAAGAAATCTTGCTCATTTAGGATGTGAAATAACCGTTAAGGATATCAGGATGTATTTTGGTAAAGAGACAAGAATTGCTACAAAAAACCAGAAAATAATTTGGCTATCATATATTTTCAACAATATAAGTTATCCGGATTGTTTTGACAGGTATGCAGAATTTGGGGCTTATTCCAAATGTAGTACATTGAGATTTTTAGTTGACGAAAATGAAAAATTGACGGAAGTAGATACTTATTTTTTTCTATAAAAAGAAATAGTGTAATATTATATAGTCGTCCCTTAAAAAGTCCGATTAGCCTATCATAGGGACAAAATCGGGCTGGT
>CAYNSF010000020.1:0-61801 GCA_964399855.1 uncultured Aureispira sp. | reverse complement strand
TCAGTAGGTTAGTGCTTAGTTTTGCTCTTTTTGAACGTTTACCCGTTTAGTAGTGGTAAAATATCTAAATAAAATATGACTTTTGTTATTCAGAGATGTAATGAGAAAGTGATTGTAATAATCATCAATAACATCTCACTGCTCAAATCCCTTTATCAATAACTCCGCTATGTCGAGTACGACAACATCATCTTGTTTGTCCTTGGCTTTGATACCGTCAGATAGCATCGTGATACAGAAAGGACAGTTGGCAGTTATAATACCTGCGCCTGTATCTAAAGCTTCTTCTATTCGTTCCACGTTGATACGTTTGTCACCAGGCTCGTCTTCTTTAAAAAACTGAGCACCTCCGGCACCGCAACACAAGCCGTTGCTTTTGCAACGCTTCATCTCTACTAAGTCTGCTTTTAGGTTTTCGATGAGATTGCGTGGAGCATCATATTCATCATTGATCCTGCCGAGATAGCATGAATCATGATAGGTTATTTTGGTATCATTATATGATTTTTCATTGACTTTTAGCTTGCCACTGGTTATCAGATCATCCAAAAAAACGGTATGATGATACACTTCAAAATGACCACCTAATTCAGGATATTCGTTTTTGAAAGTATTGAAACAGTGAGGGCATGTGGTAACAATTTTCTTTATACCATAACCATTTATCGTCTGTATATTCTGATTTGCCAACATTTGAAATAGAAATTCATTTCCAGATCTTCGTGCAGGATCTCCAGTACACATTTCTTCTTTGCCAAGGATAGCATAAGAAACGTTTGCAATATCCATTAACTGTGCAAAAGCCTTGGTAATTCGTTGAGCTCGTGGGTCAAAACTACCAGCACAACCGACAAAATACAGAACTTCAACATCAATTCCTTCTGCCGCCGCTTCTGCCATTGT
The DNA here is from genome assembly GCA_964399855.1 of uncultured Aureispira sp. GTDB lineage: Bacteria > Bacteroidota > Bacteroidia > Chitinophagales > Saprospiraceae > OLB9. The sequence goes on along the minus strand of CAYNSF010000020.1, from coordinate 60,898 downwards.
TCGAATCTTTATCATGATATATATATTGTTACTTTTATTGTTTAATATGAATGAATCTCTTGGTTTTTTATACTACATTTCATTGACCCATGCATCCCTTTCTGTGGATACTTGCCAAACTGCACCGTTATTTTCAAGAGCTGTGAACATAGGAACCCATTCGGCAGGACCAGCGGATTCGGACAATATCTCGTATCGACGGAGTTTTAATATTGGTTCTAACGGATCTATCAGGATAGGGCAGGCTTCCACACACGCATTACAAGTCGTACAAGCATGGATTTCTTCTCTACTGATATAATCAAATAATGATTTTCCGTCATCATAGTTATCTTTTGTCAGTGTTTTAATGGCTGAATTGTCCTGTGTTTTAGCGAATTTCATATCTCCGGAACGAATATTTCGGTTTATTTCATCCGTTCTGTCCCGTATGTCCATTAGGATTTTACGAGGTGATAATTTTTTACCCGTAATATTGGCTGGACAGACCGCTGTACAACGACCACATTCTGTACAGGAATAAGCATTGAGGATATTTTTCCAGCTAAGATCAAATACGTCTTTTGCACCAAATTCTGGAAGTTCTTCTCCGCTTGAAGTGGTTGTTTCAGCTTCGATGCCGAGCATAGACTTGACTTCATTCATGATTTCTGGCATATTATCCATTTTACCTATGGATGATAATTTGCTGAAATAAACATTAGGAAATGCCAGGAAAATATGAAGATGCTTGGATATCGGAAGATACAAGATAAACCCGAGTACAACTAAAATGTGCAACCACCATCCAAATCGTTCCAAAAACATCACAGATTCCATTTCAAGACCACCAAATAGTGCAGGTCCTAACCACGAACTGATGGCTAAAGTTCCTGTATCGGGATAATGTATTGGATCCATGCCTTGTAATACCTTGTCCGCACCATTCATCGTAAAAATGCCGGTTACTAATAAAAACTCACCAAGAAGTATTAAATTGGCATCCAATTTTGGCCAACCATTTAATTCGGACTTGACGAGTCGAGGTACTTTAAGCAGATTGCGCCTATACAAAAAGACAAATGTTGCCGATAGCGCCAAGAAAGAAAGAATTTCGATGCTATTGATCAGTAAAGTATAGAATCCACCCAATATCGGTGCAAAAAAACGGTGTACTCCAAAGATACCGTCTATGATGATTTCTACCAATTCGATCTGCGTAAATAAGAATGCTACATAAATAAACATGTGAAAAACTGCGGGAATCCAGTTTTTAAACATTTTTTTTTGACCCAATGCGATAAGGATGACTTGCTTCCACCTTTCAGTCGGCGTACCCGTCATTTCATAAGGTTTTCCAAGCATGATGCTATGGTAAATGTTAGCATATAATTTATAGGCAATGTACCCGGTTGAAGCCAATAAAAGGATAAAAACAAGCTGTTGCATAATGTCTGCATTTAAAAATTGGCGACAAATTACAAATTTATTTATTTTTCAGTAAATTTGTATTCTAATTTAAAAACATTCTAAATGCAAATACTGAATCATCAGCAGATCAAACACAAAATTTCACGCATTGCTTATGAGATTCTTGAACGACATGATAACGCTGACATCGTACATCTTGTAGGGATAAATAATAATGGATATCGGTTCGCATCCTTGCTTTTTGAGGAGCTTAAAACGATAAGTAACCGAGATTTTCAGTTGTCAGGACTGACCCTAAATCCTGCTAATCCATTGGTTACAACTGTAAAAACAGCACTCGACGAAAAATCATTTGATGCCCAATCTATAATTATAGTTGATGACGTAGCAAATACCGGCAGAACACTTTTTTATGCTTTCATCCCTTTTTTGAAAACTTTACCGTCAAGAGTTGAAGTTGCGGTATTGGTAGATAGAAAGCACAAATTATTTCCTGTAAACGTGGATTATATGGGTTTGTCTCTTGCCACGACAGTGCAGGATAATATAAAAGCAGATCTCAATGATAAAAATTCGTTTTCGGTAAGCATTGAATAATTCACATTTTTTGATTGAAATTGATCATCCCTGCGTAGTTATTTTATTGAAAATAATGACATGGGTTATATCTAAAACTGAACACGAATACTTTTATTAAGCATTAAAAAAATAGAAAAATGAATTTATATGTAGGAAGCATTCCTTTTAAATGGAAAGAAAAAGATTTACTCGAAATATTTAGCCAATATGGCGAAGTCGTCGATGTAAAAGTCGTTATTGATAATATTACCCGACAAAATAAGGGTTTTGGATTTGTAACGATGATATCAAATGAAACAGCTTTGCGTGCTTGTGACGCTTTGAATGGAAGTGAACATCTTGGTAGATCTATCATCGTGCAACTATCACAACCCAAAAAGCATGAAGCGAAAAGGCCAACACAAAATAACAGATCCAAACAAAATAGAAGTGCAGATGATGACAAAAGCGTACCTTTCTGGAAACGCAAGAAAAAGTCCTGAGTATGAAAATTAGTTTGCTTCAATTTGCTCCAGTATGGTTGAATCCGGCTGCCAATTTGCATATTATCAATGATAAATGCCGTCAATTGACCGAAGAAACGGACTTGTTGTTATTGCCGGAAATGTTTAATACGGGCTATGTATTGGATACAAAATTGCTTCATGAACGATGGCAGACGGAAACTTTGGAACAGTTGCAGGAAATATCCCTGGCATATCATTTGACTATTGGCGGAAGCATTCCGATGTATCGACATGGGAAATGGTATAATACTTTTGTATTGGTTGATCAAAGCGGTCTGGTGTTTCATTATGATAAAATACATCTATTTTCATTAGCTGGAGAAACTGAACATTTCTCACCAGGAAGTAAGTCAATCATGTTTGAGTTTAAGGGATTTAAGATATTGCCTTTGATATGTTACGATCTAAGGTTTCCGAATCTTTCATTCACTAAAGAGATTCCAGATCTGATCGTTTATTCTGCTAACTGGCCAGTATCAAGGATAGAACATTGGAAAGCATTGTTGACGGCGAGAGCGATAGAAAATCTGGCTTATGTCGCAGGTGTAAACCGTATCGGATATGATCAGAATGGATACGAATACCCAGGATATTCATGCGTTATAGACTACAATGGTCGAGTGATTTCGGCAGCCGAAGAAGCAAACGGTATAATCACAACGTCATTAGATAAAGTTGCTATGGAGCATAAACGTCAACGTTTTGGGTTTTTGAATGATAGGCGGTTATGATGGTTTAATTCCACACACTATATCAATGCACCATTCCCAAACACCTTTTCCATTTTCTTTACTTGTTCCATTGTCGGTTTTTGATAGAATATGCCGTTTGTCGTTCCCTGCCGGATACCTCTTACGAAAAGGTAAATGACTCCGCCAAAATCCCTTTTGTAATCGAAATGTGGTAACTTGAAGCGAAGATATTTTTGTACGGCGTAGGTATAAATGAGGTATTGAAGATGATAATTGTTGGCTGACATGGCTGTAGCTATTTTATCTGCTGCATAGTCGCTGATTGTGTTTCCTAAATGGTTAGATTTCCAGTCGAGGATATAGTATTTTCCATTATGCTCAAAAAACAAGTCCACCTTTCCATTCATGAAGCCCGAATAGTCGTTGAATTCAGATTTTATAGCAATGCCTTCCTTCCTAAGTGTGGTCAGCGTTGCGGCATTGAAAGATGAAAAAGGGTAGTCGAACTCTAATTCATGGAGACATTGATGAAATGGTACATCAGCCAATTTAATGCTTTCTTCTATTACGGGTATGCCGGTGTTTATGACATGGTCAAGCATCTCCTTTACGGCTTCCAAAAACACTAAGTCTGCATTCGGATAATATTGACCAGATACTTGCTTGATGATGTATTTCCAGTTTTCGGCATTAGTAAAATCAAGTCGTTCAAGTATGGCGTGGAGAAAATTGCCCGTTTTACTACCTTTGGGAAGTGTATTGAAGATAAAATGGTCATATCCTGTCATTTCAATCTTTGTATGATCACTCACGACCATAGCATGATCACCTGCTAAACGGCTGTAGCTAATTTTTGCCCAGTTTATTTCTCTCAACGAGAATTGCTTTGGTTTAAGTACTTCTTGTCTTTCGGATCGTTCTGCTTTATATGTTTTTATAGTATTTGGTTGTTCATCTTTTGTGTATTGAACGATTAAATCGTTGTATTTTAGTGGTTCGGTAAAATAGGATAGGGTGCTTGACTTGCTTGAATTGCTCTTGAAAATGTAACAGGAATATTTAGCCCGAGTGAGTGCTACGTAGAGCAATCTTCGGTTTTCTTGCTCTTGCTGTTTAGAGAATAGATTTTGTTCTTGTGTACTGAGTTGTGCATATCTTGCCGTTACATATTCGCCATTGTCGTTGCGGAAACTTATAATTCTTGATTTCTCAGATGTGGAATTGCTAAAGTCAAGATCGGGTGCAAATACGATAGGGTATTGTAGTCCCTTGCTTTTGTGAATGGTTACGATTTTGACAGCATCTTCATCGTTTTCGATACGTTGTTGCCATTCATCATCTGTACTTTGTGCTTTTTCGATATTTACTTTGAGCCAATCGAGTACTTCTGCTGGTTCAAAGTGTCGCCTATTGGCGGTTTTGTAGATTATCTCTGCCAGATGCATCAAGTTGGTTAGTATCCTTTCTCCATTTTCAGCATGAGTTTGTAATAGATTGGTTTGAATGTCAAATTGTGCAATGATGGTCATCAACATAAAATAAATCCCGTCTTTTTTCCAAATGCCAAAATATTCACGGAACGATTGAACGGCTTTTTCGTCATTCAATGTTAAGATTTTATTAGCATCGTAACGTATAAATCCTGTTGTCAGTGCTCGGCGTATGTTGGATTGCGTTGGTTGCAATACCGCTTCCAATAGGTAAGCCATGTCTTTTGCTTCGTCGGACTGTAGTATTTTGGTGTCGGCAACTGTTACGGCCGGAATGCCGGATTTGGATAAAGCGACCTTGATTTGCGAAGCTCTGTTGTTCGTCCGGATTAATATACCGATATCTGACGGTCGGATGCGTCTTTGCGCTTTCAGATTTGTATCGTAAATCGTATAGGATTCATCCGTGAGTAGCTCCAAAACGGTATTCTTGACACTTTGGTTGATTTCGTCTTGGTTACTTAGGAATTGAAAAATCAAGGGAGGACAAGCCGATTCGCCCTTTAGAAATACATTTTTACTATCCGATGTTGGAGCGTTTACCTTGTGATATACTATGCGTTCATTTTCGTTCTCGAAGTGGAATGTATCAAAATCTTCTTCGGGTAGAAAAAACTGATTTAAAGCTTGGATATAGCTGTTTGTGGAGCGATAGTTCGTATTCATACTATATAAATTCGGTACATGATCACGAGCTTTTAGATAGGTTGCAATATCTGCACGCCTAAATGCATATATGGATTGCTTCGGATCTCCAATATAGAAAAGTATGGACTTGCCGTCGAATGCCATTTGGAATATATCGTACTGAATCTTATCCGTGTCCTGAAATTCGTCAATAAATACCGCCTTATATTTTCCAGCTAATTTATTCGATAAGCTAAAATTATTTTCCCTATCTTTTTCATCGTCTAAAGCTGAGTGGAGTTGTTCTATCATGTCGTCAAAGGAAACCAGGCTATAAGCTCTTTTATGGGCTTCAGTTCTTGGAACGATATAATCTATCGCTACGGCATAAATATAACTCATTGCATCTTCAATGCTATCTGAATAAGATTGTTGGATTTGCTGATATTTGTCAGCATATTCGAAGAAGATGCTTAAATACTTCTGAGCGTAATTTGTACCTTTTTTTATATGGATTTGTATCAGATTTAGAAACGCTATTGGTTCATCTACTAAGTCTTCAAAAGCATTTTTAGCGAGTTTACTTTTCTCGAAAATTTCATTTAGAATTGGTTTTTGTGCCTTTAGGTACGATGCAAATTCATCTTCGAATGCCTGTATCGCTACTTTTGAAGCATCAATATTTTGTAATAGCTCTTGTTGCTTATTATCGTCAAGGTTGTACTTGTTTTTGTTCGCTTCATCGTAAAAGATATATTTCTTACCACTCAGATGACCTTGAATGATATTGTAAATATGCTCTTGTTTCAAGTCGGTTTTTTCGATCAATATAGCTAATAATTCTTTATCTAACGTAGTTATTTTTTTGCGCCAAAAGTCTTGGATCTCTCTTTCGATGATTTTAGTCGTATCTTGGATGAGCTCTGTGTTGAAAAGCTGACCGGCTTCAAAGGCAAATTCATTCAATGTCTGCTGGCAGAAGCCATGAATGGTCATAACTTTGGTTTCATCTAAGTTGATAATTGCAGGTCTAAGGAGCTCGGCTGATTGAGCCATACCATACTTGTCAACGACCGATTTTATTGTGGTATCGCTGATGTCTTCTCCCTGCGTGTATCTCCAGGCATTTCTGATAAATTCGCGGATACGTTCTTCAAGTTCCGCTACAGCGGCTTTCGTAAATGTCACCATTAAGATTTCCTGTATCGGAATTTTCTTTTCCAATAGCAACCTCAATGCAAGAATTGCTATGGAATACGTTTTTCCTGTCCCGGCACTGGCTTCAATCAAGTTGCTGCTCTGCAACGAAACCGTCATTACATCAAATTCTTTATATTTAGGCATCATATTTTCACAATTTTAAACATCTAATTTAATAACAAATAATTTACTAAAATCATCCTATCAAGTCTTCAAGATCACTATCTGACCATGTTGATAATTTGTCCACTTCGATGATATCATCTGACAATTTTCGTTTTTTAGCCTGAAGATGCATGATCCGTTCTTCGATGGTATCTCGGGTGATGAATCTCGTTACATGCACATTATTAGTTTGACCGATCCTATGTGCACGGGCTATTGCTTGCTTTTCCACAAAAGGATTCCACCACGGATCTATAATAAAAATGTAGTCAGCCGCCGTAAGATTAAGCCCTGTTCCGCCTGCTTTGATCGATATCAAAAACACAGAAATGTGTTTTTCATTTTGAAATTGCACTACAGCACGTTCCTTAGCATCAGCATTATTTTGTCCTGTCAATTTCACATAAGTGATATTTGTCGATTCAAGATAAGATTCGATATAATCAAGATGGCTCAAAAAGGAGGAAAAAACTAACAATTTATGACCAGATTTGGCAATGGTTTTGATCTGTTCTGTCACTTCGTCAAACTTCCCTGAACCACCATCATAATCGGAATAGACGATGCTCGGATGATTGGCTATTTGTCTGAGTTTCATGATCGTTGCAAGCACATTAAAACGATAGTTGTTGTCATTCCTATCCAAACCAGCCAGATAATTTCTTGCTGCTGATTTTTCTTTTTCATAGAGTTTTGCCTGTTTTTCTTGCATTTCTACCCAAGAGATACTTTCTGACAATTCAGGCAAATCTTTAGCTACCTCTTCTTTCGTACGTCGAAGTATATAAGGTGCGATCAGTTTTTTTAATTCTGCAATAGCGAATTCGTTATTTTCCTTTTCTATGGGTATTAGAAAATTTGATTTAAAAAATGAGAAATTGCCCAATATGGCCGGATTAATAAACTCCATTTGCGCCCATAAGTCTTTCAGCGAATTTTCAATTGGAGTTCCGCTCAACGAAATTCTATGATCACAACTCAAAGCATGTACAGCCTGAAATGATTTGGAATTATTATTTCTTATTTGTTGACTTTCGTCTAATATGACATAATGAAAATGCTGAGCCTTGAAGTATTTTAACTCAGATACCAACGTTTGATAGGTCGTAAGTATCACATCAAACGACATCAATGATACTTGCTTGTTTTTTCTTGCTGCTCCGGTATAATTGATTATATGTAGTGACGGTGCAAACTTTTTTAGCTCTTTGTACCAGTTAAATACCAATGAAGCCGGCAGCACAATAAAGGCGTTTAACGCATTGCGACCAACTTCGACTGTCTCTCCGAACAAATCCAATTGTACAAAATTATTTGTTGCTTTAGAAACGACGTCATTTGTCGATAAATTCTCTTTTGCATCTACAAGCGCAGCAATGGTTTGTAAGGTTTTTCCAAGACCCATATCATCGGCAAGACACGCTCCGAGTCCATTTTTTCTATGTTTGATCAACCATTTCACACCTTCGATTTGATATGGACGCAATGATGCTTTAAGTTTGTCATTGGGTATGTATTCCACATCATCGACGATAGTCTTTTGGGATTGTGGTGCGATTTCATTTTCTTCGATTAAAGGTGAATGTACTTTAGATAATTTCCATTTTTTACCATCTTCAACAGCGTATTTGACTATCTGACTGTATTTAGTCAGGATTTCTTCGGGAATGATCGCATACTTACCATTATCCAACAAAAAATAACGATTATCATTCCGGATATTCCTAAACAATCGACTGATTGGGAACGATGCATCGCCAATCTGAATATTGCCATGCAGATCAAACCAGTCATTGACTAATTCAAATGAAGCTACCTCAACTATTGAGGAAAGAGCAATCGTTTTATTATCAATTTCGGGTTCGTGTACGTCAAAATGTTCTTTTATTACTGAATGTAATTCCGTGATTTTCGCTATTGTGGAAAAAGGATTGTCGCCATAACACATCAATCTACCGTCCAATAATTGAAAGCCTAAGTCTTTCAATACATCCACCATTTTGGCTTCATCAGCAATATTTCTATCGCATTGATGAACCGTGATTTCATTCGTATCAGAAATGACGATTTTATGTCGTTTTTGGATTGTTTCACTCAACTTAAATGTAAAATGATCGTAAATGAATCGTATATCAATACACCATTTTTTAAGATTGAATGGATAGACAAAGAAAATTTCGGCCTTTTTCAAGGTATTCTCTTTAATCGCTTCAAAATTTTCAACTTCAATTTCGACTTTGTTGAGTATTTCCGACACGAACTTATCAAAGTACGTTTTTATACTGCTGTTAGGGATAAAAATATCTTCATTTTTTATAAATGGTTTTAGCTTGGCGGTATCAATATCTTCAACCCGAATGACATTTCTATTTACTATAATATATCCCGGATTTTGCGTTACTATGATGGGTTTAAAATGTGCCGGTACGATATTCTTATCGCCGATATCTAATGTCAAACTGTATTTTATTCCAACTTGTGTTTTAACAAACTTCAATTTTGGCAGTGCATTTTTATGCAAAAAGTTAATATGTACATCATTGAAATGAATCTTTCTTTCAAGTTTATGGCATAAATAGAACTGATTGTCCTTAATAATATCCAATATTTGCTCCATTCGATTGTCAATGTACGCTTGTATCCGATACTTAATAGCATTATTGGCAAACAATGCCAATAGACTTTCGCCCTTTTTTCTTTTCCTATTTCTAAACAAATACGATTCTATCTCTGAAATCGAGAGATCATGACACAAATTCAATAATTTACCGTGTGGAGATTCGGTATTGAAGTCAGGAAAATATGAATGAATGGTATCATTTATAGCAGCCGCACAAACATACGTAGGTTTTCCGTGATCATCATTTTTACAGATGAAAGCAGTTGGCAGCATAAGATCCAGACTATTATCATGAGCTATGCTATAAACTATTGAAAATTCATTTTCTTGTTCCAAAACCAAAATTGAGTGTGCAAAAGTACGAAAACAGGGATTTTACGCTTAATCCTGACTATAAAAAAAAATATTTTTGAAATAAAGTGTAAATATATACAATAAACTCATAATTTTGAGCACTTAAATTTTGAAAACCCATGAGTGAAACAAAGATTTTAGTGACAGGTGCAAATGGACAGATAGGTCGAGTTTTGACCGCCGAATTACGTAAAAAGTGTGGTAGAGAAGCTGTTTTAGCCACGGACATTACTAAAATAGAAGGAGATATCGAACCGTTCGAATTTTTAGACATCCTTAATAGTCAACGTCTTAATGAAATCGTAGAAGACCATAAAATAACACAAGTATATCATCTGGCAGCCATACTATCAGCAAATGGAGAATGGAATCCTATCAAAACTTGGAATATCAACCTAAATGGATTGCTTTCTATACTCGAATTAGCCAGGACAAAATCCATGGATAAGGTGTTTTTCCCGAGTACTATAGCTGTATTTGGCAATACAACACCAAGGATAGACACCGCTCAGGATGTTCCATTGCTACCGACGACAGTATATGGTATGAGTAAGGCAAGTGGAGAATTATGGTGTAACTACTACTACCTGAAATATGGTGTTGATGCACGTTCTGTTAGGTATCCAGGCATCATTGGTTGGCAATCGTTACCAGCAGGAGGAACGACCGACTATGCAGTAGAAATATACCACGCCGCATTGAAAGAAGGTAAGTATGAATGTTTTCTTGAAGAGCATACTCGACTGCCGATGATGTATATGGATGATGCTATAAAAGCGACGATCGATCTTATGGAGTCATCAAGGGATAGGATATCGGTACATTATGGGTACAATCTGGCAGCTATGAGCTTTACACCGGCAGAAATAGCTGCCGAAATAAAAAAGCATATTCCAGCATTTGAAATCACATATAAACCAGATTTCAGACAAAATATCGCAGCTTCATGGTCAGAGTCGATCGATGATAGTATGGCAAGAAAAGATTGGGACTGGAAACCAAAATTTGATCTGGCAGCCATGACAGTAGATATGCTTAACCATTTGAAAGAAACTTTATAGATTGACCCAAAATATAAAACATTCATGAATAAAAATGAAATCATCCAAGATATAGCCAATGAGCTTGAGGCATTAAAAGAAGCAGGGCTTTTCAAATCCGAGCGTATCATCACCACGCCGCAAAGTGCTCGTATTAATACAACTGCCGGAAATGAGGTACTAAACTTCTGTGCTAATAACTACTTAGGGTTGTCATCACATCCAGAAGTCATCAAGGCAGGAAAAGAAGCCATTGACACGCATGGATTTGGTATGTCATCTGTAAGATTTATCTGTGGTACGCAGGATATACATAAAACGCTTGAACAGAAAATCGCAGCTTTTGTCGGACAGGAAGATGCTATTTTATACGCAGCAGCTTTTGATGCTAATGGTGGATTATTTGAACCGCTATTGGGCGAAGAGGACGCTATCATTTCTGATATGCTCAATCACGCTTCCATTATCGACGGTATCCGACTGTGTAAAGCAAAAAGATATCGGTATGCCAATAATGATATGGGCGATCTTGAGTCCAGACTACAAGAAGCAAGGCAAGCAGGAGTAAGGAGAATCTTGATCGCAACTGACGGTGTATTTTCTATGGACGGTATCATCGCTCAGATAGACAAAGTGTGTGATCTGGCTGATAAATATGGTGCAATGGTTATGGTAGATGATTGTCATGCGACTGGATTTGTAGGCAAAACGGGACGTGGTTCCGCCGAGTACTCCAATGCTTTCGGAAGAGTAGATATCATAACCGGTACATTTGGCAAGGCGCTTGGTGGTGCATCCGGCGGATTTACAGCGGCCAAAAAAGAAATCGTAGAATTGCTCCGTCAAAAGTCCAGACCTTATCTCTTTTCCAATACTTTGGCTCCGTCCATAGTTGGCGCTTCCATAAAAGTATTGGACATCCTGAGCCAAAGTACAGCATTGAGAGATAAACTTGAAAACAATACCAAACAATTCAGAGAAGGCATGACTAAGGCTGGATTTGACATCATACCAGGTGTACACCCGATCACGCCAGTGATGTTATACGATGCACCTTTAGCACAGAAATTTGCAAATATGTTATTGGATGAGGGTATCTATGTGATAGGCTTCTTTTTTCCGGTAGTACCTAAAGATAAAGCTCGAATCAGAGTGCAAATCAGTGCAGGTCACGAGCCAGAACATATAGATAAAGCAATCGAAGCCTTTACAAAAGTAGGGAAAGCGCTTGGTGTGATATAAAGTAAATAGATAATGAATAGACTTTTATAGCATTCGAATCAATAATCAGTGGAGGATTATTTTTAATTGGCAAAGTAATAACGCTGAAAACGTTCAAATAACAGATTTTCATGAGTCATTCGTGCAAGGTTCAACACTCGTTCTTCGATTGAACTTTTGTTCTAAATGTCCACACCTTAGACAATAGCCAAACCAATATTAAATCTATTTAAAAAAAAATCTGTTTCAACTAAACATTGAAACAGATTTAAACACTATAAAAATTTTCTAAATTTCGCTATTTCGAAGTACTTAGTACCATTTTCATGTCATGCTTGACACCTATCGCCAATACATCTACTAAATCTTGCATGGTCAGATTTTTGGCTAACCGTAGGATAACCGTTCTGTCTTCATTATTGTCCAAAGCACCACTTAATGCTGCTTCAAGATTTTCATGACCGATTTCTTCTGTGTTGAGGTAGTATCTTAAATCATCTGTTATGGTTAGCGATACAGGCTGCTTAGCAATGGTATTGCTATTTTCAGCTTTAGGCAAAAGCACTTTAATCACATTTGGATTTGCCATAGTGGAGATGATTAAGAAAAACAACATAAGGAAGAACATGATGTCATTCATCGCTGACATTGCGTCTTCGTCATGAAAAACCCTTCTTTTTCTTGAAAAATTCATTATATTATATTTTAAACAGGGCGATTAATGCCTTTAATAAATTCTAAAACTTCTTTTTGTAGGTACAAGCTAAATTTATCAACCATAGTCAATAAATAGTTGTAACCCAAAAATGCAACCATACCAACAACCAAACCCGTACCCGATGTAATCATCTTCTGGTACAATCCATTCGAAATGGTAGATATAGAGATGTCAGCAGTCTGTCCGATGCTATAGAATATCACGATAACTCCGATGATCGTACCCACGAATCCAAGTCTTGGCGCTATACCAGAAATGATAGATATATAACCCATGCTTGACTCCATAGCAGACAATTCGATATTGGACTGAACAGTCAAAGCTTCCTTAACTTGCTCGATTGGCTTGCCCAATGTGTCCACACCTGCTTTAAGGACATTACCTAAACTGGTGTTATTTTGCTCACAAAGTAACGAGGCAGAATCCATTTGCCCATGATACACCTTATCCAAAACGGATTTCACAAGATTAGAATCGATTTTTGACATCTTCTTAATGTACAGATACCGTTCTACAATATAATAAATAGAAATAACAGAAAGAATTAGAAGTGGCCACATGACCAATCCTCCTTGCTTAATAACATTCAAAGCATTAAATCCTGATTCGGAATCACTAACCATAGTTGTATCGGCTACAGCCACAGCCTGAAGAATAAAACTCATATTAGAAACTATTTTAATAAAAAGAAAGCACAAATATAGATTAATTAATAATATATACACATATTGACAGAAAAAAAATATTTTTTTTTCGACTTGTACACAATCTTGTCAGCGATTTTATAACGAATATATTACACAGTATATTATAACATGTATCTTATAATCTCAATTTAAAAAAAATGATCAATTTAAAGTGTGCTTTTTCATATTTTACATTTCCAATTGATAAGTAGTTTTAATAAATGCTTTTAAAATTCACTTTAAGTATTATTTTTGCGTTTTCAATAAAAATAATATTGTCGTATGTCAACATATTTCGTAACTTTGACTGAGGAAGAAAAGTCACTTTTAAAAGATGCAGTTCCATTAATTGCAGTATTAATCTCTGGAGCAGACGGTGTTTTTTCAAAAAGTGAGATTGAATCTGCCAAGAAGATAACACATATCAGAAGTTATAACCTAAAATCGGATATAAAGGAGTTTTATAAAGAAGTTGATGTTGATATTGTCGAGAAAATCAATTATTATATCGAAACACTTCCAGGTGGTGTACAACAAAGAAATGATATCATCATTGATAAACTTGCCGCTTTAAATTCGATATTTGATAAAATCGAACAACCTAAGCGATATAATCTTTACAAAGGTTTTTTGACATTTGCTGAACATATCGCTAAATCTTCTGGTGGTGTACTTGGCTTTTTTGGTGTCAATTCGGAAGAAGCAAAATTAATTTCTCTTCCTATGCTACATCCTATACCTTTCTATGAGGACGAGGAAGAATAACCTACTGTAAAGAATTAATTTTCTTCAATGTTTTAAATTGAGGCTTGATAGAGTTAAGTAAAATTTATTTTCAATAATGTAACATTTATCATGCTACTCACGTATTATTTCTATTAACTTGCAACTTTACTGTCAAACAAGTAGATAGTGATTGTATATATTTATATTTTTAATATTTAGTTAAATAATAGTCTTTTTGACACCATTGTCAAATTATTATATAGTTTTGTCTTTTAATTACTAATCTTATTATAAAACATGATTACATCTTTTTTTAAAAATTATTTTAAGTGGAGCTTGATTCTTGTAGTTGGAATTTACTCTCAATGCAAAATGGACGCTCAAAACAAGCAAAATACAGGAATAACAGTTGAGACTGCTGAAGTCATCGAAGCAGCACCTGTGTACACTGCTTCCAATCCTGGTTGGCACGTAAAATTAGATGACGCTTTTGCAGAATCACAAAAAACAGGCAAACCGATTATGGCCAATTTTACAGGAAGTGACTGGTGCGGCTGGTGTAAAAAATTAACGGCAAGCGTATTTAGTCAACCGGATTTTAAGTCGTGGGCAGAAAAAAATGTTGTTTTACTTGAATTGGATTTTCCAAGAAGATTTCAGGTTCCAGAAGATATTCAACAGCAGAACTTTTCACTTCAAAATTCATTTCAGGTGAGAGGCTATCCAACGGTATGGGTTTTTAATTTAAATAGAGATGAGACTACAAATCAATACTCTATAGAAGCCCTTGGCAAAACAGGATATGCGCCAACTGTCGGGCAGTTTACTTCGGAAGTCGAGAATATGTTTAAGCAAGATTAATACTAAAAAAACAGGCAATCGCCTGTTTTTTTTTGCTCTGTATTATAATTATTTCAACATCACCCTAAATGATTCATTCATTTTAATGGATATTCACTTTCTGTTAGGTCATTTCTACCTTTGTCCTTTCAGGTTACAAATCAATTAGTTGATAAATTGTTGATATTTAGGTGTTTATTTGTTGGGATTGATGTCGATCCTATCTATCATAGTAATCAATTGTACTATTTATCTTCTTTAAATAGTAAGAATATTCATCTAATATTAGAATAATTCTGTATGTTTGCTCCATGAATCGCGAATTGTCATTATTGGAAAAGTTGGAGAAAGACCTTAGCCTGAAGCAGCTTCAGATTAAGTCTCTATTGACGATCACTCAAGCGATAAATGACAATGTTTCTGCTGACGGTCTATTTAATATGTACAAGTCTTTTCTTAGTTGGGAAATGGGCATAGAAAAAATGGCGTTGTTTGTCAGGAGCGGAGATACTTGGGATTGTGCAACCTCTATCAATTTTGATTCGTCCTTTTCGCCTAATATCATTTCCATTTTATTACTTCACAAAAGATTGCATACGATCAAGGAAGATAATAATAATACCGAACTTGACGGTTTTGATATTATTATACCTGTATTTCATAAAGACCAGCCGATATCTTATGCTATCATTGGAGGTATCAAGGACAAAGAAGATATTTATAACAAAATACAGTTTATCACGACCATTACCAATATCATTGCGGTCGCCATCGAGAATAAACGCTTATTTAAAAAACAGATAGAGCAGGAAAGATATCGCCGTGAAATGGAACTGGCCTCTGAGGTGCAGCGTATGCTCATACCAGAGGTACTCCCTGTAGAATCAGATTTTGCCTTTTCAAAAATTTATAAACCGCATTTCAACATTGGAGGCGATTATATTGACTTTTTTAGGCATGATGAAAATCGTTTTGCATTTTGTATCGCTGATATTTCGGGCAAAGGTGTATCGGCAGCCTTGCTTATGGCCAATTTTCAGGCGATGATACAGTCGCTGATCTTTCAGTATAGGGACTTGGAAACATTCGTTTTTGCACTCAATCAAGCAGTTTATAGAATAACCAAAAGTGATAAATACATCACATTCTTCGTGGCAGAGGTGGATTTAAAAACCAAGCAACTCAAATATGTCAATGCCGGTCATTTCCCTCCTATCTTAAAGATGAATAAAAAAATCATTCGATTGGATCAAGGTTGTTCATTTATTGGTGCTTTTGAAAAATTAGAAGAAATAAAAGAACAGGTTATCGATTTGACTGATGAAGCCTTGATCGTTGGCTTTACGGATGGGCTTCCGGATCTTAAAAATCAACATGAAGAGTATTTTGGCGACAACAAACTTGAAATTTTTGTAGATAAATATTATCAACTTTCGCCCGAGCATTTTAACGATAAATTACTGAATGAAATTGATCGATTCAGAGATGACGAACCCATTGAAGATGATATCGCAGTACTAACTTGTAAAATATATTAAGATTATGCCCAATCAAAAAAATAAGGTTATTGCCGGGATTTTAGCCATTTTTTTTGGCACATTTGGTATCCACAAACTGTATCTTGGACGTACAGGGCAGTTTATATGGTTTATCATTTTGTTTATTATTTCAATCAATATGAACTTTCCGGTGACGGCATTTCTTGGTATGATACAAGGATTAATTTTGCTATTTATGCCTGATACCGAGTTTGATAAAAAGTACAATCGCGGGTTCATAGCCGAGCGTAGAGGTCCACTCGATGTCCGGAGAGAAGAGCAACTTAAAAGACATCATCAACTTCCTGGACAACATCCTTCCAAAAACAATAATAATTTCAAGTCAGCACAATCTGTCGTAAAAGCGAATTCACTGAAAAACAGCGGTATTAAAAAATATAAAGAATTTGATTTAGAAGAGGCAATTATAGATTTTAAAGCAGGATTAGAGATGATGCCAAATGATCCAGCACTACACTTTAATTTAGCATGTGCTTATTCTTTGACAGAGCAAAAAGAACTTGCCTTTAAGCATATCTCCTTGTCTGTAGCCAATGGATTGAAAGAGTCTGAGCGCATTCTTAATCATGAAGATCTTGCTTTTATAAGAATACAACCAGAATTTGAGACATTCAGAAAAAATGGATTTAAACAATTATCATCCATGTCAGCAAAAGAGCCT
Organism: uncultured Aureispira sp.; assembly: GCA_964399855.1. Lineage (GTDB taxonomy): Bacteria > Bacteroidota > Bacteroidia > Chitinophagales > Saprospiraceae > OLB9. The sequence goes on along the minus strand of CAYNSF010000020.1, from coordinate 43,804 downwards.
AAAGTGTCCGAAAGTCAGGCGCAAGATACGGATATAGATGCCAAGCCTCTCGAATTGAATGACACACTACTCAGTAAATTAAAAAAGCTTGCTGAGCTTAGAGATAGTGGCATCATTTCGGATCAAGAATTTGATTTTGAACGAAAAAAGGTAATGAGACAATAACCTTTTGTTTTTCTAAACGTTATTATACATTAAATCGAATACCTTGATAGCGAAAGAATTAATATCACACAGTATCCTGCCGGTCAAAACATCTGACACGGGAGAGCAAGTGCTTGAAAGGATGCAGATATATCATGTTAGCCATCTGCCTATCGTGAATAATGAAAAAATATTGGGTATCATCTCTGAAGACGACATCCTTATACATGATCCAGCGGAGGCTATTGGCGCATACAGATTACAACATCAGCAGATCTATTGTTCTGAACAGGATCATATCTTTGATTTGATGACAAAAATCGGAACTTTTAAGCTAACATTACTGCCGATTATCGATACAGACAACGAAACATTTATAGGTGTCGTCACATTGGAGGATGTATTGAGATATTTTGCGGTACAATTTTCTTTTACGGATCCAGGGAGCATTTTAGTGATAGAAACATCTGGACAAAACTACCTACTTTCAGAGATCATCCGGCTTGCTGAAAGTGAAGATATAACCGTATTAAGTAGCTTTACTACATCCATGCCCGATTCCAATAAGGTTTTTATCACTTTGAAACTCAATGCCCAAGACATCCATACTTACAAAGCCAGTTTGGAGCGCTTTGGCTATGAAATATATGCTACTTTCTCAGACGACGGATTTGGAGACTCCATACAAGAAAGATATGATTCACTCATGTCATACTTAAATATTTAAGATTATGAATGGTCAGGCGAAATATGACCTGGGCAAGGCGTTAGGTATTTTATCTTTATGGTTACTCTTTACTTTGGGATATCAAAGTCATATTTTGGGTCAAACCGAGTACGTAATTATCGATAAAATAGATGTAATTAATAATCTAAAGACGAAAGAATACGTCATCCTTCTTGAAATGGATATGAAGCAGGGAGATACTATCCTGATCGAGGCGCTCTCAAACCGAATACATACCAATGAAAGAAGAATAAAAAGTATCGGGATATTTAATCACGCAGTTATCAATATTAAAAATTGGAATACAGATCTAAGTACGTGTGATATTGAAGTGAATGTAGTGGAAAACTGGTTTATCTATCCCTACATTATTTTTGAACTTGCGGACAGGAATTTCAATATTTGGAGACGTGAATTTAATTACTCATTACGAAGAATCAACTATGGAGTAGCCGGAACCCATATCAACCTTACGGGAAATAAAGACAAACTCAAACTAAAGGTACAGGGTGGATATACCAAAAAACTCGAAACGTCGTATGAGTATCCATATTTATGGGGCAATTGGGGATTGTATGGTAATGTGCTCTATGCTGATAGCCGAGAAGTATCATATAACTCCATAGACAACAAGCCAGTTTTTATCAGAACGGATGATGATTCCAAGATCCAGCATCACTATAAAGGTAGCTTAGGTCTTTCTCAACGTATCAGCCCACAGATGTTTCAGCACTTGAGATTGGAGTATAACGGTTATAGAATCGATCCAATTGTAGCAAGTGCCAACCCTGAATATTTAGGAAGTGGGCGAGATAAAATTGATTTTTTTTACTTGGATTATTCACTAAGATATGATCATACCGTATATCCTCTGTATCCACTTAAAGGGTATCGATTTGAGTTGAATGCGAGAAAAGAAGGTCTTGGCATATTTAAAGATATCAATAATACGTGGATTTCCTTAAACTTAGAGCAACATTTTCGATTGTCTAATGATTTGATATTCAGTGCAAGAATAAAATTTAAGACCAATTTCCAGTCCAATCCTATACCTTATATTTTTTCAAATGCCATTGGTTACAAAAACGATTACATCACGGGATACCAATACTATGTCATGGATGGGAAACATTTTATGCTGACAAAACACGCACTGAGATACCGGATTATTGAGAAAAACTACCAATTCAAAACTTTCATGCCACATCAATTTAAGTTGCTCAATGTGCAGTTGTTTGGAAGGTTAAATTTGGATGCTGGATACAGCTTTGACCCTGATAATAAGATACGAAATCCATTAAGCAATAAAATTCAGTTAGGATATGGACCGGGCATAGACCTAATACTATATAATAATTTTATCGCATCCTGTGAGCTTGGTATTACCCGGCAAGGTGAAGTCGGTTTTTTCTTTAGTGGTGGATTTACTTTTTAAAAAACTGAAATCCTAAAATTATTATTGAATGCGTCCAATGATTTTGATCAAGAAATGCATGATCCATCGTCCTTTTATGATACCACTACATCATTCCTTTACGATTTTACTTCGCTTCATTACTTGTCCCATGTCATTGGTAAGTGTCAAAAAGTAAATACCAGGTAGTAGACCGGAAATATCAAGCGTGCTAATATTGTTTTTGTCAGCAATGATTTGACCCGTAATTGTAGTGAGTAGAACATTGGCTTGAACGGAGAAATTGATTTGATTTGTAACAGGATTTGGGTAAATGCTTATTGAGTTGTCCTCGACAAAATGATTGCCAATTCCAGTTGTCTTGTTGATGCCTGTTCGTGGGTATGATGTGACTACTTCCCAGATCATCTCCTGGAGATACAATGCCAGTTCAGCAGAAGGAACATGAAAACCTGGAACATCAGGCATCAGATTATTGGGTAAACCTACGGGACTTTGATTAAATATACAGGCATAATGTATCATCGCAACAGCATAAGCGCCCAATTCATTCACATGGATATTATCACTGAAAAACTGGTTGATATGCGAGATACCAGGTACAAGACCATCCTGTATATCATCATAGAGTTTTGACATCATCTTGTGTCCTGGGATGATATAAACATACGGAGCTGCATCTGGCTTATTAGCATTGGCATAATCCTGCATATTCTCAAATTCTTCACCTTGAATATCTAAAATATCTCTCCAAGGTCCGTCACTATCATCTATATTTGTCCAGGTTGTCCATAATAAAGTTGCCGCACCATTACCATGGTTACCATTATTCCAAGCATTGTTGGTAAATAATGATAAATACTCTTTTTGTTCACGAATCAGATCAATATACCACTGTTGCGTATTACCTCCTTCATAAGCTAAAGCTACACGCTCAGTGATACACAATAGTTCCCAGTTTTCAATTTCCCTACGTGCATCTGGTCCATATTCTACCTGATGTTCCCAACGCCACTGCTGTGTGGAACCCGGAACGGTTGACTTACCAATATCGTCTCCTGCCCAAGTACCTCTTACGTATGTCACTAAATTGACAAACTGACCTGGCCAAGGTTGCCCAAACAGAGGATCTGTTAAGCTATGACCGCTATGAATCTGCTTAACATCAAAAGGATATGCTTGCTTGGGTGGTAATGTTTGCCCATTAGCACTGATATTTGCAAATATCGCCATTAAAACTATAAATAACGTTGATTTCATTGTTCCCTGGTTTGGATTTTTTAAATGAAAATAAATTTACTATTCATCAGCGGGATAAGAAAGGAAAATCATTTCTACATTACAAAGCTACGGAATAGATGAAATACCTACAAATAAAGATGCAATTAATTTCTAAAATCATAACAATTTATATCCAAGCGTTGTTCTTTTTTTGGAACTCCTCAGGTTCAATTTATCTCAATAAATTCATTAAATGAAAGTCCATACAACCAATTATTTCAATACATTTATAGAAGTCGCAGAAGATACAAAAGTTCTTTGTGGTACTCAACCACCTACGAAACCCAATAAAACAATTGCCGAAATGCAATATGAATTAATAGCTCAACATCCGTACAAATATACTTCTGATGATGTTATGTTTCAAGTGTTTGCGTTGAGAAATGACCTAACTGATGCTGAATACTCAAAAGCAAAAGAAGTATTTTTTTCGAAAGGGCAGCCGTGTTTTCGAGCTTCTTCATTGACCAAAACTTATGGATTCGGTGTTCACGCTGATGAAAACGGGAAACTCGCTATCTATGGTATGGAAACCGAACGATATGAACATTTATCCAATGACCCACAACTTAAAAAGGTAAAAGCCATGCGAAGTGCTAAAAAATAAGGATAAAGCCTATTGAACAAGCATTTAATACTTGTTTCTGTCATATTTTAGGATAAAAATTAAAAATTAGAAGAGATTATTATCAAAAAAAGTAAAAAATTACTATTTTTGCAAAATCTAAAATTATTATTTATATGCCAAAAAAGGATAAGCAGCCAAATTATATAAGAAAGTTTTATGAGTGGACTACATCTATTCCGTTACTTGCTTTTGCGCTTTACTATTCTGGTTATATAGATAATAGTATTTTTTATCAGATTTTTGCTGGTGTACTTCTTATTTTCTGTGTGATGTCTGCCGTTCATCACTCCGAAATCGTTGCTTACCGTGTTGGAGAACCGTATGGTACAATCATCTTAGCAGTTTCGATTACCGTCATAGAGGTAGCGATTATTGTTTCGCTGATGATTACTGGTGGAGAAAAATACGCTTCATTTGCAAGAGATACCGTTTATTCGGCCGTAATGCTAATACTTAATGGTATCGTAGGTCTGAGTCTCTTTTTGGGTGGAAGAAAATATCACACACAAACCTTTTCACCACATTCAGTAAAAATTGCGTTAGTATCCTTGATATCTATTGTTGCATTCTCAATGATATTACCGACCTTTACCAAAGGCGAACCAGGTCCATATTATACTGAAGCGCAAATATTTTTTGAATTTTTTGCGTGTCTTGTCATTTATGCAGCTTTTATCTCTGCACAGACAACTCGACATAGAGAATATTTTATCACAGAAGATGCTGACGATGAGAACAAAACAAAAACGGTATCCAATATTTCATTTGTTATAAGTATCGTATTCTTGCTCATCAGTTTGGTTATTGTCGTATTATTGGCGAAGAGTTTGTCTCATCCATTAGAATTAGTTATCGTAAATTATGGACTTCCAAAGAGTTTAGTGGGAATCATCATAGCTGGAGTCATCTTATTGCCGGAAGGTATCGCTGCTGTCAGTGCTGCACGTAAAAACAGGCTTCAAACCAGTCTGAATCTTTCGTTAGGCTCAGCCATTGCCAGTATCGGTCTGACAATACCCGTTGTTTCACTTGCCAGCTACATATATGATTTTCCACTTATTTTGGGTCTTGATATACTCTCGATCATACTGTTAGTCATTTCTATATTTACTGTGATGCTCTCGCTCATAGGTGGACGAAGTAATGCTGTTTATGGAGTAGTTTTATTAGTGAATTTGGTAGCATATATTTTCTTGACGATAAATCCTTAATCCGTATTTATGATTTAGGAATGGTTAGGTTTATCTAGAAAGAGCACTAATATCTAATTCCTACTACTTCTCAATTGGAAAAACATAATCGTGATGAACACGCTTACAGCTCCGAACACCAGAAATGTTGCTGAAAAGCCGAGATGCTCGGCCAACTGCATGCCTAATACGGGTGCGACAATATTGGCTATGCCATAAGAAATCGAATATAACGCCATGTATTGACCTCTTCGGCTATCGGCGGGTCTGGATACTGCGTAGTTGATCATAAATGGCATTGCAAATAGTTCTGCGAATGTAATAAACACAATAAATAAGATCGCAAAACTGACCCATTGGATACCTGATCCAAGCATAATAAAACTTAGTATAAGCATGATGCTTCCAAGTGCGATCATCTCCATATACTTTGTGATATGCTCGATACGGCGAATGATAGGCATCTCGATCAAAACAATGATCAATCCATTTAGAGCAAGCAATTGCCCGATGTTGCCTTCCGACAGTCCAAGTTCTTTAGACCAATAAACAGGTACACTAGTAAAAAGCTGAAAAAACAATATCGCCCAAACTGTTGTCAGGATGATAAACTTGATGTATGGCCAGTCCTTATATGCAGATATACCGAGGTCGGTTTGCTCATTTTTGGTTGCTGGCACATGATCTGTATTATAGGGTAGGTATTTGAACAATATTATTGCAGCTATCAAACTGGTTATCGTATTTATTATGAATATCCAGCTATATCCAAAATACTCGGCGACGGCACCGGCTACAGCCGGACCAACTGCATAGCCAAGATTAACGGCAAATCGCATTAATGAGAAGGATCTGGTTCTGTTTTCTACTTTAGAAAAAGATGCGATCGCCACACTATTGGCTGGACGTAACGAGTCTGCTAACATGGAAAACAAGAAAACAATGATCCAAATCATCCAGAAACTATCTGCCCAAAGTAGCAAAAGTGAAAAGACAGCACTTCCCAATAATGCTACAAGTTGTATATAGTAATAGCCATATCTATCAGTAAGCTGCCCGCCAATATAAGCACCTACAACACTTCCACCTCCAAATGCTGCCATTATCCAACCCGCATCTGCAAGCGTATAATCAAATTCTTTGGTAAGATAGAGCGTCATAAATGGCAAAATCATGGCTCCTGCTCTATTAATAAACATGATTAGACCTAAAAGCCAAATTTCATTTGACAGATCCGAAAATGCGTCTCTATATATTCGGATTAATCCTTTGATCATTGGGTGAGAATCAATTCCCTCGCATTGGCTTTGGCTGCTTCCGTAGGAGGATTGCCACTTAGCATTTTAGCGATTTCGATGATACGGTCTTCATCAGTAAGTTGTCGAATGGCTGTAACTGTTCGTTGATCATTATCAAATTTATATACCCAATAATGTCTTTCTGCTCTTGCCGCTATCTGTGGCGAATGCGTAATACAAATAAGCTGATGATTGACTGATAAATCCTCCATGATTTTTCCCATTTTTTGTGCAACATCGCCTGAAACACCGGCATCTATCTCATCTAATATCCATGTAGGTAATGTCACAGCTCCGGCTACGAGTGATTTTATACAAAGGGTCAATCGGGACATTTCTCCACCGGATGCCGTGTCTTTTAATGGAAGAAATTCACTTCCTTTATTGGGTGCAAATAGAAAACTTACTTCATCCTTACCCATCGGTGCAAAGTCTTTCAAAGACTTCATATCGACCTTGATATGTGCATGTTCCATGGATAAAACAGCCAATAAATGATGTACTTCCTTTTCGAAACCCTGGATGACTTTCCCCCGTTTTTGAGTCAATTGCTTAGCGATAGTTTCAAGTTTGCTTGCAATGGCTTCCATTTCCTTTTCCATAGAAGCAATATCATCGGTCACATTTGCAAATCCATTGAGCTTTTCCTGAATCCCAGCGGCTATTGCTAACAAATCATGCGTTGTAGTGACATTGTGCTTTTTGAGCATTCTATTGATCGTATTCAATCTTAGAGAAACGGTTTGTATCTGTTCCTCATCATATTCCGTTGACTCGTAAATATTCGTTGCTTCTTTGGTTAGGTCTTTAAGTTCTTCCCGTACAGAAACCAATCTTTCATAAACTTGCGTATATGTTACATCCAAATCTTTAACAGACGCATATTGGTTCAATATAGTCTGCAACTGACCATTGACGGACATTTCGTTGTCGTCTAAAACCTGAACTAAAAGCGCATGAACCTTTTTGATATCTTCAGAAGCCGTAAGTTTATTTAACGTAAATTCGAGGTCTTCCAATTCATCTGGTTTGATATCCGCCTGATGAAATTCTTGTATCTGAAAATTCAAAAACTCAAGTTCCTGATTTGCATTGCGATTGCGCTCGAGTAAATTGTTGTAATCTTTAATGGTTTTCCGGTACTTTTTATATAAATCACTATACTCAGCAAGTAGCGATTTATTATCCGCAAGAGCATCTAAAATCTGCATCTGGAACGCAGGTTTTTGAATGTCCAAAGTATCAAATTGCTGATGAATATCCAATAATTGCTCCGCCAATACTTGCAAGATATCAAGCGTAACAGGCGAATCATTGACAAAAGCACGGCTTTTACCGTTGGGTGCGATTTCTCTACGAATGATCAATTCGTCGTGATAATCGATACCTTCTTCATCAAAATAGGGCTCAAGTCCATAAGCACGAATATCAAAAACGGCTTCGACAAAGCATTTTACTTCCTGATTGAATAAAACTTTAGTATCAGCTCGTTTTCCTCGTATCAGTTCAAGCGCACCGAGTAAGATGGATTTTCCTGCTCCAGTCTCTCCAGTGATTATCGTAAGACCATTTGTAAATCCAATATTAAGCTTGTCGATGATAGCGTAATTTTGAATCTCAATATTTTTTAACATGGCAAATACGATTGTTAATTGTTAATGGAAAATGTGGTAGAATGCTTTTTTAAAATTGACGTGCAAAAATACTGAAATTAAAACTTGTTACAATTATCATGTATGAATAATTGAAAAATAAATGTTTTCTAATTGATACAATTACATCTAAATCAAGAAAATTGCAATCTTAGTAATTATATTAGGTGTTTGTTAAATGTCAATAATATGTTTGCAACTGAAAAAGTATTGTATATTTGCTTTTAATATTAGACTAACTTTGCTCAATCTCCAAAATATATGACTACACCAAAGTCAGATGTACATCGACATTTTGCTGCTTATTTCAAGTCAAATGCACTTGAGCCTTACTTGTTTTACTTATCGAAAAGCATGAGCGAAGGCCACATTTGTATCACACTAAACGACAAAACATATAGTGAATTAGCGGCTTTTTATCCAGAGGCTAAAAGAGATAAAGACAATTTCAAGATACACCCGCTTGTCTCAGATGGAAGTAAATATACACCATTTGTTATCAAAAATGATAAACTTTATATGCAACGTTATTTTCAGTATGAAAGCCTTATTTTAAATAAAATCAAGGCCCTTATTGAATATGAAGCGAGCATCCGCGAACGACAGAAACAAGCGTTGAAACAGCATCAAACATTGATAGCAAATTTGTTTCCTACACAACCAAATCTTATGATTAATTGGCAGGGAATAGCAGCATTATCAGCAGTACTTAACCAATTTACGATAATCACCGGAGGTCCGGGTACGGGTAAAACGACCACTGTAGCCAAAATCCTTACTTTGATGTATGCCTTACAACCAACCTTGCGAGTGGCCTTAGCTGCGCCTACTGGAAAAGCAGCCAATAGAATGGCTAATTCTCTAAAAAATACTCGTTCGTTGGATGCCCAAGTTGGTGAAAAAATCGAGCAATTAGTTCCTTCTACTATTCACAGGCTTTTAGGGTCAAAACGAAAAAGTATATATTTCAACCATAACAGCGAAAATCCCGTACCTTTTGATTTGGTGATTGTTGATGAAGCCTCGATGATAGATATATCCTTGTTTTCCAAATTATTAGACGCTATTCATCCAGCTACTAAAATCATCTTACTCGGTGACAAAGACCAATTATCATCAGTTGAAGCAGGTAGCTTGTTTGGTGATTTATGTATGGCTCAAAGTCGGCTCAATGTATTTAGTCCAGGTCGTGTCGAATTATTCAAACAACTTATACCAGGCATAGATATTCCAAACGAATATATTGAAGAAAATCAACATTTGCTATTTGAACATATCATCGAATTGAAGTACAGCCACCGATTTTCTGGAGATGACGGCATTGGGAAGTTTAGTAAAGCAATTATTCAGAGTAGTAATGATGTGATTGAATCATTTTACACGAATATAGATGAGAAAGTGACCATAGATTTTGATTATTCGGAAGCCATATTTCAACAGTTTATTTCGGGATATAAGGAATATATTCAAGAATCTGACATAGAAAAGGCATTTGAAAAGCTGGCAAAACTTAGGGTGCTTTGTGCAGTAAGAGAAGGCAATGAAGGTGTAATTCATATTAATGAAAATATCGAAAAGTATCTTCAATCACAAGGTTTCATTCATAAAGACACTGAGTTTTACGAACATAGACCCATTCTTATTACCAAAAACAATTACGAACTTGGGCTCTACAATGGAGATATCGGCATAGCGAGAAAAGACGAAAAAGGTAATATGAAAATATGGTTTGAAACGAATGAAGACAAGTTGACAAGCGTAATACCTGCTTCCATAGATGCCGCTGAAACGGTTTTTGCCATGACCATTCACAAAAGTCAGGGATCTGAATTTGATAAAGTCATGGTATTGTTACCTAAACAAGAAGAATTGGCATTGTTGACGCGTGAATTGCTATATACCGCCGTGACCAGAGCTAAGGAATATGTCCTCATTCAAGGTACTAAAGATGGCATCATGGATTGTGCAGGGCGTAGTGTACAACGTGGTTCAGGGTTGATAGATAGACTCGTAGAAATGGATACATTAAACCAATAACTAAAGAAAAAGAAATTATGTCCTTGCATCTTAAAGTTTCAAATTCGCTCAAAAGTCTTTCACGGTTGCTTGCTGAAACGTTAAAACAACATACATCTGTTTTTGAACCTATCTATATCGTAACACAGACAGAAGGTATGAAAAATTGGCTTCGACTCCAATTGGCAGAGCAGCTCGGGATCGCCGCCAATATCAGCTTTTTGAAGCCGAATGATGCAATTCATATAGTCTATAAAGCATTAGGCGGAAAATACCAGGAGTCCATTTCAAATCATGACCTGACATGGTTACTATATATGGCATTGGAAGAAAAAACATTCAGGGACAGATACCGCTTCATTGCCACATATTATACTAACGGACATCATCAAGATCTGAGAAAACGCATGGCATTAGCCGAAAAAATGGCTGACCTTTTTGACCAATATCAGATATACAGGACAGATATGATCCGAGCATGGAATGATAACAAAGGAGAAGATAACTGGCAGAAGACACTTTGGCGAAGAACAAAAGAAATCGCAGGAGAACAGTTTCCGGACAAGACATTCATCAGTACTTACATCCTTGAGTCACTCAGAGACGACAGCAAAACTAAGCAACTTGAACGTAAACTTCCAACGATATATTTCTTTGGACTAAGCTTGATAACAGAATATCATATCCAATTAATCAGCGAGATTGCAAACCATATTGAGGTTGTATTTATGATGCAGAATCCGGCACCTCAAGATTATTGGTTTGAAGATATGAGTGAGAAGTACGTAGAATATATGAAACGCAAAGGACGGGTTCCACATGAAGAAAGTTCCATTGCCAATCCGCTGCTTACCGGTTGGGGAAAGTTGATTCAACATACCTTTTTGCTCCTTTTTAAAGACGAAAAAACACTCAACCATTATGAAGAGATTGGGTTGAATCAACCATTACAAGATAATCTTCTGCATAAAATCCAACACAGCATTTACCACAACCAAAAAGATAATATTGCCTTATCCAAAGCCGACATGGATGACGGCACTATAACGATTAATTCGTGCTACAATCCAGTGCGTGAGGTGGAAGTACTGTACAATTACTTAGTTAGGCTCGTCGAGCAGCATCCTAACAAGCTCTCAGCAAGAGATATCGTCGTCATGGTATCGGATATAGACATGTATGCATCCTACATAAAGGCAGTATTTGATAATGCTCCCTACCAATTCAAATACACGATAGCCGACGAAAGCTATGCAGTATCAGATAGCATTTCCAATACGCTTATCGAACTTTTGACCATCAGCGAATACGAATTTACTTCAGAAAAAGTAGTCAGCTTATTGGATTTTACTGCCATCAGAAATCAGTTTGGCATCACCGATACAGCAGCTATCCGTAGTTGGACTGAAACGGCCAATATCCGTTTTGGGTTTTCAGGCAGCACCGAAGACGATACTCGGTTTGTAAGTTGGGAATATGGTATCCAACGTCTGATGTATGGCATCTGTATGAGTGGAGCTGAATCATACACGATGGGAGAAGACAACTTCTATCCGTTAGATATCATAGAAGGCAGCGAAAGTCTTGAAGTAGTCAGGTTTGTACATTTTGTAGAGACATTGAAAAATTTCATCTTACGAAGGCGTGATAAGAAAACGTTGACACAATGGGTCGGTTATGTCAACGACCTGATCACAAGCTTTATAGGTGATGCGGATGATAATAATGAAGAAGATTACCGGCACTTACAGCACCAATTAGGCAGATACAATCTTATTTCAGATATCTTCGAAGATACGATTACATACGAAGTATTTACATATCACTTTTTGCCAGTACTGAATAATGCTCGACGCAACCATACTTATGCCAGCCGTGGGATTACATTTTGTTCGTTGATTCCTATGCGAAGTATTCCTTTTAAAGTTGTGGCATTATTGGGCATGAATTACGATAAATTTCCACGTAAAGATAAGCATGTTAGTTTCGATTTGATGCAAAATCATCCACGAAAAGGGGATCGTAATCTTAGAGAAAATGACAAGCATTTGATGCTCGAAACACTTTTGTCAGCGGAATCATATTTCTACATAAGTTATATCGGTCAAAGCACCAAAGACAATAGTCAGCTTCCACCGTCAGCATTAGTAGATGAATTACTTGATTTCATAAGTTCACAGGCCGAATCTTCTGATGATGTAAGGAAAAACTTCATTCAAAAGCATCCATTGCATAGTTTTAGTCGCCAATACAATGCCCAAAATCCACGTTTGTACGCATATATTCCACAGCAAAAAGATAAATTTGACTTATTTACAGATACAACAATTCATGAAGTATTACCTTCAAATGAAATATCCATAGAAAAATTGATTTCCTTTTTCAAAAGCCCAATAAAAGCGTATTACAATAACGTTTTGAATATCTGGTATGATGATCGACAGATTAGCTTGGGCGAAACAGAGATATTTGAATTAAATAATTTAGATAGGTGGAAATTGCGCAATGATTTACTTCATACTGACCAACTTGATATGCAAACATACAAGGACTATTTGGTCAAAACAGGTAATTTACCGCTTAAAAATAAGGGCCTTGTTGAGATTGAACGGAATATGGGCGAAATATCCTTTACAAAGGATGCCTTTCAAGAATTGACAGCTGGAAATCAAAAATCCATCGAAACTATTGAACTTATTCTCAATGATATGATCATTTCTGGTAGTATCGACCATATCTACGATGATAGACTTATCCATTATTCTTTTTCTAAAAGTGAAAATAAACATAAGTTTTCAGCTTTGCTTTCCTATCTACTTCTGACAGCATCAGGACGTAATGTAAAACTCATATATATAGCAAATAATGCAGAAAAAATATGGCAATGCAAACAAATCCAACAAGGTCAAGCCATAGATGTCCTTCAATCTATAGTTGAACAATATAAACAAGGGCACGAAAATATGATTCCGTTTGATTTTGGTATTAAAGTACCATCAAAAATTGAGAATTTAGATACCAAGACTTTTAACAAAAACGTCAAAGCTTATTTTGAAAACCCTCAAGTGGAGATCGAAGATCCATATTTACTCCATGCTTATAAAAATGGTCATTTTAATGATAAGATTGCTTTTGAGCCATTCTTTGACTTAGCAACATTGGTATATGGACTAATTGAAGAATTTGAAATGAATTGAAAAGGAATGAGTGAGAATGGTTAGTTGATAAACTGATCACTTCAGAACCATAATCGTCTATATTTTTCTTGTTTGTAACTACAGCTCTGTCAAGATAAAAAACTTAATGAAATGTTGTTCTTTATCCAAATCTCTGCGTTAAAAAGCCCGCCTAACTACCTGGTTCGCCTGTGTTTTTTGCCTTGAGCTTAAAAAGACGACTTCCATTATAATTTAATCTTTTTATGGATGCAGTACTACGATAAACTAATAAACCAACCTATAAAGCCTAATCAACCATGGGCATTGTAACCACTTACCTTAAATTCTAACTATGTGTATTCACTTTCCTAATCAATTACAATTAGCTGAATATTCTTTCAAAAGAGCTTCAAAATCCTCTACCTTATACTTTTTTGATTCCAAGATTTTTGATATAGTCGGACACTTTTTCTCAGCAAACTTTTCAAAATTTTTACGGAAAGTTTTATTGCCATTTATGGCAGGGCCGGAGCTGGATTTTTGAGAAAGCCATGTAAAATAATTATCATCCGGATAGCGCGCATATAATTCATAATTGCCGGAAGTCGAATAATACTTCATTGCTCCTGTTGAAAAACTTCCTTCAGTAAAATAAGCAATATATCCTTCGATTTTATCATCTTTGTAAAATAATTGAGCCAAAACGCCTGAATCCATTACTTTAAATTTGCCAAAAACCGTCCCTCCTTTTGGTAAATGTTTGTAAACGATATCCTCATCTCCATCATCAGCTTTAAACGATATAATGTCGATTTCTTTAGTCTTTACTTTCTGATCTTTAGCATCGGGAGATAACCGATACTTTATATTTTCATCATAAGATTGAAAAGACTTGATCTGGCCTTCAATCTTAGTGCCATTCTTCATCAGGATGTAACCATCAAAATATTTGGCTTTGGCCGACAAAGTAAAACTGCTTACTAAAAAGCTTATCATGAGCAATAGAGTAACTCTATTCATAATCCAATAATTTTATTAATTTAAAAAAATACATGCTAATCCTCAAGTAATTCCGGTGCCATACCCATGGAAGAAAATCCACCATCATGATAAAGGTTTTGCATCGTCACCATTCTTGTCAGGTCAGAGAACATAGTAACACAATAATCTGCACAAGCATCTGCACTGGCATTGCCAAGCGGCGACATTTTATCAGCATATCCAAAAAAATCACCAAAACCTTTTACGCCCGATCCGGCAGTCGTCATAGTCGGCGATTGTGAAATGGTATTCACTCTTACCTTTGCTTTCTTAGCATAATGATAACCAAAACTTCGAGCAAAACTCTCCAACAATGCTTTTGATTCTGCCATCTCTCCGTAGTCAGGAAAGGTACGCTGTGCAGCAATATAAGTTAACCCAACGATTGAACCATGTTCTTGCATCGCATCCATCTTATATGCTACTTGCATCATCTTATGAAATGACATGGCTGATACATCAAAAGTTGTCTTCATCCACTCGTAATTGAGGTCTGTATAATCTTTTTTCTTACGGACATTAACAGACATGCCTATTGAGTGCAGTACAAAATCTATTTTTCCGCCTAATATTTCCATTGATTGTTTAAATAAATTTTCGAGATCTTCCAAACTTGTAGCGTCAGCAGGAATAATCTGGGAATTTAATTTCGTCGCTAATTCGTTGATTTCGCCCAATCTCATGGCTACAGGTGCGTTGGTTAAAACAATAGTCGCACCTTCTTTTACACAACATTCTGCTACTTTCCATGCTATTGACTTGTTATCAAGTGCGCCGAAAATAATACCTTTTTTACCTGCTAATAATCCATGTCCCATGATATTCAAATTTTAGTTGGTTATATTTTATAAGCGCAAATATAAATAAAATTGTAATCAATTGTAGTTTACTGAGTATTCATTTAAAAATATATTGTTAAACAGAAATAATCTGATAGAAAATCATTTCATTTGAAAGAGGAATAAAATTCATTAAGCGTTGATTTTAATGTAAAATATCCATTACAAAAGAATACCAGTGTAGTTACTATGATTAAAGTCATAACATCACATTGTTTCTTCAACGTATCTTTACATGAATATTGATTTTATTTTCAAACAGTTTACTTCCAAACTTTATGAA
Source organism: uncultured Aureispira sp. (assembly GCA_964399855.1). Taxonomy (GTDB): domain Bacteria; phylum Bacteroidota; class Bacteroidia; order Chitinophagales; family Saprospiraceae; genus OLB9. The sequence continues at coordinate 28,133 of CAYNSF010000020.1, read as the reverse complement.
TATAGATGTAGCACTTTTAAATACTTATGGTGCAAGTAGCAAACTTGTGGCTAAGGGTACTAATATCTTTTGTGAAGATGAACCAGCAAAGTACTTTTACCAGATTCAGTCAGGTAAAGTGAAAATGACTTGTTTCAACGAAGTAGGTAAAAAGATTACTTTTTTGATTTTTGAAGCAGGAAATAGCTTTGGCGAACCTCCGCTCTTACTCAATGAAAAATACCCAGCCTATGCTATTGCTGAGACGAATTGTACGATCATATCTCTTGGTAAAGAAGCTTTTATGCGATTGTTGGATGACCATCCTCAATATAAACATAACTTACTACTGCTTTTTGCACAACGTCTTTATAATAAAACTTATATATCCAAACTCATCATCAGCGAAAGTCCCGAGCAAAGAATCTTAGCTTTGCTACATAAATACAAAAAAGAAAATGGTAGTCCTGATACACCTATTCTTATTCGCTATACACGCCAAGAAATAGCAGACTTTACAGGACTACGAGTAGAGACAATCATTCGCACTATTAAAAAAATGCACGATGATCATAAACTCGAAATTAAAGATAGGAAGGTCTATTTTTAAATTGAATTCGGATACAAATACGTCCAATAGTTGTCTTGCTGTATCATTTATGGACGAAATTTATATATGATTTTCGTCATTGTGGTATTTTTTTGATAATTGATCTCATCACGGTTTTTACTTTCTAAATGAAGTCAATATATATGACTATTTCAACATTATTATCTAACAGGAGTTTTAAATATAATGATATTTATTAATTTATAAAAATAAGATATACATAAAATTATATATAATAGTAAATCCTCTATGTCAAAATTGTATATTTGTTTTGAAAAATGAAGTTCTATTTTTTATTCTTGATTTGCATGGAAAAACCATTCTCGATTTGGATATTCTAAAGATCTTAAAAAATATGATTTTCGTCATTTATGCGTGAACGCATAAATCTCATACACACATACGTAGTATTTTCGCACTATAATTTAAAAATTTAACAATCATGAAACGAGTAATTAATTTCATTTTTCTTTTTACCATTTTATCCATGGTAGCTTGTAAACAAAATGCCGATGTACAATCTAACACGTCATCAAATGCTGGAGATCATGCGGCTAAAATCGACGGTGTAGGTCAGTCAAATGTACAGGACGACGTCTCAAATCCAAATGTGGTACAAGTAGCTGTTGGCAGTAAAGATCATACTACATTAGTAACGGCTGTAAAAACGGCAGGATTGGTTGATGCTTTGAGCAATGCAGGGCCGTTTACGATTTTCGCTCCTACGAATGCAGCATTTGATAAACTTCCTGCTGGAACAGTAGAAGGTCTTCTAAAACCTGAAAAAAATGCCGACCTTACCAATATCCTTGAGTATCACACTTATGTAGGTGTTCTCAATACGAACATCATGCGTGACGGTCAGGATTTTGAGCAAGTAAACGGTAAGAAAATTAAAATTTCCGTTAAAGACGGTAAGTATTATGTTAATGACTCTGAAATCTTAGGTACTGTGAAAGCCTCTAATGGTGTAATTCACGTCATCAATGATGTGTTGTTGCCATAGAAGTAAAGGGTCGATAGATTTGAAGGAGAAAAGTTTGTCTTTAGAAAAATGGCAAGTGCAAATTCTTAAAATGGAATGATGTTTTTTTCTAGCAGGCTTATGGTTTAAAGATGACTTTAAGATATTTGTGTGGATTTTCTTTTAAAATCCACACATTTTTTTTTGTTGGTTCTCATCTTGTATTCTAACTAATACCAATTGAGAAATGGGATACGACTATAATCCTCCTGGAGCTCTCTTTTTCTGGATAAACGGAAAGAAATAGTAGAGACAAATAAAATGTTACCGTTGAAACTTTACCACAATTTGATGATCAATTCCCATAGTTGATATGCTACCAACCCGTAAAAGCTTCATTAAAGATGTTTTCGAGTATTTGGTCAAATATTTCATTGATGAGATTATCCTGGATACTCAGAAAATCCCTATCACTTTCGAACGTGCGGAAAAAGGTAAATTGTTTGGATTTCCAGTTTTTACTTTCATCCTTATTGTTGACGTAGTCTATAGCGATACCGATATCCAATCGGGTTAGAGCGACTGTATTGCCGGCTTGTGGCGCTTCGGGTGTTAATGTAAACCGGCTTATCGTCCCGGAAAATTCCAAATCCGGCGTTTGTTCGTTGTAGGTCAGACGTGATTCATTTCTGATTTTTGTACGCAATGCTTCGGCAAAACGTTGGTTGATGTCGCCTGGTGCAGCTAATGCACTATTCTGAAAGTCATCAACGTAAAAGGTATGGATATCTGCAGGAATACTTATACCCTTGAAGCTGTAACAGCCAGACATGAGCAATACAATTGGTATGAAAAAAGCAATAATTTTAGTCAAAATATACGTGATATGGTTAAAAATCGCCGAAAGTTACAACGATTTTTGATTTTGATGATTTATATCATAGAGATTTTAAATAAATTGAACGAAAATCATTTAAATATTCGGAATTTATGTATATCTTTGTGTTTCAAATTTTCATTTACGTTTTAAATAGTTTTTATTAGTGGATAATCTAAAAATTGACAAGTCTTTAATCAGGAATTTAAACAAATATACACAGACAAACAAAGTCAAAGCCACCATTCAGATACTCAATACCTTTCTTCCATTCATTGGTATATGGATTCTGATGTACATATCGTTGGATTACAGTTATTGGATTACTTTTTTCTTAGGTATTATTAATAGCTTTTTCCTCGTCCGTATCTTTATCATCCAACACGATTGCGGACACCGTACTTTTTTGAATAATAGTTTTGCACGAAATACAGTAGGATATGTTTGTAGCTTATTCAGCACTATTCCGTATCACTATTGGGCGAAGTCGCACCACATACACCATAATCACAACGGACAATTGGAAATCCGTGATATCGGTGACATCAATACGCTTACCGTAAAGGAATTTAAAGAATCAAGCAAATTGCAAAGATTTGGGTATCGGATATATCGCTCGTTTCCTGTGATGTTTGTATTGGGACCAGTTTACTACGTATTGATACACAATCGGTTGCCAATGATCAAAATGGACGTTTTTAAGAATGAAAAATGGCGTTTATACTTAAACAACCTCATTCTTATTGCGCTGTTTGTTGGCTTGGGATACTGGTTGGGCTGGTATAAGTTTTTAATGACCCACATGACGATCATCGTGTTATTCTCTATCATTGCTATTTGGTTTTTCTATGTACAACATCAGCATGAAGAAGCGTATAAGCAGTGGAAAGATAAATGGGATTATCTAACAGCGGCTATTCGTGGAAGCACCTATTATAAATTGCCAGTTGTATTCAATTGGCTTACAGGTAGTATAGGTATTCATCATATACATCACCTCAATCCTGCCATTCCAAATTACAATCTTAAAAGTGCACTTGAGGACAATCAGTGGATCAACCAATATACGACCATTCTCACATTTTGGAATAGTTTGAAGTTAGCATCTAATAAATTGTGGGATGAGGCTTCACAGCGCATGATTACATTCAGAGAGTACTACGAATTGGAAGCTAAGGGAGCGATATGATAATGGTGAAAGGATGATCATCCCATCATCTTTGATGTATTTCCGATTTGTCATTCTCCAAAAATGATATTATCTTTTTACCGGTATTTTAGATAAAAATTTTGTTGTAAATTAATTAACAAAATATTTTTAAGGTTATTTGCCGATTGATATATTTTTTAAGGTATTTTGTCGTATCTTTGCGCCCTTAAATTAAAATATAGATTTGCAGACATTTAAAGAACTGGGTTTAGGTGAAGATATTACCAAAGCCTTAGACGATTTAGGATTTACACATCCTACAGAGATACAAGCAAAAGCCATTCCTACATTAGTACAAGAAAGACCAGATTTTATAGGTTTAGCGCAAACCGGAACAGGTAAAACTGCCGCATTCGGATTGCCGTTGGTACAATATTATGATGAATATGCTGATAGATTATTTGCATTAATTCTTGCGCCTACTCGTGAGCTTGCGCAGCAGATAGCCAAAGAATTTGATAACTTCAGTAAATATAAAAAAGGTTTAAAAGTTCAAGTTGTGTATGGTGGAACGCCGATAGTAGGTCAGATAAGAGACCTTAAAAGGACGCAACCACATATACTTGTGGCTACACCAGGTCGTTTACAGGATTTGATCGAAAGAAAGGCGGTCAAATTGGATAACTTAGAGTTTTTGGTATTGGACGAAGCCGATGAGATGCTCAATATGGGCTTCCAAGAAGATATTGATAATATACTCCAATATACACCTGATGATAAAACACTTTGGTTGTTTTCAGCTACTATGCCAAAGGAAATCAGGGAGATTATCGGAAAATACATGGAGAAACCATTCGAAGTGAGAGTAAAATCCGAGACTAAAACCAATGAAAATATTGAGCACAAGTATATTTACGTCAATAGATCAGATAAAGAAGCCGCTTTAAAGCGTGTATTAGATTATCTAACCGATTTTTATGGTGTGATCTTCTGTAAGACTAAAATGGACACGCAGGAGTTGGCTGAATACTTGGAAAGAGAAGGGTATAGGGCAGAGCCATTACATGGTGATATGTCACAAGCACAGCGGGATGCGGTTATGGCTAAGTTTAGAAATAAAACCACACCTATATTGGTAGCTACGGACGTTGCAGCACGTGGTATTGATGTGGACTCGTTGACACACGTGGTACATTACTCTTTGCCTGAAAATACGGAATACTACACGCACCGTAGTGGAAGAACAGCTCGTGCAGGTAAGAAAGGAACATCCTTGGCGATAGTCACGCAACAGGATATCAAGCGCATTCGATTTTTTGAGCGTATGCTTGATATTGAAATAAAGCATATCAAAGTTCCGCTTCAATCTCAGATGTATAGCAATAAGCTGGAAAAATGGTCTGACAAGGTCTTTAATACAGAGACGATAGAGTTGAGTGAAGAAATCAGAGGAAAAGCACATGAATTGTTTGCCTCTATGTCCAAAGAGGATTTATTGGACAAGATGTTGATGCTCGAGTTTAACAGGCTCTATAAAAAGGTAGAAAAAGATGATCTAAATGTCTCTCATAAAGACGTAAGAGATGACAGCAAGCGTGGTTCTAAAAGGGACAACGGACGCTTCGGTGATAGAAACGATAGAGGAAATAGAGGTGATAGAGGCGATAGTAGGTCCAGCAGAGATAGGCAAAAGTCTTCGAATATGGATACGTATTTTATCAATTTAGGTAAAATAGACAATATACATCCCGGCGTACTTATAGATATTATAGCATCTTATGCGGGTCTAAGTAATAAGAATATTGGAAATATAGATATTCAGAAAAGACATTGCCTTATAGAAGTGGATAAAAAGTATGCTCGTCAGATGTTAAATGACCGAGTGTTGAAATATCGAGGACGCAAAGTCACGATTAAGAAAGAAGGGTTTAATTACTAAAATATAATACCAAACGGAATGCAGTCAATAAGAAATATAGCCATCATCGCCCACGTTGACCATGGCAAAACAACATTAGTAGATAAGATAATCCATGAATGTAAAGTATTGGATGAGCGTAAAGACGCAGGAGATCTGATTCTTGACAACAATGACTTAGAAAGAGAAAGAGGTATTACCATCTTGTCCAAAAATGTATCAGTAAAGTATGGAGATGTTAAGATCAATATCATTGATACACCTGGTCACTCTGATTTCGGAGGAGAAGTAGAACGTGTGCTCAACCTTGCGGACGGCGTTTTGTTGCTTGTAGATGCTTTTGAAGGAGCGATGCCGCAGACAAGATTCGTACTGAATAAAGCTATCGAACTTGGACTGAAGCCGATCTTAGTCATCAATAAGGTAGATAAGGAAAACTGTCGCCCTATCGAAGTGCAAAGTGAAGTATTCGATCTTATGTTTAACCTCGGAGCAACGGAAGACCAGCTGGATTTTGTTACATTATTTGGTTCGGGTAGAAATGGATGGATGAGTTTTTCGCATGATATACGTACCAAAGACATCCAGCCACTATTGCAAGCTGTAGTAGATGTGATACCACAAGCGCCATACTCAGAAGGACCAGTTCAGTTTGGTATTACTACATTGGATTATAATGTGTTTCAGGGTAGGATAGCCATCGGGCGTGTATATCGAGGCGATCTTGAAGAAAATAAAGATTATTTCGTCTGTAAAAGGGACGGATCAATGAAAAAAGTACGTATCAAGGAATTATATGTATTCGAAGGATTGGGAAGAAGTAAAGTATCTAAAGTAAGGAGTGGTGATTTATGTGCCGTAGTAGGTATCGAAGATTTTGAAATTGGTGATTCTATCGTTGACATGGAACGGCCAGAAGCATTGCCAAGAGTTGAAGTAGATGAACCTACAATGAGTATGCTGTTTACGATTAACAATTCGCCTTTCTTTGGTAAAGAAGGTAAATTTGTTACTTCACGACACCTGAGAGATCGGTTATACAAAGAGTTAGAGAGAAATCTTGCTTTAAGAGTGGAGAGTATGGATACCGAAGATAAGTTTAACGTCTATGGGCGTGGTGTACTGCATTTGAGTGTATTGATCGAAACCATGCGAAGAGAAGGCTACGAACTTCAGGTTGGAAAGCCACAGGTACTTTTTAAAGATATAGACGGGATCAAAAGCGAACCGATAGAAACCTTAGTCGTTGACGTTCCAGAAACATCATCGGGAAAGGTCATAGAGCAGATCACACAGCGTAAAGGACAACTCAAAGTCATGGAGCCCAAAGGCGATGTGCAACATCTCGAATTTGAAATTCCTTCACGTGGTATTATCGGATTGCGAAGCAATATTTTGACAGCCACAGCCGGAGAAGCAGTCATTACCCACAGATTTAGCAAGTATGAACCTTACAAGGGTGACATACCAAGTCGTTTGAAAGGGTCTTTGGTATCTATGGAACAAGGACAAGCACTGCCTTTTGCAATCGACAGATTACAAGACCGTGGTCGATTCTTTATCGATCCAGGAGAGATGGTGTATATCGGTCAGGTATTGGGTGAGCATACAAGGGATAATGACCTGGATATCAATGTGATCAAAGGTAAGAAATTAACCAATATGCGTGCTTCAGGCTCTGATGAAAATATCAAAATAGCTCCTAAAATCCAGTTTTCGCTTGAAGAAGCAATGGAGTACATCAAAGATGACGAATACTTAGAGATAACGCCACTGAATTTGCGTATGCGAAAGATTAACTTCAAGTGATAGTCTTGTGTGTTGTTAGATTTGTTTTAATTGGTTGTAGGTTGTCGGATTGAAATTGGTTTAAAGGTTTAAGGGTGTAACTTTAATTGTTGATTTGTGGAGTTGTTTGATTTGTGGAGTTGATTGAATTAGTTGTCGGTTGATGGTTATTGGAATAATTCGTCAATCAAAAAAATCATTTTCAACATTTTCAACTTTCAATTTTCAATTGTCCACTGTCATCTGTCCACTGTCCACTGTCATCTGTCATCTGTCATCTGTCAATTCTCTCCTAATTCCCAATTAGAAATTCTTTTTTTAGTTATTTTTTGGAAAGAACCAAAAATTATTATACTTTTATCTTTGATTTTTTAGTTATAAGTAGCTTGTTGACTAAAATGCAGCTATAATAAATTCAAATTCAAGGTAATAATGCACAGAATGCTTATTCTGACAATATTGGTTTTACTTCAACCTTACGGTCTTTTTACACAAGATCCTAAAGTAGAAGTTGTTGCTGAGAGTAAGCGTGAAAAGATCATAAAAGAAAGTGAGAAATATCTCGGATGGAAGTATAGAAGTAAGCATGCCAATACGATCTTTGATTGTTCTGGATATGTAAAGTATATCATGTCAAAGGTAGAAAAAAATGTAACAAGGAGTTCCGTTTCTCAAATACATGAAGGCAAAAGAGTAAAAGAAATAGCGGATGCTCGACCTGGAGATATCCTCGTATTTAAGGGTAGGAATCCACGAAACAATCGTCCTGGACATGTGGGAATTGTACATCATTTGAGTAATGACACCTTGTATTTTATACATTCCTCCGTATCAAAAGGTATCATGATTAATCACCTATACGAACCGTATTACTCCGTGCGTTTTTTACAGATTAGGGATGTTATTGGTGACGAATAGCTGTTTCCGTCTCTACCCAATCAACATATCTTTCATTAGCGATAGCTTCCCATTGAATAATTGCAGGTAAGGAATATGGGTGGTGTTTTTCGACCCAATCCACTACTTTGGTAGCGCACTTGAGCGATGTTTTCATAATGGCTATATATTCGTCCTCTTTTTGGAAAGTGTTATCCCAGATATAGTTACTTTTAGATGAAATGACATTGCCACAAGCTATCAAATGCTGATCAAGAAGCTGCTTGATAATTACAACAGCTACATCTTCTGTTGGAAACGGAACATACGTTATACAGATCTTATTCATTTACATTGCCAATATTTCAGCCATTTTTACTAATTGTTTGTTCAATGTCTTTTGCTTGTGAATAGCATCATGGAAAGGAGTAAAAGTGATTTTATCATTGATAAGTCCCATAGCAACACCACTTTCGCCACGCAATAGTGCATCAACCGCCGAATGTCCCATACGCGAAGCAAGTACCCGATCCATGGCTGTAGGCGATCCACCACGCTGTAAGTGTCCAATGACGGAAACTCTTACATCAAATTCAGGATTGTTAGCCTGTATTTGTCGGGCTATCTCATTGGCATCTCCGTTTTTATTGCCCTCTGCAACAATGACGAGATTGAATAGCTTTTGTCTTTTGATCGACATACGCAATGTATCCGATAATTCATCCACATTCATGTCTTTTTCAGGAAGGAAAATGGCTGCTGCACCGCTCGAAACGCCCGTATGTAAAGCAATAAAACCCGAATGCCTGCCCATGACCTCTATGAAAAATATACGATTGTGAGAATCTGCGGTATCTCTTATTTTATCGACAGCATCTACAGCAGTATTGATCGCTGTATCAAAGCCGATCGTATAGTCTGTACCATAAATGTCATTATCTATCGTACCAGGCATACCTACCACAGGAAAGCTGAATTCATGCATAAATTGAAGACCTCCAGCATACGTGCCATTACCACCAATGATGACCAAACCGTCAATGTCATTAGCTACAAGGTTGTCATAAGCTTGCTGTCTCCCTTCTTTTGTTTCAAATCCTTGGCTGCGAGCAGTCTTTAAAATAGTACCACCTCGCTGTATGATATTGGCAACATCTCTTGCCTCAAGTCGTCGTATGTCTCCATTGATCAAACCCTCATATCCTCGCTGTACGCCATATACATGCAGATCGTGAAATACGGAAGTTCTTACAACTGCCCGTATCGCAGCATTCATACCTGGAGCGTCTCCACCAGAAGTTAAAACGGCTATCCGCTTTATGTTACTCATATCATTTTAATTTTCTATGATAATCTATTAATCCCTGAATGGGCTTTTGTACAATTTGCCCTGTTTCTATGCCTTCTTTTTCCATCAAACGACGTATAATATCCCGATATATATAGGCAACAGAACCCGTCAATGAAACCGATAAAGGGTGATTCTTATGCAAAGGTATTATTCTTGTATGAATATATTGCAAAAAGACCTGTTCTAATACATTATCTTTCCAGATATCATCCACTTCATCCAAAAAGGTAGCAAACGATGCTATATAGGCACTACCCATGTTTTTGTGATAGATGTTTTGCAGTAGTGTATCCTTATCCAAACCATAATATTCGTCGAATTTTTTACTATCAACATCCGGCATGATGCCGTAAAAATAGGATTTGAGTACTACTTTACCGAGATGAACTGCGCCGCCCTCATCTCCAAGTATATAGCCCAGGCTGGGCTTTTGGTAACTAATCATACCAGATTGATAGACACCGGCGTTTGAACCTGTACCTAAGATCCCGATGATACCATTATCTATTCCACATATACCTCTTCCGGCACCTGTAAGGTCACTATCTATATGTATATTTCCTTTCGCTCCAGCACTTTTTAATAAGGTTAGTATGCGTTCCGAAGCCACAGGGTTAGCAACACCAGCACCATAAAACCAGATGCTTTCAGCCGTCGATATAGCCTCCAATAAAGTATCGCCCATATCTAAAGTGTTAATATCCTTTTGCGTAGCAGGATTGATGCCTTTGGATTGAAATACTATTTGTTGCCCATCAGGAAGGATACTTATCCAATCTGTCTTGGTAGAGCCGCTGTCCGCAATAAGAATCATAAATTACGCTTATAGTGGCAAAGATAGTAATAATTAATTATCAATGATTAATTGTCAATGGTTAATGATGAATTGAAAATTGAAAATGGACAATTGAGAATTGAAAATGGAAAATGATTTTTGATTGACGATTATAGATGTTAGGTTGTTGGCGTATTAGCGTGTTAGGTTTTAATTCCTAACTACCTAAAACGCCAAAGTGCCAATGACCTAAACCTTTAAACCCATTATTACAACTCCAACAACCAACAACCAAATTAAACCTTTACACTTATAACCAAATAAACCATTAAAGAATTCAATCATCTAATCCTCAATATTCCCAATGATCTCTTCAAAAAGCGATCTTACTTCTTTAAGGTTTTTTACTTGCTCCTTAATCATAATTAGAGAGGTATTGCTTTGTTTCATCGTCAGGCCTTTGAAGTGACCTATGGAGGCGATGTATTGCATGATGCTGTTGAATGTTTTGGTCTCGAAGTAGGATGATTGTGGATTGCTCACAAAGAAGCATATCAGCTTTTTGTTCTTTAGTGAAATGCGTTCAAATCCCATTTTTTTTGCCAATGTTCGGATACGTAAGCCGTCATACAGTTCAAAAATCTGGTTTGGAATCTTGCCAAAACGGTCTTTGAGCATCTCGTTGAATTTTTCTATATCCGCTTCGCTTTCTAACTTATTCAAAGCGGTATAAAGGGACAATCTTTCCGAAATACTCGAAACGTAAGTGTCAGGAATGAGCATTTCGATATCCGTGTCGATGTCCACACTATGTACGAAAGTGCGTTTTTGCTCGATTTCTTCTTTAAATAGGTCTTTGAACTCCGTTTCTTTGAGCTCCTGCATCGCTTCTTCCAAGATTTTCTGATACGTTTCGTAACCTATATCGGCTATGAAGCCACTTTGTTCTGCGCCAAGTAGATTGCCCGCTCCACGTATGTCCATGTCTTTCATCGCTATTTGAAATCCAGAACCAAGGTCAGAAAACTCTTCTAATGTCTTGATACGCTTACGTGCATCATCTGTCAAAACGGATAATGGCGGTGCAAAAAGATAGCAAAAAGCACGCTTATTGGAACGTCCAACTCTTCCTCTCAATTGATGCAAATCACTTAAACCAAACTGATGTGCATTGTTGATAATCATGGTATTGGCATTTGGGATGTCAAGCCCGGTTTCGATGATATTGGTGCAAACGAGTACATCGTATTTTCCATCAATAAAATCCACCAACGTCGTCTCTAAATTGTGTGCTTCCATTTGCCCGTGTGCTACGGCTACACTCACACCCGGACATAGGTTTTTGATCATATCGGCAGTTTCTTGGAGAGATTTCACTCGATTATGCACGAAAAATACCTGTCCGCCACGATGTACTTCTTGGAAAATGGCTTCTTTGATCAGTTCTTCGTTAAATATCCGTCTTTCGGTATAAATCGGCTGTCGGTTGGGTGGTGGCGTTCTTATAATGGAAAGATCACGAGCCGCCATAAGGCTAAACTGTAGTGTCCTTGGTATCGGTGTAGCTGTCAGCGTCAGTGTGTCAACGTTGACCTGCATAGAACGGAGTTTTTCTTTGGCAGCAACACCAAATTTTTGTTCTTCATCAATGATTAAAAGCCCTAAATCCTTGAATTTTATCTTTTTATTGAGAATGGCATGTGTACCGATTAATATTTCGACTTTACCATCTTCGACATGCTTCAAAACATCATTTTTCTCCTTGGTACTTCGGAAACGGTTGATATAATCTATGGTAACGCCAAATTCTTTCAACCTATCGTTAAACGTCTTGAAATGTTGTAAGGCAAGGATTGTAGTAGGTACTAATACGGCGACTTGTTTTCCATTGACTGCGGACTTGAAAGCCGCCCGAATGGCTACTTCCGTTTTCCCAAAGCCCACATCACCACAGATAAGCCTATCCATAGGGTAGTGCTTTTCCATATCTGCTTTGACATCTTGAGTTGCTGTATATTGATCGGGTGTATCCTCATAGATAAAGGATGCTTCAAGTTCATTTTGTAGGTATCCGTCCGGTGCAAAAGCATAGCCTTTAGATGCTTTCCTTTGGGCGTATAGTTGGATAAGCTCTTTGGCTATATCCTTGACTTTGGCTTTTGTCTTTCGTTTTAGATTTTTCCAAGCATCACCACCGATTTTACTTAATCTCGGCTCTGATCCGTCTTTTCCGACATACCGGGATATCTTATGCAAGGATTGAATTCCAACATACAATATATCATTATTTTGATAAACAAGTCGGACGGTTTCCTGCCTGTGACCGTTGATTTCTATCGTTTCTAAGCCACCATATCGGCCTATTCCATGATCGATATGTGTTACATAGTCACCAGCTTGCAATTCGTGCAGCATTTTGATAGTAAATGCCATGTCTTGCGTAAATCCTTGCTTCGTTTTGTACCTAAGGAATCGCTCAAATATCTGATGATCGGTGTAGCAGGCGACCTTATTGGCGTGATCCACAAATCCACTATAAACGGCATGGTGCAATGGATGAAACTGTACTTGAACGCCCATATCTTCAAAGATGCTATAAAAACGTTCTATTTGCTTGACATTATCCGTGAAAATGTAGTTGGTATATCCATTTTTGGTGTTTTGACTTAGATTTTCGATTAGAAATTCGAAGTTTTTATTGAAAACCGGTTGAGCAGAAGCTTCGAATGTTATTTCTTCGTCAGTATTGAAATACCTTGATTTAGCTAATGACAGCACATTAAAACCTGCAACTTCTTGTACGATTTCATTAGGGTATATAAATGCCCTTTCGGCAAATGTTTCCTGGAGATCTTCTTCGGAAAGTACGGAAACTTTGGACGCATAATCTTCAACTTTCTCAAAGCATTGCTGCAACTTTTCTACCAGTAAATCCGGCTCTTTTAACCACACACATGTATCATGAGGAAACACTTTGAAGATGCTTATTTTCTGATCCTGACTAAACTTGTTGTTGATATTTGGAATGATATTTAGCAACCCGATATTTTGTATAGAAAGCTGAGTGATCGGATCAAAGGTACGGATGCTTTCCACTTCGATATCGAACATTTCGATACGGTAAGGATGCTCATTACCATAGCTAAATAAATCGACGATGCCGCCTCTTATGGAAAATTGTCCTGGCTGATAGACAAATTCAACACGTTCAAATCCAAATTCAACTAAGGATTCGATCATTTCATTCAGATCAATGAGTCCACCTTTTTCAACGGTAATTTTTTCGCTATCCAAGTGTCTTGGGTCAACGGCTTTTTCGAAAATGGCTTCAGGGTAAGAAATAAGTATCTGGTTTTTACCATGTGCGACATGTATTTTATTAATGGCTTCTGTTCGGGTTAATACATTTTGCCTGTCCAATTCATCATACTGCATAGGTCGCTTAAAGGAATCAGGAAAGAAAAATATGTGCTTATCCCCGAGAATAGATTGCAACGTGTTATGTAGATAAGCGGCTTCTTCTAAATCTCCTGCGATGACAACATGCGACCTTTTTGATTGTTGAAATGCGCCCACCAATACAAAGCAATCCATGGCACCTTTTAATCCCTGTACCTGCAATTGTTTTGGTTTATCACCTGTAGTAGCGGCATTGATGCGTTCGATGCGAGCATCCCGGGCATACATTCCGGTTAATTCCTGAATATTACTCACAGCACAAAGTTAGATATTATCTATAAATGGTAGCTTATAATAGTAAAAGAATTTATGAATTGACAGTTTGATAGATGAGAGTGGACAGTGGACAGATGACAGGGGACAATGGACAATGGACAATTGAAAATTGAAAATTGAAAATTGAAAATGTTGGTAGCTATTAGCTGTTAGCATTTACACCCATTCACCCTGTGGGATAGTAAACATCCAACAGGGTAAACCTTTAAACTTCCATCAACCGACAACTAACAACCAACAACCAATTAAAACATCTCCACAAATCTAACAAATCGACAAATCAACAGTAAAAAATCAGTCCTTCGCTGCTGACTTAAATAATCTGTCCCAGTTGATTCCGTTACGGATATTGCCTTCTTTCGTTGAAAACCATATAAATAGTGGCTTCCCGACCACGTGGTCTTCAGGTACAAATCCCCACATCCTTGAATCTTCGGAGTTGTGGCGATTATCTCCCATCGCCCAGAAGTAATCCTGTTTGAACGTGTAACTATCCGCTTTTTGCCCATTAATATAGATGTCATTCCCTTTAACTTCCAACTTGTTTTGTTCATAAACACTGATGATCCTTTCATAAAATGGTAGGTTACTTAGTGTAATTGCTATCGTACTATTGGCTTTTGGTATCCAAATTGGACCATAATCATCCAATGTCCATTTTTGTGATCCGACGATACTGTCGAATGGAAATAATTTGACTGGATCAGGCTCTTGATCGGCGGGAATAACCTGTACACCTGCACCAAGTGATTTCAGTTTTTCAACTTGTTGATTATCTAAAAACAATTCCCCACGACCATTCATGAATACATCCTTACCGCCTAAATAATACACATTATCGCCATAATCAATGCCCCATTCGTCTAATTTTTTTGTACTTATAGATACATTTTCTGGTAAGAATACGTGATAGTGATATTGAAGATGCTTAGGATTAGTCACCGCTTTTCCATTGATGAAAATCTGTTTGTTTTGTATGAAGAGTGAGTCACCTGGACCTGCTACGCAACGTTTGATATAATGATCTTTCTTGTCTATCGGCCTCACTACATAACCCTTGTTTCTCACCTTGGCTGCCAACTCTGGATCTGCTTGCATCATCATAGGATTACGATCCACTTGACTGACTGCATAAGAGCGTTGATTTGTGATATAAACACTATCACCCACAGGCCAGTTAAAAACAAACGGTTTACCTGCTTGTACTTTTTCCAATGCAGGAAGTCTTTTATAAGGGAGACTCGGAGATTTTAAGTAAGATTCCGAATTGGTGATAGGCAACTGATTATGTACCAATGGAAACATGATAACGGTCATCGGAGTTCGGATACCGTAATTAGCCTTAGATACGAAAAGGAAATCACCTACATTAAGTGATCCTTCCATTGATGGTGTAGGTATTACATAAGCTTCGACGAGAAACATGCGTATAAATGAGGCTGCAAATACCGCAAAAACGATAGATTCTGTCCATTCACGAAGTATAGATTTTTTATATGGGCTTTCTGCTTCTAATTTTTTTAAGGTATATGCATCGTTCGCCTCTTTCGCGACTTCGATACTTTTGGCATAAGCGGCTTCTTTGATGACGGTAGGTCCTTCATATTTGTCTGTCGAAGATAATGCCGTTTTGAAAAATGCAGCAGGCGCATAAATAACTGCAAGTGCAGTATCTGCAAATGACAGTTTCCCAAATGATCTTACTAAATCGACCGCCATACCACAGAATATAAATAAATTGACGATTGGAAATAATAACCAAAGCGCATAGGTTGGCTTACGTCCGATGAGTTTACACCATTCCACAAAATTAATACCAGGTATCAACCCTTTCACAGCGTCAACACCAGCTTTTGGAAACAACATATATAAGCTGATGCACAATAAAATGTAGGATATGATCAAAAATATTAGAATACTCACTTTAATTTATATTTGATTTGGATTGCAAAGATAAAATTTTAATTCGACTTTAAATAAAGCCGATATATGAAACCTATTATAATTGTAGATTATTTAACAATGTTGGGAATTTAGAGTTGAAAGTTAAGAACAAACCAACAACCAACATTATGCTCCATTTATCCCTTTGAGATGATTAAAATGTCACAAAGTAAACCCAAGCCAGCTTCCTATGACTCACAACTACTACAAACCAAAAGGTTATTGACCAATTCCTTAGAAACACTTTGGCTTCGTTGGTAGTAAAGTGTCTTGACACCGAGTTTCCACGCTTCGATAATCAACTGATTTACGTCTTTGATAGGTATGGTTGCCGGTATGTTTATATTCAGGCTTTGTGCTTGATCTATGTATTTTTGTCGAATCGCAGCTTGCTGAATGATCTCCATTTGGCTGAGCTCTTTGAAGGTCTTGAATACATCTTTTTCGTCATCGGTTAGCTCCTCCAATTGCATGACACTACCGTGATTAAGCATGATAGATCGCCATATCTCTTCGTTGTCAATACCTTTTTCGGCAAGAAGTCTTTTGAGATATTTGTTTTTACGCATGAAGTTTCCTTTCGAAAGCCCAGCCTTATAGTAATTGCTACTAAATGGCTCTATACCCGGTGATGTTTGACCCAAAATAGCAGATGAAGAAGTCGTTGGAGCTATCGCCATTAGCGTTGCATTTCGCATTCCATAACCCTTGAGTATATCCGGTTCTCCATAGATTCTCGATAATTCCTGGCTCGCTTTGACTGCTTTTTCTTGGATATCTCTAAAGATGAGTGTCGTAAGCGTTTTTGCTTGAATACCCTCAAATGCGATCATATTCTTTTGTAGATATGAATGCCAACCAAGTACACCCAAACCAAGCGCACGGTGTCGTTTAGCAAACTGATTAGCTGCTTTGAGGTAATAATTATCTTCCGTCTTAGCTATGAATTCCTGTAAAACTGCATCTAAGAAAAAGACGGCAATTTTTACGGCTTCAGTATCTTTCCATTCATCGTAAAGTTCAAGATTTAACGATGATAAACAGCAGATAAACGACTCATCTATTGTCGATGGTAAAGCTATCTCAGAACATAAATTACTAGCATGAATGACTAAGTCTTTATCTTTATATACTTGAGGCCTATTTCTATTGATATTGTCTGTGAAGAAGATATAAGGCAATCCTTTTTGCTGACGAGATTCCAATACTTTAGCCCAAATTTCTCTTTTTTTGCGATCGCCGTCTATCATCTCTTGCATCCAATAATCTGGTACGCAAACACCATTGAATAGATTTTGTATAGGGCTTCCGATGTTTTTGATAGTCAAAAATTCTTCGATATCTGGATGGTCAATGTCGAGATAAGCAGCAAATGCGCCACGACGTACGCCGCCTTGTGATATGGTATCCATTGCCGTATCAAAGAGCCGCATAAAACTTACAGCACCAGAACTCTTGCCATTGTCAGACACAGCGCTGCCTCTTTCTCTCAACTCACCAAAATAACCTGAAGTACCACCACCGATTTTCGTCTGCATGATGACTTCGCCAAGTTTTTGCGTGATGCCCTCGACAGAATCGGGAACATGAACATTGAAACAAGATATTGGTAAGCCGCGTTCTGTACCCATATTGGCCCATATTGGAGAGCTCAAACTCATCCACCCACGTTCCACCATCTCGGCAAAAGCTTCCTTTAGCTCCGGGCGAAACAATCGCTGAGCCGCTGCATTTGTGATCCTGTCAATAGCTCCTTCGATCGTTTCTCCTTTGAGGAGATATCCGCGATTGAGTATCTGCTCACTTTCTTCATTTACCCACCAAAGTCTTTCTTCCATGTTGCTATCATTTTAAAATAAATCGTCAGCTGTTATGCTTTTATCGTGTTTTGTGTATTCTACCGGTCTTTTGGCGAAAAAATCATCAAGACTATTGGCAAATACTTCTTCTTCAAACCAAATCATTGGCTGATACTCGGCATGGGAAATATTAAAATGTTTTTTCATGTTGATACGCTCAAGACTTTCGTCCAATCTGTATTTCATGAAATTAATTAAATTTGTTTTGCTTAATTCTGGAGATTCACCGTATTCAAATATCCAATCAAGAATTTCTGATTCAACATCAATGGAATTTTGAACGATTTCATATATACGTGCTTCCGTTTCTTCTGTAAAAAATTCAGGATGTTCTTCCCTGATTTTATTGATAATGTATATACCTGCATTGGCATGAAGTTGCTCATCGACAGAAGTCCACGCTATGATATTACTCACATTTTTTAAATATCCTTTAAATCTCGTAAATGATAATATGATCGCAAACTGGCTAAATAAAGATACATTTTCAATCAAGATCGTAAATAATATCAACGACATCAAATAATCTTCTCTGGCAGTAGATTTACTATTGGATAAGGCATCTGTAAGGTAATCTATTCGCTTTTTGATGACGGGTATAGACGTAACATGTTGAAACTCCTCATTGTATCCAAGTACTTCGAGCAACCTTGAATAAGCTTCTGAATGTCTGAACTCACACTCTGCAAAAGTAGCTCCAAGTCCGTTAAATTCTGGTTTTGGTAAATGATTGTAGAGATTACCCCAAAATGACTTGACTGATACTTCTATCTGCGCTATAGCTAATAGACATTTTTTGACTATCTGTCGATCTGCTTCACTCAAATGTGAATGAAAATCCTGAATATCTGCCGTGAAATCTATTTCGGAATGTACCCAAAACGAATTGTTCATTGCAGTAGTAAATTTCAGAACTTCCGGGTATTCAAACGGTTTATAATGGATTCTCTTTTCAAAAATACTCATGGTTTCTCTTAAATATGTCTATGGTTCTATGTGGTGCACTTATAAAATCACTTAGTTATTAAAAAATATATAATATGTAAAAAAATATATGTTTATACAAATGAATTCTATAGCAATATATATATGCACTTTGTGAATATGTGCCGCAAATATCTAAATGATTATTGATGTAGAAAAGTTTTTGACACTAAATTTTCATTTTTTATTAATTTTTTAGTTTAATCTTGAATAATTCAGTGTTTTTCACTACGAAGGATAATTCAAAAGACGATTTTGTCATAAAGAAGACATTATATACTTATGATATTTGTTATTTATCACTACTTTTGCGTCTTTTAAAAATTGATTATATCCATGATGTTTAATAAATCGTTGATTGTTTTAGTGTTGAGTCTGATGAGTTTGGGTCTTGCCGCTCAAAATGGATCAGTTCGTGGTAATGTTTACGAAAAAGAAACAGGAAATCCAGTTATTTATGGTACTGTACATTTACAAGGTACCAAACATGCCGCTATGACGGATTTAGACGGGTTTTATACGCTTTCCAATATTCCCCCGGGTAGTTATAAATTAGTAGCTACCTATGTCGGATTTGACAGCACAGTTGTTGAAGTCCAAATACGTAAAGGCGGTGTAAACTATCAAGCCGTTTATATGACAGAAAGTGCTGTAAGCTTGGACGAGGTAAATGTATCGGCTGCATACCAACAGGCAAGGACAAATGTTAATATTTCTCAGATAGCCGTGACTCAAAAGCAAATCAAATCGCTTCCTTCTGTCGGTGGTGAAGCTGATATCGTTCAATATCTTCAGGTATTACCGGGTGTGATATCGACAGGTGACCAAGGTGGACAGATATACATAAGAGGTGGTTCGCCTGTTCAAAATAAGATTCTACTCGATGGTCTCAATATTTTCAATCCATTCCATTCAATCGGCTTTTATTCTGTATTTGAAACAGAATTGATAAGAAACGTAGATGTACTCACAGGTGGTTTTGCCGCTGATCATGGTGGAAGGATTTCGGCTATTGTTGACATCAAAACTCGTGAAGGAAATAAAAACAGACAAAGCGGTCAGATAAGTGCAGGGCCGTTTATGGTAAAAGGGTTGATAGAAGGTCCAATTAAAAAGTTTCGTGAAGGTGGTACGTCGGTATCTTACGTAGTGACAGCCAAAAAATCAATGATCGAACATACGTCAAAATCAATTTATGGCTATGCTACTGAAGATAAAGAAGTTGGTCTTCCGTTTAGTTTTACCGATTTTTACGGGAAATTATCCGTTAATATGGCGAATGGTAGTCGTATCAATGCTTTTGGATTTAATTATAATGATGCTTACGCCAACCCAGCTTTAGCGGCTATCAATTGGGAAAATACGGGTGCAGGTATCAATTTCCACATGATTCCGTCTGAGTCCAACATCGTTGTGGACGGTGTGATTGGTTATTCGTCTTATGGTGTTGGAATAGATGAAGAAGATAATCAGTCGCGATCTTCGGATATTGACGAATTGACAGCGAATATCGGCTTTACATTTTTTGGTGAGCATAATGAAATCAAATATGGACTTGAGCTGAAGAGTATTAGTACTAATTTTAATTTTATAAATCCATTTGGCACGCCATTTAATGATTCACAAAACACAACAGAATTAGGCTTTTTCGGGAAATACAAACATAAAATAGGCAATTTGATCGTGGATCCGTCTATCAGAGTTCAGTATTATTCTTCATTGGGGGCATTGACATTAGAACCAAGATTTGGTATTAAATATAATATTACCGACAAGTGGAGATTTAAAGGTGCTGCAGGTCGATATACACAAAATATCCTGAGTACGTCCAATGAAAGAGATGTTGTTAATCTATTCAACGGCTTTTTGACAGGACCGGAAACACTTATCAGGGATTATAATGGTCAGAGGTTAGAAAACAAATTGCAGATTTCTAATCACGCTATAGCTGGGTTCGAATACGACTTAACGAAACGTTCGACGATCAATATTGAAGGATATTATAAAGATTTTCCGCAACTTATCGTAGTCAATAGAAATAAAGTCAGCAGTGAAGATACTGATTATACTAAGGAAACAGGCAAGGCTTATGGTGTTGATTTTACCTTTAAATATGAGATTCCTCGTTTATATGTATGGGCGACTTATAGCCATGGTTATGTCACTCGAGACGACGGTGAACAGATATATCCGACAGTTTTTGACAGAAGACACAATGTCAATTTCTTAGCAACATACAGTTTAGATAAAGCAAATACTTGGGAATTGAGCGCAAGGTGGAATTTAGGCTCTGGTTTTCCATTTACCAAGACAAGAGGGTTTTACAATTATCAGAGCTACTTAGGTGGCGTGACCACACCAGTGGAGACTAATAATCCTGACGATATCGGTATTATTTATTCCTCTGAAAGAAATGGTGGTCGATTGCCATATTACCACAGATTAGATGTTTCATTGCAAAAGAAAATTAAGTTTACAAAATATATGGGTATGGAGGCAAATCTAAGCGTTACCAATGCGTATGACAGGCCAAATATATTCTATTTTGACAGGCTTAATTACGAAAGAGTCAATCAGCTTCCAATATTGCCTACGCTTAGTGTGAAATTTTATTTCTAATTCTTTTGAAATATTGAAATATAAGTACTACCTTTGCGCCCGTTAAAAACCGGGAGATTGCATCGGCAGTGGATTCCGGTTATGTTATTCATTATTATTTTAAATTTTAACAATGCCAGTAAAATTAAGATTGTCTCGTCAGGGACGTAGAAAAGCACCATTTTATCACATCGTAGTTGTGGATTCAAGAGCACCAAGAGATGGAAAATTTATCCAGAAAATTGGTACATACAATCCAATGACAAAACCAGCTACTATCGAAATCGACCGTAATGCAGCTTATGATTGGCTTACAAAAGGAGCACAACCAACGGATACAGTACGTGCGATATTGAGATTTAAAGGTGTTTACTACAAAAAGCACCTGATGAGAGGCGTTAAAAAAGGAGCTTTGACGATTGAGCAAGCTGATGACCTTTGGATGAAGTGGATTGATGCTAAGGAAGCTAAGATTTCTTCAAGAATCGAAAGCACGATTGCTGAAATCCATGCATTCAGACAAAAAGTATCTGGAGACGCAAAACCAGTAAAACCAGCTGTAGTAGAAGAAGTAGCAGCTCCAGTAGCTGACGAAGAAACAGTAGCTGATGTTGCTGAAGAAACAGTTGCAGATTCACAAGTTGAAGAAGTAGCTGCTCCTACAGATGAAGCACCTGCTGAAGTAGCAACAGAGGAATCGGCTGAAGCACCTGCTGAAGAGGCATCAGAAGATACAGCTGAGGCACCGACAGAAGAGTAAGAGAAAATTAAGGATTCATTTCCTTATTTTGAATTTTTGTGGTTTAAATTCATTAGTAAAAACCTGGTTAAACTGTTAGTTTTACCAGGTTTTTCTATAATAACGTTGCCTTTTTGGGCAAAATGTTATATGTTTTTACCCTTTTTTGATTGATATTTAGATTTTAAATTGATTTTCGTTAAATAAAACAATAAAATTATGGAAGCTTTAGGAGCAAATTATAAAAATCACTTAGATCAGTTGATCGCTGCCATTCAAAATTCTGATTTGTTGGTACAATATATTGAAGATGAAACGGAAGATATATACAAGCAAATGATTGAGGCTTATGAGCCACATATCAACGAATTGTATCAGGTTGTCGCTGAAAAAACACCACTACAATTAGAAGCTTTAGAGAAAGCATTGCTCGATCCAGGTTTAGAAGGTATGTTTTTGCCACGTATATTAGGTTATTCCGTATTGAGAGGTGGCATCAGCGAAGATTATAAATATACGAAGCAGCAGGATCATTTCAAGGAAATCCTCGAAGCAATCATAGATTCTGCCAATTTTGATTATATAAAAAATAGGATAGGGCAGACGCTACAAGTGGGCTTTGCATTGAGTAGTGATATATGGACAACGAATTTATTGGCTGAAATTTCTAATAAAAAAGTTAAAACATTCCTATCTCACCAAAAGAATGATAAGTATAGGGATTTAGATCAAAGAGTTGAATTGTATGTAAATTATAGAAAGCAATTCCATGGTCAAAACTTTAGTACAGTATCCTTCCCAGAGAACGAAGTGGATTTTAATATGAATAAAAACGCTTTAGTTCAGTTTTTAATATACAGAGCTGATAGAAGATTTAATAATGAAAGCATCTTGCCCGCTATTGACAGTTTTGTAAACAATGACAAACTTCAAGATAATCCCGCTTTCCTCGAAGTTATCATGTTGATAGCCATGTTTTATGATGTTAATGATACGATTAAAATTAAAATTTCAGCGCTTATAGATCAATTCCGTAAGAAGGATAGTGGATTTGTTCAGCATTATTTCAATAATCTACTAAATCTTTATCGTGGAGACATAGAAATCACGCCTGAAGCCGATAAAAGAATGTCGGAGATCATCAATAAAAAAGTAGCTGACGGTGTAACAGAGTATTACAACTTGATCAATGCAGTACACACAAAAGGATATGTACATCAAGATACAATAGCATTAGTAAGTCAATACTACGAAGCACATAAAGGGTTGAGTCTTGAAAATGAATGTCTTAGAGATTGTATTTATGGGTATTGTGAAAGCTTCCTAAATAACTTAGATACGGACAGCTATAGAGAATACTTTGAAATCAATAAGGTCTTTATATCGTACATCAATACCTTTAATAATCAGAAATTTAATCAACGAATTAAGGATCTGAGTTTGAATTATATCAAAAAGCTTCTTGCCGTATATACTGACAGAAAAGGTAGAGATTATCAAGATATTAAGAAGTTTGTTACAGCTACTTTCCTTGACCTTAATTTTAAAACTGAAAAGGAGTTGAAAGATATGTTTACAGCTACGAGGAAGTAGAATTTACAGTTGAAAACAATTTTATAACAACTCAGGTATATAATTTCAAACCATGTACCTGAGTTGTTTTGATTATGGAAATAAATATCTTTAGGATTAAACATGAAGTTATCAGCACTTTCAACATTAGAATATCCGCCTTACTATCAGCTGTATTTTTCGACGATGAGTCCCGATACAGATTTGTTACAAGCATTGGAAAGCTCTTTTCATGATTTTGAGACATTTTTCCATACTATACCTATAGAAAAATACGAATTTCAGTATGACAAAGGTAAATGGACGTTAAAGGAAATCATCCAGCATTTGATAGATTGTGAACGGATTTTTGCTTATCGGGCTTTGCGTTTTTCACGAAATGATAAGACGGAGCTATCAGGATTTGATGAAAATATGTATGCTCAGCATGCTCATGCTCATTCAAGACAACTTGATCATTTGATTCAAGAATTTTCGTGTGTCAGGCAATCCTCCGTATTACTGTTTCAATCTTTGACCAAAGAGCAATTATGTCTTTCTGGAATAGCAAATAATACATCCATATCCGTCAGAGCTTTAGGCTTCGTGATATTAGCACACCAGTATCACCATCAAAAAGTGTATGTTGAGAGGTATTTGACGTTTTGAAATGCGATATTGAGTTGTAAATCTTATAACACTACAAAATCGTTCATCTCAAAACACCCTTACAACGCCCCCAATCGCCTTAACTCATCCTCCAAAATTCTAACCCGCTCAAGGCCATCTGCAAGTTTTGCTTGTTCTTTTTCTACCACAGCAGCTGGAGCACCAGACACAAATCTCTCGTTGTTTAACTTGGCTTGTACCGATTTAACAAAGCCCTTTTGATATTCGAGTTCTTTTGTCTTTTCCTCTATGGCTATTTCGGTATCGACTTCTACGCTCATCAGAACGATGCACTTCTCCGTCCCAGATATGAAAGCTACACCATTGGCATGTTCCTCATCAGTGATTTTAATTGATGCTAAGTTGGCTAACTTGATGCAAATATCCGACCATCCGTCTAAGGCCATTAAAGTAGCTGCGCGATCAGATTTTACGATAACGACATCAAGTGTTTCTGCATTTTTAATGCCGTTCTTGTTGCGAATATCCCGAATATTGGTAATGATTTCCTTAGCCTGCTCAACTCGTTCAAGGAGAATAGTGTCATGATTTTCAGGTTGAGGATATGCACTCAGGATACAGTCTTCGCCTTCACTTCTTGTCTTAAGTGCATGCCATACATCTTCTGTGATAAAGGGCATAAATGGGTGTAAGAGCGAACAAATTTTGCTGAAAATTTCTATTGTATTTTCTTTAGTCTGTGCGTCAATTTTATCGCCATAAGCTGGTTTGACCATCTCAAGATACCATGAGCAGAAGTCATTCCATACAAAGCTATAAGCACTCATGACTGCTTCTGATATACGATAATCTTCAAAATTCTTTTGTATCTCTCCTGCTACGGCATGGAGCTTTTGTGTTATCCAGCTATATGCCAATTGATTGCCTTCACTTGCAGATTTGGAGCTATCGGTTTCCCAACCATCTACAAGACGCAAAGCATTCCAGATTTTGTTGCTAAAGTTACGGCCTTGCTCAACCAATTTCTCATCAAACAATAGGTCTCCACCGGCAGGAGAACAAGACATTAGCCCAAAGCGAACTCCGTCAGCACCATACGTTTCGATTAGCTTTAAAGCATCCGGGCTGTTTCCAAGCGATTTGGACATTTTACGTCTGAGTTTGTCCCGCACCATTCCAGTAAAATATACGTGATTGAAAGGTCGTTTTGCCTCCCATTCATATCCTGCCATTACCATTCTCGCTACCCAGAGAAATATAATATCCCAACCTGTTACGAGCACAGAAGTAGGGTAGTAGTAATCCAATTCTTTTCGGGAGTTGAACCCGTCAAACACGGATATAGGCCACAACCACGACGAAAACCAAGTGTCCAGTACATCTTCGTCTTGCTTGAGGTCTTCCATTTGGATATCTGGAAATTGTGCTTTAGCTAACAGTAGTGCTGCTTCGGCTGTCTCGGCAACAAAAGTTTGCCCTTCGTAGTAATATGCCGGAATACGGTGTCCCCACCACAATTGTCGAGAGATACACCAATCCCTGATGTTTTCTATCCAATAACGGTATGTATTCTTTTGATTTTTTGGAAAAAACTCTACTTCGTCTTTCATGACAGCTTCCAATGCAGGTGCTGCTATGGATTTCATATCGACATACCACTGCAATGAAAGTCTTGGCTCTATGATACAATTGGTTCGCTCTGATCGTCCTACGTTATTCTGGTAGTCTTCTGTTTTTTCGATATGTCCTGCGGCATCTAAGTCTTTTGCGAACTTTTTACGGACAATAAAACGATCTTCTTTATGATAAATACCGGCATCTGCACTCATGGTACCATCTTCATTCAATACATCGATGATCAGTAATTGATGCCGTAGCCCAATTTCATAATCATTCACATCATGAGCAGGTGTGACTTTAAGCGCGCCTGTACCGAACTCCATATCTACATAAGTATCCATGATGATAGGTATTTCACGACCTATTATAGGAACGATTACCTTTTTACCAACAAGATGACTGTATCTTGGATCATCCGGGTGAACAGCAACGGCAGTATCTCCCGGTATCGTTTCAGGTCTTGTTGTTGCTACTATGAGATATTCATTAGTGCCTGCAACCTGATATTTTACATGGTACAATTTAGAGTTTTCCATGGAATACAATACCTCTTCATTGGAAAGCACAGTCTTTGCTTCCGGATCCCAATTGATCATTCGTTTTCCACGGTAGAGCTTATTTTTGTTGTATAGGCTGACAAAAACCTTGATGACCGCTTCTGATCTAGATTTGTCCATCGTGAATGCCGTCCTATCCCAATCGCAGGAAGCACCCAATTTTTTAAGCTGTTCAAGGATGATACCTCCATATTTTTCTTTCCATTCCCAAGCATATTCTAAAAATTCTTCTCGGGATAGATCGCCTTTTTTGATTCCTTTTTCACGAAGCATATTGACCACTTTGGCTTCTGTTGCGATAGAAGCATGGTCCGTACCGGGAACCCAACAAGCATTTTTACCTTCCATACGCGCTTTCCTGATGAGGATATCTTGGATCGTATTGTTTAGCATGTGGCCCATGTGTAGCACGCCTGTGACATTGGGTGGTGGAATGACAATACTGAATGCTTCTCTATCGTTAGGTTCTGAGTGGAAGTACTTTTTATCCATCCAATGTTGATACCATTTGCCTTCTACTTCTTCTGGGTTATATCGTGATGAAATCATATTATATCCTAATTTATTATTTGTTTATTTAATATATAAAACGCGCTTATTTACCTAATTTATGAATTTAGTATCTAAGTTTATAAACTGCTGTAACTCCTGATTTTAATATCACCACTACAATAAAGTTGCCATAATCATCATCGTCAAATATAGTAGAGAAAATCACTTTGTCTGCAAGAGAATTGGTAATCGCTGGCACCGTATTCTGATGACCAACCATCAATATACGATTCACTTCGTCATCTTTCCTGAGGTCCGGTATAATATCTCTCAGTGTATGTTTGTCATACGGAAGCATCTTCATAGCTTTTATAACTGCAATTGAATCCGCTGTAAACATGGCACGCAAAGTCATAGTTGTATAGATAGCATCTATCCGAGTACCTCGCAAGATATCGGCTAATTTTGCTGCACGATCCAATCCTGCTTCCGTCAATGGTGGATTATCCTTAATGCTTGTATCTTTTTCTGCATGTCGTACTAAGTAGAATATTTTAGAAATACTATCACCTTGTAAGGTTATCTTTGTACCGTCTTGTAATATAATAGAATCCGCCAAGATCATGGATATTGTTTTTCCGTCGTAATCGGGTGTCATAGCCGTTTCTTTTTTACAGGTTATTATGCTGATTGCACCAAGTACTATAATTAACAATAAAAAATTGGGTTTAAACATAAATCCTCTTCGAATTTTTAAATGGTATAATTGCTTCACATGGAAATAAATCGAAAGACCAACCTTTCTTTAATTTCATCAAGCAGTGTTAAAAAATACAAAGGTAAAAAAAAAGCATTATTTGAATTGAAAATTGTTTTAGGAAAATTGAATAGACAATTGAGAGTATCAGAATACTATACAAATATTTAAATCAAATACTGAATTTTTTCTCAATTTTTTCAATGAGTTTTGAAAACCCGTAAATTGAACTCGCATTTGATCGATCAGTATTTGTTGACATAGTGCTATGAGTTGGCTGTACGGCTTGCTGACAAACTTGCAAGCCATTTATATATTTATATACACTACTAAACGGGTAAACGTTCAAAAAGAGCAAAACCAAGCACTAACCTACTGA
>CAYNSF010000019.1:0-64414 GCA_964399855.1 uncultured Aureispira sp. | reverse complement strand
GACTCGAACTCGCGACCCTCAGCTTGGAAGGCTGATGCTCTACCAACTGAGCTACTTCCGCAATTTCCTTTTCACACTTTCTTTTAGAGAAATCGTGGGGATCATAGGATTCGAACCTATTCAGCCTAAAACAACAGATTTACAGTCTGCCCCGACTCTCCAACTTCGGCGGATCCCCTGTCTCAATAAAATAAAGAGCCGGTGGAGGGATTCGAACCCCCGACCCCGAGATTACAAATCACGTGCTCTGGCCAACTGAGCTACACTGGCTTAAATATTATAAAAAACTAATTCAAATAACAAAAACTTCTGAATACTTTTCTCAAAAGCGATGCAAAGGTAATTCCATATTTTGAAACAAAAAAACTATTTTGAAAAAAAATATCAAAAAAATCACATTTTTTAAAGTTTATTGTCATATATATTTGATTATCATATATTTAAAAAATTAAAAAAAACAATCATTTTTGTCATTTTATTTTCACCTCTATACGCACATTCAAATATACACCATATTTTATATTAATAGGATAAAACCTATTGCACGAAATTTAAAACATTCATTACAATATTTTTGTTGCATTAATCGAATAAAACAATACTCACTTAACGTATTGTCTGATTAACATTTTTTATATTAAATCATTATTTTCTTACAACTATGGCTTTTGATGATATTGACAACCTCCCTATATACTGGAATGATCATGAAGATATCAGTATGCAATTATACGATCGTTTTGGAGATGACTTTGATGAATCCAAAATTTATAGGATACGCTTCACCGATTTGATTGAGTGGGTTATGGGAATACCAAGTTTTGCTGATACTCGTGAAAACTGTAGCGAGGGTCATCTTGAACAAATTCAGGCTCTTTGGGTGTACGAATGGAGACACAATCAATAAAATAGATATGGATCATTCGCTTTTTGACCATATAACTACGCTTGTTTTTGATGTTGACGGTGTATTTACTAATGGGGAAGTCATCGTAATGGAAAACGGCACTTTTGTACGTACTATGCATACACGCGACGGGCAGGCGTTGGTCTTTGCTTTGGAAGCTGGTTATAATATTGCCA
Organism: uncultured Aureispira sp.; assembly: GCA_964399855.1. Taxonomy (GTDB): domain Bacteria; phylum Bacteroidota; class Bacteroidia; order Chitinophagales; family Saprospiraceae; genus OLB9. The sequence continues at coordinate 63,331 of CAYNSF010000019.1, read as the reverse complement.
TTATGACAAAAGGGTATTCTGAAGGTGTCAGAAAAAGATTTGAAATATTGGGCGTTCAATATATTTTCGACAGATTATCTGAAAAATCAACCACTTTTAAGGAGTTCAGCTCTAAGCTTAACCTTGCGAAAGAAGAAATTTTGTACATGGGTGATGATATTCCTGATTTAAGTGTCTATCCGCTTGCCGGTATTGCTGTCTGTCCTGCGGACGGCGCACCTGAAAATCTGGAACGAGCTATGTATATTACCTCCAAAAAAGGTGGTCAAGGTTGTGTAAGGGAAGTTATCGAAAAAGTTATGAGACAACAAGGAAAATGGAATTTTTGAGTACGCTTAAAGATTACATACAGGTACTTCGGCCTTTCAATCTATTGATAATTTGTGCTGCACAATTCATTATTCAGTACTTCATCATAGTTCCTAATGCTGAAAACATTACACTTTCAGGCTTTTTATTCCCATTATTTGTATTGGATACGTTGATAATTGCGGGAACTGGATATGTGATCAATGATATCATCGACCAACAAACTGATCGCCTCAATAAGCCTACCAAGTTGTACATTGGAAATACAATTACCGAGAAAGCCGGCTATATATATTATACATTATTGCTTTTGGCGGGTGCTATCATTACTATATATATAGCATATATGACCCATACGTTGGAATACACTTGGATTTATCCGGCTGGTGTCTTTTGCATGTATTTATATTCTAAATATTTAAAAAACACGATACTTATTGGTAATATATTCGTTAGTCTTTTCATAGCTGGTGTCATCGGAATACTTGGATTTGCACAATTTTTACAAGGACAACATTTAGATACAAACCTTATTACGATTATTCTTGCATACATGGTTTTCATGTTTTTACTTAATCTGATTCGTGAAATCATAAAGGATATGGAAGATATGGAGGGAGATCTACAATCAGGAATCATAACCCTACCCGGAAAAATCGGATTAACCACTTCGAAATATATTGTTATTCTCATAACCATTTTACTTATTGGTATATTATCTTGGTGGACATTCTACAACAACATTCCTAAAACACTCATTTACAGTATATTTATGCTTACTTGTTTAATTATTCCATTAATCTATTTAACTTACAAAATATACATTTCCAAAGAAAAGAAAGATTTCAAAAATATCAGTTTTGGATTAAAATTGCTTTTGGTTAATGGCTTATTTAGTGTCATTTTCATCGCTTAAACTATGAAGATATTTGAAAACATAAAATTTGTTTTAGGATCTAAATCGCCTCGTCGTAGTCAATTACTGAAAGAGGCGGGATTTGATTTTGAAATACGGTATCAAGATGCAGATGAAAGTTTTGATATGGCTTTACCACCATTGGAAGTTGCGGCTTTGTTAGCTGTAAGAAAAGCTGAAGCACTACAAAACACGTTACTACACGACGAAATACTGATAACTGCTGATAGTGTCGTCATCCTTGATGATACAATTTACAACAAACCAGAAAACGAAGCCGCCGCTACTATCATGCTTGCTACATTAGCTGGAAAAACGCATCGTGTAGCAACGGGCGTATGTATAGCATCTCATGAAAAGATGACATCTTTTACAACATTGACCGATGTAGTATTCGACACTATCAACGATGAAGAAATAAAATATTATATCGATCACTACAAACCTTTAGACAAAGCAGGGTCCTATGGCATACAAGATTGGATAGGACTTTGTAAAGTCAAAGAAATACGAGGTAGTTATAGCAATGTAATGGGATTGCCTATCAGAGAAGTTTATCAAGCACTTGTTACTTTCATTGGAGAAAAAACGATGTAATCAACCTAAGTCTGACTGCAAGGATATCAGCCTATTCTTCTGAAGTATATCATAAAACGCTGCTCCGCTTATAAATGTTCCTCCAAGGCTCTCTAAATGTGTGTTAGGTTGCTGACAATCAATAACCATATAGCCTTCTGCTTCAAGTTGTCGTGCAAGAGTAATAAAGCCAAATTTTGAAGCGTTGCTTTCAAGGCTAAACATCGACTCACCAAAAAAAACTTTCCCAATATTGACTCCATACAATCCTCCTGCCAGCTGACCTTGACTATTCCACACCTCTACGGAAGTTGCAAGCCCTAAATGATATAGATTGGTATATGCCTCGATAATGGCTTCGCTAATCCACGTACCTCTTTGCCCTTTCCTTTTGATACGCTGACATTGGCGAATGACCGCATCAAAATCCTGATTGTACGTCACTTCAAACTTATTCAAATTAAAATACGAACGCATACTTTTTGATACTTTCACGGAATTAGGAAATATCACATATCTGGGTTTTGGACACCACCAGATGATCGGGTCATCAACATTGTACCAAGGAAATATACCATAATGATATGCTAACAGCAACCGACTAACGCTTAGGTCGCCACCAACACACAAAACGCCACTTTCGTCAACATCCATGGGATGTGGAAACCAAATGTTATTTCTAACTCGCTGCATGGGTAACATGGATTACATCAGAATTTTTAAAAGTTTTTTAATAAACTCCTTTTATAAGAAAAGGTGGTTAAAACCTAACCACCTTTTACTATTAATTAAACAATGAAATCTCAAGACTTTACAAAGTAAAATGCTACATTAATCTTCAACAAACGACTCTATCACAGCGGATAAACCACGATCTACCAACGCATCTTTCATCGGTTTAAGCACCGACAAAACATCAGTCTTTACCGTAGCTTTACCTTTAAAATGAACCAATAGAGACAGTTGTTCAGATTGCTCCATAGTATGATTACAAACCTCCATGAAGCACTGAATAACCCAATCAAAAGTATTGAAGTCGTCATTATATACTATCAATTGAGACTTGTAGCCTGATGAAACATCCTCATCGACTAATACATCTTCGGATTCATCGTATTTTGTACTGTTCATTTTGTTGATTTTTTATAAACTGACTATTACAATGTCAAGGCAACAAAATCAAGACATTGTCTGCAAAGTATCATTTATCGCCGCAAAATTAGGTAAATCTCCGGCACTTTCCAAGACCTCAGCATATCTTACTATACCATTTTTATCCACCACAAAAGCCGAACGCTTCGCAACGCCTTTCATACCAAGCACAAATTCGTCATAAAGTGCTCCATACGCAGCGGCTGTATCTTTGTTCCAGTCTGACAACAATGGGAAATTATAACCCTCTTCACTTTTGAATTTGCCAAGAGTAAACAGTGAATCAACCGAAATAGCGAGTACTTCTGCATTGAGATTTTCGTAATCTTTTTTAGAGTCTCTTATGGAACATAATTCCTCCGTACAAACGCCAGTAAAAGCGAGTGGAAAGAAAAATACCACAACGTTTTTACCTGCAAAATCACTCAATGAAACATCTTGTTTTTCCGTATCTTTCAACGTAAATGCAGGTGCTATATCTCCTATTTGTAAACTCATAATATTTTATTTTTTATTATTTCATTTTTATTACATACGATAACAAGCATTTTGGCTTTTTGTTGCATTTGCATTTTTACTTTTCTTGCTGCATATTGGCGATAGGTGGGATTATTAGCACTAACGCTCAATTGAAAACAAAAATTAAATTTTACACTTCCTTTCATATATAGCTACTCGCCCCACCTCGCCAATAGATGTTAGTGGCTGGTATTTATTTCTTCAATTCTTTTGTCAATTATTTTTAAATCAAATTCTGTTCTGTCTTTTGAGTAAAACAAACGCAAATTAAACAAAAATGAGTTGAACAAAGCGTTTGGTATTAATTTATCAAGTTCATTAAAAAAGTCCGTGTCATTTGCTACGGCAGTTCTAATTCGTTTTAAATGCCACAACTGCAAACCATACAAAAAGTCTTGGTCAAAAAAAACGCATATTAGCCTGTGTCTGTGTTTTGGGTCAATAAGGCAGAAATCTATTGTCAAAAGCCGTTTTAGAACTGAACTGTCTTTGAAGCGTATCCCGCTGTCAAGATATTTAAAGTAAAGTTCTACGCCCTTGTTTATATTTTCTTCGTTGTCTTTTTCTTTTAGCAAATCAAAAATTTCAAACGCCCAATAGGTTTGAAACTCTACTTGTGATTTAAATTCTTTGACTTTACTACTGTTTACGTTTAAATTAATTTTAAAAAGTTCTTTGGATGCTTCAAACAAAATCAGTCGTGCAGTTTCTTTGTTGTCTGTAAATATAATTTGGTCGTCTGCAAAACGAATGAATTTAGATTTGTATTTGTCGCAAATAGTTTTCATAACAAGGTCGTAATCTTGCAAATAGAAATTAGCAAGTATTCGTGAACAGTCGCCTATTTCGTCTTGCGGAAGTCCAACTGTTTTGATATTGTAACCTTCAATTCTTTTATTCCAATTCTGTAAGAAGTGAAAGAGTAGTGTTACAACTTCTTGTTTGCTTTTGGGTGTAACGTGTCTGATTTTTCTTTCAAGAATTGCTAAATTGATTGTGTCATAGAAATTTGCAATGTCTAAATTTATGTAGTAGTCGTAAGTTCCACTGTCATTTGTAATTCTTGCAATGTCTTGAAATGAACGCCATTCTTTTGCCCAAGAAAGTTCGTTGATTGTGTTGAATGGAACGTAGTCCAATTCAATAACTTCTTGTTCTTCTTTTAATCGGATTGTGTTTCCAAGTGTCCAACCGCCAAAAGTGCCATCGACTCTGTTAACTGCAATTTCATTTTCTAAAAGTTTTACGCACAAATAATAAACGCAATAGTCTTTTCGGTTGAATGTCGGAACAAAACGTGTTACACCGTTGTGCTTATTTACAAGAATGTAATGTCTTGGGTGGCTTGGCGTATATGTAAAGTCTGAAACCTGTGTGTGTAGTTTTTCTAAAAACGCATTTTTGTCAACTGGTTTGTCGGTAAACGGAACAACGCTTTCGTTCAGCTTTGTCCAAAACTTAGTTTCAAAGATTTTCAGAAATGATGCTTTGTCAATTTTCATTCACGATTGCTTGTCTTATGGTTACTGGTCATTATATTTGACGCTAAACAGTTAAAAAAAGTTGTTTTACTATATAAAATCATTACTCTTCCGGTATTTTTTTAGTCAAAACAGCTAATGCTAACCTGATTTTATGGTATTCCATAGGCTTTTTTAAATATTCAGCTATCGTCGCCAACGCCATTTCTTTTCCTGCCCTTTCCCAAGCTACTTCTACTTCCTTGATTTCGTCATCACTGATATATTTTTTAATATCAATATCTTCTCCTTTAATATAAAGGTGTGCAATATGAGAAAAAACGGTTGTTAACTGGATATTTCTCTCATTGGCGATAGCTTCGGGTGTATAACCTTTTTTGTACAGCAAAAACGTTTCGAGATAGGTTTTTCCTTTAACTCTAATACTATTATCATCAGCAGATACAAAATCCTGTATTATTGCTAAGACTTCATTGCCATATTGCTCCAATTTAGCTTTACCGATACCCTCTACCTGTAATAAGTCAGCATGATTTAATGGTTGGCTTTCGACGATATTTTCAAGGACTTTATCCGCAAAGATCACAAATGCAGGAACGCCTTTTTCCTTAGCCAACCCAATACGCCAGGCTTTGAGTTTTTGGAGGAGATTTTCTTCAAAAACTTCTTTTTTTCTAATAGTTTTTGGCTTTTCTGCTGCAATATCGGTAATTAAAGGATCAAACAATGTAACTTTTCTATTGCTATACAATACTTCTTTGGATAATGGTGTTGTTTTCAACCTAAATCCGTCTGTATAATCAATCCGGATTAGTCCCTGATTAATCATCTGTGTTATATATATTTTCCAACTAATAAAGGAAATATCCCTGCCTGCGCCAAATGTTTTTATGGTATTAAACCCATTTTGAACGATTTCTTCCTTGTATGAGCCTCTCAGAATATCCACCAACAAGTTTAGTGATATTTCCTCTTTGCACCGGACGATGGCTGATAAAGCCTTTTGAGCCAATATGTTACCGTCTTTATACGTAGGAGGTTGTCTGCAATTATCACAATATCCACAGGCTTCTGACCTAAACTCTCCAAAATAACTCAATACGATATTGGTACGACACTCATACGCAGAAGCATATTCCCACATCCGGGCAAGTTTGGCATACTGAACTGTTTTAAAGGTCTCATCGGCGTTGCTATCGTCAATAAATTTTCGCAACATACCATAATCGGCATAACTGTAAAACAATAAAGCGACCGCTGGATCTCCGTCTCTGCCTGCCCGCCCTATTTCCTGATAATACCCTTCAAGATTTTTGGGCATGGAATAATGTACAATCCACCGGATATTACTTTTGTCAATACCCATACCAAAGGCTATCGTCGCACAAATAAACTGTACTTCATCATCCTGAAACGCTTTCTGTACGCGATTCCTTTCTTCGGCATCCATTCCGGCATGATAAAAATCACAATTCATTCCTATAGAACGAAGTTTTGATGACAATCGCTCCGTTTCTTTTCTGCTCAGACAATAAATAATACCACTACCCTTTCCCTGCCTGAGTATAAAATCTCTGATTTGCTGATATCGATTATCGGCAGGACGCGCCTCTACCGATATATTGCTTCGCTCAAAGGAACTGACGAAGTACTTTGGTTCACGCAGATGTAATTGTTTGCAGATATCCTCCTGCGTAGCAGCATCTGCAGTAGCCGTCAGCGCTATAAATGGCACATCCGTAAATCTGTCCCGCAATCGGTTCAGTAAAATATAATCCGGTCTGAAATCATTGCCCCAAACGGACACGCAATGCGCCTCATCAATAGCCACTAAGCTAATCTTTATGCGTGAAATCATCTCCACAAATTCGGTCGTATTGGCTCTTTCTGGAGATACATAAATCAATTTCAACTTATTAGAAGACAGCTGATGTTCGATTTCTTTTATGCCATTTAGATCGATATTACTGTGATAAGCTTCGACAGCAACTCCTGCTATTTTCAATGCGCTGACCTGATCATTCATCAATGCGATAAGTGGCGAAATAACCACAGCTGTTCCTTCTTTCAACAAAGCCGGCAATTGATAGCACATAGACTTACCGCCACCTGTAGGCATGATGACTAAGGTATCTTGACCTTGTAGCACCATATCTATGATATCACTTTGATGCAACCTAAATGAGGTAAACCCCCAAATGTCTTTTAAGAGCTGATATTTTTGCGCTTCAATCATGGAACTTTTGAATACGCTGTAAATGTAGTACAAATACTTATATAAAGCAGAAAAATAAATAAAAAAAAAACAATTGATATATTGCAAAAAAAAGAGACCGATAATATTCCATATCGATCTCATTTCCAATTACACTCAAAATCTCAGACGTTAGTGTTCTATTTTTGAAAGGGGCCGGATCCGGCGACCCGACCCTCTAACTATGAAAAAAACTACTGTCTCTTTTGAGTTATCATATTTTGAATACTTTGTACAATGTCTCAGACGTTAGTGTTCTATTTTTGAAAGGGGCCGGATCCGGCGATCCGACCCTCTAACTATGAAAAAAACTACTGTCTCTTTTATACCAAAGTATATTTTAAACTACTTATAAATAATGTTCTTTAACATCATTTTTTGCACTTTACTAAATGCACCGCAAAATTAAGGTTTAATTTAATATCTAAAAAATATTTTCAATAAATATTTTAAAATTGTAAAGCAACACTCAATTCAAACTCGTCATTTATGGCTTTATCTCCTAAATTATCAAAAAATTTGCCTGATCCAAATTTTACATCAAATTCTGATCTGTCCAATTTAAGATCTGCTGTTGCAGTTCCATTTTTTGCTGTTGCGTTAAATTTGATTTCTTTTGTAATATTCTTAATAGTAACATTTGCGGCAATCTCATACTCGCCACCATTTCCTTTCGGTGTTACTTTTAAAAATTTGATAGCCGCAGTCGGATGATTGTCCACGCCAAAGAAATCATCAGCTTTCAAGTGTCCTTCTAACCTTTCCTTTCCTTTACCTGCTTCTAAATCTGTACATGTCAAAGTATTCATATCTACAACCATTTCGCCACCTGTAAGCTTATTGTCTGTAAATTGAAGCGTTCCTGACTGTAATTTTAATGTTCCTTCATGTGATTTAATCATTTTATACCCTTTCCATGTAATGTTTGAGGTAGTTGTGTTGATTTTCTTAGGTGTTGGTTCTACACTCGTTGCAAATATAGCCACTGATAAAAGTAAAAAACCGAATGATAACAAAAAAGACTTCATAATGTGATATGATTTTAATGATTTAATAAATAATATATTTGTTACAACAAATTTAAGCCGAAAGTTCAATGTAGTGTATATAATCGCTATACTTTTAATTATTATTTAACGAATATATAGACAAATCCTAAAAAAATTATGAATTTTTAACTTGTATCATGACATGATCAATATGTTGGGTAATATCTTGTAGTTGGTCAGGATGAAATGTTTTCCAATTGCCATATTTTCGAAACCAGGTCATTTGTCTTTTGGCATATCGCCTTGAATTTTGTTTAATCTGATTTTTGGCATCATCTAAACTACAGATCCCGTCAAAACAATCAAACAGCTCCTGATAACCTACTGTTTGTAAAGCACGAAGATGTTTATATGGATATAAGCTACGTGCTTCCGCCTCCAACCCAGCATTAAACATCTCCTCTACCCTATGATTGATACGTTCGTACAATGCTTCACGAGGCATATCAAGTAATATCTCTATCACTTGAAAAGGGAGTTTTGATGCTTTTTGATCAGACAAAAACGAGGAATAAGGTCGATTGGAAACGTGTGATACTCCAAGTGCTCTAATCAATCTGCGCGCATTGAACTTATCCACTTTCTGGAAATACACAGGATCATCAATTTCCAATTTTTCTTGTAGCCACGCTATACCATGTTCTTCAAAACCCTTATTATAATACGTATGTACATCTTCCGGCACATCAGGAAAATCATCTATTCCTTCTAAAAGCGCCTTTATATACAATCCAGTACCACCAGCGACAATAGCAATGTCATTCGTCTTAAAATATTGCTCTAAAGCTTTATGAATATCTAATACATAATCTCCCGCACTGTAGTCCTGATGTATGCTCAACATGTCGATAAAATGGTGCTTAACACCAGCCATTTCTGTCATATCCGGTTTGGCCGTACCTATGTGCATTTCTTTATACAGCTGCCTACTATCGGCAGAAAAAACATCGGCATTATAGTACTTTGCAAGGTCGATGGCACATCTTGTTTTGCCAATGCCAGTAGGCCCTGCAACAATAATTAAAAATTTAATATCCCTTAAATAAAGATTAGACATTCAGCTTTTATTAGCTTTACACCGCAAAAATAGACAAACACACGGTATGTTATACCAATTTCTTAAAATATTAGTAAGAATAGCCCTGAAACTTTTTTTCAAAAGGATATATATCAGCGGTCTTGAAAACATTAAATCTGATAGGCCGCAGCTTGTGGCGAGCAACCACCCAAGTGGCTTTATGGAGCCATTGATCATGGCGTGTTTTTTTCCAAAAAGCCTGCACTTCTTAGTTCGCGGAGATCTTTTTGAAAAAAAATGGCTTCGCTCGTTATTAGTGTCAACCAACCAGATTCCGATATTCCGATTTAAAGACGGTTTTTCTCAACTGCGAAAAAACTCTCAAACCATAGATGCGAGTACACAAGTATTGCTTGACAATAAGAATTTACTCATATTTGCCGAGGGTAGTACACAGAGTATTAAAAAATTGCGTCCGCTTCAAAAAGGTTTTGCCCGCATCGGCTTTCAAGCATTAGAAAAAAATCCAGATCTTGAACTTGAAATACTACCTGTCGGTATCAATTTTACGTTCAGTGCCTTATTTAATGATGAAGTGATGTTGAAAATAGGCCAACCTATCGCTGTCAAACCGTACTTTGAGACATATATGCACGATAAAAATCTTGCGATGGAAGACATACTGAAAGATACTTTCCAAGCGATGTTGCCCAATGTTGTTCATCTTGAAGATCAAAGTCAGCTTCCGGCATTTGAGGATTTGGTATTGTTGACGAGAAAAAACGTCATGGTCGATACGCCGCACCCTGTTTACTTACCAACTACTGAACGGCTTGAAGCTGAAATCGCACTTGCCAATTCATTTAATATGTTGGATGTGGCCACAAGCAAAAGTCTGTCTGATCAATTGAGTAAATTAAAAATACATTATTCTAAAAAACTTCAATTAACTTCAGACATTCTAAAGACGAAAGTGAATCTTAGCAAATGGCTGATTCTAATATTGGGATTTGTACCAGCGATTTTTGGATTGTTATTTCATGCACTACCGATTGTAGGCGCTTGGTTATTTATGTCTGCCAAGGTCAAGCAGCGAGAATTTAAGTCTTCACTTCTTTTTGTTGTAAATCTTGTTTTCACTTTGATTTTGTATATTATAATTATTGTGTTCTGTATTGTATTTCAATGGACTTGGTGGACTTTCCCTTTGATCGTCATCGCCGGGCTTTGGGCACGATATTATCACAGGGTTTGGTCAAGTACACTTTTCAGACCATCAGAAGATATTCAAAATTACACAGCAGCATTAGACAACATTTATCAAACTTATTTACCTTCAAGCGATTAATTACAGTAACCAATTTATCTTTCAACAAAAAAATGATATATGCAATTTATTTCTGAATCCATTATCAACCAAGTCATAGACCAATTAGCAGAAGAAACTGCTTATGTAGCTGCCATGGATGAAATGGTTGAAACTCAAAAAGATTTAATGAATTTCATTGACGAAGAAAACCAAAGTTTATTGGCTAAAAATGAGCTCGCCATACTTCAATTCTTATCACTCGTCATTTGCAAAAGCGTGAAACATCATTACGAATTGAAAACGATACATGGAAAATTATTAGAAGAAGCGGAAGAAAAAAACTGGGAAGTATTTCATGATCCACAGATGAAATCATTTAGCAATGTACTTGATAAATACTTCGAAAATTATCAACAAGAAGATTTGCTTGCATTAGTAGAGGATAGCATACAGGACGATGAAAACAGTGACATTTCCCAACCCGGAAAAGAAATGATATTTGTAGCAGCCAAAAGTATCATTGATGTGTTGGATAGGATGGTAGATTGAGAAAAAACAATAAATACACTAATTAATCAGGAATAATGCCTTGATTTTTTGAATAATCTAAAAGATATACATTATTTTTGTACCGTTAATTAATTAAAATACATTCTGCGGATCTTATAAACGACTGTACTACTATGCAATTTATAGAAATCATTGTAAAGCCTTTTGTAGAAAAATATAGTTTTGGTGTTTGTAGTTATCTTGCTCAAAAATGGAGACTTGATGAGTCCAAAGTACGCTTGTACTTTATTTACAGTAGCTTTGCAACTTTCGGATCACCAGTTATATTTTACCTTTTTACCGCATTTTGGCTCAATATCAAAAAATATATTCGAAGCGGCATCGCCTTAAAATAAAAAGTCATTGCGTTCCATTCATCATACAAAGGCATCCACTTTTGACAATCAACCTTCAATATTAGGAGACCAGATAAATATTTTAGTAAATAAATACTTATTTCTTGGACTTTGTACAGCTGGACTTACCGTATTTAGCTACTATTCTATACGTTCGGAAATTGATTGGCTTTATATTGTATTTATACTTTTGAGTACATCTATATTATATAATTATCACAATTTATTGGATCTCCCGACTAAAAGTATTTTAAAAAAAATGGTACACAATCCGGTCTTACTGATTGGAGTGGTGTCCTGTTTTGCATTATTCATTGTGTCCGTATCTCTACAATACTATTGGTTGATATTTTTAGCTGTTGTCATTGTAATGGGATATTATAGTGTTGGTATTTTCAGCGGATATACTCTAAGAAAAAACTGGCTCAAACCTTTAAGTATCGGCATAGTCTATGCGCTAATAACGATCACATATCCGGCATTTTCAAAGCATATTGATACTTCAATAATTGTAGCGTTGACGATTGAAAGAATTATTTTCATTGCTTCGCTGGCGTTGATATTCGATGTTGGTGATTTCGAGAAAGACAAAGATGATTTCCCACTTACTGTTCCGGGTTTGATTGGTATCCGTACTTCTGTTATTGTTGCTATCATAGGGATTATATTGGCTTGGATCATCAATTTATATGTTTATACATACGGGTGGATAAACGCTGTCAATTATTATTCACTGAGTATTACATATCTATTGGCTACCCTATTGTTTTTAAAAGCTTCACCAAACAAAAGCAAGATTGCATTTTATCTCGTTTGTATAGACGGGATGATTGGGCTTCCGTTTCTTATTTTTCTTTTGGCACAAGCCGGGCAATGGTTATCTTTTGAGTTTTTGCTAACGTGATATCAACATGTAGGAGACAACTTATGAAATATCATTTGATATTACTGTTCATATTTGATATTGACTTTGAAGCGAGCGTCAAATATGCCTAATTCACGAGCTATAGCTGGACTGATGATAATGTTTACATCCTGATTGTATGTATTTTCGGGTATTTTGCCTATGACTTTAGCTTTGATATGTCTTCTTAACATGGGATTGTAAATATCAATCATACTACCAGGACGGGCATCATCAAATAATACAAAGAAATTTTTCGATCCGCTTGCTGATTTATCATAAAAACCAATCACATCGGACAAATAGTATTTTGTCACTTTGCTATCGTCAGTCGAAGCATTTTGGTTTTCAACTATATCAAGATTTGATGTTGCAACGGTTTTTATGGCTTCCTGAGATGTAGCATTCATATTTGTCATATAAAAACCTACCGTAATCATTTCATCTACCTTAATATCGAAACTACCTTTACTATTGACAGATCTTAAAGTAGCCACATCTGTATTAAATTTCCGAGAAATACTATATAATGTCTCTGATGGCTTCACTTTGTATTTCAAGACAAAATACTTTCCGCCTTTAGGTTTCGTTGCAACGATGCGATTTTTGTCTAAACGAACCTTTACAATCTTGCCGGCATTTATCGGCTTATTGGGATCAATACCACTATCATTCCACAACGTTTCCTTAGAAACTTGAAAAATTTGGGCAAGACTGTAAATGGTTACGCTGTTGTCATAAACATGACTATAAAAAAAATTATTCTCAGGTAGATTGTCAATAACAATCTCAGTTCCTGTTAAAAAAAATAGGTTGCTTCCTGTTTGAGCTGATACAAATACGGTATTCACAATTACTAAAAATACTGTAATTTTGCACCTTATGAACCAGCTCTTATCTTTATTTTCAACTAACATCTTCTAATCCTCTCTAAACACGACGCAAATATATTACGTTTTTTTATAATATGTATAATTTTTAAAAAATAATTTATGAAAATTTCAATAATTATTCCTGCACGCATGGCATCTACACGTTTAAATAGAAAACCATTGGCCGATATTTTGGGAAAAAGTCTTATAGAACATGTCTATTTGAAAGCAATCCAGGTAAAGGATGCTGACGTAATCATTGCAACTGATGATGAAGACATTTTAGACCATGTACTACATTTTGGAGGCAAAGCTATCATGACTTCTGCTGATCATCAATCTGGAACAGATAGAGTTGCTGAAATTGCTTCAGGTTTAGATAGTGATATCATCATTAATCTTCAGGGAGACGAACCATTAATCAATCCAAAGCAGATAGAAGAGCTCATCGCACTTATGAAAAAGGATGATGTAAAAATAGGTACTCAATGTTTTAAGATCGACAACTCGGATACTTTATTTGACTATAATGTGGTAAAAGTAGTACGCGACTGCAACGATAAAGCACTGTACTTTTCGCGCCAAGCAATACCAGCAAATAGAGATCTGAAATATGAAGCGTGGTTGGATCATACAACCTATTTTAAGCATGTAGGCATCTATGGGTTCAAAAGAGAGACTTTATTAGAGATTACTGCTCTGCCACAATCGGGATTTGAAAAAACAGAATCTTTAGAACAACTCCGGTGGTTACAAAATGGATTTAATATTTACTGTGTCGAAACAGAATATGCTTCCATTGGTGTGGATACACCCGAGGATCTTGACTTCGTAAGAGATATCATCCTTAAAGAAATGATGCGTTAAACCCTAATGGTAACAAGTCATCTATAGAATTTATTTCAAAGATTTCATCGCTATCGGCTTTTAAAAAAATCCGTATGGATTGGTTGTGCCTTTGTGCGTATTCAGCAATGACTTGTCGGCAAGCACCGCAAGGAGATGCAGGAGTTGTGATCTTTATTTTCTGATTCTGAACTGTAATAGCAAGCGATACAGGTGCGACATCAGGCTTATTCGCTGCTGCATTATACAATGCAACCCTTTCTCCACACATACATAATGGGTATGCAGCATTCTCTTGGTTAGAGCCGACGAAGATAGAATGATCGGACAATCTTACCGCTGCACCTACATGAAACCCTGAATAAGGAGCATACGCTGTGGGTAATTGATCAATGGCCGTCTCAACTAATGCTCTGTCATCAGGTGTCAATTCCGCCAAACTTTTATATATTTTATACTCGAAACCTTGCTTTACTACTTCCATATTGCTTTCAGGATTAATTAATGGAATATTAATAGTACAAAAATGATTCCAAACTATTCAGTACTAATAAAAAAAGGCACACGCAAATCTGCATGTGCCTTTTTTAAACTATTAACCAGTATTCTGATTACTCAATGATGATCATCTTCTTAGTAGCGGTGAAGTCACCACTCTCTAATGTGTAGTACATGACTCCACTCACACCTAACTGCTCTTTTGTGAATATTTCACTGTTCAAGCCTTTAACTGCGTTGATGTTTCTTACTTCTACCAACTTTCCAGTCATGTCATATACGCTTAGAGTTGCTACATTAGCCTCAGGCATTAAGAAACGCACTGTCGTCTGACCTTTGAATGGGTTTGGCTCATTCTGATACAACACCAATTCATCACCACTTCCTCTATTAACTCTTAACTCAACATTTCCAACTTTATAGCGGCTGTCATAAAATTCAGGTCGTGTAATATCAGCATTTACAGATAGAATATCGCTTATATAACCAGCTGCATTCGCTTTGAATTTCATGGTAAATAGTACATCTCCTGGTGTCAATGTTATCGATTCTTTTGAGGCAAAACTCATGGTCAACTTACCTAATTTGTCAAAAACGCCAAGTTGATTCATATCAATATTCATAACGCCAGGTTCTACATCTAATAATTTCATATCGCCTGTGCTCATCGTCAACTGATAACCAAAGATATCCTGTACTGTACCAACTGTAATAGGTATAGTTATGACTTCTTCAGCAACTATCGCACGCTCTTCAACCTCCAAGACTAACGTATTCGCCGTTCTTGGCTCAGTGGCATTTCTATTAAATTCCAAATCTACTGTTGAATTGACATCGCCTATTTTAACCGCTACAAAATCCTGATTTACCTTATTCTCACCAAGCTGTGTATAATTAATACTTTCAATGTAAGGCATCACATTTGGCATATTCATTTGCTGATCTTTTACAGGGAATCTCCAACTCTGATTTTTGAAATCTTCTTTAACGCCTAATACTAATTTTCGTATTTCGGATAAATCCGAAGCAGAAATATAGCCATCGTTATTAGCGTCTGAAGCTATCAATTGGTATGGATCTGTAAATCTCTCCAAATCCAAAATATGGCGCTGTATCAATACCAAGTCTAATGTAGATACACCATTTACATAGTCTGTATTATTGGCTGCACGAACTACGTAATCCAAATCAGCTTGTACAGACATTACATATTTACCATCTTTATCGGTAAGAATTTGCTTAGGATATTCTGGAATATTGCTATCAAAAATGACCGCCACATCTTTAACATTATTTCCTGTTGCTGT
The DNA here is from genome assembly GCA_964399855.1 of uncultured Aureispira sp. Taxonomy (GTDB): domain Bacteria; phylum Bacteroidota; class Bacteroidia; order Chitinophagales; family Saprospiraceae; genus OLB9. Next base: position 47,416 of record CAYNSF010000019.1, on the reverse strand, counting down.
TGCTATCGTTCCAGATATCAAACGATTACCTTCACAACCAATGATTTTAAGATCCGCTTCACAATAATCCGTATTCCAAGCCTCGTCCCATACGCTTACTTTGATTGTAAAGTCACCGCATGTAGTCCATACTTTGCCCGCACTTCTCAATGATGGTATCCACTTATACGCTGTTCCTGCATTGTACCTGTTGAGGTTTGCTGTAAGTGTACCCGTAAGCAACCTACCCTCTTTCTGACCAGCTACTTTCTCATAGTAGTGCTCCTCGTTCAGTCTGCTCAACACTGGATGTACCTCATCAAATGTATAGTACAACTTGCTCTCTGGCGTACAGTTGTCAAATGACCCAAAATTGAAGTCTTTTGCCCACAATTCTACCATTTTAGGATTGGTTTGCATGATCGCTGTGCTTAGATGAACACAATATGGAGTAGGTGCCTTCTTGTCAACAACCATCACTGTACTTTGGCACTGATCTACATTACCACAACCGTCTGTTACCTTCCACAATACTTTGTGTTGGATATTCTCCGCTGGTAATATGAAGGCTGGTAATTTCACCACGTCTCCGCTCGCTTTCGTCGGTTTGATATACGTCACATATACCAAATCTTCCAATATCACACCTGGATGCTGTGTCTGTAATGCTACCCATGCTGGATTCGGTGCTCCGTTGATTAGACGTGGTATGCCTATCCATTGGTTCTCCCATGCCTTATTAACAAAGCTTGATCCCAATCTATCAACTGTGCCATTTGACCAGCCGTCAAAGAATACTTGCCACTTAATCCAGCTTTCTTCAGCACAAACTAATGCATCGCTCGCACTTGCTTCTAAAACAACTGATGCTTCACATCCGCCCAATGGGTTGTTTGTTGGTGGATTTGCTGCAAACATCTGATCTTCACACACTAAATCCGGAGCAACTTCGTCTTTGAAAGCATAATAATGTACGAATGGTCCTATCTCGTCTCCTGTACACCAGTTCTTGTAAGTATAACTTACTTTCCACTTCTTACAAGCTCCATCCTCAAATAAGAATGTATCAATACGTACATTTTCACCGACTATATCACATTGCCCATAATTCACGACAGGACGTTTGATTTGTGAATTGCTTCTATCTATGGCATCATTCAAATTAAATGAACAAAGATCCCAACTTGTCGTCTGATTGTTATTCGGGAATGTCACCGTAAACGGCGCAACGATATAATCCACACGTATTCTTTGGGTACAAACTGCTGATTTATTGCCTATAGTAGCTGTAAATGTTCTTGTGATCGTTCCTCTGTTACAATCGTCTAAATTGCCTGAATCCGTGTAAGTGATCTTAGCAGAACTACACACACCCACACCTATTGGTAAGCCTGTCATCGTCATGTCAACGGTGTCAATCCATGTAACATTTCCACCTAAGCTCAAATTCAACACCATATCACATGTTACTGTAACATCTGGTGGACATACTATCTGTGGTGGTATCTTGTTGTCGATTCTAACATTTGCCCAAGTAGTATTGTGGTTATCTTTAAGACCGTTTACAATAAGGTTATCTCCAATGATACCATTCATGTTACCGTCATCCCATACTCGCAACTCTACTTGAAGATCTCCATATTCTTCACCTGAAGGAATATCTTCACAACAGAATTTCACATATTCACCACCGTCAGTATCGTTTACGTTATCATCTGGATGATGCCAAGTATTACCAGAACCATTTACACCATTGTGATTGTTGAATGTCAGGTTGTTGTTGTACCCGTTAACACCTTCATTAGAACATGCCTGAATATTACTTCCAATTCTTCTGATTTCTAACTTAACTTTTGTACATTGATCGTAGGAACCGTTGTCAACCTGCCATGCATACAATTTTGCTATTCCGTCACCACTGGTACTACCTCCAGTCAAGCTTAATACTATATTTTGCTTAGCAATGGCGATAGGTGCTGTAGCATCTACAACATTCACTTTAAAGCTACATTCTGATTGATTACCACATTTATCTTTGTAAATGTATTTAATCGTGTGAAGACCCTTATTCAGATAATTGGCAAAAATGTGTTGATTACCTAATGTATCTGTATGCAATTTTAACTCTCCACCACCGTAGATCAAATATCTAAACTGAAACTCTCCTGAACAAGCATCCAAAACATCTGCTGGTAGTGGAAGCTCTAAACTTGCTCTACAACTCCAAGGATCAACAGATACGGTCATATCAATAGGGCAATCAATAATCTTAGGACCCTTAACATCCAATACTTTAATTACCTGTATATGTGTTCGTGGATTATCAGGTGTAACTGGTAAACACATATTACGAACTTTCCAATATCTTAATATCTCGTAGCTACCTTCGCAGATATCATAAATCTCGTCTGTATAATTCAAGCTGACCATACATAAACTTCCTGACTGATTGACCTTTATACCATTTAACAACGGCCAACCGGTATGATCAGGGTGTGTCAACGCCGGATTATTAATCACATCAGCACAATTAATTGCCTGATTAAACTCGATATCTTCAGGGTACTCTACATCATCTAACTCTAACCGTCTGATCGTGAATGTCTGAACACATTCTGATTTACGACCTTCATCATCAATCACGCTCCAGGTACGGGTTACGATAGCTCTTGGATTATCACAAATACCAAAAGTCGTCCATTCATCTTGATAAGCTATTCTCGCTTCACGTTCACATGATATTAATATCGCCTCTCCTGTTAAAAGATGACCTAATGAGTCAACAGCTTCTATATCAAAGTTACAGGCTACTGTGAGGTCTTCAGGACATTCAATTTCCGGCCATAACTTTTCTTCTATATTGATATATCCCCAACATGAATTCGTACTTCCTGACAAGCAGTCACTGATACTTACTTTAAATCGCTTACCTTCATCCTCGAGCGTAAATAAATTAGCATGTGGATTGCCAAAATCGTCTTCTATTGTAATGCAATAATTGTCATAACACCTGTAATTATTACCTTCAAGAATCATGTCCGCATTCAATACTGTCTCACAATCTGAATCCAAAGATATATTCAAAGAATTATTACAAGCAAGTGTACTTCCTGTTGGAATGTACTCATAAACCGTCACGTTGAATATACAAATACCTACATTACCATAGATATCTGTTACTCTCATTTCAATTGTATATGATCCAATCGGCAACTGACTGATATCTGCCGAACTTCCGTCTGCAAAATAATAACCAATCGTATCTATACCACAATTATCCGTTGCAGGTGGTGTGAAGAAATCAAGACGGCCTAAACACTCTCCTGGTCCAAGATAAATCTCTCTATCAGGGCAACCGATCGTGAATACCGGCTCTTCTGTATCTAATACTGTAACTGTAAATCCACAAGTATTTAGATTACCATATTGGTCTGTAAGCGTATATTCTATTCTTGTTACACCGACCTTAAAGACTCTCGTTTCAGCTAATCCCTGTAGATTAATCGTTCCGTTACTATTCAGAATAACAACCGTTTCAATGGATGATTCTCCTGTTACGTCATTGGTAAAAATATAATCAACAGTTATCGTTCCGAAGCAACAATTATCTTTCAATATAGGATGCACCCATGTAAATGTCGTATCGCACTGTCCTGGAGCGTTTTCAAGAACAACATCGCCTTGGTCATACGGCAATTGATACAATATCTGTAATTCCCATGAAGTCAATGTTCCAGATACAGCACCCGTTGTAAAAATTTCCAACGTCCAATCTCCTGCTGCTTCTTCACCAAAGAACATTTTAAACGATTCTACTGGTCTATAAGTTTCACCTTGACCCATTGGATTACACAATGCTCCATTTACACTTGGTGCTGGAGTCCAAACTATGGTCTCGTCCAAATTAATATCAATATTCGGTTGACTAATACATACTTCACTAAACAATCTTATTCTTGTTCCTGAAGGGCTACTCAAATAAGCTGTAACTGCACCTGCATTTGGTATTGTAACGCCAAGGTTAAATATATTGACATCATTGACGATACCTGCCGGCATTGTAACTGTCGATACCATACAAGCATTGACATCAATTAATTCTGGTACAGTATTATTTACGACCAATATCGAATCATGCCTGATACAATATGGTGCTTCCAGATCATTGACAGTTACCGTGAATCTACACTCCGCTACTGATGGCGCATAATTTTGTAAACCTCTGACTGTACCATTCGGAGTCATGAAAGGTAAGCCTGGGTTCAAGAATCCAAAACTTCCCGGATCACAAGGTGTCGCAGCGATAAAATCTGTCTGCACGTCATGATCACATACATTTTTCCTCAAAATAACATCACCTTTAACTAAATCATTGATGGTTGCCTCGTCGATGATTCTATTTAAGAAAGTAAAACAATATTTAGCAATTTGTCCTTGCGGTATATTGGTCGTAAATGTATGCGTAAACGTACCACCAGCCGGAATCACATTTGGATTTGGTATCACCCATACTATTGGATCTGGTGGATATATCGGTGTCGTACCATAAGTAGATTTGTTATTGGCAGTCGGCACCATATAGGTCTCTATCACATTGCCATCCTGATCTTTCAGGACAAAATTACTACATGTTATATCCATATCCGCAGGTCCGAAATTGGTAATTTCCATACCAGTTATTATGCCGTCCTGTACGATTTCTGTTATCAAAATTAAAGGTTGGTCTTCGACGCGGTATTTAACACTTGATGTTCCAACCTGGAAAAATTCGCCACTGGCATCTTCAAGACCACAACCTACAACATTTCCATCTGGATCTGTGATTTCATACAATATCGTCAGATTATCAGGACAATTATCCTCTACCTTTACCGGCGCTATATCTCTCACTATTGCACCACATTTCTCTATATCATTTACCTGTGTTACATCATCAGGGCAAGTGATAGATGGTGGAGTATGATAATCATTGACTATTATTTTCAATTCACAATAACTCTGATTACCCACTGTATCCGTTGCTAAGTAAGATAAGATAGTCAAACCTACAGGGAACAAATCTCCTGAATTTAATCCTGTTGAATCTCCACGTTCAATCCTTGCATACAAGCCCATACAATTGTCAAAAGCCCACGGATGCTCAAAATTAACAAATGAAGAACACCAACCTTGTGGCGCATCTACTACGATCGGATCACGAGGACAATTTTGGAAATCTGGAGCTAACAAGTCTTCTACTGTAATCGTATAGCAGAATACATCCGCACAACCAAATGGAGTCACTTGGAATGTCGTCACACATATTTCGTAGCTCTTACTTCTGATTACCGGAGCAAAGAAGCCAGGAATGACCACTCTACCGTCAACCACTACTACAGAATCCAAATCTACTACTTGTGTTCCGTCTGCATAGCGACCTCCGTCAGCACCGATTTCATCAAATCCTGTAGTCGAAATAACCAAATCCTTATCATCTAAATTCACTAAAACTTGCTTTTCTTCTACCCAATTGGCTGGACAAACTGTGTAATCGCTGATATCAACATGCAAATCCTGACATGTTACCAAAATCTCTTGTGTATATTTGAATTCACATGGCTCATCTCCTATGATGTAAGTAAGTGAATAAGAACCATCCAATCCATTCGGGTCAAACATAAAGAATTCATCTCCTGTAAATGGAATGCCGTCTGGGTCAACAAAGGATACGCCTTGACCGATCCACTCTCCGTAAACATCACCAGGATAAGCACCTCGTATATCCGTAAGGCTTAACATGCCTGCTGGAATCGGTGGATCGCCCGTACCATCCCATGCTGCTCCACCCAACCATACAGGTAGCTGGTCACAACACATATATCCGGCGCTCCAAACCGGATCTAACTTTTCTACTCTAAATACATCGTGTACCATTCTGAAACAACCTCTCAATGGACTGTTTCCGTCAATTTGATTAACTTGTCCGTCTATTGATAATACATACGAAATCGTAATCCATCCTGTACCTGTACCTAAAGTATATACACCGTCAGGAGTAATCGTACCCGGATCGATAGTCGAACCTGCATCCGGCAAAAAGGCTGAGATACCAAATCTGCCTTCTATCCTTGATCCCAATGTTCCAACATCCTGATGCCTGATATTCGTACCGTCCGGTTGGGCTATAACGATGTATGGAGAGAAATCATATTGATTCTGGAATGGTTCAAAACATACTTCTGGTACATCCAGATCCAACTTATATCCTTCAAAATAATCTAATACTTGCACTACACCTTTACATATACTTACATTACCACTTGCGTCGGTCACTCTCAGGCGAACGATACGCTGTCCTTTATCATCACAGTCAAAATCTAAAGAAGGCGCATAATCAATACCATTTCTGGATATCTCTAATAAAAGATCTCCAAAACAATTGTCCGTACTTCCTCCATCAATATATATCGAATCCTGTATGTCCGAAGCATATACAGTTCCGGCTCCTTCGTTATTTAGGTGCAATTGAACGGTCAAACAAACTGCATTAGGTAATTGATTATCCTGAACCGTAATAGAGAAATCACATTGTTGTGTCTCACCCGGATCGTCATAATCTCCATCACCATTGATATCCACCTGCATCGTATAAGTGATCACTGTAGTACCCAACTCAAAGGCATATCCGTCCGGAACATTATGTGTCCCAATACCTGTATCATTCGTTTCTACAACAGTACCGGATACAGGATTCGTAAATCTGTAATTAATAATACTTGAGCAACCGATACCCTGATAAGGCGCGAGACCGTTAACAACAGCAGTACAAATATCTACATCCGTTGATATCGTCAAATCTCGTGGACATTCCAATATCGGATCACCAGAAGTAACCTCTACATTGAATGCACATACCGAAGGGATGCCATTACAAGATACGGCCTGATATGAAACAGGGTATGTACCAGGAGTAAGGATTGATCCCGGTAGCGGACCACTTATCTGGTAAATTCCCGGCTCTGTAATAGCTGTAAAGCTCGGAGGTAGTGTTGTTCCTGCAAATAAAGAAACATCTGTAGTCGGATTCTCTAAATATCCTCTAAATACTATAGGATCGCCACTTCCACAGCCATCCACTGCCACCGGTACTGACCAGCTTACTGGAATATTACATTCTAAAGTTTGAGCGAATACGTATCCACTCTCATTACAATTCACATATTGTGCAGGCTCATCATTAAGAACATGAATTCTTTCGGTAGCTTCAAATGAAAAAGCGAGGTTAATACCACAACCCGCTGAAGTAAGAATATCTTCAATAACTGCACCAACTATTGGAATTGCACCAATTGGTAAAAGATCTATCAAATTAATGCCTTCTATGCCCAAATCTCCACATACATCAGACGGTGAATTTACCCATCCACCTACAGCTCTGATAGTTATAACACCTGAACCTTTAACATTATTAGGTACTGTAAAGTCAGCTGCTATAGGAAATGCATCTCCACTATCTACTAAATAATCGAAAGCACCATCGCTGTCTGTATCAGCCATCACGATATAACCTCCACCATCGCCTCCTGCAAATGAGGATATCAACCCGAAAATAAACTGTTCAATCGTCTTATTACATCCCAAAAGATCGTGTAAAGCACCTAATGGCTTCCATCCGAATATTTCAAATCCAAAAATACTACAAATCACATCCATTCCCGGGAAAGTACTCAACTTCCTTCCACCTGAAATACCATTCGGGTCAATATCAAACACAGTAAGTCTGTATGATCCTGTCAGGGATTCATTCTTACATCCAAGAACACCATCATCCAACATAACATTACCTGTCATAACATTAATACCAGGGAGTGTAATAAAGTTACAACTAAAAGCTAATTCAGGACTTGTTGATATTTCACAAACCGAAGGCTCATAAATTTCACATTGGCTGGCAAAAAGATTGTCAGCACCACAATTGTACCTGTCTCTGTATATTATATAAGTTCTACATAATGTATCCGCACAAGGAGAAGTAGGCTGTGCTATACTACCACAAGATGGCTGAGTGGTATTACGTTCTTCTAAACACACCTGATACCTGACACTTGTATTTTCAGGCAATGCTGGGAAATCGATAGTCGCATTGTTCGTACCGTTACCTGAAATAGACACAGGATATAAAGGGTTGTTTGTAGTAACGTAAAAATTAGGATTAGATCCTGAACTTGTTCTTGTTACTGATAAAGAACTTGAGGTTGTGGTACATACGGGAGAAGCAGGCTGCCCCGCATCAATATGAAATTGTGGACTAGGTCTTACAGTCATCTGAAGACTTTTCGTATCAGTCAAAACAGTACCACAGCTATCTGTGACAGAATAAGTTACTTGATGACAGATACCATGAATAACCGGTATTTTATTATTAACTATCGTCACTCCTGGTATGCTGAATGTTCCTCCTGCACTTGTTTCGGGACCAAACATGAGTTCTAAGTTTAGAGAATCTCTCTCGTGCGGTACCCGACAAAACATTGGTAAATTCACAATTTCTGCCGATAAAGCATTATATACTTTAAAAGATCTTACAGCAGACACTCTACAATTATTCGTTGCCTGTCGGATCATATATAGCTGAAAGAAAGGGCTATTACTATTAATAGTTTCGTTTATTTCTCCGTTTTCTATGGTCAAATTACCACCTGTATTTCCCATGACTGTCTGGTAAAATCCATCATAAAGCGACCGGCCTGGTATAGAGTTCGTACTTGAGAATACACTCATCGTAGGATTTGTAAATGTATTAGTACCTGGTTGAAGGCAATTTACATTCATTAGCTGCGAAGGAAATGCCGGAATTGGTGGATATAAGCTAAGTGTTCCGCACGATGTACTCAGGCTAAAGTCTGCGTTTGTATCCACATCCGGTCCGTCCACATTCACAGTAAAAGCCGCATTATTTTCAACATAAACCCTTAAATAATATTCTCCTGCATCTACTCCTGATGGACAACCTATTCCGTCACAATAGCTAAACGTTGGATTACCTAAAATTCCATTTGAAGTATTGCGAAGAAAAGTCGATGATACAATTCTATAACTTTCTCCTGCTCCCATGGCGGATCCATCTGCATTACTGATTATCAATGTGACAGCATACGTTCCGTCATTTAGATTGGGGGTTTGGTCATTATTACATACACATTCCGTTGAAGTTAACACAGGGTTAATGGCGAATGCAGCACTTACAGCTGAATTGGAAGGTGTATTGGTTGAACGAATACGCAACCTATACCCTGATCCGCTTGGCACTGATGGTATATTACCTGTTAAAGTTCCATTACCAACACCTGATAGCGTCGCAACTGTACGAGGATATCCCGAAGCACTGAAATTTCCAGTCCTGTCACTCAATTCTAAAATGAAATTATTACCCGATATAAAATTGCAATTCACAGTAAAAGGTACAGAAACCGATGAACCAACATTAAGATTAGTTAGCACAGGATAGGATGGTGTAATCATCCTTGATATTACAGTAATATTGTTACCATTATCGTCATACGGGGTAGTATGGTTCATAGCCGGATTAGTCGATACTACACGTACCCTGTAAGTGGTACTTGGAGGTGTTGTCAGTGGTATAGTGGCATTTATTGTTCCAGATAGATCTATTGACGCAAAGACACCGATAATATTAATGGAATTATTATTGTTAATAAAGTTACCTGACTGATCGCTCAACTGTACCCTGAATTCATTGCCCGGAGACATAGGTCCGCCACCGGTTACAGTATAACTTACCGTGAAACCAGTACCTGGACAATAACTTACTGGGCCAAAATCATGGGTCGTAATCTGAGCCGAAGATTGCTGTACAGATACTGTCAGCACCAGCATAGCAAAAAACGCCCAACTGAAACCACGATACTTCGTAACGCTTTCTGTTAAGCGCCCAATAATGTCTATTGACTTATTCAATGATTTTTCAAAAAGTTTTGTTCTGTTGCTCATTGTGTAAATTTTGAGGTTCTAATTACTAAATTTTCTAAGGTTATTAAATTTTTATATCTGGGTTTAATGCTGGATAATATTTTTCAATTCTTGACCTATCCATACCTGACAGATTTATATAATACCAAGAATGCCCACCATCTTCGGAGACAGCGAGCACTTTTTGATGTTCAATTGATTCATTCATCTCTTTAACTATAGTTACATCTTGGTTGACCACAGCTTGGATATTTTTACCTTTTCTCTCAACCTGCTCTATATCTTTAAATTGTATTTTCCTGTAGTCTCCCGCATTATCTCTGAATGTACGCATGGCTTCGCTGAGCAAATGTTTCATTTCGCTTTTGCTGCCGTAGCTCTGTACTATCATTGGGTGGTTAAAATCAATAAAGCAATCATAGTCATGCTCTATCAGACATTTACCCATGGCTTCCACATCCTTCTTGAATATAGCTTGCATTTCTTGCTCATCAGGAGCACTAACCAATGAAAACAAACGATTTCCCAAAAGCAATCCGACAAGTAATATAATAATACCTAAAGGCATATACAGCGATACTTTTTTGTTATTCAGCATTTCTGGATTTCTATACATTCCGTACAATCCTACTAAGCTAAATATAAACACACCGATACTTGCGACACTCAATACATACAATCCTGAACCTTGTGTAAATCCAGCAAAAGCATTCGCTATCATGAGATTATCGGATACAAAAGTTGACTTCTGGTGTTCCACAACCATAATTTTGGAAATGCCGACCCAGCCCATCCAAAGCGTCAAAATTGTAGTAATTATTTTAAAGGAAAGGTTTTGCTTCTGCTTAATGATTTCTGTCAACGAGAGAGCTGCTACAACAAAAAACACAAACCCAGTAATGAGACCATCTCCCATATATCCGTACAAGGAAGCATCACCTTTTGGATAGTACATCCAAGGTAGGAAAGTCGCCGATATTCCTATCAACGCAAATAAAAGTATATAGGTTGATATATACACTTATTCTCAGGTGTTTTGGTTATATTACAAAAATTGTGCTGCAAATATATAACATAATTACCTATAGAATATTAACATAGCTTAACTTTTTTTTAATTACTAATAACACTTTGCAAGCAAATTTCAACTCATAATAAACACATTATATATAAAATTAATATATTTAAAACTATTTTACAGTGGTGTAAATAAGCTCAAAGGAAAATCCTAATATTTGTTTAACAACAAAACAATCATCAAAAAAAAATATAATTTTGTGTAATTTTGTAGGGACTAAACATATAAATCTTGCCAGTTACAAGGAAGCCGAAACATTTTTATCTTAAAATGGAACAATTTATAAATTGAAATTTCGACTGAAACTTACAAATATTCGTCTTGCCTATCCTGAAAATAGGAATTTGTAAAATCAAAAAAATCGAACACTACCGTATTGCTATAGGCACAAAGAGAATTAAATAGCACAACTATCCCAGTATTGGTCTTACGGTCAAAAGCAATTTCGGATCTGAATCCATTGACCAAGCCACCATGATATACCAGATTATTATTATTGGTTTCGACCAACCTCCATCCCAAACCATATTGCGTATGAAGCACTTCCTTTCGCCTATTCCAAAATTTCCTGTCTTTGGACGTATCTGCATACGCATCGAAAGCAAGCATACGTGCTTCCTGAGATAGCACATCTGGTCTGTTACCCATGATCGCATGTAGCCATTTGACCATATCATTAAGTGTAGCATTTACACCACCTGCCGAAGGAATATTGTAGTAATGTCTGCCTAAATCTTGTGGTACAATACCTCTTTTCGTAGCAATATGTCCGTGGCAATGATTGACACAATGGTTAATTGCTTCGTAACTACTGCTTGAGTTACACATATTGAGTGGCGAGAAGATATAAAAATCCAATGCTTGTGCATAACTCATATTCGTGACCTTTTCTATAGCTTGCTCTACTAAGCTGAAAGCAACATTCTGATACGCATAATCTATACCTGTGAGATCTCTTGGTGCTATTCTTGATAAACTCCGCACAAGTGTTGCTCGATCCAAACTCTGATCAACAAGGTTAGAAAACGCATGTTCGGTATAGCCCGAAGTATGCGATAATACATGCCTTAATCGTAGGACATGGTCTTCATTTTTTGCCCTGATATCCATTTCAGGAACATACAAGGAAACAGGATCATCAAGATGAAGCTTACCCTGGTCAATCAATATCGAAGCCAACATCCCTGCAAAACCCTTGGAAACGCTACCTATCCTGAAAACTGTATTTTGATCTATTGGCTTCTTTGTTTTTATAGAACGAACGCCATATCCCTTCTCAAATACCACTTGGTCATCCTTGATAATTGCTATTGCCATACCGGGACAAGCGTATTTATCAATGTTTTCCTCAAATTGTCGATTCAATGCCTTATAATAAACGGAGTCGATAGGATTGTATTTTTTAGAAAACACCATTTCCTCAAGTCCGAAACCTTTTGCTTCGTGACATGAATTAAAAGTAAAAAGCACCATGCTAAAAAAAAGCCCACAAACTATGACCGTTAAAAAAGATACTCTCACTCTTTAAAGCGCTTGATTTTTTAAATAATACATATTAAAATAAATATAAATGTATAATTATATTGAAAGACAAACGCAAATATAAATATTTTCAGAAAATTAATCATTAAAAAACTTCAAATAATTATTTTTTTAACATTTTCAAGCTTACGATATGTAAATAAAGTGTAATTTCACATTGTCAAATTTACGAATTAAGACTTGGGATTGCAGATTTTTGATTTTGGAATATATATTGATTTAATCTTATTATAGAGCGAAGATGGAATTAGAACAAATTAGAATAAATTTTACAGATGAGAATGTATTGATTCTGAACTTATGTTTAGGGTTTTTAATGTTTGGTGTTGCGCTTGACATGAAAAAATCTGATTTCAGTTATCTATTAGAAGCGCCAAAAGCTATATTGACTGGATTGATTTCACAATTGATATTACTTCCTTTGCTGACTGTAGTATTGATTTGGTTCATGCGACCAGAATATTCCTTAGCATTGGGTATGGCGCTCATCGCTGCCTGTCCAGGTGGCAATGTGTCCAACTATGCTGTACATCTGTCCAAAGCCAATACAGCATTATCTATATTACTGACGAGCATCTCTACATTAGCATGTGTTATTACTACGCCTTTATTATTTAAACTGATTAGAATGGTGCTTCCTACATCTCCATTGGTCGATACTGGATTTGACATTGCGTTTTCAAGCATGGCTTTGGTTATCTTCCAACTGATCATCATACCACTTATCTTAGGTTTTGCATTGAATCACTACTTACCACATTGGTCAGAAAAAATCAAAGGTTTCGTAAAAAAGCTGAGTTTCATCATATTTATTGGATTTGTCATATTTGCTGTTTTGGGCAATTTGGACAATCTATACAACTATTTGCACATCGTATTTTTCATCGTCATCATCCACAATTCATTAGCACTACTTATCGGATATTGGTGGCCAAAACGCATAGCCAAACTTTCAGAATATGACAGTCGGGCGATCAGCATAGAAACTGGCATTCAAAATTCCGGATTAGCGCTGATTTTGATATTCAATTTCTTTGACGGAAATGGAGGAATGGCACTGATAGCCGCATGGTGGAGTATCTGGCATCTGATCAGTGCCGCTTGTATAGCATTGTGGTGGAGGAATAGATAACTACATCGCATTCAATATATTTTGACAGAAAGCTTCATCAGCATTTGTTTATTCTAAAATTTAATATTATTTTTGCCTGAATTTATATAATAACTATATTATGGCTTTAGATAAAACGGGGATTGCAAAACGAATCGCAAAAGAACTTAAAGACGGATATTATGTCAACCTTGGCATAGGGATTCCGACGCTCGTAGCCAACTATGTACCAGAAGGCTTAAATATAGAGATACAAAGCGAAAATGGTATATTGGGCATGGGTCCATTTCCCTATGAGGGCGAAGAAGATCCTGATTATATCAATGCTGGTAAGCAAACGATCACGACCTTGCCAGGAGCTAGCTTTTTTGATTCATCGCTCAGTTTTGGTATGATACGAGGCAAACATGTGGATCTTACCGTATTAGGTGCCATGGAAGTATCGGAAAATGGCGACATCGCCAACTGGAAAATTCCTGGAAAAATGGTCAAAGGAATGGGTGGTGCCATGGATTTGGTTTCTTCCGCTGATAACATCATTGTAGCCATGATGCACGTCAACAAAGCTGGAGAATCCAAACTCCTAAAATCTTGTTCGCTACCGCTAACGGGCGTAGGATGTGTGAAAAAAATCGTTACGGAACTCGCCGTTTTGGACGTAACTGATCAGGGCTTTAAGTTGCTCGAACGCGCACCTGGTGTTGATGTAGAATATATACAATCCGTCACAGAAGGACATCTCATCGTAGAGGGAGACATACCTGAAATGGACATTGCCTAATATGTAGAGTTAGATTGCCATGAAAAAAAAGAATGTATTGATTTTCATATTATCCATAGTGATATCCGGCTTGTTTATGGCTGGATTTAATGCCATCTTTGACTATAAAGACGAAATACCATTTTCATTTCCGAAATTTATTAAAAATTTCTTTTTATACGGTATTATTTTGGGTACGGTTCAATATTATTTTTTTAGAAAAAACCGTACTTAGAACCAATTTGACTTTGAAAAAATGGTTTATCTAAAATTATCAAAACTTGCAAAATATGCAAGTTTTGATAATTTAATTCTTATCTTTTCACTTTTGCAAACTATACAAATCGTAAAGTGTATAGCTTATAAACTACTGATAAACAATATGTTTTCAATTAAAAAACATAAGCATATCCACCAGTTATTGCAAAACCCTTATTTCTTGAAGTAACATCAATAAGCGTATTTTGCAACATATCAGTAATACCTGCATTATACCGTACATCGGCAAAGATTTTTCCATGACCTGCTTTTACTTCTCCGCCAGCACCCAATGTAAGTGCCAATTCAAACCGTTGGTAAATGTCGCTGTCCAAAGGAAGGTTGATTTTTGGAAGGTTAATTTGTAAAATCAAGTTGGCAACAGGGCGGACGTAACCATCCACTGCATAACCGATTGTTGGTCCTGCCAGTAAATATGCTTTTACAAGTTCATTTCCTTTGCTGTATTTGAATAATAATGGCACGTCAACATAATGATAACGAGTTTTAGCTTTTGCGCCTAAATTCGTTTTAATACCAAATATATCGGCATCATAAACCTTGATATCTGTAATAAATCCTTTTTGAGTAAAGTTGATTTCAGGTCTGAATGCGAATCCGTTATTTAGAGGAACTTCTCCCATGATACCAACTGTATAACCTGCATAAACTTGTTGTTTTGGTAAAAAATCATCTGCAAATCCTCCGACTTTGGTGTCTGCTAAATTAACACCTATTTTTGCTCCTACTGCATACTGAGCGTGAGCCATAACTGACATACCTATCATCATGATGGCTGCTAAAACTGTCTTTAAACTATTCATAATCTTTAATTTTTATTTGTTTTGAAAAAAATGTTGTTGTTGATTTGTCTCATGAAGACGTAAGAAATCATGATTAATGACGTTAACTCTGTATTAAATTAATATCCACATAAGTTAAATATCCATTAAATCACTACGTTTGTATTAGATAAGAACACACAAAATAAAAAACGCCACACCGAAAATTCCGGTCTGGCGTTTGTGATCTGGCTGGGACTTGAACCCAGGGCCCATACATTAAAAGTGTATTGCTCTACCAACTGAGCTACCAGATCTAAAGTGCTTTTCTTCAAAAGCGACGCAAAGGTAAACCTTATTTTTATTTTACAAAAAAATATTTACACTTTTTTATAACAAAAAGTAAAACTGAGGCAACATATATTCCCTGTTCATTCTTCAAACCAAACACATCTATCTATATATCAACAGGTTTTAAATATTTCCAGATACATCTTAAATCTTGCAAAATAATATTAAAAAAAAATCTATAACCATTATGACAAGACATTAGTATTAAGGCACGATATTTGATATTATAAATATATTTAAAGTTTATATTATTGATTACTAACAACTAATGCTCTGTCAACAAAAATATTTTTATAAACAGAGCACTAAACACCAAAATACGACTCCAATGTTAATATTTAAAAAGAATTTGCCATTTAGATTTGCTGTACTTTTTGTAGTCACGCTTTTGATTGCTTCTTGTAATACATCTAACCATACAAGATCCGGAAAATATTCATCATCCAACAAAAGGCAGGCGAAAACCTATGTCTCCAAGGAAAGAAAAACAACCAAAAAGCCGGAAGCAAAAGTTAACAATACGAAGCAAACGTCCTACCCTGCTGAAGATCTTAGAGCGTCAATAGTCGGATATGCTCTTCAATTCAAGGGTACGAAATATCGTTATGGTGGCAAATCCCCAGAAACTGGTTTTGATTGCAGTGGATTTACTGGATATGTGTTCAGTCAGCATGGCATTCCCGTTTCTGGACCGTCCAATCAACTTGCACAATTAGGCAGACCAAAAAGTATGAACCAACTCATGCCTGGAGACCTCGTGTTTTTTGGCGATAAGTCAAAGATTTCTCATGTAGGCATCGTTGCCAACAGATCTTCCAATCAAATTCAAGTCGTTCATGCGACTACTTCAGCAGGTGTAAAGGTTGATGAAATCCTTGGTTCGGAATATTGGACAACACGTTTTTTATACGGTAGAGACTTGATTACTAAATAAATTGGTTGATGGTTGATTGTTGATGGTTGATTGTTGATGGTTGATTGTTGATGGTTGATGGTGTGATAGGTTGATTGCAAATAAATTTGCAATGCCATTAAAATACCGATATTCTCAATTCTCAATTCTCAATTCTCAATTTTCAATTCTCACCTGTCATCTGTCCATTAATAAAATCAATATAAAATTGTTCTGATCATCGCTTTTACTTCTGCTTCTGAATAATCTCTTTTAGCACCAGAAATAAAATTGATTTCGTTGTCTCCTACTATTTTGATCGCATAAAAATCATAAGAAATATTACCGTTCGGACTGTATTTTTCATAGATAAAGCCCTCGTTGTACTCTTCGATGATCTTTTTAAAACCCGGATAAAAGGACACTTCTTCCTTTTTGAACTGCTTTATTATATTTAATCGTTTTGTCTCAGCCTTCGTCATGAATATCATCACATCATAGTCTTCATCATTGGTTAGTCTTAAATCTAACATTTGTCCGCCACCAATTTGTGAAGTGACCACATTAATAGGCGCATTTACGATATATGGAATACCGTATTTCATCAAATCTAATCCTTGATACTTGCCTTTATCCGACTTACATGAAACGATTGATCCAAGTGTAAACATCAATACAATTGCTAAAAAGCTAAAATTACTTTTCATTATTCTATAAATTACACTGCAAAACTATCAAATTTAATCACTATTGTCCGATAAAAATAATTTTTAAATCAAATTCATGTGATCTCTAACGCTGTTGTGAGATGACAGTCAGTTAGTTGTCTTTCTACGCAAAGCAATGAATCTTTAATTTTTTATCGGAAAACAATGCAAAAAAATTATTCAATTTTATAATAAAAAAATACCACAATCATACATATCCAACAACAAAACAATTCACAAAACATTGAATATAATTATCTTACAAAACAAATCACATCATATTATATTTATTTATATATTATTATGTAAATATTTTGTATTTTTCTACGGTTTCAGGTCGTCCTATCTTTGTACTATCAAAAGGCGGTAAAAGGTACAGCCTGACAAAAATGAGATTGAGTTTTGAGTTATTATAAAATGATCAGCCGGGATGAGATCCGGTTGATATGAGAGTTTTGGATATGTTTATGGGATTATAATTTGTAAATGGTCGCTGGGGGGCGACCATTTTTTTTTCTTTTTACAATCCTTTCTTTTTCAAAATTGCTATGATTTTATCAGCTTTCGCATATCCATTCGTCACTACTTGCAATTTACCTTGAATACTTGCTAATAATGCGGGAAAACCATTCACACCCATACGATGTGACAATTCAAATTCTGATCGGGTCAGCTGAATGATTTCTGCACTTTCAAATTTTGCTTTAAACGCCGCTTCATTCACACCAAACTTTTTAGCAATGCTAACATAAGTTGCCGCCACTCCTGGCTTATCATTATCATAATAGAATGATTTTTGCAAAGCCTTAAAGAATTCATACTTTGCATCAGGTTTTAACAAACCCATAGTGACAACTGCTCTACAAGCTGGTTCTGTGTCGTATAAAATATGCGTTTGCTTTAGTATGTCATACCTAAATGGCTGTCCAGTACGATCACTTACTTCTGTCCAATGCTCGTGCAGAAAACCACCTAAATCTGCCATTGTTTCCTTGCCGCCAGCTCTCAAACCGCCAACAACAATTTTGATCGGTATATCTGGAAAAGCGGCTCTAACCTTGTCAAGTTCCGGACTAAATCCATAGCACCATGAACACATTGGGTCGCCGACATATATCAGCGTGTCTTTTTGACTACTCATTTCAAATGAAAGTAAACTTAAAACGGACATTACAAAGAAAGGTATTTTCATCATATATATTACGGTTAAGAATCAAGGCAACTTCGTTGATGTAAACAATTCTGTCAAGAAGTGATCAATTTAGGATTTGAAAACCTAAACCAGTGAAGTAACTATTTACGAAAGTAACATTATTTAGCACTTATCTCACTATACTTGTCGGAATTCGTTTTTGCTTTCAAATATGCCACTAACATATCCCTGCCTTTGGCATAAGATGTATTGTTGTTGATAATCAAATCTACCTTATTGAGATATGGATGTATGAATGCTTCAAAAGCCGGTAATACATGGTGTTCATACCTATATAGCACATCTTCGAGCGGATAATTGCGCTCTACCCTATCTCTCTTGATACGACGGATGATCTTTTGTGTATCGGTAGCGTGTATGATGATGCGCAAATCCATCATATCAAATATCTTGGGATCGTTAAAAACAAATAAACCCTCGACGATAATGATCGGTGCCGGCTTGAAAACAATCGTTTTAGGTTCTTTCTGATTATTGTTGTAGGTGTATTCCGTCCTTTCTACAGCAATGCCATTCGTTAGCTTAACCAAATCAACAAAATAGGCATCCATATCTATGGATTCTGGCAAATCGAAGTTTTTAATACCATTTTCATCATCTTTTTGCTGCTTTCTTGGCTTGTAATAATCATCCTGAGAAAGAAAACAAATATCTTCTTGCGAAAAATGAGATTTGATATCTCGGATGAAAGATGTTTTACCCGAACCACTACCTCCGGATATTCCAATGATAAAATTGTCTGTATTTTTAAGGCTCATAAAATGCTATATTCGGACAATATTTCAAATTTGACTACAAAATAACAAATTATGTTTTAATAATCAGGCAAACATCTTCATATATATTATTACACAACTTGTATATAGCTGAATTTCAATATTTTGAAAATAATGTTGTCAATATGGCTTTTAGTGTACGTATAGTTAATCTAACTTATATCAAAGTATGGCAAATATTTTCATGTTTATAAGATGAAGATGAAATACTACAAGAATAGCACCTTCCTTGGAATGATCCATTTCAATCAAAATCTCCTCATAATTCTTTTATAATTTGAAAGCTATACCTGAGTCGTCACAAAGAAAATTTCATAAAATTCATATAAGTTTTGTACTAAAAACATAAAAAGTTAATATCTTGCAACCAATTAACAGAACATCATTTATAACAAAAAAAGTTTTTAGAAAATGAACGAGAGTGTAACATCGATAATGATCAGGGATCTGACCACCTTGCAACCGAATGACAAAGTAGGTCGCGCTGTAGAAATATTCAAAACGAAACGTATTCATCATCTTCCAATCGTAGATAATGGTGATCTGGTAGGGCTGATCACAACTCATGACCTTTGGAATAAGCACATAGCTCCGGGTGATTTCGAAAAAATCGCTATCCAGGACATCATGAGCAAAAAGCTCATCAAACTAACTCCGGAAGATAAGATCGGAACTGCCGCAGAGTTATTCCTTGATAACCGGTTTCATGCGCTTCCTGTCGTGGACGGGACTAAAATAGTAGGATTAATCACTACTTTTGATGTACTAAGATATATGTTCAAGAAAGAATATCCTAATCCAATCCTTTTTAAGGATGAGTTGGAGGGAGATATGGATTCATTGAATCGATAAGATATAAAAATCATGAAAAGCAAAAGGCTTTAAACAATTACAAGGTGTTTAAAGCCTTTTTTATTGTTTTGTTAAAATGATTCAAAGTAATTGATTGGGATTTAAACATTTGGTTGGCATCCCTTGGAGATGTGTTTACTAACATTTTAAAGCTTTTTTAATAACCTTTATTGCCCAATCATAATGGCTCGATGTTGCAGAAATCAGATAAGCAGCAAGTGAAGTTGTTCCTGTCCATTTGTATTTTTTCTTCTCGAACAATTCTTCGTTCGTATGCTTTTCAATAATTTGCTGAATTTCCGTGTAGGAATTTTTCAATAAGTTTTTTGAGTCCTTTAAACTTACTCTTTGATAATCTTCCCAAATCTTTTTATTCAGACTTGGAGTATCTTTCCACGTATAACCTTTGGCAGGTATATCGGGTTTTTCACCTTTCATTCCAACATTGTACCAATCCATCATCATCAAATGCCAATGATGCAAATGCGTCAAAACATCTCTAACATTTCTGTTCAATGTACCTACAGGGAATTCGACAATTTCATTTTCCATAGTTCCAATCAAATCGAAAAGTTTCTTGAAATTATCCCGACTTAATTTTATTAGTTCTTCTTTATTTGTTGGCCTTGCCATTTAGTTAATGATTTAAATTTTATATTGCCGTTATGAGATCAGATATTGTTTAAATTAACAAAAAAGGTTGTTGCTTCCCTTTTAGTCTGCTTGATCAATTTGTATTTTGTCTGTCGGTTGGGCGTTCTGCCATTGTCACTAACAACTACTTAAATCATTGTAATTTACTAATCCCTACATCTTCACAAACTTCCTGCTGATGATTGCACCACTATCCGACCTGAGCTGTATGAAATACATGCCGTCACTCAAATGATCCACCCGGATATCCGAGTCAGTCATACCGGACATCATACCGGTACCACAGGCATTATAGATCTGATACTCCATGGCTTTATCTAATCCTTTGATTTTCAGGTAATCCGTGACAGGGTTGGGTGTTAACTCTATTGCTTTTTCGTTGGTATCAGATGTGGATACAAGTTTACAGTATTTCATAACCTCTTCTTTAGTACATAAGCCAGCGTTTTGGGAGATGACGACTTCCTCTGGATATCTTCTTAATGCATCACACAAAAACGAAACATTGCAGTTTCTTAAATTTGGATTATTATGTACTACCATCATTACAGTATAACTCATCGGGCTTACACGATCCGGAATTTTGACATCCTCTAAAAAATCCAGATTAGTCATAAACTTATCTCCGGATATTGAAAAACCAATACTTATTTTCTTTAAATTTGAAAAAAAGGAGGTATAATCGATAGCTTCTACACTGATATTTCGAAATAACACTTCTTCTAACTCTTCAAACTGGCTCAATCCAGCTCCATAATTATTACCACCAAGATCATTGATAACATATATATTATTTAAAGACTTGAGATCGGAAATGCGACTAAAATCACTATTCTGATGATTATTCAACCACAACTCATCCAATCTATCCAGCATCGGAAACCAACCCAGATTAAAGCTATCAACAGACAATGCCAATGAAATATCCTTGTTAAAATCTAATATCGAAGCTATATGACTGATACAATCCTTATATGTATCACTGTAATCAGACCCAACTTTTTTATTAATTGCCATCCTGAATTGATCTCCAGTAGAAAAAAATGGGAGTTCTTTGTCACCACACACATCTGTAAGTTCTATTTTCAAATGTTCTTCTATATGCTTAACATGCTGAAAAGGTGCGAAAGAACCAAGATGAATATTTAAATTCCGAACAGTATCTAATGAAGTGAAAGCGCCAACTGTATTTTTTATTCTGTAATCCAATACTCCTACATATTTAAGATTTTCCAAACCAGATATATTTATTTCATCAGTATTTGATAAATCATTGATACTAAAATGGGTAGTAATACGTGTTAGTTTATACAAGCTATCAAAATTGGTAATATCTTTATTCATATCCCTTATAGTCAAGGTTGCTACTTCACTACAATTGCTATATTTTTTATTAAAATTGTCTATATCTTCCTGATTATTCAGCCATATATAGCCACATTGAGCGTTAGCATCTGGCAAACTAAAAACTACAATAAATAAAAGAAAAAGTATGAATCGAATTGTTCTCATAGGTATAGATTTAAAAATCAAAAAAATAGGGTCATGACAATAATACTCCAATTCCCTCACTCTACTTCATAACAACAGAACAAATATACATTGATTTCTCTAAATTGAAAGTAATTTTGAATTTTAAAAATGCAATTATACTTTTAGTGACTATTTTAAAATCCATTTATATCGTCTCCTCTTACTTTATATTCAAACTATTCAGCCATTTGGAGAAATTATCGGCATTTTTGAGGTGTTCCTGGTAAGTCTCTGCGAATACGTGGATACCGCTGTTGTCGGGACGGGCGCAAAAGAATTTATAATTGTGGTTTTCGGCATTGATTACGGCTTCTAAGCTGGACATAGACGGCATACATATCGGTCCCGGTGGCAAGCCTGCGTTCATATAGGTATTGTAAGGAGAGTCTGTCGTCAGGTGTTTATAAAGTACCCTTTGCAGCGTAAAATCGCCCAATGCATATACAACCGTTGGGTCTGCCTGTAGTCGTTCTCCGGATTTGAGGCGATTGATGTAAACACCTGCGATAGTCGGTTTTTCCGGTACATAGTTGCTCTCTTTTTCTACTATCGACGCTACTATATATGCTTCCGTTGGAGTGAGATTATTTTCGGCGATTTTGGACTTTCTGCTGGCTGTCCAGAATGCGTCATACTCCTTTTTCATACGCTTTACAAAGGCTTCCGGTGTCGTCGTCCAGAACATTTCGTACGTATTCGGAATAAACATCGTCAGGAAATCATCCTGGTTGAAGCTATAAGAACCCACAGTTTCCGGGTCTTTGAGATAATTCAACACCGTCATAGAGTCAGCTTCAATATATTTAGCCGCTTTTCCTGCGAGATCGCTAATCATACGGATATTATTTATCGTGATTTTTTGTGGATCCTGATCGCCTGACCGCAATTTAGTGAGTATCTCACGGTTATTCATACCGGGATTCAGGACATACTTTCCTGGCTTAATGAGTTCAGGATATTTCATCAGTCCTGCAACGGTATTAAAGGTAGCAACGTTATTCAATACACTGCTATCCTGCAATATATGAAGCACATCTTCAAAATCAGCATCCGAATGAATATATATCGTTTTGGCAGTGTCGCCATGGATATTGTTACTTTTGAAATAATAAATAAATGTAAAAACGGCCATTGCTCCAAGCAAAAGCACAGCTAAAAGTCCAATTTTAATAAATTTTGACATAGATGATTTGTGTTAAACAAGATTAATACTGCTCCTCCTTAGAAGGGAAGTCACCTGATTTTACATCACTGATATATTGTTCTACGGCATCTTTTATGGTTTCATACAGATTGAGATACCTACGCAAAAATCTTGGGTTAAAGTCTTTGGTTATACCCAATACATCATGTACTACCAACACTTGTCCGTCAGTATCTCCACCGGCTCCGATACCGATAATCGGAACAGGTACAGACTCAGCCACTTTTTTTCCTAATGCCGCAGGGATCTTCTCCAAAACAATAGCGAAGCAACCTAATTCTGTCAGCAACTTTGCGTCATCGAGCAATTTTTGTGCTTCGGCTTCTTCTTTGGCGCGCACACTGTACGTACCAAATTTATAGATACTCTGTGGTGTCAGTCCTAAGTGCCCCATGACCGGAACACCGGCAGACAATATGCGGCGGATGGATTCTTCAATTTCGGCACCACCCTCAAGTTTCACAGCATGTGCACCTGATTCTTTCATGATAGCGATAGCGGAATTTAACGCTTTGGTGCTGTTACCCTGATAGGAGCCAAAAGGTAAATCAACAACTACAAAAGCTCTTTCAACACCTCTCACGACTGACTGCGCATGATAAATCATCTGATCAAGCGTAATCGGCAATGTTGTCTCGTGACCTGCCATAACATTGGAAGCAGAATCGCCTACAAGCAAAATATCAATACCAGCAGCATCCAATATCTTTGCCATACTAAAATCATAAGCTGTCAACATGGATATCCTTTCGCCTTGTTCTTTCATTGCTTGAAGAACGTGTGTGGTAATTCTTTTTATTTCTCTTTTTGCTACGGACATGACCGGATTTTTTTAAGATGAATGAGATTGCAAAAGTATGAAAATAATGGTTAATTGATAATTGTTTTAATTGAAAGTTGAAAATTGAAAATTACGATTTACGAATTACGAATTACGAATATGGTAGTTAGGTTGTTAGCGTATTAGCATGTTAGGTTTATAATTACTAACCACCTAGAGCAACAAAGCGCCCTAAACCTTACACCCATTCACCCTGTGGGAATAGTAAAAATCCAACAGGGTAAACCTTTAAACCACAAAAATCAATATAACAACTCCACAAATTCACCCTGTGGGATAATAAACACCCAACAGGGTAAACAACTCCACAAATCAACAGTTTAAATCAAACCATATTGACACCAAAAAAGATTTCTCACTTCGTTCGAAAAGACGGCACAGTCATAAAGGGATGGAGCGGATAAGTGGCGGAAAATCCGCCACTTATCCGCTCCCTTAAAAAACGAAACACAGTCTTTCCGATTGCAACGAGGAATCCCAAAATGGGTATTTCTAATTGAAAAAAATTAAATATTCAATCCATCAACTATCTACCAAATAGCCCTTACACATTTAAACCATTAAACCAATATAACAACTCCACAAATTCACCCTGTGGGATAGTAAACATCCAACAGGGTAAACAACTCCACAAATCAACAGTTTAAATTAAACCTTTACACCCTTAAACATTTAAACCTATTTCAAGCCGACAACCAAATCAACATCTTAACAAAAACATCAGCGCATAAATATTTTAATCCGGAAGCAACATTTGGCATTCAATAATCGTTATTTTTAACCCTGATAGATGATTTCTATCCCTCATGATTAATCGCAATTCAATCAAATGTATAAACAAATTTTCTTCTTTTTTTCTGCATTTCTTCTTGTTCACTCCGCCCAAAGCCAGGACAAAGACGCATGGAAATGGTTCACACCTAAAGGAGAAACCTTTGCTGTTCATGTGCCTTATGAGATGCAATCAGGAGAAAAAAAAGTACTGACTGATGTAGGTACAATGCATCCTGTCACTTGGCTGTGTAAAGGGAAAGAAGGCGATTACAATCATTTGTTTTTGCTGAGTTATGTGGATTATCCTCAAGATGTGATACAGCGTGATTCGATAGATTTCTTACGTGAATTGCTTAATGAAAGTATGCAGGCACACATCGAAGACCTGAAAGCTGAACTCGTTTACGACGGCACTTCCGATTATCTCAGTCATCCGGGCATCATTTACAGAGCCACCTACAACGAAGGCAAGGTTTCAGTAAAATGTCGTATGATGATCATTGGCAATCGTTTTTATTCACTTCAGGCTTATTGTCCGGCTATTTGGGCTATGAATCAAGAAATGGACAAGTTCCTTATGTCTTTCAGCATTAAACCACTCTAAACTTTGCCACAGTGAAAGTATCCGAACGCATCATCAAGTTTTTGTCAGAAGTCAGTTTTACGGGTTCATTGCCCGACGGGATCAAAATCATGACTCCTTACAGTGACTCCAAAGAGATATTAGACCTTTGCAAGGCATTTTACACGAAATATTACGACGATACCAATCCGAGAAAACTGATTTTGGGAATAAATCCAGGCAGATTGGGTGCCGGTAGTACGGGCATACCATTTACAGACACCAAGCGACTCAACGAAAAATGTGGTATTCCTTTCACACAGTTTGCAACACACGAACCGTCGTCGGTATTCATTTATGAGATGATAGATGCTTTTGGCGGCGCTGAAGCGTTTTACAAGCAGTTTTATATCAATTCCGTTTTTCCATTAGGTTTTCTAAAAACGGACGGCAATCGTGCGGTCAATTACAATTATTACGACTCAAAAGCACTTACAGATGCCGTAGAGGACTTCATCATCGAAAATATAAAATTGCAGCTCCAGATATGTGGTGGCGGACGAGTATGCTATTGTCTTGGTTCAGGTAAAAACTATGCATACCTGTCCAAAATGAATGAAAAACAGGATATTTTTGACGATATCATCCCATTGGAACATCCGAGATTTATCATGCAGTACAAAACGAAAGAAAAACAGAAATATATAGATGATTATCTTGGTAAATTGAGAATTGAGAATGGAGAATGGAGAATTGACAGAGGACAGAGGACAGAGGACAATTGACAGAGGACAGAGGACAATTAATTGCTAATTTCTAATTGCTAATTGATAATTGATAATTGATAATGGAGAATGGATAATGGAGAATGGAGAATGGAGAATGGAGAATGGAGAATTGACAGTGGACAGTGGACAATTAATTGCTAATTGCTAATTGAGAATGGACAGTGAACAGTGAACAATGGACAATGGAGAATGGAGAATGGACAGTGGACAATTAATTGCTAATTTCTAATTGCGAATTGCTAATTGATAATGGAGAATGGAGAATGGACAGTGAACAATGGACAATTAATTGCTAATTGCTAATTTCTAATTGCTAATTGATAATGGATAATTTACAATTAGAATTAGGGCTATTTCCTGATTCTTACTTTTATAATTTGAAAATTCAATACGATATTCAAATACAGATAAAGATACATTATCATACTTTTTATTAACTTTGTTGTTTATATTACAAACAGACATTTAAATAGGCACATTAATTCATCAAATGAAATATAAAAATCTTCTTTTTTTCATTATTGTAATGCATATCACAGCGTGTAAAAATCAAGATCAGCTTTATACTGAGCAGCTACATGGTACTTGGGATGTTTATGCTTCTCAAATGAATGGCAAACCCAACGGGTTTATGAAAGATGGTTACTTTATTTTTCACAAAAACAACACTGTAGAATCTAATCTATTTGAAAATGACCAACCACAATCCTACGATGTTACAGAGCGAAAACTCATAATCGAAAACAGCATTCCATTTGAATTAAATATAGGAAAACTCCAAAATGACAGTTTGTATTTGGAGGGAAGAATCAGTTTTTATTACATGGAATATTTTTTAACTAAGCGTAAATAAGTTCGTGATTATGACGATATTCAAAAAGTATATAACTATAATTTTTACAATATGTATTGGGTTGATATTTAGCTTACAAGCTTATGCTTTGCAAATGGATATCAGAACATATCAATTTTATGGTGCTCAGCCTTATACGGAGGTGTATCTTCGAGTGGACGGTCATAGTGTCGAATGGAAAGACAAGCAAGCATCGGTAGAAATCCTCATGTATATCATGGATAAAGATTCGAATATCGTGACGTTTGATAAATTGGAACTATCGCTCACGACACAGGATAGCATATCCGATTTGTTGCAACTAAAAAGATATGCACTTGCTCCGGGTAATTATACCATTCGTGTCGAAGGAAAGGATAATTTTAAAAAAGGCAATCATTTGGAAATGGAGCAGCGGCTTCGCATATCGGGACAACAGGAAATCAACTCCATCTCAGATATTGTGCCTTTGGCAGCGGTTCGACCAGATAGCAGCGAATCGCCACTTGTAAAAAATGGCCTATTTATGGAGCCTTTGGCGTATCACTATGCCGACACTTTATATAATCAGATACACGTTTACGTGGAGAGCTATCATCAGACCAAACCCGAGCAAGATATTTACTTACAATGCGCTATCATTGACGGCGACAGAACCACATCCAATCACAAAACATTAGTAACACGTGTCAAAAAACTGCAAGGTTTGGAAGCAGAACCCGTACTTTTTTCAATACCTGTTCATGTGATCCAATCGGGTGCTTATTACCTTCATGTATCTATCATTGACAAACAAAAAAACATGTTGGCAGAGCAAAGTAGCGATCTATACATTTCAAATCCAAAGGCTGATATAGCATTGTTAGAGCAATATAACGAAACACCTGAAAATGCTTTTGTAACGAGAATAAAGCCTGACGACATGGATTTTGTCCTAAAAGCCCATGTTCCGATTACTGATCAAAACCAGATGAGTACGCTACAATCTTTGATCCGGTCGAATAAAATCCGTAGCCAGCGACAATTCATTTTCCAACTTTGGAAAGGTCGTTCGCCAGTCAATCCCGAGAAAGCTTTCAATATGTATATGGAAGTAGCTCGTGCCGTGGATAAAATGTTTTACTCCAATGTAGGTTATGGTTTTCAGACAGATCGAGGCTATATCTTCTTAAAATACGGTAAACCGACCAATGTACTGACCATTGATGACGAACTTGATGCACCACCTTATGAAATCTGGTTTTACAACAATTTACCTGTAACCTCCCAAACGAACGTGCGATTTTTATTTTACAATCCGAGTTTAGCACACAACGATATGCGACTGTTACATTCTACATGTATCGGCGAACGAGCCAATGCAGCTTGGGAAGTGGAATTGTACAAATCCGTACCTATGGAGCGAGAAGGCAATACCGTCGATGCCACCACGATTGGTCCCAATTGGAATCGAAATGCCCGTAAATATTTCAATGAATTTTAAAAGTCAAAAACAATCGCAATGATTTGGAAAACCTTACCCGATATAGCATTCATCAACTCAATCAATAACAATACTATGGTTGCCCATCTGGATATCGAAGTGACAGAGGTTGGCGAAGACTACATCAAAGCGAAAATGCCCGTTGATCAACGTACAAAACAACCTATGGGATTACTACATGGTGGCGCATCAGCCGTACTTTCGGAGTCTATGGGCAGTGTTGCAAGTTGGTTGGTCGTAGGTGACATCAATAAGGCAATCGTAGGTATCGAAATCAATGCGAACCACCTAAAATCAGCCAGAAGTGGGTTTGTACATAGTATCACGCGACCTATACGATTGGGTGGTACGATTCACGTTTGGAATACGGAGATTTATAATGAGCAAGAGGAACTTGTGTGTGTATCGAGATTGACCGTTATGGTTCGGTAGATTGAATGATCGTCATAATTGTTGATTATAAATCTATTTTAAAATAGACTAATATACACATTATTCAAAAATAAATATGGGATAAACTAACGGCTATTTTTAAAGATTCATCCAAAAAGTATTACTTTTGCGGAATGATAAAATCAAGCTTTTCAAAATATTTTACTGACCAGCAGGCTTTGGATAGTATCAGCGTTACGGAAATCGAAAACCTCATCGCCGAAACGCCCGCTTCTGGACTGTATAGACTTCTTTTGACTAAGAAAATGCAAGGACTTAACCTGCATGATGCTGCACTTTTATGCACGGATAGACTGTTGTTGGAAGATACCATTCAAGACAGAATACAACAAGTACCTGTGGTGCAAGCTCCCAGAAACGGAACGATAAATCATATCGTTTCCATTCCTGTATTTCAGGAAGAAATACTTCCCAAAACTGGAGAAGTCGAACAATTAATAAAAATTACATCAGAACCAAACACTGCAACCGACGATGTCGTTTTATCTGACACGCACGTGCATGTAGAAGCTGAGCAGTCGCAAAATGAAGATATTGAAGATATTATAGTATCCCAGCAGGAAACAAAAACAGATACAAAACTTGCAAATGATACTCCAATTGTTGAGCGGGAAAATCTTCAAAAGACGATAGATTCATCATCAAATGGGTTGGTTTCAACGATCAATAGGAAAAGCGGAAAAAGTAAAAAGCATAAATTCAGACTTAATGAATATAGTGGTTTGTCGGAATATGCGCTTTGGCTATTGTCGTTTAAGCAAGATGATATCGAAAAACAACTTAAAAAAGAAGCCAAAAAAGCAGAAAAGCGAAAATTGGAAGCAAGTGCGAGGAAATCTGTCACTAAATCAGACGAAATCATATCTGAATCTTTGGCTAAAATGTTAGAAAATCAAGGACATTTAGATGATGCAAAAAAAATGTATGAGCAATTAATGCATAAATATCCAGAAAAAAGTCGTTACTTTGCGGCGAAAATAGATAATCTTATAAAATCATTATAATGACAACACTGTTAACCATATTGATCGCAATCAACTGTGTGCTACTCATGGCTATAGTTTTAATTCAAAATCCAAAAGGCGGAGGTATCGACTCCAATTTTGGCGGATCAGCAGCAAACCAAATGTTTGGAGCTGCAAAATCTACAGATTTCGTTGAGAAAGTAAC
The DNA here is from genome assembly GCA_964399855.1 of uncultured Aureispira sp. GTDB lineage: Bacteria > Bacteroidota > Bacteroidia > Chitinophagales > Saprospiraceae > OLB9. Next base: position 16,852 of record CAYNSF010000019.1, on the reverse strand, counting down.
TTGGGGACTTGGCGCATCATTATTTGTACTTTGTATTATTACCGCAATTTTAGTAAGCGGAGGATCGGGAGGAAGTTTGATCACTCCTGTTCAATAAAAACAAACTCAAAACTCAATCTTAAAAAACCGGGCTATTCCTTTGATTAAGGAATAGCTCTTTTTGTGTTTAAATGAATTGGAACTATTTGATTTTGATCAAATAGTGATGATTTTTCGTGATACTTTAGCTTATTTCCGCAAATAGCACAGCTATTAACTTAAAAAATTGCTTTTTTTTTCATAAATTTGCACCAATACATTAAAAAAATGAAGAAATTTAGAATTCTATTGACAGGGTTATCTTTAATTTTCGGGTTTTCTGCTATCGCACAAATAAACGATCCAAAAAATACTGCCAAGCGCAAAACTGAAGACAGAACTAACAGAAAAATTGATGAAACCATTGACAAAAGTTTGGACAAAATCGAACAAGGCATTAACAATGTTTTTAAAATGAAAGATAAAACGGCTGAAAATCCATCGTCATCATCGGCAACCAAAACGACTAATGGAGCCGTAAATAACGATATACCCGAATATGATCCACCTATAACAGTTACTGACGATCAAGGTAATACTGACTATACAGCTTATAAAAGTTTCAATTTCGTAGCTGGCGATTCCATCTTATTTTATGAAGATTTTGCGGACAAGTCAAAAAAACGCTGGAATGCTTATGACACGGATGATTTGAACATTGTACAATATGAAAACATTAACTGGCTGGAAGTGAAAAGCGGACAATTTTATCCATTAGGATTGAAAACACTACCAAAAAATTTCACGTTGGAGTTTGATATTTATACACCTGATTCTAATACAGGTACATTAGACATCCGGTTCATCTGTCAATCCCAGTCTGACAGGTTAGCCGACCCTTATTTAGACAATAGTGGCCTTATACATTTTAGTCCCGTTTCACAGACTCCCAAAACAGGTTTGGGTGGCTACACCAAAATGGTCAATGGTCATGAAGTAAATCCACTTAATGAGTTTCACTTTTATAGTTGGCAACCGGAATTAGCGCATCATTATGCACGTATCAGCCTGAGTTGTATCCACAATAAAATGTCTTTATGGGTTAACAAAGAACAAGTCATGGATGATATTGACTTATTAATGAGCGATAATACTTACTATTTGACGTTTCATCTTCAAAACTATTTTGTTGCAGAAAACAGGGTTTACATGACCAATTTCAGATTAGCAACTGGTAATGCGAACCCAAAATTAGAATTGGAGACGAAGAAAATGTTTGTTACGCAAAATATATATTTCGATGTGAATGCTGATGTCATAAGACCTAATTCATATTCAGTTCTCAAACAAATAGCAGTGGGTATTCAAGCCATAGAAGAAAATATTCTAATCGTAGGTCATACAGATAGTGACGGAACAGATGAAGCCAATCTCTTACTTTCTCAAAAACGTGCGGCTGCGGTCAAAAGAGCTTTAGTTCATGAATTTGGCATTGACGAAGATAGGCTAACTACCGACGGGAAAGGCGAAAGTGTCCCGTTAAACAGTAATTCCTCACCTGCTGAGAAAGCACAAAACAGACGAGTCGAATTTATCAGGCAATAAATACTCAATTATCATATCTGTAATCTAATTTCAATGAAAAAGTTAGTCCTGTTTGTATCTATATTATGCCTTACAATTCCAACGATATTTTTTGCACAAGCAAAACCCAAATCATCACAACAATACAATTTTACTGAAGTATGGGTTTGGACATATTCGAACATCAATGGAGACAAAAGCGAAATGGCCATATATCGAGAACCCAAAACCAATTACTGGTTGATCACACCAGACGATGCGGGATTTCGTGATGCTGACGAAATGAGTTTATGGTTTATCGTGAAGCCCAACGGTGAAGTTTTGCAAGCGTACCAAAACGCAGAAAATATCAACAGCAAACCAAAACTGATAAAACACCAACTAATCCTTAATAAACACACAGAACTACCGAAGTATTGGATGAATACCGGCAAAACCCGAAAATACGGAGATGCCAGCATGGGAATTCCTATAATCACAGGAAAAGAATACAAGGTCAACTACACCAAATCCAATGACCAATCGACGTTTTATATAGGAATAACAAAGGCAGATTTCGAATCATTAGCTCTTTTCAACGATCTGAATATAGATGCTAAGTTACCAATTCGATTTCCAACGGATCTTCCTGGTAAATATGTAGTATTGAGTGAATATACTGTCTTTTCGTATGGATCATCAGTGAAGTGCGATTTCAAATATATTACGCCTACTGAATATTATATTGATCTCGGAGGTTTTTAATTGGTTGTCAGTTTATGGTTGATGGTTGTCTGTTGATGGTTTGATAAATTTCGAATTTAATTAATAACTCGTAATTCAATGTCGTTTAGTTAAGGGTTAAAAGTGGTTATCAGTACAACAAAATAAAATATGAACAAAACGAAGAATACTAAGTTTATCGTACAAATACGGTTTACCCACCTAAATATTTTCCACCTTATTTTACCAAAAATCCAATAAAATCAATTACTTTTGCCATGAAAGATTAAATCATGTAGATATGATCAGGATTTTTGCTTTACTACTCTGTTTGATTGGGTTCTTACCGCTCAAGGCTCAACTTCCTGCTACGGATATCTATCTCACAACTTTGAGCAAGCTAAATAACAAGTTAACATTAAGCAATATACAGTATTTGAGTGGCTTTAATCCGGATGGTTATAACAATCAAGCTCAATTCTTTGATGACGATTGGATTTACATTACATCAGACTATAGTGACACTACTTTTACAGACATCTTTGCGCTAAATGTTGACAAAAAGGAATTTTACAAAGTTACAAAAACACCTGGCATCAGTGAATTCTCCCCCACGCCGATTCCAAATAGTGACAATTTTTGTACGGTAAGAATTGAGCCTGACGGAAAAGATCAAAGCTTATGGATATATCCATTGTCTCGTACACATGCAGGAAAACGACTTTTTCCTGCGCTTAAAAATGTTGGATACTTCTGTTGGCTTGACCCTACAAATGTAGCCATGTTTCTGGTTGGTGACACACATCAATTAGTCATCGGAAATGTTACCACTGAAAAGATACAGACGATTGCCACAAATCCAGGCCGTTGCTTAAAAGCAGATCAAAAAGGTAAACTCTATTTTGTCGAGAAAATCTTATCCGATCTGTGGCTGTTGAAATCATATAATCCAAATGATTACACCACACAAGCTATCATCAAAATGCACACTGGCAAAGAAGATTTTACTATGCTTCCTGATGGTACCTTTATTTCGGCATTAGCTGGTAAAATATTGGCATTTCATCCTGACAAGGATGCTGGTTGGATTGAGATAGCAGATTTTTCTGATATAAACATAACCAATATTCAACGCCTTGTATATCATAACGGAAAACTTCTTTTTATCAATGGCAAATAATCGACTAAATTCCAACCATTCTGCAATGCGATACAGCAGAACCCTACTTTTAATTTCTATGATACTTTTGATTTCATGCAGTACAAGCAAAAATATCAAACAGCAAAACATAAGTCTTGAAAATTGGCGTAAAGATTATAAGGCATCGTTTATCAAAAATGATCGTTCGCCATTAACCAAAGATGACCTATCCTATCTCGACTTTTATGATGAAGATACCACGTGGAAATTACAATGTACATGTACACCCGTTTTCGATGCTAAGCCATTTGAAATGCCGCTTTACAGTGGTATTACCAGGACATATAAGGTTCACAGTGTATTGAATTGTAAACGCAACGATGAAGATATACAACTACAAGTTTATCAAAACGTGTCACAACCTGTCAATCCTATATATGCTGATCACCTTTTTCTACCTTTCAAGGATGAAACCAATGATGAAGAAACGTATGGTGGCGGAAGATATATTGATTTACGAACCACAGATATCGTTAATAATAAGGTGACAATTGACTTCAACCGCTGTTACAACCCATGGTGTGCTTTCAGCGACGGATACAACTGTCCGATACCTCCTGTCGAAAATCATCTACCCATGAAAGTACGTGCCGGAGAGAAACAATATAAAGGCAAGTATAAATATAAGGATTGATTTTTAATGGTTAATTGTTAATGAAAATTGCGATTGACGATTTTTGATTATAGAAGTTAGGTTGTTGGCGTATTAGCTTGTTAGGTTTATAATGTCCAAATACCTTATGCGCAACCTAAACCTTTAAACCCTTAAACTTATAAACAATTCTAACCAACTCAACAAATCTAACAACTCAACAAATCAACAATTAAAATTAAACCTTTAAAACCCTTAAACTTATAAACAATTCTAACCAACTCCACAAATCTAACAACTCAACAAATCAACAATTGTCTCTACACTCCATACGGAATCCAGATATTCTTAATCTCCGTAGCATGACGTAGAAAGACTGCTCCCTGACCCTGAACATTATCATACCAATCCCGGTATTTTCCGTAGTTGACCCACGTACGTTTTAGATTGCCAATTGATTGTAATTCTACATGTTTACTGCCTTCATTGCTACCAAAATACCACAAACCGTCGATATTATCATGTTTTGCAAGTACATCGGTCAACTCTTCTTTTACACCAGTGATTATATTTACAGTACCGGCTGGAACATCCGAAGTTTCGAGGATTTGATAGAGATCAGTGGCTATTAATGGGTGTTTTTCAGACGGAATGGCAATGACGTTATTTCCCATAGCTATTGCCGGTATCACTGTTGATATCAATCCCAGCAGCGACATATCGTCCGGACAAACGATACCCATGACACCTACCCTTTCGGGCATAGCTAAAGTAACATTGCGTTGTGTAGTATGATGTACTTGGCCGTCATATTTATCCGCCCATGCAGCATAATAATAGATGCGCTCCACAGCGCTTTCCACTTCTTTAAACGCATCAGTCTGACTAACATTGGTGGTTTCAACTATTCTATTAGCAAATTCCTGCGCTCTGATTGTCAGGTTTTCTGCGATAAAATACAGGACCTGCGCACGACCATGACCCGTCATACTTGCCCAAGATGTACTTGCATGAGCGGCTTCAACTGCATTTCGAATGTCTTTACGATTGCCCATAGGAACTTCACCAATATGATTGCTATAATTGTCAGATATAGGCAAACTATTGCCACCGTCCGGTCGGACCTGCTTTCCTCCAATATAAAGCTTGGGTGTTCTATCTATTTCCGGCAACAAGCCACCTTGCTTTTTAGACTTTGGTTCATAAGTCTTTATTTTTATAGGTTCAGTTTTAAAGTTGGCTTCCACTTTTAGCTTTACGTATTCATATAGTCCCTCTTTTCCACCTTCTCTGCCAAAACCTGATTCGCGATAGCCACCAAATCCGGATGCTGCATCAAATACGTTGGAGCAATTGACCCAAACAGTTCCTGCTTTTATCTTTGGCGCTATATCCAATGCCAAGTTAATATCTTCAGTCCAGATACTCGCTGCTAGCCCGTAACGTGTGTTATTCGCCAATTTTACAGCTTCTCCATGCGAGCGAAATGTCATTGCCACTAATACCGGTCCAAAAATCTCTTCCTGAGCGATGACCGATGACGGCGAAACATTGGTAAATAACGTTGGCGGATAGAAATAGCCTTCTTTGGGACAAGTCCAGTTTGGTTGCCAACAAATATTGCCTTCATCTTTGCCTTTTTGTACGAGGTCTTCGATTGTTTTCAATTGTATGGGCGCTACGATAGCACCTATATCCACACATTTATCCAACGAATTGCCGACACGAAGGGTTTCCATGCGAGCGCGAATCTTTGTGTATAATTGCTCAGCGACACTCTCCTGTACCAATAGTCTTGATCCTGCACAGCATACCTGACCCTGATTGAACCATATAGCATCCACGAGACCTTCAACTACACTATCCAAATCTGCATCATCAAACACAATAAATGGCGACTTTCCGCCCAATTCAAGCGATATTTTCTTACCAGTACCGGCTGTTGCTTTTCTTATGATTTTACCTACTTCTGTTGAGCCCGTAAAAGCAATTTTCGCCACATCGGGATGTTCGACAAGATTAGCGCCTGCCTGTCCGTGACCAGTAACGATATTGACTACACCTGCTGGCAAGCCGATTTGATGACAGATTTCTGCGAATAGCAACGCTGTCAAAGAAGTAAATTCGGCAGGTTTCAGGACGACTGTATTGCCCATAGCCAATGCGGGTGCTATTTTCCATGATAGCATCAAAAGTGGGAAATTCCAAGGGATGATCTGTCCTACTACACCCAACGCTTGATATTCTGGCATTTCATCATCCATGAGTTGTGCCCAGCCGGCGTGATGATAAAAATGTCTTGCAACTAATGGAATATCAATATCTCTTGTCTCTCGTATCGGTTTTCCATTGTCCATAGACTCAAGCACGGCAAATAAACGTGCATGTTTCTGTATTTGTCTTGCCAATGCATAAAGGTATCTTGCACGTCCATGACCACCGAGCGCAGCCCAGTCTTTCAAAGCGGATTTAGCGGATTTTACGGCTTTATCCACGTCTTTATCGTTGGCTTCGGCTATCTGAGCGAGATGTTCTTTAGTTGCAGGGTTGATTGTATCAAAATATTGACCGGAATTCGGTTTTGCCCATTGACCATTGATATACAATGAAAATTTTCGTTTATGTGCATCCAAAAAGGCTACACTTTCTTTATTACTTTCCGGTGCTGTTCCGTATTCCATTGTCTTAAATATTTCCAAAACTGTCATGAATTGCTTTGTTTTAATGCTCTATTTTTTATTCTTAGAATTTTCCATTTCCCGAAAGGGTTAAGCTGTCGGATGTCTATAATCGGCTGAATACCTTCCTGTCACGAAATGCTCCAACTGTCTTTCGATATCACCCAAAAGACTACTTGCTCCAAATCGGAATAAATCCGGCTCCAACCATTCATTACCTAATTCTTCTTTCATCAAAATCAGGTAATTGAGCGCATCTTTAGCCTTAGAAATGCCGCCAGCAGGTTTATACCCTACTTTTATACCTGTCTTTTCGTGATATGCTCTGATCATTCGTACCATCACCAAAGTCACCGGCAACGTTGCATTGACACTTTCTTTACCTGTACTGGTCTTGATAAAATCCGAACCTGCCATCATCGCCACCATACTCGCTTTGGCTATTTTGGTCAGCGTTGGGATCTCTCCTGTGGCTAAAATGGTCTTCATGTGCGCATCACCACAGACTTTCCGACATGCTGCTATCTCATCATATAGCGCCTTCCAATCCGCATTCAATACATGTGCTCTGCTGATGACGATGTCTATCTCTTTAGCTCCTGCCGCAACTGAAGCCTCGATTTCTTTTAGTTTTTGTTCCAATGTAATTTGCCCTGCCGGAAAGCCAGTTGACACCGCAGCGATAGGTATTCCGCTTCCCTCCAATGCTTCTACAGCATAAGGTATCAGATTGTGATAAACACACACCGCTCCTGTTGTCAGATGTAATTGCTCCACGCCCAAAGCCTCAAGAATATCCTTTCTGACGGGTCTTCTTGCTTTGGCGCACAATCGTACTACATTGCCTTTTGTATCATCACCGGCAAGTGTGGTCAGGTCTATACATGATATGGCTTTCAATAACCAGGCAGCCTGATATTCTTTTTTGACTGAACGGCGTGTACCTATCGTTGCAGCACGACGCTCTACGGCGCTTTTATTGATTTTTATATGTTCAAACCACGATGCATCAAAAGGAACTCCATGATTTCTTTCATGATGAGCTGATTGAGTATTTGACAATGCTTCGACAGATTTATTTTTAGCCATATTGATGATTATTTTCTAATAATTGGATTAATGAATCACTTTATAAATTAACGGATAAGGTTCTGGTTTGGTAGATTTTATGACGAATGCTTCATCCAAATAATGTTCTGCTTTAGTAAAAAGAGTTGTATCATTGGCATACAGCACAGCAAGTGTTTCTCCGACTTGTACCAGTGATCCCATTTTCTTTTTTAAGATGATCCCGGCGCCCAAATCTAAAATACTATCTTTTGTCTCCCGACCAGCACCCAATCGTACCGATGCAAGACCGATATCCATTGCACCAAGATGATGGATATATCCACTTGACATGGCTTTATATTCGTGACTATACGTGGACAATGAAAGTTTTTGAGCATCCATTACATACTCGATATCTCCACCTTGAGCATCAACGAGTTCTACAAATTTTTCAAAAGCCTTACCATTATCTATAAGTTGCTTCAACAGGACTTTTCCTGCTTCAAATGTATCCACTTTTTCTGCCATTAGTAGCATATAACTACCGAGACTGAGACACAATTCCGTTAAATCTTCCGGCCCGTGACCTCGCAAAGTATCTATCGCTTCACGAACTTCCAAAGCATTGCCGATATTAAAACCTAATGGTTCTTCCATACCGCTGATGACTGCAATTAATTTTCTGTTCATCTGCTTGGCAGTATTAATCATGATGCCAGCCAGTTTTTCTGCATCCTCAATCGTCTTGATAAAAGCACCGTCGCCGACTTTAAGGTCTATCAGAATGGCATTAGCTCCACAAGCCAGCTTCTTACTCATCACGCTTGATGCTATCAGGGAAATATTATCAACCGTTCCTGTTACATCTCTCAAAGCATAAAGTTTCTTATCGGCAGGTACTAATTTTTCATTCTGGCTACAGATAGCAAGATGATGCTTTTTGACCAAATCAATAAACACATCCGTAGTCATATCCGTGGTAAATCCCGGAATGGCATCCAATTTATCTAACGTGCCGCCTGTGTGACCGAGACCTCGCCCGGACATCTTAGGCACATACACTCCAGCAGCAGCAACCAATGGCGCAAGCACGAGCGTTGTCTTATCTCCTACTCCACCTGTGCTGTGTTTATCTACTTTGATGCCTTCGATTTCGGAAAGGTCTATTAAGTCGCCTGAACGCATTATCGCATCCGTCAATACAGCCGTTTCCTTATCATTCAACCCTTTGAAAAATACAGCCATAAGCCATGAAGAAACCTGATAATCTGGTATATCCCCACTGACAAATCCATTGACGATAGTTCTTATTTCCTCTTCTGTCAATTCCTGACCATTCCGCTTTTTCTTGATTAACTCTACCAATCTGACTTTGTTTTCTTATTTAATACAAACATTATACTACTGCCTACTAACCAATTCGTACAGACAACTATCAGATATTGTTTCAAAATCTATGCCTAAAACGTGCGCTATCGTCGCAGCGATACAAGTAAAGCTATTTTTAACCTCAAAATTTCCGGGTTTTAAATGCTTATTGTATATCAAAATAGGAATATACTCTCGTGTATGGTCGCTACCAGTCCATGTTGGGTCATTACCATGATCGGCAGTGATGATAAGTAAATCGTCGTCTTTTAATGTTTGCAACAACTCCGGTATGTAGCTATCGAATGCCTCTAAGCATTGTGCATATCCCGATACATCTCGTCTATGGCCGTACATCATATCAAAGTCCACCAAATTGGTAAATACTAAACCCGTACTATCTTCTTTTATTGCTTCAATCGTCTTGATGATGCCCTCTGTATTATCGGCTGTTTTGACGTATCTACTGATACTTTTTCCAGCGAATATATCATTGATTTTGCCGATGGCATACACTTCTTTTCCTGCATCAAGAATGGCAGTTAGCACATTGTCAGGAGGCAAAGTTGCGAAATCTTTTCGGCGTGAAGTTCGGGTATAATTTCCTGATGTTCCGACAAATGGCCGTGCTATAACCCTACCCACTTCCATATCTCCTCGCAACATGTCACGGGCGATTGCACAGATTTCATATTGCCTTTCTATGGGAATGACGTCCTCGTGCATGGCTATCTGAAAGACACTATCAGCCGAAGTATAGACGATAGGATACCCGGTTTTCACATGTTCATCACCAAGTTCTTCAATGATGACCGTACCAGAAGCAGCATAATTGCCTATGGTTTTTGTCCCAATAGCCTGTTCAAAAGCCTCGATAAAAGACGTTGGAAACCCGTCGTAAAATACAGGAAAAGGCTTTTCAAGTACGGAGCCAGCGATCTCCCAGTGTCCAGTCGTCGTGTCTTTACCCGAAGACATTTCGTCTGCCTTACCATATACAGCTATCGGTGCATCAGACTTATCAAGCGCATTGGACATGTCTATATTGCCCAATCCCAAACGCACCAAATTGGGTATATGAAAACCTGGATAGTTTTCAGCGATATGACCCAAAGTATTGCTGCCTTCATCTCCGTATTGATGTGCATCAGGCAGATATCCGATACCCACGCTATCCAACACAATCAATATCACTCGCCTCATGGATGATTTCATTTGATTAAAATTTTATTTATCGAAACTTCGACAAATATACAGCGTTGTTGAAATATTTTGGTAGAAAACGAGGTTGAAATTATAAATAAGTATCAGATATCCCTTAAAAATAACATATTTAAAAAATAATTATATGAAATATTTTGTAATTTGTTGGAACTTCGTATTTTTGTCAGTTGGTGGTCTTTATAAAGTAAGACTTAACATATCAACAAGACTGCAAAAAAATCAAAATATAAATTTATGACTGATAGACTTAACGAAATTGACAAATTATTTGAATCATACAACTATAAAACAGCTAAGAATTCAACTCAAGATGTTAGAATTTACACATTGCAGTATGGAATGTACCACGCTGCAGAGATAATATCTTTTGACGAGAAAACTGATGTTTCCAAGTTCAAAAATGAATTTTCTGAATTAGGATATGCTACTGAAATAAAAGTTGTCAAAAACATAGAGGAAGTCGAAGAGTATTTATTTGAAGGGTTCTTTATCAAAACTCCATTAGGTAACGAACTAAAGAATAGGTATAAAAACTTTGTCAAAAAACAAATATCAAATCTACCAAAGGGAAGTGAATATAAATATATTAATAGCGATTTTGACTTCCTCTTGCAAGACAAAATGGGTGATATTACAGAAGCCAAATCATATTCTTCAAAAGAAAATAGTATAATATCAAAGATTAAAGACCTTTTTACAAGTACAAAAGGTGCTTTATTCATCATTATAGAAGCACCTGCAGGTTTTGGAAAAACCTGTACAGCCAATGAAATACTTAATAGTATTACTATTGAAAACTCAAAAATACTTCCATTCTTTACAGAATTATCAAGAAATAGGGAAGCACGTGTTTTTAGGTACATTTTGCTCAGTGAAATAGACGACCAATTTCCAAACGGTATAAAGCAAAATGTTGTTCTTGAACAAATATATAAAGGGCGTATCCCACTTATCATTGACGGTTTTGACGAGTTGATTACAAAAGATAGTAATAAAGAAGATGTAGAAAGTATGCTTTCTACTATTCTTGATTTACTTCAAAATGATGCCAAAATTGTCATTACATCAAGGAAAACAGCTATTTTGAATAGTGAAGAATTTATAGAAACAATCAATTCTTCTATTGAAAACTTCTCACTTGCCCGTTTTGAAATAAAAGAACCGACTATTGAAAATTGGTTGCATAAAGACAGATTGGGAATTATTGAAGAAAATGAATTCCCAATCAATCAAATTTCCAATCCGGTACTTCTGTCTTATTTGAGAAATATACCTTTAGACAAATTGAAAGAATTTCTGACAAAGAAAGAGGGAACATTAATTGATAAGTATTTTGATTATCTACTTACAAGGGAAAGAGAAAGACAAAACTTAAAATTAGATAACCAAACCCAATTCCGAATTTTCAGAAAACTAAATCGCTTTATGTCTGAATATAATTTCACAGCAGAAACAAAAGAAACAATTAAGGATTTCATCAAAGCCTACAACGTGAAAATTTTACAGGAAAGCTTGAAAGACTATAAGTCAGAAGAAAAACCATCATTAGAGGAATTAACTGAACATTTATCAAACCATGTTTTTTTAGACAGGAAATCAGACGGAAATGTTGGTCTAATTAATGACTTTGTATTTGGATTTTTAATTAGTGAAAATTTGACATTAGGTAAATTTCAAGAACATTACAAAGAGAATTTCACTAAAGTTATACCCCAAGACTTTGCACAAAAGTCTCTTGAAGCATCAAAAATTCAAAGTCCAGAGAATAAGAATAAACTTTGGGAAGTTTACAATGGAAACAACTTTGAATACGATTCTGTTTTTTATTTTGATACCGACTATTTTTTGAAAAATGAAATTAAACGTGATTATAATACACTTTTTCTTGCTGATAGAACGATCAAAGAATTAATTTTTGAAAATCACACTTTTGAAAATTGTGTTTTTGCAGGTATTACTTTTGAAAATTGTATTTTCACTATCTCTTGTTTTAAAAAAACATCGTTTCAAAACTGTAAGTTTTACAATTGTTCCTTTCAGGATAAAACACCGATTGTTTATGACGATTTCGCAATTTATGTTTGCCAAGACAATAATAATTTTATTCAAGAAATAAACTCATTGTATTGTAAGGACAGTGAAATTTACGAGGTTGAAAAAGGTAATCCATTAACCGAACAAAAAGTTCTTTTACAGTTCTTGCAAGTTGACGAAAAAAGACCAAAACCAAGAAAATTCTCAGTAATAAAACAACGTTTATCCGAGTATTCAGACAAAGAAATAAGCAATGTTATAGACTCTTTAATTCGTAAAGAATATATACATTTCAAAGATGATGTTGGCTTTATTACTAGAGAGGCAATGATTTTTTTAAATCACAAAGGAAACTAATGAGCAGAGACTTACAACTCATAGAAAAGGATATTTGTTCTAAAATATGTGAACGACTTGACAAAGTTGGTCTGTTGTACAGAATATTCAGTCGTGTAAAAGATAACAATTCTATTGCAGAAAAAATTGAAAGAAAAAAGGCAGAAGGCAAATCATATTCAAAAGAAGGCAAAAAAATTCAAGACATTATTGGTGTTCGTGTCGTTACATACTTTCACGATGATGTGAATTTGGTAAAAGAAATTCTTTCAGATGTCTATACATTCGTTGATGAAGAAATAGAAGAACTTGATCTCACTGTTTTTAAACCCAAAAGAACAAATATTGTTTGCAGTTTTGATGAAAAACAAAAAGAAACATTTGACGAAGTAGTAAAAGTCACTAATCGTGATTCACTTAAATTAACTGACCACACTTTTGAACTGCAATTAAGAACAATTTTATCTGAGGGTTGGCACGAAATAGACCATAGTTTGAGATACAAATCAAAAGGCGAATGGAAAAATCATTCAGAGAAAGAAAGGTTACTGAACGGAATTTATGCTAATTTAGAAGTAAATGACTTAGCTATGAAATCTTTATTTAGCGAATTAGCATATCAACATTTTAAAGAAAAAAATTGGGAAGGTATGTTAAGAAACAAATACAGATTAAAATTTCAACTTTTCGAATTAAAAGAAGAACTCAAGAAAATTTTAAATGAACAACCTAAAGTCGCAAAACAACTATTTAAAACTGACAGGCTTGATGTGATAAGTAAACTTTCAAAACTTGAAATGCCATTACCTATTAACTTTAACAACATTGTTTATTTCATAAATCACATTGAATTGAAGAATGAAGATATAACTAACTTAACACCCGATTTAATAAAGATATAACGTATGAAACTTTTGTACGTTAATAAAAAAGCCAACGCTTAAAAACACTAAAGAACTTGCCCATTTTCAACGCACCCAAACAGAATCCTGACTTTATATACACTGTTTTTTGAGACATTTAAAATAATCTGTCTAAATTTGCAGCTGATAATATAACGTTTGACAATGAACAGAATTAAGAAAGTGTTGGAAAATAAAAGGATTAAGCAGGCTTGGTGGGCTGAAAAACCTGGACAAAAGCTACAATATGGCAAACGCTTATGCTCAATATCGACAACCACACTTGGAAACCATGATGGAGGTAGCGGAGATTTTGGACATTGACGAGAAAGATTTGATAATATCTAATAAACAGAATTGATGAATGATGATTTTTGATTTCAGATTATTACAATCATAACTAAAGACTAAATTCATAATTCAACATTCATAACTCATAATTAAAGAAAGATGCCAACACTCAATTGGATAGGAAAAGAAAAAGTGGTGAGCCATCACCAAGATGTGCCATATAGGGTTTTGGAACACAAATACTCTTGGAATGCAGAATTAGGAATAATGAATGATGAATCAAAAGAAAAAACTCATCATTCATCACTCATAAATCATAATTCGAGCGGAGCGATTATACACGGAGACAATCTTGAAGCCCTCAAAAGTTTACTACCCGAATACGAAGGAAAAATAAAGTGCATTTATATAGACCCACCTTACAACACAGGCAACGAATCTTGGGTATATAATGACAATGTAAACCATCCCAAAATTAAAAAATGGTTGGGCGAGGTGGTAGGCAAAGATGGCGAAGACCTAACCAGACACGACAAATGGTTGTGTATGATGTACCCTCGTCTGAAATTGCTTCATAAACTCTTGGCTGATGATGGTGCTATTTTTATAAGTATTGATGACAATGAACAAGCGAACTTGAAATTGATATGTGATGAGATTTTTGGTTCAAATAACTTTATTGCACAATCAATTGTACAGTCAAATTCAGCTAAAAATAATGCAAAATATATTTCAGTCACACATGAGTATATGTTTATTTACGCAAAAACTATATCAAGAGTTAAATCTAATTGGAATGTGAAGAAAGCTAATGTTGATGAGTTTGTTAAACGTACGAATCAATTAATTAAATCAGGATTAAGTCAGGATGAAATAAAAAAAGAATTAAGGCAATTAACCAAGTACCCAAGATTTTTTGATTTTGACCACTACCTGTATGTTGACAAAAAAGGACCATTTCGAGCTAGTGATTTAACCGCACCAAATAGCTCTAAATTTTTTGACATTATTCATCCAGATACAAAAAAACCTTGTAAAACTGGTTCTAGAGGATGGGGAAGCAACGAAGAACAAATATTAGAATTGATAAAAGAAGATAAAATTTTGTTTGGAAAAGACGAAAGCATTATGCCTCAATTAAAAAACCATTTAGTTGATAATATAAATCAAACTCCAAAATCTGTTTTGTTTTTTGACACACAAACTACAACCAGATGGATAAAAGCTAATAATTTTAATTTTAATTTTCCAAAGCCGATTGAATTGATTGAATATATTTTAGAAATTGATAATAATAAAAATTCAATCATCCTCGATTCTTTCGCAGGTTCAGGCACTACGGCTCACGCAGTGTTGAATTTAAACAAACAAGATGGAGGCAATCGTAAATTCATTTTGGTAGAAATGGAAGATTACGCCAACGATATTACGGCAGAAAGAGTAAAACGTGTTGCCAAAGGCTATGGAGAAGGCAAAAAAGCGGTAGAAGGCACAGGCGGAGCATTTGACTTTTACGAACTCGGCTTGCCACTATTTGATGAAAACCAAAACCTAAACGAGAAAGTCGGCTTGGCGAAAATCAGAGAATACATTTGGTTTTCGGAAACCCGCACGTCTTTTAATGATGAATGCAAAATGATGAATGATGAATTCACTCATAATTCATCACTCATAAATCATCATTCTGAGCGTTCATCATTCATAAATCATAATTATTACCTCGGGCAAAAGGACGGAACAGTTTATTATTTCATTTACGAGAAAGACCGTTTGACAACGTTGGATTTTGACGCATTAGAACTCATCAAAACCAAAGGGGAACAATATGTTATCTATGCCGACAATTGCCTTTTGCCGAAAGAGTTTATGGCTAAGAACAACATCATTTTCAAGAAAATACCAAGAGACATTACACGGTTTTAATGATGAATGATGAGTTATGAATGTTGAATTGAGCTATTTCCATTTTGGAAATAACTGAAAAAAGAATAAACGAATATGAGTGATTTAACACCTAAAGAAAACAGTTTTATACTCTACACCACTCCAGAGGGTGCAGTAAAATTGAGCGTTTTATTGCAAGACGAAACCATTTGGTTGACTCAAAAGGCGATGGGTATTCTTTTTGATACCACACCACAAAACATCACCATTCACATAAAAAACATTTTTGAAAGTGGCGAATTAGATGAGGAGGCAACTTGTAAGGAATTTTTACAAGTTCAAATGGAAGGTGGTAGAGAAGTTTCTCGAAAACAGAAAATGTACAATCTTGATGTAATCATTTCTGTAGGCTATCGTGTAAATTCAGCTAAAGCTACGCAATTTAGAATTTGGGCTACCAAAACCCTAAAAGAATATATTATCAAAGGTTTTGTGTTAGACGACAACCGATTGAAACAAGGTGAAGCAGTCTTTGGCAAAGATTATTTCAAAGAGTTATTGGAGCGCGTTCGTTCCATCAGAGCCAGTGAACGCAGGATTTATCAGCAAATCACTGACATTTTTGCCGAATGCAGCATTGATTACGACCCAAAAGCTGAAATCACCAAGAATTTTTATGCAATGGTGCAAAACAAATTTCATTTTGCCATTACGGGACAAATAGCGGCTGAAATTATTTATAAAAATGCCAATGCAAAAAAAGAAAATATGGGTTTGACCACTTGGAAAAACGCACCTGAAGGCAGAATTGTAAAAACAGATACCACCATAGCCAAAAACTACCTACAAGAAAAAGAGATAAAACAATTGGAACGCACAGTAACAGGCTATTTTGATTATATCGAAAACTTGATTGAGCGAGAAAACACATTTACAATGGAAGGTTTGGCAAACAGTGTAGATAAGTTTTTGAACTTTAACGAATTCA
>CAYNSF010000018.1:43669-70417 GCA_964399855.1 uncultured Aureispira sp. | reverse complement strand
AAGATAGACCACAATCATTCGAAAAATTATGCTTAATTTTACTCCGAAACTTTAGTTATTGAATACTTAAACGGAAAACCTGTAGCTTATAAAAAAGAAGCGAATGTTTGCCAAACCATTACTAATAATTCAGTATTACAGTCAGAACCATACAAAAATCAAATAAAAGAAATACGGAAAAACAATACAGCATCAATCTATCGTTACTATCAATTAGAACAGGAAATTTTAGGCATCAGCAAACAAAACACGGTGAATGAAAACTATGCTTTTAAACTATTGAAAAAAGTTACTATTCCGAAAGGCGATTTTAAAACAATGTGGAGTATTGTTTACAATGTAAATGGAAAGACGATTTCCTTTTTCACCGATACACATAAAGAAATAAAAAGCATCAATCTTTCTGAATTGGATTTTGACAAGAGCACCGCTTATTTTCCGATTAACCAAAACGACCAAAAGAAACTTAACGCCTCACTACAACCACTTACAGAAACAATAAATCAACCTTATGTGTCGGCTTCACTCATACATTTAGGCTTTGACGAAAGCGTTACAAAAGACATCAGCCAACATCAGTTTTTGCAAACTAAAAAAACATCAAGCCTTTTTTCAGACAATTATTTTCACTTTGACATTAATATTCCTTTATTAGCTGAAGATAAACGATTACTTTTTGTTATTATGGACAGCGAAGAAAATTTTAAGAATAAAAAAGCTGTTACGGGTGGTTATCTTTTTTATATAACATCAATCGTTACGGTTAATCAACACATTTACGGACTAAAAAACGGGACTTATGCAATGATTGCTTTGATTGACGAGAATAAAAACTCCTTGCTCGATTTTGACAGTAACGGAAACCCGATTGAAAAGTATGCAACTTTCAACAATTTTAAACCAAAATCAATGGCAGAAATTACTTTCAAAAACACTTCAAACCATTTTACAAAAGACAATTCTAAACTAACAATAGAATGGAAATGAAACTGCCAGTTGCTAACATCGGTCGTTGTATTGGACGACAAGATGCAGCCTATTAAATTAAAATTAAGAAAAACATAAACTATGAATTTTGGAAATTTCATAACGAGCGACACCGGACTAATACATTTTATAGCTTCCATTTTTGCTCTTTTATTTGGGACATTTATATTAGTTTTAACCAAAGGGACAAAGAAACATAAGCTTATTGGCAGGCTTTACGCTTTGACAATGTTGGTGGTTTTGATTACTGCATTTATGACTTACAGACTTTTTGGAACTTGGGGTATTTTTCATTGGACAGCAGTAATAAGCAGTTTAACACTTTTCTGCGGACTTATACCTATTCTAATTAAGCGACCAATCAACAATTATAAATCACTTCATTTTAGTTTTATGTATTGGAGTATTATCGGTGTTTATGGTGCATTTGTTTCAGAAACATTGGTAAGAATGCCCAAAGTAGTTGTAGAAAGCGGCATACCAAATAGCGTTTTTTACAATATGACAGGAATCGGGACAGCATTAGTTATGGGGCTTGGCGTTTACTTTTTTCTTAGACTTAAACCAAAATGGGACAAACAATTTGAAATGCTAAATCAAAATAGCCAAACAATAAAATAGTATGTAATATGAAAACAAAATTTTTTCTTTTGAGCATTTTACTTCTCTTTGCAAGAGGATGTGACTTCTACTCTACAAGCCTTTGGTTTTTTGACAATCCAACAGGTGAAACTAACCCATTATACAGATTTTTTGGAGTTGGCTGGACAGGTTTAATAATTGCTAACATAATTATTGTTGGATTAATAATTTATGCCTTTTACTACTATTCATTTAAGTATAATAAAACAAAAATCAAGTCAACATCAAATAATCTGCCTGACTTCGTTTCAGAATTATACTTTAATGAGAAAGGACATTTTCTAAAAGTCTTTTATAAAGCACCAAAAAATTTAAAAACGCTTCTGGCTCACTCAGGTTATGTGTTAGTTCGATTTGTTATTTTCATGAGTTTCATAGCAACAATTCATAATTTATGTCAATTTTATAATGTCCCTTTTTATAACTCATTTAGAAATTTGGTTGGCAGACCATTGTATATAATTTATGGACTAATGCTAATCTCATTTTTATATTTTTCATATAGAATTTGGCAAAAAGAATTTGAGAGTGCACAAGCAAATTTAAAGTCCGTAAGCTAATGACATTAAAAAACATTGAATCAACTAGATGAACAACGAACTGCTAACATCATGACAAATAGAAAAAGTCGAAATAATTTAAAAAGCCCAGAACGTTGAAGACTCTGGGCTTTTTGCTATATGTTGTTTGTACCAAGAGAAAATTGGAATAAATGTAGTTCAAAACCAAGCTTCGTATATTTTATATCTCAAAGATGTGCAAAATACAAATATTGGAAGAACAATTTGATAAAATATTTTTTTGATGATTGGAACTTCTTATATTTGCGTGTTGGTGGCAATTGTAAGGAAAAAATTTAAAAATGGTTAGAAAGTTGAAACTTTCGACAACAAACAAAATTGATAGATTAGTAATAATTCTTAAACATAGAAAATGAAAAAAAAAGCATTAATAATCATTCTCTTTCTCTTTCCTGTTTATAACCTTCTTGCCCAAGAAAGTTTCAAAAAAATTGATGTATTTTTAGAAAAACAGATGCAAACTTGGCATATTCCTAATATTAGTATTGCTATTACAAATAAAGATAGTATTCTGTATATAAAAGAATTTGGCAACGACAGAAGTAAAGGAAACTATTTAATAGGTTCGATAAGTAAGCCTTTTACGGCTATTGCAACAATGCAGTTAGTTGAGCAGGGCAAAATAAACTTAGATGATTACGTAAATAAGCACCTTACTTGGTTTGAAACCAATAACAAAAATATATCTAATAAAATTACTATCAGACATTTACTAAATCAAACAAGTGGGTTACCAAAAAAAGCAGGCTTTTTTACCCCGCAAAGTCAAAATCAAGAAGAAATTGAAAGGGCATACAAAAATTATCTTTTGTCGTTAAATGCAGATGAAATGGCAATAGGTAAAGAACATATTTATTGTAACTTGAACTATCAATTATTAGGGCAAATTATTCAAAAAGCAAGTGGATTAAAATATGCAGCGTATGTAAATAAGTTTATTTTTAACCCTTGTGGTATGAAAAATACTTTTGCAACGTATCAAGAAACGCAAAATTTTGGACTGAAAAATGGCTATCAATACCTTTTTGGCTATCCTATCCAACGAAGTTTTGAGTATAATGACAATGGTATTGCAGCAGGTGATATTGCTTCAAATACGGAAGATTTATCTAAATTATTACAAATACTACTAAAAAATGGACAAATAGATAAGGATAGTTTACTTGCTAAAAATACTTTAAAACAAATGCAAACACCTTTTTCAAACCGTTACGGAATGGGTTTTTCTATTGGAGATTGGAATGGTTTACATTCTATCAGACATTCTGGACTTACAAGAAATTTTAGTGGTGCAATCAATATATTGCCAAATCAAAACTATGGTATAGTAATTTTAACGAATATAAATAGTTTTTATGCAGTTCGTAACTTAATGGACGGTGTGATTATTAGATTAAATAAACAAGAAGAAATTACATATATTCCTTACGAAATATATTTTAGATACGGAATTCTTGTTTTATTTCTGTGGAATTTTATAGAGTTTTTATTGCGTTTGAACAAGTGGCGAAAACAAAAGTTTATATTTAACTATTCTAAAAATAAGAAAGATATTTTTTGGCTATTTGTTGGTATTGTTGTGGCTTTCAGTTGGCTGTTTATAGTTCCTTATTTTGCCGAATTACCTTTGTTAGCCCTACCTAAATTACAGCCCGATTTAGGTTACACATTGTTCTTAGGAGTAATCATAGGCACACTAAGTACTTGTGTTCAATATTTTGTAAAAAGCAAATAGAAAAAATACTTATAAGCATTAAACAAATAGTAATAAATGAAAAAACGACTGCCAACAAACATCATGACGTATAGAAAAAAGCCAAAATAAAAGAGAAAAGCCCAGAACTTTGAAGACTCTGGGCTTTTTGCTATACGTTGTTCAGCATAATATTTGCGAAAAAAATGAGATTATTGAAACAGGAATTTAGATTATTTTGTTAGTTGTACGTAAGTTGTATCTATATTGCTCCGGTAGGAAATGCTTTGACGTGCAACATCTACATATTATTATTCAATACTCATAACTTTTGTTCTATGCGTAAATTAAAAATCACCAATAATATTACTTCTAAGGAAGGTGTTGCGTTGGACAAATATTTGCTTGAAATAGGACGTATTGAACTGATAAGTGTTGAAGAAGAAATAGAATTGGCTCGAAAGATTAAAGAAGGAGATGAAGCTGCGTTAGAGAAATTAGTTCGTAGCAATTTGCGATTTGTAGTATCAGTTGCAAAGCAATATCAAAATCAGGGATTATCTCTGTCAGACCTAATCAATGAAGGCAACGTGGGTTTGATGAAAGCGGCGAAAAGATTTGACGAAACGAAAGGTTTTAAGTTTATATCTTATGCAGTATGGTGGATCAGACAATCCATTTTAGTAGCCATTGTTGAGTATTCTCGTATGGTGCGACTACCGTTCAAACGCATCACTGCTTACAATAAAGTTAATGAGGCAAGAAGGCAATTTACCCAGATTCATGATAGAGAACCAACTATCGAAGAATTAGCGGAATTGTTGGGTGTCAAAACTGCTGAAATTTTGGGTATGATCAAGGAAAATAGTCATCATGTGTCCGTCGATGCGCCAATAACGAACGACGAAAATGTAATTCCAATGATTGACTTGATGTCTTTAGGTGCTGAAGATAGCCCAGATTTAAAGCTCATGGAGGAGTCTGTAAAAAAAGAGGTTAAAGAAGGTCTCGAAGTACTATCACCGAGAGAAGTCGAGATTATCGAAGCGTATTATGGATTGAATGGCATGAGAGCACACTCTTATGATGAAATAGCAAAAATGTTTAACCTATCTAAAGAAAGGGTAAGGCAAATCCAAGATAGAGCTATTCGGAGGATGCGTAAATCTTTTTCACGCAATTCTATGTTAACTATATTCAGGTAAATATTAGTTGGCTTCGGGTATGGAGATTAAAAATTTTATAGATTTCTTATTCAGAATGGGCTTTTCGGCATCCAAATGGAAAAGAGAATTGCCATTGGTAAGAAAAGAAGCAGAAGGATTGCATTCAAAATTGATTCCTTTTGATGTAGAAGAATGGCCATTGTTGTCTTTAAATCGAAGTGATACATCTCAGAAAAAAGGATTTACGAAGATTTACCGAGGCATTATGGAAACGATATACTTCGAACCATTATTTTCCTATATTGTCAAAGATTTTGGTAGAGATTACAAGCTTACCTTGGTCACTTCTACCACACACGAGTTTATCTTTTTAAGAAAGGGAGCTACGACCCAAGTATATATAAATGAAGTATTGGTCGGGAATCTAACGGACGATTTTATTCTATTAGGAGAACGAAGAAATAAAATTGGTTACATAGATTATAATAGTAATTCAGAGCAATGCCAAGTTTGGGTTTTTGGTAAAAACGTCGGTTTTGTGGTCAATCCAGCTAATAAAACGAAGACAACAGTTCGAGCATTTACCCAATTTAATGTGCTGAATGAACAAGAACAGGTCATATTCATGTGCTTGATTTTAGGTTTTTTGACTGATCCTATCAAACGTTAAACTTTAGAGGTTTTCTCTGTTATAAGAAAGTGAGCAACTACTCAGTTAGATACATGTTTTAAGATAAGACTTTTTCATATAGGTGAAAAATAATACTATGTCACTGAAAATTTAGCATCTACTAACCATCAACGACAAGTCTGAAAGTAAGATACCTGATGATTTTAAAACACATCTGTTAATGAAAACCATTAGTAATAAACCTTATTTTTGTTCCTTACATAAGTAGCATATTTTCACAATTTTATGGACATTACATGACCATTTTAATAAAAAACAGATACTTGTTTGATAATTTTGTGAATAAATAAAATCCAAATTATATAAATAATCGTATCATTGCAAAAATTAGAATATTAAGCAAAGTACTCCATGCAATTAACAGCTAAAAATGACAACGTACAGCGTGCTTTTCTTGTGCTATTGCCCTTTTTATTGATATTTGGTGGTACCGTTTTCCAAAATACTTCATTGAGCAGCTTATCGAGTATGTCCAAGATGTTGGCATTTGGTTATATGTTGGTTTATGTGGTCTTTCATCAAAAGATAAGTGCTAATTTAGTCTTGTTTACCTTGTTGTTTATACCGTTTTGGGTGTATGCACTTTTTAACAATCCGTATAATCAGGCGGCAGCCAATGGTGATGCTATCCGGTATTTATTTCCGATTGTCACCTTGTTTTACAGTTATGCTATCAGAGACTATTTTCCGTTATTGCTGAAATTTGTCATTGCATTTATCATTATCAATCTTGTCGTTCAGCTATTTAACTATGCCTTCTGGATCATGGGTGCAAAGGATCAGTGGTTTTATT
The DNA here is from genome assembly GCA_964399855.1 of uncultured Aureispira sp. Classification (GTDB taxonomy): domain Bacteria; phylum Bacteroidota; class Bacteroidia; order Chitinophagales; family Saprospiraceae; genus OLB9. Next base: position 63,864 of record CAYNSF010000018.1, on the reverse strand, counting down.
ATACGATGCCCGGTGGTGTCCGTTGGGTCAATAAAACGATGGGTGTGATACGGGCTACTGGAACGGTCGTGTTTTTCTCGTTGTATGGATTTATAAATCTGATTGCTTTTTTTCTGATACATAAGTATTATCACAAAAAGTACAAAGCACTCCTTTTGGCTATATGTGTCGGAGGCTTGTTTTTGAGTTTTTCTTATAAGGGTATAGGTGCGTTTTTTGTCGTCCTTGCATTTTATTATTTTAAGCAAATATATAAAGTTGTATTATATGTAATTGTGGTTTTTCTCTTAGTTTATCTTGTTGCTCCCGCCAAAATTAATAATTTAGCTTATGATATTTCACTGCGTTTGAGCTTATATGTTACAGAAGGCAATTCGATGCGAAGCGAAGCATATCGGGTCATGTTCAGGGAAATAAAGCAAGGCAATTGGTTGGGAAAAGGTGCGGGCGTTTTTGGTGGTCCTGCTTCAGTAGAGTTTAATTCTCCATACTACAGCGAAGTGGGATTTAACTGGTATGATACCAAATGGATGGGATTGACGACAACAGATACGTATCCACCGCATGCTTTTGTGGAGTTGGGAACGATAGGTGCTATATTTTACTTTTTGCTTTTGATGTCTCCCTTGTTCAGAACGAAAGTGGATAGTAACTATAAGATGCTCATGGTTATTTATTTTTGTCTGATGAGTGATATGTTGGTGTCTTTTTCATTAAATAACTTAGAATATCTCTTTTTCTCTTTAGTGTTTATTTATCCGGTTTTTCATTACAAATCTCAATCCGAAACCTGATAATGTATGCATGAGCAAAAAAAAATAAGGGTTTTATTTTTGGCTAATGTCCCTGTAAATGGCATCGCTGCCTCCTTGGGTGGCGCTACCGTATTAGCTCAGGAAATATTGGATTTTGTCAATAAAGATAGTAGATTTGATGTACGAGCCTATCCATTGCGCAAAACGTGGAAACCCAAATGGCATATCTTGGATCATTGTTTATGGATTTTTAAATTTCCCTGGATAGCGAGACACGTAGATGTAGTGAGTTTTCATGCTACGTGGGATTTTACTTTTACAACAGCACCCTTGCTTTGGTTATGGGCAAAACTGTTGAATAAAAAGGTTGTTTATCATTTTTTTGGTGGCAATTTTCACGATCAATATGAAGCTTTGCCCGGATTTTTGAAATGGGTTTACAGAAAGACGTTGCTTAGTTCAGATACAGTGTTTTTAGAGACGAAAGCACAAATACGGTATTTTGCCGATAAAGATATAGATAATACTATTTGGTTGCCGAATGCACGAAAACCGGCATTGATAAAGCGTGACGATACACCTTATTCAAAGCGGTTTGTGTTTATATCCCGGGTTATTCCTGAGAAAGGTATTTATGAAATAATCGAAGCAGCTAAGCATCTATCTGATGATTTTGTCATGGATATTTATGGACCGATAGATAATCGTTATCTCATAGAAAGTGATTTTCAGGGAACGCATCTAACCTATAAAGGCGTATTGAAACCCGATGAAGTCTATGCGACACTTCGAAGATATGATGTATTACTTTTGCCGACTTGGTTTAAGTACGAGGGTTATCCGGGTATCGTTTTGGAAGCCTTGTCTATGGGTATTCCTGTGATAACTACTTATTGGAGTTCGATACCAGAGATAATCGAGGACGACATTAATGGTAAATTGGTGGAAATCAAAAATGCAGAACAGCTATATGAAGCGATGTTGTATTTTAATGAAGAAAATTATAAGAAAATCAGTGAAAATGCGTTAAATAGCTTTGATACTTTTGAAAGTGAATCCGTATTCCAGAAAATAGTGAATAGTTATATAGCATGAGCAGGTTTCCGTCCAATACCACCATGATTTTAAGCATATTGATTATCGCTGTATTGTCAAGTATGCGGTATTCGCGTAAGCTCGATAGAGAACATTTCCAATTAAAATTTGATTGGAAAAACAAGCAGGAAATACTGACCATACAACAGCTCTATATAGATAGTATAGATTATAATTTCATACGATTGACAGGAATAAAAGAGGTCGAAATACCTGATAACCAGCATACTTTTGCCATCCATACGAAGAAAAAAGGCAATTATTATTTCAGGTTTATAGATGCTGCAATCAACCATGACGTGTTGTCTTTGCAATCGGTAGAGTGGTTGACGGGTACTCCAGAATTAGAATCAGGATATGTGGATTTGATAGCGTATGATGTTGAATTTGAAGCGAATGGAGGCAAAACAGTCGTTACAATTGGTGATGAATTGCTTATAAAGGATGAAGCCAAATATTTCAGACGTAAAATAGCATCGGAAAGTAAGGTTGAGTTTATAGGAAGCCAAAAAGATGTATTTAATTACAGACATGAAGCATCGTATAGCAATAGGGTAGAAACGATCTTGGATAATGTAGCACAGATGCCGGATGCAGATTTTTATATCGTGTTGATGTATGCTCCGCCTGATAGCTCACAACATTTGATTCCTACATTGATTGATGATCTTACGAACCGAACCCATACACAAAAAGTGATATGGATCACAGTGCCTGATCTGCGCCAATCCGCTGATAATCGGGATAAAAGTATGGTTGGTAGTACATTGAATAGCTTGCATAATGATAAATTGGAAGTATTGGATGCTACTAACTGGATACAGGATGACATTGCAAAATGGTACATGGCTGACGGAGTACACTTAAATAAACCGGCTTATGAGCAAATTGCTATGGAAACAGTCAAACGCCTGCAATGATGGAGTATTTTGACAAAGAAAAGTTCTTTTATTGGATCCTTGGCATGTCGGCTGCTGTCATTGCGTTGCCATATACCAATTTTAGTCCGATGTCTGTCATTTTGCTTTTTGCATACTGGCTATTCTATCCGTCGGTCAGAGAGAAATATGATATGCTCAAAATCAATTGGAGCAACGTTTTAATACTGAGTATTCCGTTTTTTATCCAGGTTGTTGGATTGACATATTCGGATGATTTTCATCGAGGTCTTTTGATTGTTCAGCTTGTGTTGCCTTTCATCGTCTATGCTTTGGTCATGCAAACAGTCAAATTAGAAACCAAGGTAAGTCGGTTTATCCTTTTTTATTTTTTTGTAGGTACATTTATAGCTTCGGTCATGGGCATCGGAAAAGCTATGTATTACAAAATGAATGCGCTTGGAGATTACTTTTATTACAGCCGTTTTTCTGAATTATTAGGAAAGCATACGACCGCTTTTTCGTTATTTGTGGTGGTAAGTATGTTGTATTTGATCTATGAGAGCCTTAAAAAGCATCGGCGTTGGGTCGTGACTACGCCATTTTTGGTGTTTTTTTTGCTTGTATTATATTTAGTTAGCACCCGCATTAGTATTGTGGCACTGACACTTGGTATCGTCGTTTTGGCGATAACGGAAATGCGAGGAAAAGCCAGATGGATAGGGCTGGTATTACCGATTGTATTGATAGGTTTTTACTCAACACCCAACTTCCAGAAGCGTTTTGACCCGTCAGATACCGAACGAGGCGAAGTCAGTGATGTAGTATTCAGGAGAGACCACTGGAAGTCGGTATGGGAAACAATTAACCACCAACCCTTGCTCATCGGTAATGGTACGGGATCGGACAGAAGCTACCTGTTTGAACGCTATAAGAGCTATCAGCTTACATCAGCATATCAGCAAAAATACAATGCGCACAATCAGTTTCTGGAGTATATGCTCGATACAGGATTGATGGGCTTAACTGCGTTTTTGTTGTATCTTGGCTTCCTGATGAATCATTTTATCAGAGAAAGAAATGGTCTTGGGCTGGCAGTAATGACTGTATTGATAAGCTACTGTATGACAGAGTCACTTTTGACAGGTCAAAATGGCGTTATGGCCTTTTCTTTGGTTATAACGACTTTGTTTGTGGGAAAAGGATTTAGGGATAAATAAGATAGGAATGAGGCGAAAATTATAGATGTAAATAGGTGTATTTATTGCTGAATTGTATTTTGTATCAGTTGAAATATTTATTTACTTTAGGTTATTCATAAGACACTTTCGCCCTCAAATGTTAAACCCGACATTTTTTAAAAATATTTTGATATTTTGTTGGAAGTTTATCGGATTTAGCGTAATTTTACAATGATTTCATTCAAAATGATACTTTTAATGTGTATAAATCAAACATATTTGATCAAAAAACATATTTTTTTTTAGTATGAGAGATACATTAAGATATATCCTTGTTTTGGTGATTCTGCTTGTGAATACATTATTGTCATCAGGTCAATGTGACCCTAAATGTTATACCACAAAGCATTTCGAACGGGATACAACGATTTTTATATCAGATACAGTATTGAATATTGAGAAAAAATGGGAATACGAAAATGTGAGTTTATTTTCAAATGTTTTTTCTATAGATATAAACCATGACGATAAGGCTGAATTGGTTATTGCTAAAGCACCTGAAAATGGCTCATCATTTTCAAATAAGCTCCTAATAATAAACAGTACTACCGGACGTGTAGAGAAAGAGGTTGTTACGCCATTTTTTCATTCAGGAAGGAATGGTCATCTCGGCCCATATATACTTTACGATATCGATAACGACTGCATACCTGAGATAATAATCGCAACCGCCGATGACATTGTAAATACTGATGACAAAAGAAAGAGATTGGTGTGCTTAGATCTTAATGGGAATATCCTTTGGATATCCAATGAGAAATATGGTCGAAATTTGGATGTAAACAATAATATCGATGGTTTTGTATTTGTATTAGCAGATTTCAACATGGATGGTATAAGCGAATTAGTGTTGCTTAATGAAATATTCAATATCAGGACAGGAGTAAGACTATGTCATGGTGGCGACAATGGTATGGGATTAGGTGGTTCATTTATACATTATAGTTCAAGCCCTGTAGCCGCCAATTTAGATGAAGATGAATACATAGAGCTTGCCGCCGGATATACGGTTTATAAAGTTCGTATAAATAATTTAGAAGGGGAGGATGGTAATACCATGTTTCCAATAAACTTTTCGATAAATGGAGACTTAATAGATGGATCTACGGCTGTATCAGATATTAATGGAGATGGTCGGCTTGATATCATAGTCAATATAGGAAAAAGAATTAAAAATAGAATTGGGAATGTAGAATATGGACAGTACATCTATACTATACAACAAGATACGGCGAAACTCTTATCTATTGCTATGAATGACTTAGGTAATGAATTTGTTCCGAGATATGGTAACATAGCATGTATAGGCAGACTATCAGAAGAAGACAGTTTGTCCATTGTTGTTTCATTTTGGATGCAAGATTTAAGGATTTACAGGTATAATGGTACAGACGAGTTGGAACTAACTTCAAAAATTTTGTTTGTTCCAACATTTGGAAATAATGTAACCGATCCTTATATTACCATGTATGATTTAGATGGAGATGGAGAAAAAGAGATAATCGCACAAAATCAAAAAAACCTGATGATTCTAAAGGTAGTGAACGGCAAACTTGTAGTCATAAACAGAACTGCGTGTGAAAAGTCACTATTTATAAGAAATCTAATAATTATTAGCACTGATAGTACTAAACAAGCAAGGATTTGTACTACTTGTTATGATGAAGCTAATGACCGTAACTACCTCACAATCTTCGGCCCACCCGAAGGCAAGCACTGGGCACCGGCTCGGAATATCTGGCACCAATACGGCTACAATCCGCTCTTTATCAATGATGACGGTACCGTACCACAACGCATGCACAACCCTGCAACTTACAAAAACGGCAAGTATAACAACTTCAATGTACAGGAATCCCTACTCGATGAGGACGGCTACTATCCTGTACCAGCATCATCGCTGTACGGCGATATCCCTTGTATCGGCTACGATGTGGATACGGATAGCTACCATGTAAGCTTTACGGTCCGCAACCGAGCAGATGCATCTGCCACAGCCAGGATCAATGTCCCTGTCGCCTTTTATACAGGCGACCCGGAGCAGGACGGCAAGCTAATCGGCGTATATCATACCACCGCAAGCATCACTGCAGGAGAAAATACAGGTATGCTAAGCTATAGCTTTCCTGCATCTGGTCTATCCTCGCTATGGATGGTCGTCAATACCGACAGATATCCCATGATACTGGGCGACTCATCGTACTACAGTATCGATGAGTGCGACTACACGGACAATGTATTTATAGCAGAACTTCCAAAGATACAAAGACAGCAGCAGGAAATCTGTGCGGGTGATACGGTGGATTTTTACGGACAGCAGTTGAGTACAGCAGGACAATATCACTACAAGCTGAGGTCAGCAACCGACTGTGACTCACTCATCACTATACTCGACCTGACCGTGACCGATAAAAAAGATGAAGCAGTCACGGATATAGCTTGCGACACCTATATCTGGAACGGTCAGACCTACGACCGCAGTGGCGACTACGAGTATCACACACTAAGTATATCCGGATGCGACAGCATCGTCACACTAAGCCTGTCTATCAATCCGTCCATCCAACAAACAGAAGTACAAACCACCTGCGAGCGCTACGAGTGGAACGGACAGACATACACAACAAGTGGTATATTTACCTACAACGGTCAGACAAGTCAGGGTTGTGACAGTACCGTCACACTCAACCTGACAATACATCCCAAAGCAGCAACCACACAACAAATATCCGTATGCGACAGCTACGAGTGGAATGGTCAAAAATACGACCAAAGCGGTACATATACCTACAAAGGACAGACGAAATATGGTTGCGACAGCACCGCCATATTGGAGTTGGTCGTATCCACATCGCTGACCGTAACAGAAGAAAAAACGGCCTGTGACGAAATCATCATCAACGGCATCACCTTAGATACCAGCGGTGACTATCCGGAAAGCTATCTGACGAGTACCGGCTGTGACTCCACGCACATCCTGCGGCTGATTATAAACAAGTCCACACAAAGCAATCAGGCGATAACCGCTTGTGCTCAATATGATTTCTTTGGTAGCACAATAACAGAAAGTGGTATATTTCGCCACACCCTGACCAACCAACAAGGTTGTGATTCACTCATCACGCTCGACCTGCGTATCGCAGCCGAAGCGTCACAAGCGACAGCAACCGCCTGCGGCAGCTACCATTGGGCAGCAGGCGATACAACAATCACGAATAGTGGCATTTACACAGCACGATACCTCAACCAATACGGTTGCGACTCAACCATCACGCTATCACTCAATATCACACCCGAATACGATATCCAAAAGCAGGAAGAAGCCTGTGGTAACTATACGTGGCAAGTTACCAAAGAGCGATACACAGCAACCGGCATATATAGCCAACTGTTGAAAACAGCACAAGGCTGCGACTCGCTCCTCACGCTCGACCTGACGATACACCCGGAGTTTGAGTTTCACGATACGGTCAGCACGACAACACCTTACTACTGGCCACTCAACGGACAAACTTACGACCAATCGGGCGTTTACACGGAGTTGTTCCGTTCAGAAGTCTCGTGCGATTCGTTGCACGTCCTACACCTGCGCGTGAACTACAGCACCGATATCTACTTCCCAAATATCATCACAGGAGACGGCAGAAACGGCTTTTTTACGGGATACAGCACGGGAGAAGGCATTCAAATCAAGACATTATCCGTCTTCGACCGTTGGGGCAATAGGGTATTCCACAAGGAACATTTCGAAGCCAATGAGCCGGAAGCCGGTTGGAACGGGAAGTTTGGTGGAAAAGATGTAGTACAAGGTGTTTATATCTGGACGGCGCAGATTGTGCATCGGGATGGCAGAGAGGAAACTTTTTCGGGAGATGTTACGGTAGTTCGATAGATTTGGTTGTCGGTTGATAGTTGTCGGTTGTTGGAAAAGAATTGTCAATCAAAGAACGTCGATCAAAAAATCATTGTCAACTGTCAATTGTCAATTCTCAATTAATATTGTTGTCGGTTGTTGGACTGGAGTGTGCAGTTTATGGCATTGCAAATTTATTTGCAATAATACTCGATTTCAAATCGTCTATCGTCAATCAAAAATCAAAAATCATTTTTCAATTCAATAAATACTATTCCCCAATAATTTGTCGTTTAAGTTGTATTTAACAGTGGAATTGCAACTAAAAGCTGTTTTTTTGTATTTATCTTAGGATAAGCAATTAACTTTGCAGTCTTATATACAATTATTTTAATTTATAAATGAGTAAAAAAGGCAAGGTGCTGGTGGCTATGAGCGGTGGAATTGACAGTACAGTCACGGCCATGATGCTACATGAAGAAGGGTATGAAGTCGTTGGTATTACCATGAAAACATGGGATTATGCTTCTGCTGGTGGCTCGAAAAAAGAAACAGGCTGTTGTTCGCTTGATTCTATCAATGATGCTCGTCAGGTAGCTGTTAATATGGGATTTCATCACTTTATTATTGATATCAGGGATGAGTTTGGGGATTATGTAATAGAAAATTTCGTTGATGAATATCTGGCTGGAAGGACACCTAATCCATGTATATTGTGCAATACGCATATCAAATGGAATGCACTGTTAAGACGTGCGGATGCTATGGACTGTGAATTTATAGCAACTGGACATTATGCGGTTATAAAAGAGCTCAATGGCAGAAAATATATATCCAAAGGTAAAGATGAGCGAAAGGATCAATCGTATGTACTTTGGGGACTATCACAGGAATCGATGCAGAGGACACAATTTCCAGTAGGTATATATAGCAAACCTGAGGTCAGGCAAATGGCTAAAGACTTTGGATATGAAGATCTGTCCAAAAAAGCCGAAAGCTATGAGATCTGTTTTGTGCCGGACAATGACTATCGCGGTTTTTTGAGGAGAAGAGTTAGTGGATTAGAGGAAAAGGTTATGGGTGGAAAATTTGTGAATGCCAAAGGAGAAGAAATTGGCATTCATGAAGGTTATCCTTTCTATACAGTTGGACAACGGAAAGGTTTGGGTGGAGGATTTAAAGTGCCGATGTTTGTGACAGAAATTATTCCAGAAACCAATACCGTCGTACTTGGAGAAATGGATGAATTGATACGCAATACCATGAAAGTTGGAAAATTAAACTGGATGAAATATGAAAAGATGCCAACAGAAATGGAGGCGATCACTCAAATTCGATACAATGATCCGGGAGCTTTGGCAAGTTTGCATCTTGAAGATGATCTGGTAAATGTTGATTTCTATGCGAATGTAAAAGGCGTAGCACCTGGACAGTCAGCAGTTTTTTATGAAGGTGATGATGTGATAGGTGGTGGAATTATCATGAGAAGTGCCATTTTTTAAAAGAATATTAATCAGCCCATGAAGCAATTAAGTAAAATACAGATGTGGTTTTCAATGATGCTACTCTTTAGTTTAGTATCATGCCTATCAGAGACAGAAGATCGTAATATAGAAGATAAGGGATACGATTATTTTCCTGTGGAGATAGGCAAGGAGTGGACATACCAGTCAGATAGTGTCATCATTACCAAATTCGGACAAGCAAAAGATACACTCAAGAGTTTGATTAGAGAGGTAATCAGCGATACTCTACGCAATGAAAATGGTCATCTTGTTTATGTAGTAGAACGTTTTTTAAAGAAAGATGGTCAGGAATATTGGGAAAAGATGAATTCATGGACTATTGAAAAAGATAATAGTAAATTATTGCGTACAGAAGAGAATATCCCATTAGTCAAGTTCGTTTTTCCGTTTAAACAGGGCACAAGATTTAAGAGCAATCTCTATTTTGATGATAAAGTATTGAGTGAAGTTGGCAACGAATTTTTAGCCGTTTATGACGGTTGGTGGCCAAAAGTAGAGCGATTGGACGAAGATGTTTTTTACAAAAATGACGTATATCCTGCTGTTAGAATCAATGTTGCAAACTATGAAACGATCATTGATTTGAGGCAAGTGACTGAATATTATGTGAAGGGAATCGGACTTGTAAAAAAAGATATGGCCATATATAATGCCAATGCCGACAATATAGACAGACCTTGGTCTGAGAAAGCCAATAAAGGTTTTTCACATACTTTACAGCTAATTGATCATAAGTGAATATAATTTGCGATGCAAAAAAATGTATTTATACCTGTAGGGCAACTTCTGAAATCGGTTGGAACACTTGGCGAAATGAAATTGCAAGTACAGGATGAATATTTTGAAGATATCCATCGTTGTGGACATTTTTTTATTAAGAAAAGAGGTAACTACATTCCTTATTTTATCCAATATTTTAAAGAAGCGGCCGATCTGATCATCAAAATTGAAGAAATTGATTCACCCGAATCAGGGACAACTTTGACGTTAGAAACGTTGTATCTCCGTCAACTTGATATACAATCAGAAAAGGGTAGTTCCACCGCTGAAAAATCACAGTTGGACGGTTACGAAGTGTATAATTATGGGCAAAAAATAGGAAATATAATCAGCGTGCAGCAACTTCAGTACCAACTATTGGCCAACGTAGAGTATAACGGAAAGGAAATCATGCTACCGCTCCATGACGCATTGATCAGCCACATCGACCAGTCGAAAAATCAAATTTTTATGGAATTGCCAGAGGGTATTCTTGATTTGTGAATGGACAGTGGACAGTTTAGAATGGACAGATGACAGATGACAATGGACAGTTTAGAATGGACAGATGACAGATGACAGTGGACAATTGAAAATGGACAATGGACAATGGACAATTGAAAGTTGAGAAGTTGAACAACTCATAGCTAACAACGCCTAAAATCGGCTATTTTTCGTCATTATTTTAACAAAATTTAATGTAAAATACAAATTTTTACGATAATTATATATGTTATTAAATTATAATATGTATTTTTGCGCTTGAACTCAAATTCCGATATCATGTTATTAAGGACATTTCTTATTAGTATTTCTTTATTTGTAAGTTTAGTTACTGTAACGGCCAATGATACTTATGCTGTCTGTAAGGTAAAGCAAGGAGAGAGTATTGAAGTCTTGTTGAAGCGATATTTATTGACACCGCACACTTGCAATATCAATACTTTTTTAGAACTAAACGGCATTAAGAATAAAGACAAAATATACAGTGGACGGGTTTATAAATTGCCGCTGGCTATTCGATCATATAATGGTGTAAACATACGGACATCCATAGGTATCACCGATTTTGAAACAGCCAAAAAGATTGAAAAACTCAATTTAGATCTGTTGGCAGCGGGTATTCGAGATCAAAATTTCAAGCAAAACAAAAAGATTTGGGTGCCAATCAGCGAGTTTGACTGTAATGACAATACTACACTATATACTGCGTCAGAAAATGAAACCAATCTTTATGTGACATCTGAGGATTCGGTGGATAGTAATACGCCTACAAATGCTTATGCTCCAACAGCTACAGAGCTCAAAAGGACAGGTGTGAAAACCATCAATGTTCCGTTGATGGGTAAAGGTTATGATGTCGTTCATATTGAAGATTTTAGCTTAGCAGGTCAAGTGTATTATATCATCGGTGGTCATGGTGGTCCCGATCCTGGTGCTGTTTATAAAGGCAATGGAATGACACTTTGTGAAGATGAATATGCTTATGATGTTGCTTTGAGATTGGCTCGAAATCTGATGCAGCACGGTGCAATAGTAGAGATTATCGTTCAAGATCTGGATGACGGAATCCGAGATGATGCGATATTATTGTGTGATAATGACGAGAAAACATTGGGCAAAACAGAAATACCTCGTGATCAGAAAAAGAGACTAAGAGAGCGTGTTAATACAGTCAATTCTCTATATGAAAAGTATAAAAAACAAGGTTATAAAGTACATAAAGCAATAGAAATTCACGTTGATTCTCGTAGTCAACACATGCGGCAAGATGTATTTTTCTATTATAATAAAAATAATCCTGCCAGTAAGACATTGGCTGAAAACGTACAAGGCGTATTTGCTGCTAAATACGACAAGCATCAGAAAAATCGTGGATACTTTGGTCACGTAGAGGATAGAGGCATTTATATGGTCAGAAATGTAAAACCAGATATGCTTTTTGTAGAACTTGCGAACATTACCAACGAAGCAGATCAAAAGCGTTTATTGATCAATACTAACCGACAAGCATTGGCCAATTGGTTATTTGAAGGATTGAGAAAGTAATTTCGGTAATGTGAATAGCGGCACGCTAAACCAAAGGTAATAGAAATGTCGTCTTTCACAGCAAAGCGATGAATCTTTAAATTTTTTGTACAACAAACGATTTGAATACAAAAAATGAATGCCGTTTAGTTCGTTTAAAGTGTCGTTATAGGACGATTGGTCGTTTTTTATCTCAGTTTATCTCAGTTTATCTAAGTAAAAAATGCTCGTTATTTTCCTCTTATCTAAAGGATGAACAAGCATTTTTTTTCGGCTACTCCCTATAGGGCAGGGCAAAAAGCCGAAAAAATGACGGATTCTAAATACATCTTACCACAACTTGGTCACACACTTGTTTCTAAACTAAACCACATTGAAAAAAATGATAATAAATCAGCTTTTGAGCTGTATTTATTATCATTCATTTACGCAAGTAAGTATCTATTCTACCTCAAAACTTAGCTTCAATGTAACTCTGAATTCGGCTACTTTGCCGTCTTTTACGGAAACGCTTTGGTCTTTTACCCAAGCAGATCTTACATTTTTAATGGTTTTTGATACTTTGACGATGCCCTTTTGAGCAGCATCTTCCCAACTCTTTTCTGAGCTGGACATGATTTCGATAACTTTTAAAATTGCCATAAGTTTATTTTTTAATGTGTGAAGAAATATCATTATATTAATCAAGGATTGAGCACTATTGTTCAGTTTTATTGACCTTTTATTATAGTTTTACTGATGATTTTAGCGATATATTGGGTAAATGGATTTTATTAATAGATACTTAGATAAAAAAATAAATGTATTATGTTTTATTTAGACTAATTCTTAATTGTATCTTTGTGCAGAATTTTTAAATGTACAACGTAATGAAGTTAAATTCAGTGAAAACGGGTATTTTGTCATTTATGATCGTGCTCTTGTTGATGCCGATAGGTCATACATTGATGATATTGAATGAGATCATTTTTAAAGAATCTAAATTCATTGGCGCATTTTTCATCGGTTTGCTTGGTCTTATCCTGCTTGCTATTGGTGTGGTAAAGAACAGTAAAGTGACATTGGCAACGATATTGGGATTAATAGGTGGTATTTTGGTTTGGACGGGTTGGATAGAGTTTTCCTTTGTGTGGATTGCCGAAAAACTCGGAGTGGCACCACTTATGGAAAATGGCGAAGTGGTAACGAAGCCTGAATATTTAGTCATGCTGTCTTCCCTTGGTTTATTGCTAACATTTATGGTTTTGTTTTTATTTACGCGTACTAAATGCACATTTTATAATTGGTTTCAGCGCATTTTTAATCTTAAAAACCTTTTGAAGCATCATGAAGGTGGTTTCAAGCCTTTGGCTATGATTACATTTATAGAAGTAGTCATGATCATGTGGACCTTTTACATTGTTTTGTTGGTGGTTTATGACAATGATATCGCTGGAGATAGACATGCCGCAACCTATATTGTTGCATTTGGCTCATTAGTTTGGTCCGCTTATTTGATAGCTAAGTTGCTTAAAATCAATAAATTTGACTATTCAATCCGGTATGCTATCCCGACAGTTATCATTTTTTGGAATTGTGTAGAAATCTTGGGTAGGTGGGATTATTTCAAAGAAGTTTGGGTACATCCGGCTGAACATTGGTTAGAAAATTCTCTGATTGGGTTAGCACTCATTACATTTGTGATATTTTATTTTTATGGCAATAGCATCAGAGAAAAGACAGAGATTAGCCGTAAGCAAGCATATAAAGCAACCAAAAGCATTAGGTTAGCCGAAAAAAATGTTCAAGATTGATACAAGTAAATAGTGCTTTTTCTTTCGTGTTTAAGTAATATATAGCATATCAAATCGGCGAAAATACCAGATATATCTCTATGATTTTTTAATGTATGACGAAAATCATATAAAAGTATTTAGGATATTAATATAACTAATTGAAACAATTGTTACCTTTGTGGTACAAAATAAATGAATCTTATGTTTTCAAAAGCATGCGAATACGGAATTCAGGCTATAGCTTATATAGCAAAAGAGTCATTAGAAGGCAAGCGGGTTAAGATTGGTGATATAACAGAAAACACCGATATACCTGGTCCTTTTACAGCTAAAGTACTGGGATTACTTGCCAAAAATCATGTCGTCATTTCTCAGACTGGCCCTCATGGAGGATTTGAGATATCTAAGGATAAGATGATGGAAATCAATCTCAGTGATATCGTCAAGATAATTGACGGCGATGCTATTTATAATGGATGTGTTTTAGGGTATCATGAGTGCGATAGCGAAAAACCTTGCTCCATGCATCATAAATTTGTAAAAGTTCGTGACGATATAAAGCAAATGCTCAAGTCAACTACGATTTATGACCTTGCTCAAGGTGTTATAACAGGGAAATCAGTATTGAAAAGATAATTTTTCTGAATGTATAGGTTGTTAAAATGAATGATATTTAAAACTTTTCGCTTATTTAGGTATTTATAATTAAAATATCATAAAAACAAAACATTACTTTAGTATGTAAAAAATAGAAAAGTGATAAAGAAATTAGTTTAAAAGAAAGAATATGACTCAAGAAAGAAAAGATATAGAAAGTTTAGAAGACATTCAATTGTTGGTAGATAGTTTTTACGGTAAAATCCGGGAAGATGAATTTTTAAAGGATATTTTTAATAACATAATTCAAGATAGATGGCCTCAACATCTCGAAAAAATGTACAGATTTTGGCAAACCGTACTTTTAGATGAACATACATATTATGGTAGTCCATTTGTACCTCATGCTCACTTGCCGGTTGATGCAGAACATTTTGAACGTTGGATAGCACTTTTTTATGAGACTGTTGACGAACGTTTTGATGGTACGAGAGCGGATAGAGCCAAATGGCAAGGTCAGCGTATGGCAGAAATGTTCTTGATGAAAATAAAATATATCCGTGAAAATGATGTCATTCCTTTAAAATAAATCACAGATAAAATTATTAGTTACATAAAATTTAAAGAATATGAATATCACAAAAGATAGTATTATTGGAGAATTGGTCGCTCATGACTATAAGACCGCAACCGTTTTTAAAAGAAATAAAATCGATTTTTGCTGCAATGGCAATCGCTCCATTGAAGATGCTTGCGATAAGAAAAAAGTAGATATCAATCAATTAATAGAAGATCTACAAAATGTCGGTACAGCTCAAAGCGATAGTCAGATTGATTACGCATCATGGCCATTGGATTTGTTGGCGGACTATATTGAAAAGAAACATCATCGATATGTTGTGGAGAAATCACAGGAAATCATGCCATTTTTAGTGAAAATCGTTAGAGTTCATGGTAGTCAGCATCCCGAATTGCTGGAAGTATTGGATTTGTTTCAAGGTGCTGTTGAAGATCTAACGCATCACATGGAGAAAGAGGAAGGTATTTTATTTCCCTATATTCGCAGTATGGTTGCCGCTAAAAGTCAAGGAACATCCGTTGCGGTGCCATTTGGTACTGTTCAAAATCCGATTAATGTTATGATGCAGGAGCATTTACACGAAGGAGAAAGATTTAGGACGATTGCAGATTTGACGGATAATTATACGATGCCGGAAGGAGGATGTACCACATATAGGGTTACATTTGCCATGTTGAAGGAGTTTGAGGATGATTTACATCTACACATCCATTTGGAGAATAATATTTTATTTCCAAAATCAATAGCATTTGAAAAACAATTTGTTAACGCTTAGCATTTTATTTATATTAATATTATTTTTTTAATTTTTAAAACTTAGTTCTACAGAATGAAAAAGTTAATTTATTCTTTTGTTTTGGCTGCATTCTTTTTGGCAGCATGTAAAAATTCAAATACAACGGCTACTACAGAGAGTAAGCCTACTTCGGAAGTGGTTGCAGCTCCAAGTGAAACAGAAATCACGATTAGTGGTGATGACCAGATGAAGTTTGATACCGATGCGATCACCGTTCCTGCTGGTAAAAAAGTTAAGCTAACATTGGTACACACAGGTAAACTGGCTAAAGAAGCTATGGGTCACAACTGGGTTTTGTTGAAGCCAGGTATAGATCCTCAGGAATTTGCAGGTGCAGCGATGAAAGCTAAAGAATCAGATTATATACCGGAATCAAGAGTGGGTGATGTAATCGCTCATACGGATTTGATCGGTGGAGGAGAATCGACAACTATTACATTTGATGCACCAGAGGCAGGAATGTATGAGTTCATTTGCAGCTTTCCAGGTCACTCTGGTATGATGAAAGGTGTATTTATCGTAGAGTAAATCTCTTGTCTTTAATAAAAAGTAGGCAAATCGTAACCGTTTGCCTACTTTTTATATCTGTAAAGCATGTCAATAAGTATAAAAGGTGTATATGATGCTGCGATCCCGATGATGGTTACAGCGTGTTGGTGGATAGGCTTTGGCCGCAAGGTATCAGTAAAGAAACTGCTGAATGGAACGAATGGAACAGAGATATAGCCTCGTCAACAGCATTATGTAGTTGGTTTAAAAAATTAAAAGTGTAAGGGTTTAAGTGTATAAATTTCAACTGTTGATTTGTGGAGTTGTTGGATTTGTGGGGTTGATGTTAGTTTAAATGTTTAAGGGTGTAAAGGTTTATATGGTTGTCGGTTGATGGTTGTCTGTTGTTGGAAATCGTCAATCGTAATTTGTAATTAACAATTAACAATTTAGCATTATCCACTGTCAATTGTCAACTTTCAATTTTCAATTCTCAATTTTCAATTTTCAATTAAACACATGCCTCTCAAACGTCATCCATCATTAATACCCGTTAGCCGTGAGCATCATTTTGGATTGCTGCTATGCTGGAAGATACGTGAAGGAATAAAGTTGGGTATCGATGTCCAACGTATCAAGAGATATACGGATTGGTTTTATGATACGTACCAGAAAGCCCATTTTGAAATAGAAGAGAAATACATTTTTACAATTTTACCAGAAAGTCATCCTTTGATCGTTCAGGCCAAGCAGGAACATCGTGCTATTGAAAAGTTGTTTGAGCAGGAAGATAATTTACATGAAGTGCTAACATCCATCGAAAAAGCTATGGACGCTCATATTCGTTTTGAAGAGCGAATCTTATTTAATCTCATCCAAGAAACAGCGACAGAAGAACAGTTTAAACAGATTGAAGCGCACCACAATCAACCGTTTAGTGACGATTGGGAAGATACATTTTGGGATCGAAATACTAAATCAATTTAGTATAAGTTCAGAGTATGTGACAAATCATAGAAATAATCCTTACTTTTGCATTCTAAAATTTGATAATCATGCCAAAGGTATCTCTAAAGGCCATAGAAATTCCAGCTTCGCCTATCAGAAAACTGACTCCTTATGCCAATCAGGCTAAGAAAAGTGGGAAAAAAGTATATCATCTCAATATTGGACAACCAGATATTGAAACGCCACAAGTAGTTATTGACGCTATACAGCAATTTGATCATAAAGTATTGGAATACAGCCCGTCAGAAGGTTTTGAATCCTATCGTTCAAAGTTAGCAGATTATTATCGCTCTAAGCAAATTCCTATCAATCCAGAAGATATCATTACGACTGTCGGTGGTTCGGAAGCTTTGGTTTTTGGATTTATGACGACGTGCAACCCAGGCGATGAGATCATCATTCCCGAACCATTTTATGCCAATTATAATGGTTTTGCTACATTCGCAGGATTAAAAGTAGTGCCAGTAACGGCTGTTATAGAAAATGGTTTTGCTCTACCGGCTATTGATGAGTTTGAGAAGAAAATAACATCAAAAACGAAGGCAATTCTGATTTGTAATCCGGGAAATCCTACCGGTTATCTATATTCAAAGAGCGAATTAGAACAACTTAGGGATTTGGTGTTGAAACATGATTTGTTTTTGTTTGCTGATGAGGTTTACAGAGAATTTTGCTACTCGGAAACGCAACCATATTCGGTAATGAATCTGGAAGGTCTTGAAAATCACGCCATATTAATAGATTCGGTTTCTAAGCGCTATTCTATGTGTGGTGCAAGAATAGGTGCATTGATTTCTAAAAATAAAGAAGTGATATCAGCTTCACTCAAATTTGCGCAAGCACGACTATCGCCGCCAACGATTGAACAGGTAGCGGCTGAAGCGGCTTTAAAAACACCTGCATCTTATTTTGATGATGTGAAAAATGAATATGTAACTCGAAGAGATATATTAGTTGACGGACTCAATCAAATACCTGGTGTACATTGTCCCAAACCAAGTGGTGCATTTTATGCAGTCGCGAAGTTTCCGATTGATGATGCTGATCGGTTTTGTCAGTGGTTGTTAGAAGATTTTGAATACGAGGGACAAACCGTGATGATGGCACCTGCCACTGGTTTTTATGCATCTTCAGGTGTCGGAATCAACGAAGTGCGTTTAGCCTATGTACTAAATCAAGAGGCTTTGCGTAGTGCTGTGAAATGCCTTGAAGTGGCGCTCCAACAATATCCTGGAAGAACAAATTAAGCAATACTGACTGTAACGTAATGGAATCGATAAGTGTATTCGAAATTATCAAAGTAGGTATTGGTCCATCCAGTTCGCATACTATGGGGCCATGGAATGCTGCCGTCATGTTTTTGGATCATATTCGTAAGGAAGCATCTTTGGAAGACGTACAAGAAATCTTTGTAGAGTTTTTCGGGTCATTAGCCAAAACAGGTATTGGTCACGGTACGGATATCGCAGGCATGTTAGGCTTAGCCGGAGAGGATTTTAAAGAAATAGATACTGCTGCTATAATTCCCAAAACGGAAACAATCAAAAGTACTGCTACGATCCTGTTGGGTGGAGAAGTCGAAATCCCTTTTGTTTATGGGTACAATTTGGTACTTAATAGGGAAAAAAGCCTTGATTTTCATCCCAATGGAATGATATTTAAAGCAATATTAATGAACGGCGAAGAGCTGATACAAGATTATTATTCCATAGGTGGCGGATTTGTGGCAACACAAGAAAAGACTTCTGCGGCTGAGTTTAGTATCCGTACATTGTGTCCGTGTCACAGTGGAAAAGACGTGTTGCGTTATACTCAAAAAATGGGAATGTCGTTTTCAGAATTGATATATCTCAATGAGGAAAGTTGGAGAAGTAGAGATGAAATCAACAGTCACGCCTTAGAAATATGGAAACACATTAAGTCTTGTATTTACAAAGGAGTGAATACACCAGGTGAGCTGCCGGGAGGACTGAAAGTAGTACGTAGAGCGGCTGCCTTAAATCAAAAGCTATTGAACAATAAGCCATATAAAGATGTAGATGAATGGCTTGCATTAGTAGAATCTTCGGGTGTAGATTTTGTGAATATTAATAAGTGGATATCCTGTTTTGCTCTTGCTGTCAATGAAGAAAATGCCAGTTTTGGACGTATCATTACGGCACCTACCAATGGTGCGAGTGGCATTATTCCCGCAGTGTTGATGTATTCCCAATTGTTCACACAGTTTAAGGGAGATGAAAACATCATCAGGTTCCTTTTGGTAGCGGGCGAAGTGGGTACTTTATTTAAGAAAAATGCAACGATATCTGCCGCTATGGGTGGTTGTCAAGCAGAAACAGGTGTATCGTCGGCAATGGCTGCGGCAGGACTAACAGAGATCATGGGAGGCAGCACAGGACAGATATTAATGGCGGCAGAGATTGCTATGGAACATCATCTGGGATTGACCTGTGATCCGATAGCCGGATTGGTGCAAATACCGTGTATAGAACGGAACTCTATGGGAGCGATTAAAGCCATAACTGCAGCCAATATCGCCATAGAAAGCGACCCGGAAAAAGCAAAAGTATCTCTCGACAACGTGATACAAACCATGTGGGAAACAGCGCTGAGTATGAATGATAGATTTAAGGAAACATCAGAAGGAGGCTTAGCAATAGCAGTCAATATAGCGGAATGTTGATATGAATTATGAATGATGAATAATGAATGATGAATTTAATTATTCACTATTCACTATTCACTATTCACTAATCACTAACAATTAACCATTTACAATTAACCATTTACAATTAACCATTTACAATTAACCATT
>CAYNSF010000018.1:0-43569 GCA_964399855.1 uncultured Aureispira sp. | reverse complement strand
ACAATTAACCATTTACAATTAACCATTTACAATTAACCATTTACAATTAACCATTAAAATAAATGCTTTACGAAATCGAAAGAAAATTCTTGGTGAAAAGTAATGATTTTGAAGTATTGGCTACAAAACAATATCCAATCGCACAAGGGTATATAAGCAATAGCGAGACCAATACTGTTCGTATCCGCATGAAAGGAACACAAGCCTTTATCACGATAAAAGGAGCAAGCACAAATGGAGGGCTTATACGAGCAGAATGGGAGCAACCTCTCGATAAAAGTAGCTTTGATATGCTATGGCAACTCTGCTTGCCTGGAAAAATAGAAAAAACACGCTATGAAGTGCAACATGAAAATCATTGTATTGAAGTCGATGTATTTCATGGTGATAACAAAGGGCTCATCATAGCAGAAATCGAGCTCAAAACCGCTGATGAAGTGGTAGCATTGCCGGATTGGGTAGGAGAGGAAGTGACAGGGATCACAAAGTACTACAATAGTCAGTTGGCAGTTTGTCCTTTTAGTACGTGGTAAGCAACATGATAGATTGTTATTGTTTAAATTTTGTCATCACGATTTTCAATATTTCCATTGCCTTTTGTAACATTTCTTTAGCGTTTTTGTCGGCAAAGCTATTGTACGTTGATGCGTTAATAGCATGGCTTCCGTGGCTTACATTTATGGTTTGATTGTTAAATGATCCCGGAATCATAGCTGAAACAGGTATATTGAAAATTCCAGATAGTTGATGTAATCTTTCTATGGTAATAGCTACTTTACCATTCTCCAAAGCGGAATAGCTGCCAATAGTAATACCTAAGTCATCCGCTACCGATTGGGATGTTAATCCTGATTGTGTGCGTACTTCTTTGATGCGAAGTGCTGTAAGCGTATTGATATCCATGCAAAATTATATTTGGTAATTTGTAAAAATATTTAGTTGTCTTGGAATTTAATTCGGCAAAATCACAAGGCTTAATAAAAACTGAAAAGACTTACCGCAAAACTAAAATATTTTTTAAAAAAAAATATAACCACTACTTGTTTTTATGAATAATTTTGTATCGCATTATGACTCATAATCCAATCTTTAAATTACATCTCTGCGATTTTTGTAGCGCATACAGGCCTTATGTGGTACATAATAACATAGTGTAGTTATTCTGACATAAGCTTTTAGATGACGTTCTGAAAGCGGATTAAAAAAGTTTTATTTTTTTGTCATCCGGCAAAACTATATATGTTTCGGAAAAGTTGTATTTTTGACCTGAATAACAAAGCTCAATAAACGGAGCAATTTAAAAACAGACGTTTAGAGTACATCATGTCACAATGAAGTAAGTAACAAATATGGTAAGCCGGATCATAGATCGTTTTGGTCGAAAGGTGGGTACTGCTTATCAGCCAAATGTTAAATACTGTTTTTATGGTTAAGAAATTAAAAAGTCAAAAAAACATTTTTGATACTATTAAAAGTTCTATTTTTTTACTGTTTATTGGATTATTTGCTTCGTTATCGGTATTTACATCGTGTGAAAACGTTTTAAATGATTCTTTAGTAATTTCAAATGAAAATATTGGGAGTGGTAATATTCAAAACCGAAATTTCAGAATTAGGATGAATGATAATTATTCTGTTGCTGTATCAGCCCAGCTTTATTCGGGTAATTTAACAAATATAGAATATGATGTTGTTGAGCAAAATCCAGATGATAAATATGCTGTATTGGATTTTTCGATAGAAGAGCATGTTCCGTCACACTTATTGATAATCAACAAAGATTATAGTAATGAAGAGGATGAAATTGTATCTGCACGGACTGGTATTGTACCTGAATATACTTTTAGTTGCGATTGTAAATCGCTTGATACTGACACTGTTGGAGACTGTATAGAACGCAAATATCTTATTGAATATTATTGTGACGGAAACTGGTGTCAAGCCTGTTCTTTAAAGGTACACTTTATTACCGGAGGAAATAATAATTCCATTGAGAACAATTCTGTAATTGTATTACCTAACGCTAATTTTTAAAAGACATGAAGCATTTAATTTTATTATCAGCCTTGTTACTGACTTGTAGTGTTGCTCATAGTCAGATTTTTTATTACACAAATTATACTAAGAATAATATTACTGAAGGTATTGAGGTAATAATTGATACTTCCCTGTTTTCAGACGGAATCAAAGTCGTTAAAAATTTTTACAATCAGGAGATTACTGAAAATTTATACGATCAAAATTCGTTGGTTTTACTGGGAGATTTTGAAATTAATGGAAATGAAATCGCATTAAATTATCAGAATTACAATTACTATTGGGTTCCATTTAATCCGGATTTACCATTTGTATCCGTTAATCATACTGTGAATTCGAATAATACAATTGGGACATTATTCATAGGTGGAGATACAGTACAGGAAAGACCGGTTGGTACTGGAGATTTATGGTTTTTTTGTGTTTGTGGAGATGATAGAACTAGCCCGGGTGGTTGCCTTGCATCACTTAGTGGAAATGTGGCAGATTGTGTTAGTGAAGGTTGTCCTAACCGTTGTACTGGATTTGCTATAGTTACTCCACGTTTTGATATCACCGGTGGTGGAGTATTTATACAGGTATCCAAAGATAAAAGTACTTTCTATCATAATTTCAATACAAGAAGATGAAATACTTTAGTATTTTAATTTTCATCATGTTGACCTGGGCTTATTGCCCGGGTCAGTATAATTATTTCCGGGATATTGTTCATTTTGACTCTACCCAATTGAAACCTAAAATTTTGTATTTCCATTTTAAACATTGTCCTCCTTGTAAAAAAATGGATAAAGAGGTATTTTCTGATTCGCTATTCGTACAGTCTTTATCAGAAAAGTATGCACTTTTTTCAGTTTATGAATATGGTAAATACGAATTGGCAATAAGAAAAATATACAATAATGTAACTAACCCGGAATTTATTGTTTTATCGAAAAACAATGAGATTTTACATCGATTCGTTGGTTTTTATGATAAGCATGATTTTGTTGAAGAACTTGATATGGCTTATACAGATAATGCTCTTTCTAAACTTGAAGAACAGTATCCATCCAATAAGGATGATTATAAGTTTTTGAATAAATATTTCCATGCTAAAGAACAGGCGTTTCAGCTTGATTCAGCGCTAATCTTTGAATATTTGGATGCATACAGAGGAGATAAATTTGCCGAAGATTATATATATGATGTGGCACAATATGGGTACAACAGGTGTAAGATTTATATAAAATACGGAAGTAAGTATTACGATTTACTAAAGCAGGTATATGATATGAATCTGTATCCGGAAATCAGAGAGAAATTGAGAGTCAGGCTTCTGTTTACATTAAATAGTTATGCTTATGAAAATACGGAGGATATCAATAAGTTTATCCATACAATGGAAAGTTTAGAGAATGGAGAACACAATATCTTAGGAGATATTTATAGTGATAGAAATTGTGCTATAATAATATATAAATATCCCAGCTTTTACTTCAAATATGAAGCCACCACTGATAGTCTGAACAAAGCACAGGTTTTAACTAATTATCTGGCCAAAATTGTGGACGATGCGCAGGCGCTCAACAGTACTGCGTGGCAGATTTATACGGATGAATTACAGTATCCTGCGGAAGTGGGTATTAATATTGCTGAGACCGCTTTAAAGATTAAAAAGGAATATAATTATATAGATACTTATGCTGCATTATTATATAAAAGTGGCCGGTTTGATGATGCTCAAAAGCAAGCTGAATCCGCAATAGTATTGGCAAAAGAAAAAGGTATTGACTATACTGAAACGCAGCAATTATTGACTAAAATATCTGAAGCAAAGAAATAACTTGTATTTCAATGCTTTCTTTTGGTATTAGGAACGTTTAATTAAAATTGAGTGGAGACTTCAAATATTTGAAGTCTCCACTTCTAAAATATTTCGTAAAAATGGTCAGTATGCGATTTTTTATTTTATTATCCTTTTTGTTATTTACAAGTTGTCAATTTTTAGGTAGCTTTCAGGGTTTAACTTCGTACCGCCATCAGATAGAAGACCAAAACGATATTGATGTTCAAGAATTCAGTTGTCATCAAGAAATCTTCAATAAACCAACAGTAGAAATTGTAAATGGAAAACAGCTTAAACAATGTTTGGCATCTTCCATAAATACTGCTGTGTATTTATGGAAACCAAACTGTACTTCAAAGGTATGTATAGATATAGCCTTAGCAGACAAAATGTTTTATGAAAAAAATATAACGTTATTTATAGTTGCCGAATATTATGACTTTAAAAAAATGAGTGCTGTTACGAATTTAACCTCTAAATTATGTGGAATAGACACTTACTATTATAAAACAGATTTTACATCTCGATATTTAAAGTTATTTTTTAAAGATGTATTGCATTCTGATGAAAAGGTAACTGATTATAAATTTTTTATTTTCGAAAATGGAACATTAAAAGGCAAGTACAAATACTTAGATGACGTTGTTCTGTAGTTTTTAGGTAATTTATTGTTTTTTTTAAGATTTAAAATCATAATATCATTTGTAAGAAAATCGGTTTAAAATAGTCATTTACATATAATAGTTTGGACGACAATAACTAATTGAATCAAAGCGTGGATATTATACTTTTCAATTACCTTTTTAATCAATGTATAATAATACAAACCTATAAGACAATCTTACAAAATTTACATCAGCATTTATATGTTAAAAATATCACAATGTAGCCGCTAAACAAAATGTTAGCTTCTTAATATGTGTTATAGTATTTCTGAAATTCAGAAAAATTAATCAAATAAAATTTTGTAAAAAATGAAACAATTAGATAAGATTTCAAAGCATATTTTGATGTTGGTTTTTATGTTACCATTATCATTAATTGCTCAGGACAGAGTGATTCCAAACTCAGAAATTCCAGCGGCTATTAATACTTATGTTCAAACACATTTTCCAGATCAGACCATTGTTTTGACGGAATTGGATACAGACGGATTGAGCAAAGAATACGATCTAAAACTAAGTGACAAAACTGAATTGACGTTTAATCGTAAATATCAAATTAAAAAAATAGATGGCATGACTGCGCTTCCCGAAAGTGTTATTCCGACTGATATCAAAGCGTATGTGAGCGTTAATTACCCAAATAATGTCATCACCGATTGGGAAACGGAAAGAAAACGTCAGGAAGTAAAATTGGATAATGGCATAGAACTGGAATTTACTTTGAATGGAAAATTTGTAAGAATTGATTATTAATTCCAATTAGACAAACTAAATTGTCCAAAATTATTTATATCAATCTTTGGGCTATTTCAGAAATAGAATTTGTATAACTCTTAAAAAATAAAAAAATGTCAAAACACTTATTAAGCGCATTTGTGCTGGTACTTTCACTCTCTTTGACAAGTTGTGATAAAGAAAGCATCCTTTCTCTGAATAATATTCCTGCTGAAATAGAAAATTATATTTCTTCTCATTTTCCAGGTAACAAGATTATTCAGGCAGTTGAAGATCTTGACGGTTTTACAAAAACGTATGATATCATATTGGACGGAAGCATAAGATTAGAATTTAACCGCAAAAAGGAAATTATTGAAATAGACGGCATTTCTCAATTGCCGGATAGTGTGATTCCTGAAAAAATAAGAAACTATGTTTCGATTAATTTTCCTACGAACGTAATCACAGACTGGGAAATAGAAGGAAAAAATCAGCAAGTTGGCTTAGACAACGGTTTGGATTTAGAGTTTACTAAGAACGGAGACTTTCTAAGAATAGACGATTGATTTTTATAGTAAATCGGCATTGTAATCACTCCAGATTTCCCATTAGGGTTCTTTGGAGTGATTCAAAAATCACGCTTGTTTATTAGATTTGTTCTTCATGAAGTATAATGAATTAATTGTACTGATTTGAGCTTATTTGTTTATTGTTCTCAATGCTTTTTTCGTAATATACTTTGTTTCTTTTGTTTCGCTTTCTTTTTCCCAACGTTTGCAAAGTTGTTTTACAAATTCGGGTTGAGTTTTGCTTGCGTCATTCAGCCAGTTTCCAACACTGTTCTGCACATACCTTGCTTTGTCGGATTTTAGTGATTCTAAAATTGTCAAGCCCAATTCAGGGTTTTGTTTCAGTATTTCAATGTGCTCACACCAAACGCCTCGTGGTCGAGTCGCCTCGCTTGCAAATCGCCTGATATTTTCGTCTTCGTTTGTAGCCCATGTTGACAATATGGCAAGACTTTCGTTCAGGTTTCGGGCTATGCTTTGTCTGACCGCTAACCAAGATATTTCCCGAACGCCAAAATGTTGGTCTGCTGCAAACGGTTGTATTTTTTGAAGCTGTTGTTGGATATCCATCGAAGCGTTTTTGCCGATCGTATAGGTCGCCCAACAACGGACTACGTCTGATGGATGTGTCGAAATCGTCTGTAGAAAGTCGCTGTCTTGGTGCAGTGTTGCTTGTTCAAAAAGCCCTGTACCGATCGCTTCATTTATCGTGTTGACGGTCTTTTTCACCAAACTGTCTAATTGCTCTAAGATCGGTTGTAAGTACATCTTTCTATCGTACCGAGTTAATAAATTTTCAAGTAATATTCGAGGGTTAACGGCAAGCCACTCTACGAGGTTTGCTGTTTCAATGGCACCATGATTGAGTTGTTTCAAAATTTCTTTTGGAATTTCCTTTGTTGATCTCGCGCCTTTTCTCTTGATTTCTGTCATGCTACTCGTTCGTTAGTGGCGGTCGTTTAGCATCAGAAGTATCAACCCTTTCCATATCATATCTTCACAAATCTACCCGTAAATGATTTGTCTCCAACCCAGATACGATAGATGTACAATCCGGATTGTAAGTTGCCCGTGTCTATGGTTTGAAGTATTTGTCCCGATTGGAAGTTACTTCGTTTTACTTGAACACCATTTGAGTTGTAAATTTCTAATGATCGTACAGCTTGGTCTCCTTTATCCACAAAAAATGTAACTACGTCATGAACCGGGTTGGGAATGACACGGATGTATTCTTGGATGTCTTCGGTGCTTACAGGCGTGTATGCTTTGGCTCTATTGACAGCGCGATAAGCATTGACCAATCCATAGCCGAAGACGGCATTCGGTATTTCAGCACCACTGAAAGGATCGCAATCTGTCTCGGATGTCAACCCTAAACATGAAGCTTGTATCATATCCTCGATGATACTCACTTCTCCTGCCAATTTTGGATTGGCAGCGATCATCAGTGCCACCAAACCAGCTACATGCGGACCTGCCATACTTGTTCCAGATAAAACTGCATAATTTCCACCTCTTATGATAGACCTTACATTGACACCAGGTGCTACAACATTGGGTTTGAGCCGGAAGCTACTATCAACTGTTATCGGGCCTATACTACTAAATCCTGCAATATTGTTTTCGATATCTGTCGCACCAATCGAAAATGATGACGCATATACGGCAGGAGGACCATCAATACTTCCGCATCCAAATCTACCACTATTGCCCGCAGAAGCTACTACTACGATACCGGCTGCTTTGACATTATTGATGACATCTTCCATGATATGAAGATTATAATCGTAGCAATCTTCGTCAGCATTACAGTACCAAGAATTATTGATAACATGTGGCGCTTTGGACGGATCTGCATTTTCGTTATCTAAGTCAGTTGGCGCTATAAACCATTCAAAACAAGCTATATAAGTGGAAATGTTTCCCCAACCTCTGTCCATATTACGACATGCTATCCAACGTGCTCCAGGTGCGACACCGATCGTGTTTTCTTCATCAAGTCCGACCATCGTACCCATAGTATGTGTGCCGTGATTATTATCATCACAAGGTTCTTTAGCACTAAAACCACATGGATTTGGTATTGAGTCAGGAACAGTTTCGGTCAATCTCTCGTGAATAGCATCAAACCAATTGTAATTATGATCGACATTTTCTTCATCTGTATAACCACGATATTTGTCTTTTATTGGTGAAACCGTCCAGTCGAATCCTGTATCTTGACCACCAATGATTACGCCCTGACCAGTGATGCCGTCAAGCCATACGCTATCTGCTGCTATAGCTTTGATGCCCCATTCTGGTTCACCATTTCTTGTAGTGTTACTATTGATAGACCTTTCGGTAAATGGCTCTTCAAGCATTTTATGAGGCGCATTGGAAATGATTTTCTCCACGTCAGTTCTGGCGGCTAATATCTTAAGTAGCTCGATATCTGATGTCACTCGAATGGCATTAACTACCCAATACGGATGAAATTTTACTTTATGTTGGCTTAAAACCTGTCTTATGCCAGCTTGAGATTTTTTGGCGTGAACCTGTAAGGTGGTATATACATGATGACCTTTTGCGTCTTTAGTTTTCAGATTGAGTGTCTTGTTGAAAACGATTTTGTCTTTTAGCAAGATAAGGTATTCGACTTGATGCTTATTAGCAAATGCTTGTAACACCGCAGGATCCGTTTTGGATAAATAAGCAGGGTCATTAAACGTAAATGACAAGCTGACAATGAACAAAAAAACAAGGGTTAGCAACCTATTCATGAAATTCAAATTTGAAATTATCAACAAAATTACTATTTTATTCCAATGTTGTCCGATAAATTTTAAGAGATTCATCGCTTTGCTCTGAATGACGACATGTTCTATTAGGATTGGTTTGCTGTGGTTTGGTTGTCGGCTTGCCGACAACCAAACCACAGCAAACCACTTAACTAACTGACTGTCATCTCGAACATAGTGAGAGATCTCATCGATTTATTTTAAATTCATTTTTATCGAACATGAGCTATTTTATTCAGACAAAATATAATTCAAAAGACATCGTCAAGGCGACAAAACCTGATTTTTATTCAAAAGTCGGGATATTATACTATTTTTGCGCTTTAAAATACGGAAGGTAGTGAAAAAACAAACAATAGCATGGTTAGTCATTCTGGCCGTGTTGCTTATAGATCAGGTAGTGAAGATTTATGTCAAAACGAACATTCCTTATGGTGATGGGTTCGATATACTTGGTCTAAAATGGGCGAAGATTCACTTTGTGGAAAATGAAGGAATGGCCTTTGGAATCAGCTTTGGAGGATTGACAGGCAAATATATTCTTAGTGTTTTTAGAATTATCATGACTGCATTTATGATATACATATTGCATACGATTATCAAGCAAGGTGAATCAAAAAGGCTTGTCATTTTCTTTAGTCTTGTCATAGCAGGAGCTATTGGCAACTCTATAGACGGATTGTTTTACGGTATGATTTTTAGCGAATCTTACTATCATGGGCCGTTAGCTGTGATGTTTCCACCTGAAGGCGGATATGGTAGTTTCCTAACGGGTAAAGTAGTTGATATGCTGTATTTTCCCATGATTGATACCATATTGCCAGATTGGATTCCGATATTTGGCGGTCAGCCATTTGAGTTTTTTAGACCAGTTTTTAATATAGCTGATTCAGCTATTACAGTCGGCGTTGCGAGTATTTTACTTTTTGAAAGAAACTTTTTCATGAGTGAAACACCCAAAAATGAGGAAAAGCCATCAACAGAAATTGAAGTAAGTGAAGTAAGTACAGAAAATACAGAAAATGCAGAAAGTTCAGGCAACGACACTGATAATAAATAGTTTGTATCTTTAAAAAGATATCAACGAGTTCGATTTGATAAATTATGTATTTTATTAATGTATAATTATTAGTTTAATAGGTTGTTTAATGATTTTTTATAGAAAATTAAGCCTTTTAGGCCGTGGGGCTATTTGAAAATGGAAGTTTAAAACACGTTCCAATTTGAACGACATCTTTAAAATAAATTATAACTTTGCAAATTATAAGACAGATATAAAGCATGACAAATCAGAAAAAATACCCAATAGATAAAGTGATTCAACCTTTTCAAAAATTCCTGCAACAGGAAAAATCAGGCGGTATTGTACTTGGAATTAGCGTGATAATTGCTTTGTTTTTGGCTAACTCCCCTTGGGCAGAACAATATTTTCATTTTTTTGAACACAAATTTGGATTTCAGTTTGACGGTAAACTCTATTTGGAATACAGTTTGCATCATTGGATAAATGACGGTTTAATGGCTGTTTTTTTCTTTGTTGTGGGACTTGAACTTAAACGAGAAATCATTGCAGGCGAATTATCAAATCCAAGAAAAGCAATGTTGCCCATTATTGCCGCTATTGGTGGTATGGTAGTACCAGCGATCATCTATTTGTCTCTCAATCCTGTCGGTGAAGTTCATAGTGGTTGGGGTATCCCAATGGCTACAGATATAGCTTTTGCTTTGGGTGTTTTATTTTTATTAGGTAATAGAGTCCCGTTTTCATTAAAAGTTTTTTTAACGGCACTGGCGATTGTCGATGATTTGGGTGCAGTACTTGTGATTGCATTTTTTTATACTTCTGATATTTCATTATACAGCTTGTCATTAGGTTTTATATTTTTATTTGCGATGTACGTTGGTAATAAAATGGGTGTTAGGAGCATTATTTTTTACGCTATATTGGGAATTGCAGGAGCTTGGACAGGATTTTTGTTGTCTGGTGTCCACGCTACGATTGCGGCTGTTTTGGCGGCTTTTACAATTCCTGCTGATGTGAAGTTAAAAGAGAATATTTACCTGCAAAAAGTACAAAACTACTTAGATAAGTTTAGAGCAATAGACCCAAATGACAAGTTACCAACATTAACGGGCGATCAGTTACACATTTTGGATGAAATAAAGAATGATACTAATCAAGTGATACCGCCACTTCAACGGTTAGAACATGCGATGCATCCATTTTCAACATTTGTAGTAGTTCCGGTTTTTGCGTTAGCAAATGCTGGTGTGTCTGTTTTAGATATAGATGCACAACATTTATTTAGTACCAATGTAGCTTTGGGCGTAGCTTTAGGTCTGCTATTTGGAAAAGTAATCGGCGTAGTAGGATTTACATGGTTATTCGTGAAACTAAAGGTTGCCGTATTCCCTGATGGAATGAATTTGAAAAACCTATTTGGGATAGGGCTTTTGGCAGCGATAGGATTTACGATGTCATTGTTTGTTACAGAATTAGCATTTACACATGAAGACTATAAGGTGCAAGCAAAAGTGGGCATATTTGTTGCGTCCATTATTGGAGGAATATTGGGTTATTGGGTATTAAATAAATCGGCTGATAAACAATCTAAGTGAAAAGCTGGCTGCATGACTTAGATTTGAAGAAACTGACCGTTGCAATTTATTTTGTTGCTTTGGTTTTAATGGTGGCTGATTTCGGTTTTGATTTTCCTGTGTATTTTCAAAAGATAATACTTGCTTTTTATCTTGCTATTTTAATAATAGGTATCTGTATTACAGCCATACAAATGGCTCAATACTTCTTCGGTATCAAAACATTTGTACTAAATACATTTATTTTCGATGTTTTGAGTGTTTCTTTTGTGATATGCTGTATATATATGCAGAATACTGGATATTCTTTTGATTCAATCAGTCATTGGATAAGGTTGGCTGTTGTAGTAAAGCTTATCAGGGAATTTGCAGTACCAAATCTAAATTACAAACGTTCTATACTGAATCCTGCACAACTATTTATCATCAGTTACATAGGGTTGATATTGGTAGGTACATTGCTATTGTTGTTGCCAAAGGCTACTTATCAAGCCATTTCACTTATTGATGCCCTCTTTACTTCTACAAGTGCTGTTTGCATCACGGGATTAATTGTCGTGGACACAAGCTGTTATTTTACCCACTTTGGGCAAACAATCATTTTAGTGCTTATTCAAGCGGGCGGCTTGGGAATATTAACTTTTGCGAGTTATTTTAGCTATTTTTTTAAAGGCGGCGCTACTTACGAAAATCAATTGGCACTGAGTGATATTTCTGATAGCAATAAATTAGGTCAAGTATTTACGACTTTAAAACGAATTCTCATTATCACTTTTTTGGTTGAAAGCATTGGTACATTTTTTATTTACATCAATATTAACACTTCTGTCATTCCAGGATTTTGGGATCGGGTGTATTTCTCGGTATTTCATGCCGTTTCTGCCTTTTGCAATGCTGGATTTTCTACGATTCCTGCAGGAATGATGCAAGACGGTTTTGTGTACAATTATTCGTTACAGTTTGTTATCATCTTATTGTTTGTATTTGGTGGATTGGGCTTTCCAATTGTTATTAATGTGTTGAGATATATCAAGTATTTTATTAAGCGATATTTTTTGTGGTTTATCTCGGGTAAAAATGATTATAGACCTTGGATTATGACATTAAATAGCAAAATCAATCTTATTACCACTTTTTCTTTGATATTTATCGGTACAGTTGTCATTTTTGTCAAAGAGTATTACAATACTCTTTCTGTACATCAAGGATTTGGTAAGTTTATTACCGCCTTATTTACGGCTACAACACCACGTTCGGCAGGTTTAAATACGGTGGACTTCAATCATTTGAATTTATCATCAATACTAATCATTATACTTTTGATGTGGATAGGAGCATCTCCGGCGTCAACAGGTGGAGGTATTAAAACAAGTACTTTCGCTATAGCAACACTTAACTTTATAAATTTAGTAAAAGGAAAGCGTAAAATCGAAATTTTTCGACGTGAAATAGCGGATATTTCCGTGCGTAGAGCATTTGCAACTATGACATTATCGTTTATAACCATAGGTTTGGGGGTGTGTATGGTGGTGCATTTTGACAGTCATATATCGATTTTGAAAATAGCATTTGAGTGCGTATCGGCTTATTGTACAGTAGGATTGAGTTTGGGAATCACAGCTGATTTGAGTACAGCAAGTAAGGCTATTGTCATTATATTAATGTTTACAGGTAGGGTGACAATGTTAACTATTTTGATTGCATTTATGAAAAAAGTAAGACCATTAACATATCAATATCCGACAGACGAAATTTTAATAAATTAAAAATATTTCAACATGAAATTCATTGTAATAGGTTTAGGTAATTTTGGAGCATCACTTGCTGAGAAGCTTACCAAACAAGGAAATGAAGTAATTGGCATCGATAATAGTTTGGCAAAGGTTTCCGCCTTTAAAGAAAAAATATCGCATACGATATGTTTGGACGCTACGGACGAGCAAACGGTTGCAGACTTGCCATTGAAAAATACCGACATCGTTATGGTGTGTATCGGAGAAGACCAAGGTACAAATGTTATTGTAACAGCTATTTTAAAAAACCTTGAAGTGAAACGGCTGATTAGTAGATCAATAAATCCATTGCATGAGAAAATCCTAAGAGCATTAGGTGTTGATGAAATTATCAGACCAGAAGAAGAAACTGCAGAACGCTGGGCAAAAAAGTTAATGCTAAAAGGTATTGTTGACTCTTTTGAATTGAACCAAGAATTCAGTGTAATTGAAATTGTTACTCCCGAATATTTTATAGGGAAAACCATTGAAGAAATTGGGTTTCGACAAAACTACAACGTCATCATCTTGACTATTATAAAAAACAAAAGTAAAGTTTCGTTTTTTGGAAAAGGAAAAACAATTTCAACTGTACAAGGAATCGCACAACCCGACATAGTAATCGAAAGTGATGATATTTTAGTTTTTTACGGTCACAATCAAGACCTGCATAAAATAGGGAGAATCAAAGGAGTATAGTGTTTTATTAAATTTTATTTTTTGTTTATATTAGATTGAATATAATTGATAAAAGTTAATAACTCAACACTCAGTTCATCGTCAAAATTTCAAATAAAAATGTTTTTCCGTTCAATACAAAGGTCAATTATTTAATTCATGTTAAACAATTACGGATTAAAATGCTTATTATGTAAGTATTCTGTACCTTTGTAGGTAAATAAATAAAGATATATATATAATGAGTAGAAGTCTAATTATTGCTTTCATCCTTATAATAGCGGGTATTGCAGTCTTTGTCAACGCATCAAAAGACGTAAGTACTTATGCCAATTTCAAACAAGCCACACATGGCGAAAGAGTGAAAATAGTAGGTCAGTTGGCTAAAGATATGCCTATGAAGTATGACCCGCAAAATACACCCAATGAATTTGAATTCTTTTTAAATGATAGTGAAGGTGTGGTCAAAAAAGTGATTTTACACCAACCTAAGCCACAGGATTTTGAGATGTCTGAGCAGATAGTTGTGACTGGCGAACTCAAGGATGACGTATTTAATGCTTCTGAGATACTGATGAAGTGCCCGTCCAAATATAAAGACGAAGAGATAGAAGTTAAAGGCGACGTAAGCGGTATAGAGTAAATCACAATTGGATGAATGACATTTCTTATATAGGCGAACACCTTTGGGTCGGCCAGGTTGGACATTTGGCTATTATTCTTGGTTTCGTGGCGACATTATTATCGGGATATGCGTATTTTGTAAGTACAAATAAAAGAGAAAGCGAACTTTTAGTGGATTCATGGCGGAAGATAGGCAGATATAGCTTTATCCTTCACGGTGCCATGGTCTTTTTGCTGATAGGTGTATTGTTTTATGCGATGTATCATCACTACTACGAATATTCTTACGTATATGCGCACGTATCCGAAGACTTACCATTAAAATATATACTTTCTGCATTTTGGGAAGGACAGGAAGGCAGTTTTCTGTTGTGGATGTTCTGGCATATAGTTTTAGCCGGTTTCGTCATCAAGACTTCGGGAAAATTTGAAGCTCCGGTGATGTTTACTTTTTCGGTAGCTCAGGCGATCATTATGAGTATGATATTAGGTATTCATATTCCTTTTGGCGAAGACGCTATCCGTATCGGTAGTAACCCAACTACCTTGCTTAGACAAGTGAATGAAGCCCCCATTTTTGCTAATGCAGATTACCTATCCTTAATCAAAGGACGCGGTTTGAATCCTTTATTGCAAAATTATTGGATGACGATACATCCACCTGTTTTGTTTCTGGGATTTGCGTCAACATTAGTGCCGTTTGCTTATGCTTTTGCCGGTTTATGGCTCAATGATCATAAGGAATGGCTCAAGCAATCATTGCATTGGTCGTTATTTTCTGCCGGCGCATTAGGTACAGGTATCTTGTTGGGCAGTCTTTGGGCGTATGTTGCATTATCCTTTGGTGGGTATTGGGCATGGGATCCAGTAGAAAACGCTTCTTTAGTGCCTTGGATTATTATGATTGCCGGAGTTCACGTGCATATTGTTTCGAATAATTCCGGTTATTCAAGACGATCGGTGTATTTCATGTATATACTTTCATTTGTCATGGTGTTGTATTCAACCTATATGACCCGGAGTGGTGTATTGGGTGATACTTCAGCTCATGCTTTTACAGAAATGGGTCTGGAAACGCAATTGATTTTTTTGTTTTCATTTTTTGGTTTAGTAGGATTAGGAATGCTATTGTATCGATACAATGATATCAAAAATCCTGAAAAAGAAGAAGAGTTAGCCTCAAGAGAATTCTGGATGTTTATAGCAGCATTGATATTGCTATTCAGTGCGACGTTGATTACGATTTCGACATCGCTTCCGGTATTTAACAAGATCATGACGTGGTTCAATCCTGCTTATGAAGGTAGGGTAATTCAAGATCCTGTCGAGCATTTCAATAAGTACCAATTGTGGATAGCGGTCTTCATATCGGTGCTTTCTGGTGTGGCTATGTTTCTGAGATTTGGTGCTAAAAACTGGGAGATGCAAAGGAAAAAATTATTCCGTCGCATTCCTATATATATTGGTTTGAGCGTATTGATTACTTTGGGTACGTCGATGATAATTGATTTTTACGCTTGGCAATATTGGCTACTCGGTTTTTCAACCATATTTGCCATGGTAAGCAACTTAGACTATATCATTGACAAATTCAGAACGAAGTTTAGTATGTCGTGGGCAGCATTAGCGCATTTTGGATTTGGAATGATGATATTGGGAACCATAACCAGCGGCTTAAATCAAAAGCACATTTCCACCAACCCGTTTGTTTTTAGAGAGATCTTTTCAGAAAATGATGTCAAAAGATATGTGCAACTCATCAAAGGTCAGGCATTGTTTTCGCAGGGCTATTTGATTACTTATGTTTCCGACTCATTGATACAGCGAGAAAGACATTATAAAATCAATTTTCAGAAGCTCAATGACAGCATGGAAGTCGTAGAGTCATTTGACTTATATCCAAATTCGGTTTATGAAAATGATTTTTCAAAAGTAGCGGCATTCAATCCAGATACCAAGCACTATTTTGGCAAAGATATATTCACTTGTGTAGTAAGTTTACCACCAGCCTTGATGAGCCTTGAAGAAGCGAGAAAGATCGAAGATTCGATAAAATACGTGTCAAGGGTACTGACATTGCAAGATACATTGCATGTAGAAGGATTGGTAATTAGCGTGGATTCAATTTCGTTCAATCCGTCAAATGTGGAATACAACAATCATACCCATGATGCAGGTGTGGAAATCGTCCTTTCTGTTGAGGATACGAAAACAGATAAAAAGTACAAACTACGTCCTGCGATAGGACTTGAAGATGCCTTGGTTTATAATTATCCCGAGGCTGTCACCGAAGCAGGTGTTCGTATCAGGTTAGGAGCGAAAATGTTAGAGAAGTATTTTACGCCGGATGATGAAATGGTATTTCAAAATTTCACTATAAAACATGGCGAAAGCATTACTTATAATGGATACAATTTAAGGCTCACCGGCTTCGATAAAGAACCTAAGCATATAAATTATGAAGCGGAACAAGGTGATTTGGCGCTTGGCGCTAATTTAGTCATTTCAGATAGCAATAATCAAGAAGAAATAGCCAAACCTATCTATGTCATCAGGGACAAACAACCGATGAGCGTGAAATCTTATTCGCCAAAAACAGGCTTGCATATCCGATTTAGCAATATCGATCCTGAAACAGAAACATTTACCTTTAAGATCGCATCGGATAATAGAGATGACAAAGCCGTCGAATTGGATATAGCATCCGATATACCAAGGAGTGATTATTTGATACTTCAAGCCACTATTTTCCCGGGCATAAATCTATTTTGGGTAGGTGCGTGCCTTATGATGTTGGGATTACTCCTGGCAGGGTGGAAGAGATATCAAAAGTCCCGTAAATGAATAATAGAGTAGTCATCATCGGTGCTGGAAATGTGTCCTGGCACATTGCACGGCGTTTGAAACAAGCGGATTATATAGTTCAAGTTTATGGTCGCAATCCAGAGGATGGAGCCGATTTTACAGATATATCGTTTGTGTCAGATATCCATCAATTGGATAGGAAAGCAGACTGTTATATTTTGGGTATTAAGGATGCTGCTGTTGTAGAAGTAGCCGCTTCACTACCATTTAAATTGAGACGACAGCAATTGCTTCTTCATACTTCGGGAACACTTTCTTCGGAAGTTTTAAAACCTTATGCTCAATTTTATGGCGTACTTTGGCCAATCATGTCTCTAAAAAAGAACCATGAAGTCACGTATCCGGAGCGTATCCCTTACGTAGTGACAGCGTCAAGTCAGGAAGCAGAATATATGCTTACCAAATTGGCGGCACATCTTACCCATACCTTGAGTTATGCAGATGATCTACAAAGACAAAAAATGCACTTAATGGCTGTCGTAACCAATAATTTTACAAATCATCTCTTTACTTTGGCACACAGATATTGTATCGACAATCAAATAGATTTTAACCGATTTAATCCGATCATTGTAGAAACAGTCAATAGAATACAAGGAGAAGACCCTGCTGCATTGCAAACAGGTCCTGCTGTTCGAGGTGATCACGACACGATTAATCGGCATTTAGCTATGCTCAATTCGGACGATGCGTTGAGTAAGTTATATAGGGATTTTAGCGAAAGTATTTTAAAAATGTACAAACCATGAGAGTCATTGGAGAATTTGCACTTGGAGATATTAAGGTTTCCGTATTCAAATACAACGAGCGTATCTCTGTGAAATATGAAAAGTACCTCCTTGAGCAAGTGTATAAATTCAGAGACGGCACGAATATCAGAAATGTGGACGATGTCATGAAGTTTAGTGAGACCATTCAGGCAAGGTTAGATGCTATATTTGACGCAATGGCAAAACTAAGGTCAGATAGATTGCAGGAATTGGACGGAAATGGATTGGATGATTTTGATGAAATAATATGATTATAAATGGTTAATTGTTAATGGTTAATTCAATCTCGTTTAGTTAAGGATTCTAAGTGATTTTCGACGAAGATTGGCTGTTTTATCATTCAATTAATCAATGAATAAATGCTCGTTATTTGCCTCGTATCCTAAAGGATGAACAAGCATTTTTTCGGCTTAACCCTTTGGTCTGGTCAAAAAGTCGAAAAAACAACGGGTTCTAAACAATATGACCATAACGTAGTCGTACACTCATTGCTTAACAAAACGACATTAATGGCTAATTGATAGATTGAGATGTGTCATTGAATTAAATTTCCAAAATCTACACAACAGCAGATGAATGTAATCGTAGAATCAATATATCATTTGGTTATCAGATTGAACAAGTACATAAACAAAAAGTCCCATTTTTAACATGGGACTTTTGATATTATGGGAATAGAATTACAATTAAAATGAGGTATCAATACAATGCCGAACGATTTTGCTTTAAAAGCTTTTCGATGGTTTGATTTAATGCCGCTATATTGCGGGATTGTTTGTCCATAGTGCCGCGCATATCGTCCATTTCTTCATGGAAAGAATTGCGGATATTATTTGGAGATGGCAAGAATGCCGATATTTTAACTTCTACGTGCCATACTTCTTTTACTTCGTTGATATCGATGTGATATGGATCAAAAAAAGAATTGTCAGAGATGAGTTCCAATTTACCAGTTGTTCGTATCAAGTTTTTAACTCGCTTGACGACGATATCATTGTTCATGACGATGATATAGACGAGATTGTCACGGATAGCGCTGTAATAGTTGTTAGCATCCACAGGCGAACAAACCACTTTGTCTCCTGCATACAGTACCGGTTCCATACTATCGCCTACGATATCAAAACAGCGATAATTTCCATGTTGAAATTTGTAATCAGGTAGCGAAAAATGTATTAAATCTTGTAAGTAAACAGGGTCATGATGTTGGTCAGTATAACCTGCATGCGCCGCAACAGGAATGTAAAGTATTTTTTCAGCAGCTTGATTGATCGGTTTGTCGTTAATACAAGCAACATCCGATGCTGTAAGTATATCGCCAATACCCGAAAAAATATAATTTGGATTGAGATTGAAAGTATCTATGCTGTTTTTTAGGAGTTCGAGGGTTACATCTCTTTTTCCTTTCATGATGTCACTCAGATTCTGTGGATGGTAATCCACTTGTAGTGCAAACTGGCGAACAGATTTAATCCGGTTTTGCTCTTTAAGGTGCTCAATGCACGATACAAATCGTTTAGTAACAATATTACACATAGTTATAACGCTTTCAATCAGGTACGGTTAAGTTATATCGTCGCAAAAGTAAAAAGAAATATTTAAAATAAAAATAATATGTATAAATTATTAAATAAATTTTTAATATGAATTATATACATTCGTTTTTTTAAATTAAAATAACATCGTAATATATTTTAAATATAGTATTTATATATGTGTTATTTGTTTAATATGAATTTCTATCTTTTTTAATAAATATTAGCTCATATAGAGTATAAAATTGTGCAATATGTTAAAATGAATGGAGAATGGAATATCACAAATGGAAATAGGTATGTAAAAGTTTAAGTCGCTGACATATTGGAGTGATAGTTTTTTGATAATTATAGTGAGGTAAATTAATTAATAATACTAAACAATTCTCAATTAATAAGTTTACCTCTTGTTCAACAATAGCAGTACCTTATCTTCAAGCCAAGGCTTCGAAACGATACCTTTTGTCTCAATTATATCTTGATAGAGTTTTTCCAATTTTTTCTTGTCTTTCGGGTGGATTTTTATGAGGTTATTCGTGAATTTTACTAAGTTTAAGTAATGTATTTTTCTGTCTGAAGATAGAGAACGTTCTCTACGGATATACATTTTAAAAGCCTGTAAAAGCGATTCTAATGCATCAAATTCGTCAAGCTCGTAGTAAGTGGCTATCAGGAGCGTTTTGGCGTTGATGTTGTACCAAACATCTTCGTAGGTCACTTTATATAGGTGTTGAATGACTTTGCCGAAGTTTTTGCGATAAAATTCAAGTCGTGCGAGACTAAACTCTACGGCATTGTCACGAAGCTTTTCGTCCACATGTTTCGAATACTCATAAATGAAGTTTTCAGCCCAAGATGTTTCATCAACTCTGGTAGCAATCTGGACGATATTTCTGAATGTAGTAGGAGAGAGGCTGCCTTCATGTAGAATAAGATTGTTGTCAATTACTTGTTTATACAGCTCAAATGTCTCCTGCTGAAAGCTGATATCTCCTCTGTTGACCCGGTTGATACAATAACTGATAGCGGTGGAATAAATTTCCCATTGTTCATGTTCTGGAAATAAATGTATCGAACGTTCAATCTGTGTTCTAAGGTTTTCATAATGTAGGATATTAGCACTGTCATTATAGGTGAGATACATATTGTAATACATATCAATGGCCGGAATACTTTTGTACTGATCTGTTTGAGCTAACATCAAAACATGCTCAATATGAGCGAGTTCGATATCAATTTTGTACATCTTTTGCCAACTAAGTAGGGTACAATATTGTCTGAGTTTCTCAGCTATATAAAAGTAATCTAAGTTGTCAGATATGTTTTTTAGATTGAGTTCAGATGAGATTTCTACCTTTTCGTTCTTCTTCTCATTTTCCGTTTTGAGGCGAAATAAATTTTTCTCAATCAAGTACTTATTTAGATAAAATTCGGCGGATTGATTTTTTTCGGATTTTTGTAACCTTTCAACTTCGCCAATTACATTTTTATATAGTTTGCTCAAATTGCGTTTTCGGATACCTTCAAGTTTAAGGTTTGTTTTGTAACTTTGAGATTGATCAAATTCCTTTTGGGTGATATATAACTCAAGTAGATTGGTCAAATCAGAATTGAGTTGAAGGAATTTTTGGTTGTTGTATGGCTTATCAGGAAAAATTTCAGACCATACTTTTTGAGCCTCCAAATGATCAATTTGCTGTTTTTTTATGGCATTTTCAAGGATAGTATAAAACGTAGTCAGCTTATTATTGACATTAAAATAAGGCGAACAAATATACTTGCCAAAGCTATTCAACTCATAGACAGAAAGGTTCGTTAATGCGCTTATTATTTTACGGTCTTTCAATTTTTATGTAAAAGTTTAAAAGTGTATGGGTTTATTAAGTGTAAGGATTTAACGGTTTAATTGGGTTTCAGTTTGAATCGCATTAGGCATTAAAACATTATTACTTGAACAATTAGTAATGTAAAGTTAAAATTTATTTATAATACTACCAAATTTTGAAAAAAAATATGTTGTTCATCAAAAACTAAACAGAGGAATGATTTTTTAGTTTTGTTCTTAAATTTAATTTTAATATGATTATTTATTGATTATATATAATATAGTATTTTAATAAAGTATGAATATTATTTAATTATAATATATCAGAGGAATCTTAAAATATTTACTAAAATTTTGTTTAATACATGATGAAAACTTATAATGTGTATTGCTGTGCATTATATCGTTTTGGTTACGAACTTGGGTTATAAAATACATAATCAAAAAAAACATATAATATTTTTTCGATTATAATTTGGTGGATTGAATATTAATTTGTTTCTTTGCCCTGTAAAGTAATCAAACTCATAAGGGATTTTATCCTGCAATATTTTTAAAAATGAAGCATATCAAAAATTTTAAGATTTTTATTTTGCTTTTGTTGTTTTTGCCAAAGGTTAATGCACAAATTAATGATGGTGAAAAATTTATATATTTGCTAAAAGGGCAGGTATATGAAGATACGATTAAAAGTAATTTTCCAATTGTTGGTATTTCGCCATTGATTGAAAATTGCTATATTACAACAACAAGTTTAGGAAATAAAAACTACCGCATCGTCATCAGCCCACTCCAGAGCAATCCGGATTATGTCGGTCCTGCCAAAGTTTCTGTCCAGTACACGGACGGCTTTAAACCACGCTATGTAACTTGGAATATAACATATTTAGAATCAAAAATATCAACTAAGGATGATTTTGTAGCATTTGACAGCAACGAAGAAATATCTGTTAATCCTCTGACAAATGACGAGTATTCTGGTTCAACAATAGAACTTACGGGTCTTGGTATCGTCAAAGGTGGAACAGCGACTATTGAGGCAAATAATGTACTTTTTACACCTGCTGAAGATGCTGATCACGGCGTGGTTATCTATGGCGTGCGAGATGAATACGGCGCAGTTGCTAATGGTACAATCAGATTTATTCGTCAGCATACCAATGTATCCACCATTGATTCTGTAGAATATACCATATTAAATACACAAAATCAAATCATTACTTTTGTATCATCTAACTTCACACTTAGTGATGCAGCAACTTACGGCGATGTAACATTTCCGGCAGCTTTTGCTGCTCAATATCAGCCAAATAGTGGCGTCGTAGGTAAAGATAGATTAGTTTTTACGGATACCGACGGCAATCAGAAGATCGCCATCATAAATATTATCTATAAAGATCAAAATACTTCCAGCGTAAGGGATGATGTGTTTTATACGCCTAAAAATACGCCGATTACATTTGATGTATTTGCTAATGACCTTAGTAGTAATTTTCCGATAGTCAGCTATTCATCAGAATTGACATTGGATACTTTGGGTGTTTTTACCTATTCGCCACCTGCAAATTTTTCAGGAGTTAAGCATTTTAGCTATAAAGTTAATTATGGTCAATGGCAATCAACAGGAAAAATCACATTATATATAGGTAATTACGAACCGTTGACGACGGAAGACTATACATTTCACACATTGAAAAATGACCCATTGGTACTTACTTATAATGTGCCAATCGATGATTACACCTTTAATGTATTGAATCAACCGGCTTTTGGAACAGTGGAGATTTTAGACAATACAACAGTCGGTGAAGGGTGTGATGTATTTTATTCGAAATCAACGATCATTTATTTGCCGGATTATCAATATTATGGCAATGATTCTTTTGATATAGAATATTGTGCTGCTGATAACCCTTGTAAAGTATATAAGTTATATATCAACATAGTCGATGCCGCTCCGGATTCTTTGTGTCACTGTAATGGTCCAGATTGTGTTTGGACTGGTGATATGAATGGCGACGGAAGAGTATCAGTCACAGATTTATTGTCATTGGGTAGA
Source organism: uncultured Aureispira sp. (assembly GCA_964399855.1). Lineage (GTDB taxonomy): Bacteria > Bacteroidota > Bacteroidia > Chitinophagales > Saprospiraceae > OLB9. Next base: position 20,250 of record CAYNSF010000018.1, on the reverse strand, counting down.
TTTATTGGTATATCAGGCGGTCAAAGAAGTGATATTCCATATTCATTTAGATCTGGTCAGGAGGCAGATGACTGGAATTATAACCAGCCAAACGGGTTGAATATTAAGCATATTGATGCCAATGGTGACGGTATCATCAATGAAGCGGATTTAGCATTTATTGATGCAAATTATGGTAGTGTTCATCAGTTAGTACCTGAAGAAGTGTTGGCGATTAAAGATTATCCATTTGATCTGATCCCGAATACAACAGAGGTGGACTCTGGAGATTTACTTATCCTTGACATCGTATTGGGAAGCGCATCCAATCCTGTTGTCGATTTATTTGGACTTGCATTTGGCTTGAATATCAATCCAAGTATGATTGACACTTCGAGTTTGCAAGTTGATTATTTTGACAATAGTTGGTTGAGTAGAGATAGGGCGACACTACAATTGACAAAACAGCCAAGAGCAGGAGTACTGCATACGGCCATTACTACTACATTCCCTATCGTAGAAGACGAGTTGGAAGGTTTCAAACCGCCTGGAGTTAGTGGCTTTGGTGCTATCGGTCAAGTAGTTATGATCGTAGAAGATGAATTGGAAGGATTCAAGTCGGATGCGGATTATTTCATGAGGAGAATATATACGGACGGTATTCAAATAGAAGGCAATGATGGAGAGCGATATTTATTACCTGATACATATATAGACATCAAGGTAAATAAAAAGAAAGATTCACCAGAGCCTACAGAAGACAAGTTGATAGTCTATCCAAATCCGGTAAAAGGTCAGTTAATGGTACACTTTAACGGTAGGAATTTAATACAATCATTAAGTATCTATGATCAAGTAGGTACTTTGATAGATGATAGAGAAAATCTTAATGTACAATCTGTAAATCTGAATACATCTCACTTTGCTGAAGGCGTTTATTATCTTCAGGTACGTACAGAAATCGGTGTAATTACGAAGAAAGTAGTTGTATTGAGCAAGTAGTATTTAAAAAAAAATGATTAATTATATGAAAGCGCAGCGATATTTATTGTTGCGCTTTTTTTAGTTTAGTGGGTCTATATCACAATATTTACCATGTTGAGTTGGATTCAACGAATAGGTTTACACCTTTAATCTTTTTGTGTGAATATTTGTTATCATTATAATATAGATTACCTTATCTTGTGCGTTTTTGTGAAGCATAATAAATATTGAAAGATGTTTACAAATAATTGTGGGATATGAATATAGCCGTTTTTCCGGGTTCTTTTGATCCGGTCACTGTTGGACATATTGATTTGGTAAAAAGGGCGTTACCTATGTTCGATAAGATTATTGTGGCTATTGGAGTCAATAACCAAAAGAAGTTTCTATATACGCTGGATCAGCGATTGCGTTGGTTGCATCGTGTTTTTGAAGGTATGGACAAGGTCGAGATAGGGCATTTTGAAGGACTTACAGCTAATTTTTGTGTAGAAAAACAAGCTCGATATTTATTGCGCGGATTGAGAAACGGTTCCGATTTCGATTACGAAAAAACGATATCTCAATTAAATTATATGATTGGTAATGAGATAGATACGATGTTTTTGATTAGTCAACCACAATATTCATTTATCAGCTCGACGATCGTACGAGAAATCATCCGAGGCAATGGCGATGTCAGTAAGTTTGTTCCGGATACCATAATAGAAGAATTATCAGATTTTAAATAAATTAATGTTTTATGGCGAATGCATTTTTTAAAACTCCAATAGCAACGAATGAACCGGTGCTACCCTATGCTCCTGGTTCGGAAGAGCGCAAGCAGGTCAAAGCGGCTTTACAACAATTGAAAAGCGTACAATTGGACATTCCTATGCGCATAGGTGGAAAGAAAATTTATACGGATGATAAGCGGACGATACGTCCGCCACATGAGTTGAGTCATACGCTGGGTACTTACTCACGAGGGAATAAATCTCATGTAGAAATGGCAGTTCAGGCAGCACTCGATGCTAAAGAACAATGGGCAAACATGCCGTGGGAAGATCGAGCAGCTATCTTTTTGAAAGCAGCAGATTTGCTTGCTGGTCCATACAGGGCAAAGATGAATGCCGCTACCATGTTGGGACAGTCCAAAAATATTTTTCAGGCGGAAATAGATGCCGTTTGCGAATTGGCAGATTTTTTCAGGTACAATGTGCAATATATGACCGAAATATATGCTCAGCAGCCTGAAAGTCCTCGTGGTACGTGGAATAGACTTGAATACAGACCATTAGAAGGTTTCGTTTTTGCATTGACACCATTCAACTTTACTTCTATAGCGGCTAATCTTTGTGGTGCTCCGGCACTTATGGGCAATACCGTCGTGTGGAAGCCGGCAGAAACGCAGATTTATTCTGCTGAAGTTATTATGGATATATATGAAGAAGCAGGTTTGCCAGCAGGCGTGATCAACCTTGTATTTGTGGACGGTCAATCTGCCGGAGATGTCATTTTCAATCATCCTGATTTTGCTGGTATCCACTTTACAGGTAGTACAGGTGTATTCCAGAAAATATGGAAGACGATCGGAGAGAACATCACGAAATATAAGACATACCCAAAATTGGTAGGAGAGACAGGCGGTAAGGATTTTTTAGTGGCACATGCTTCGGCATGTCCGAAAGAAGTTGCGGTAGCACTATCAAGAGGTGCATTTGAGTTCCAAGGACAAAAATGTTCAGCCGCTTCACGAGCCTATGTTCCAGCATCTCTTTGGCCAGATGTTAAGAAATACATAGCACAAGACCTCGCAGATTTTAAAATGGGAAGCCCTGAATCTTTCTCCAATTTCGTCAATGCGGTTATTGATGAAAAAGCTTTTGACAAGATCACGTCGTTCATCGCAGCAGCTAAGGAAGATAAAGATGTAGAAATCGTTTCCGGCGGAAATTTTGATAAATCGAAAGGATATTTTATCGAACCTACCGTACTCAAGGTCGATGATCCCAACTATGTGACCATGTGTGAAGAGTTATTTGGACCTGTGCTTACGATCTATGTCTATGAAGATAAAGATTATGAGACCATGCTCGATATCGTTGATAAAACGAGTCCGTATGCATTGACTGGAGCCATATTTTCAAAAGACAGATATGCCCAAAAAGTTGGTTTTGACAAGCTTAGAAATGCCGCTGGTAATTTCTATATCAATGATAAACCGACTGGAGCAGTAGTAGGGCAGCAGCCATTTGGCGGTGCACGATCTTCGGGAACAAATGATAAAGCAGGTTCTGTATTGAATTTGTATAGGTGGATATCACCAAGGACTATCAAGGAAAATTTTGTTCCACCTAATGATTATAGATATCCGTTTTTAGCGGAAGATTGATTTTAATAAAAATATATAAAATACCGGAATAGAGTTGTTTATCAGTTTTATTTCGGCTTTTTTTATGGTGGATTGTAGATTTTGGATTGTTGATACTTTTAACCATTGTATTTTTCCGATTAGTATAATATTACACATCAATATTTTTTTTAAAAATTTTCGACACTTTCATTTGATACTTATCTATATGTGTTATATCTTTGTTGTCAACAATAAACAAATGAGTAGATAATGCAACGGTTCAAATGGCTGATTGGGATTGTGGTGCTGATCGGAATTTTAGGATGGCGTACCGATTATTTCGAAATCGGAGTACCCATTGATAACCTAAATGGTGTAGTGGTATATTATAATGGGAAGAAATTTTCGAATGTGTCAGGAAGACACTTTGCCAAAGACGGTTATAATCTCGGACTAAAATACCAATGTGTTGAATTTGTAAAGCGTTATTATTATGAGTACTTCAACCACAAAATGCCCGATGTTTATGGTCATGCTAAAGATTATTTTGATAATAGGATAGAGGAAGAAGGTTGGAATGCAAAACGTGGGTTAATGCAATATAGCAATGCAGGTACTAAACCTCCACAAGCAAATGATATCATAGTATTTGGAGCTAGTCCGGGTAATCAATTCGGGCATGTTGCAATCATTGCAGCGGTAGAAAATGATCACATCGAAGTTATCCAACAAAATATCGGAATAAGATCAAGAGCGATATATCCATTAGTACAATATTTAGATTATTGGACAGTTGCTGATGAATACGTTCTCGGATGGTTGCGTTTAGGAGACGACTAAGGTCTTGATGAACAGTTGAGAGTGGACAGATGAAAGATGAGAGTGGACAGATGACAGATGATAATTGGTTTTGCATAGTGGCAGCTTGAATTTGATTTATACGTTTAAAGTTGTATATTTTTTTTTACTGTTTATTTGCTGATAGCTAATCTACCTAAATTGGCGTATTCCAAGACAAACAAAAAAGCCTTTGATATGGAAATATCAAAGGCTTTTCTTATGTAATCACAAATCACTTCTGTACCGAAGGCGGGACTCGAACCCGCACACTATTGCTAGCACTGGATTTTGAGTCCAGCGTGTCTACCAATTCCACCACTTCGGCAATTTTTCAAAAAAACTTTAGACCATTTGACTAAAGCGTTGCAAAAGTAGAAATATTTTCCTGAATACGCAACATGTATTTCATTTTTAAAAAATTTTCTTTGATTATTTGCAAAGCTCTATCTCTATCTTCTTGATTTTCAAACATATTTATACCTATGTTTAAATCAGCCTCAATCTCACTTTTTTTATTTTCTATATCAGCGATCGTGGAGTTTCTTTTATCTTCATCATAATCCATCTCCAAATCAAATACAGCTTCATTGATTTCCATGATTTCCATTAAAAATTCCTGCGGCAAAATTTCGTGCTCGTTATCGTTTAATATTTTCAGAAAATGAAGCAGATAACTTAATCTTGCCTGCTCATCGGACAAAACCTTATAAGCCACGTTAATATTGACCGATGTTGATAATGCCGCTTCTTGGGTTGTTTCATCTTGCATTGTAAAATGATCTGGATGAAATTCCCTACTCAACTTATAATATTGTTTCTTTAGCTGATCCAAATCGGGTCTGAAGCTCAACGGTATTTGCAAGATACTAAAATAATCTATCATTCTACAACTTTAAAACCACCGAGAGATATCTAAACCTATTGCAAAAAACATCAATCCCATCAATAAGATAAAGCCAATATAATTGACAATTTCCATAAATTTGTCGCTTGGGGCCTTACCCGTGATCACTTCCCAGATAAGGAACATAACATAGCCGCCATCTAATGCCGGTATAGGTAATAAGTTGAAAAATGCCAATAAGATAGACAGACTTGCTGTGATATTCCAGAATATGCGCCAGTCCCAACCTGTGTCAAACATACCCGCTATAGAAAATACACTTCCCAAAGAGTCTTTAGCTTTTATTTTCCCTGAAAACATCTGACCGAACGCTTTCAACTGGCTATTCAGAAAATTTACTGCCATAGATGCTCCCTTCGGAAAAGATTCAAAAAATCCGTATTTCTGATAAGACATGGGTATTGGTTCTAATTCGACACCAATCAAACCTTCATCACTGATTGCTATAGCACTATTTAAAGTATCCACGCCAGAAAGATAAGAAAAATCAAGTGTCTTTCCTTTATTATCAAGCAATAACTTTCTAAATTCATGTTCATATTGAACGGGTTGATTGTTAACGGCAATAACTTTTGCATGATCGGGAAGCCCTCCAGATGCAGCTGTACCATCCGCTCTAACCTTACCTAAATTCAGTTCATTACGAGGATGAAACAATGTTTTCTTTCTGTTTTCATATTTAGTGACATATTCTACGAAATCATCAGGAACTACAATGTTGATTTGCTCTCCTTCTCTGTCAACAACGATGTTTCGAGCTTGATTGATAACGATTTCATTTGTAACAAGCCCTGCATTGAATTTTTCAAAATTCAAATCTCCAACTTTCAAAATCTTATCTCCATCTTGAAGTCCTAATCGCATACCAAGTGAGTCAACGACAATTCCTGCTTTCACATCAGCCGTTTTATAGTAGCTTTCGCCCCAATAAAACATCATCATGGCGAAAATTAGAATACCTAAAAGAAAATTGACCGTTACTCCACCAACCATGATGATAAGTCGCTGCCAAGCTTTTTTCGAACGAAACTCCCACGGTTGTGGCTCTTGTTTCATTTGGTCTTTATCCATACTTTCGTCAATCATTCCTGCTATCTTAACATAGCCTCCAAATGGAATCCAGCCAATGCCCCATTCCGTTTCTCCAATCTTCTTTTTGAACAATGAAAAATATGGATTGAAAAACAAATAGAATTTTTCTACTCGTGTTTTAAACCACTTTGCAGGTAAATAATGACCAAATTCGTGTAGTACGACTAAGATTGACAAACTAAGGATGAGCTGTAACGCTAAATTTATTTTATCCATTTATTGGGATTTAATTTTTATCAGAATATTTGTAAACAATATGAAACGAAGTAAAATCAAAAAATGTTTTCGATTTAAATCGCAAAATTAGACTTTTATATATGAATGAGCACCTGTTTGAGGATATTTATATTTAAAATAATAACTTATCAATCAATTTCTATCGTACAAGTTCATAAATGTCCGACTTTTTTTACCCATGCATACAAGTAATCAAAAAGTCTCTATAAACAGAACCGTCATTGCCTCTGCGGCTGCCGATGCCCTTGATATGCATATCTGCTTCTTTTAGTGCTTCCATGATTTTGAAGAGATGATCGCTACTATAGTTTTGTGCAGCCTGCTTGTATTCTTTTAGAAAAAATGGGTGTGCACCAATTGCTTTGGCAAGATCGTTGTCACTCATGCGATGATGCATTTTTACAGTCAATACTTTGTTGAAATACGAAAACAAACTCGCTATAATCATGACACCAGGATTGGCTGCTGGATTATGAATGAAATAGCGGATTATCATAGCTGCTTTTGAATAGTTTCGCAATCCTAATGCTGTTTGCAATTCAAATACATCAAAATTTTTACTTACTCCGATTTGATCTCTAACATCATCAATTGTTATGTTTTTCTGTGCCGAAAGATTGATAAAAAGTTTTTCTAATTCATTACTCAACTTACTCAACTCCGCACCGATATATTCACCCATTAAGCTCGCTGCCTCAGATGCTATTTTGTACCCTTTGTTTTGAGCATAAGCAGTGATCCAGCCCGCTACTTGATTGTCGTATATCTTTTTGGATTCGAAGACCAAAGCATTAGAAGCCAATGATTTTGCAAATGTAGTTCGTTTATCTAATTTTTTATATTTATAGCAAAGCACTAAAATAGTGGATGGTGAAGGGTTAGAAACATACTTATCAAGACGTTGGATATCTTTCATTTCTTGGGCTTCCTTGACGATGATGACTCTGTGCGTTGAAAACATCGGATACTGCCGTGCATCATCAACTATGGCTTTGAATTCGGTGTCCTTGCCATAAACTACCAGTTGATTGAACGACTTTTCGCCTTCGTCAAGCACAGTCTCTTCTATCATATCTACTAATTGATCTATATAATAAGGTTCTTCTCCGGTAAGAAAATACACGGATTGATATTTTTTATTAGAAATATCCTTAACTATCTGATCAAAGGTCATAGTCTGGTTATGAAAAATTATCTGTTCAAATAAAGTACAATATCAGTAAAATACTTAATTTTGCGTGCTTCTTTAAAGAAAGGGGAATTAGCTCAGTTGGTTAGAGCGCTTGCCTGGCAGGCAAGAGGTCACCGGTTCGAATCCGGTATTCTCCACTTTTCCCGCTTTTCCATTACATTTCGCTTTCTGGCAAATTACAATCTTTAAATAAAGGATCGATATAAATATATGTTTCACTGCGTTTTTTCTGCAACCATTTAAGGAAGTGTCCATGTTTTTTACTCTCCTTTGCAAAATTGGCTATCTTGTCATAATCTTCTTTTAGGCTAGCACGGTGTGGCTTGCTGATACTATTAAGCAGTACAAGTCTGAATGCTTTCTCACCTCCAGGTATTGCGTAGGCTATTGGTTCAGCGATTTCATTAGGCTTTAAGCTATATACCGCAAAATAAGTATCTGGATCTAAGTCATCCGCTGCAAAAAAAGTATCGTTACTGTTATAATTTTTAACTCTGCCGCCATTGGCATACGAAGGCATCGTTTTTAATGAATATTTTTTAACTGCTGCTTCAAAAGTTATGCTGTCGGCTAAAATCATACTTCGTATAGAGTCTAATGTTTTCCTTGTCAGCTCCAAATCCGCATCGGTGATTTCTGGTTTTATCAATATATGACGGGCTTTTACGGCATTTCCTCGACGTTCAAGAAGCTGTATTACATGAAATCCAAATTCAGTTTCGATGATATCAGATATTTCATCTTTAGCCAATGAAAATACGGTCGCCTCAAATTCTGGCACATAAACACCTCTTTTGGCAAATCCTAAATCTCCTCCTCGGAGTGCTGACCCTGGATCCATAGAATTTTTGGATGCAGCTTCCTCAAAACTCAAGGTGCCTTCAATGATTTTATCTCGAAGATCTGTTATTTTATCTAAAGCCTTTTGTCGAGACGAGCTATTCACTTTAGGTGACATGATTATCTCTGAAATTTCCATTTCAGACTTAAAATAGGGTAGTGAATCAATAGGTATCTCATTAAAAAACTTCTCTACTTCTTTTGGTGTGATTTCTACTTCTGATATCAACTTATGCTGCATTCTTTCAGCAAGGATTTGTTGCTTTTGGTCGTCTCTATACCTTTCTTTCATTTCAGCGATAGGTGCGCCGTAGTATTCCTCAAAAAAGGCTTCATCGCCATTCATTTGTCTCAAAATTGATTCAAAACGATAGTCTAATTGTGTTTCTATCTCGGCATCTGAAATCTCTACGCTATCTATTTTTGCTTGGTAAATAATCAGCTTTTGAGCAATCATGTTTTCTAATATAGAACATCTTATTTCCATACCCATAGTTGGGTTTTTAGATTTTGCATAAGCATATTCTTCTTCAATATCAGAAAGCAGGATGTATTCACTTCCTATCTTTGCAACCACCTTATCCACTAAGTATGATTGACCATTTATCGAGCTACCTGTAATCACGAGCATAGCTATAAACAAATATGTGACAATATGTTTCATATTATTAAATCTTAAATATTTCAAATTTATTTTCTTTAACGGCCTTATCATAAAGATCTTGTCTGAACCGATTGAGCAATTGGATTTTTCTTTCACTTAGTATAGATTTAACTATCTTACTTTCTATAAAATCCATAGGGGGTACTTCATGTTCTTTATAATAACGCACTATTTTGATTAAATATTCTGAGTCTTTTACTTTCTTTGACAAAACTTTATTGCCTGCGAGACTCGATTGGGTAATCATGCCTTCGGGAACAATAGGGTGTATATCATCCAATGTCCAATACTGAACTGTATCGATATAATATCTTGTTGCTTTTGTCTTGATTAAATCTGTCAATCCGTCCCAATCATTTTTTTCTAATTTGGTTTTCAATGTCTGAATATTGGGCGATTTAGCAGGAAATTTTACGACGATGCATTTAAAAATAGGATGCGACAATAAGTACTGATCCTTATTTTTATTGTAAAATAAAGCTTTTTCATTTTCGGTAACGACGGTATCGAGCTTGGTTTCCACCAAAATTTTCTCATAATTATATACCAAAAGTGATGAGCGATAATCTGTAACAAGTTTATTGATGTTTATGTCAGCAGCAATATTTTTTTCGGCTTCTTTTATCATCAAATTTTCACGAATCCAATTTTGAACGAAACCGTCCACTACGGCAGCACTATCTGTTTTAGACATGCCTTCATGTACGAGTTCTTTCAACTGCGAAAGTAATAATGTTTTATCTTCAACTTGGGCGACAACAGGATCTTTAGCATTCTTTTTGAAGACGGGCACGTCTTTACAGCTCATTGTCATAAGCAACAAGCTAAAAGTAAAAAAATACAACATCCTTTGTTTCACGATACTCAAATTACTATTTTATCAAGCTTTTTAAAGTATCTTTGTATATTACTACTGGGTATTCCACATCTAAAGATTTTAACCATTCTTTATCCAAGTAGTTCTGATAATCTGCAACTACATAGCCTCTGGCTTCCGCCAATGTCTTTTGTCTCGGAGGTATGAGTTCTATCACTTTTGAAAATGAAAAACTATTACCATCTAAGGCAGGTCGTAAGGCACTTATAGCATTTCGCTTCCACTCCAATCCTGTAGCTTCAGAGCTATTTTGTACTATTTCATGATTTTCAATGATTACGATATTTCCTTTTTTATTGTATTGCTTTAAGATGGCATCACTGTTGTTTTTAGCAGCATACTTATAGACTTTCTCCGCAAGCTTACGATCTTTGCTATTGATAGTTATATTTTGCACTGATGCTTTTTCATCTGTCATATATTTATCAGCAACACCTTTGTAAAATGACATCAACCCTATGGAATCTTGATTTGCCTTATCCCACACATGTAGTTTTGTAACTTCAAAAAGCAAAATACCTTCTTCATATTCCCTCATCAAAGCCCTGAAATCAGGATATTTCTGCTCTAATGACTGCTCCTCATAAGCTAAGGCCGCATCATTGACAAAATTTTCATACAATTCACCAACCGTATTATTCAATGGTGTGGATTTGTCATATTTTAACCTTGTTTTAGTGTTTTTCTTGCAGTAATCAGCAAAATCTTTGGTCGTATAAACTTTTGATTCGCCGATAGTAAATATTGGGTTTGTACTCACTTTGTCATCAGGATTCCATTTGTATGAATAAAAGTCATCATTTAAGGTAGTGATGAATTTATTGATTTCATTCTTATCTTCTTTAACTCCTGCTGATTTTCGGATATCTTGGATTAGTTTCACTTTTGCACTGTTAAAACGGGAATCCTTGTTGATTTGAGCTTTCATTTTCCTAACGAAAATATCATAGCTATCCTTTGGATGCCGTTTAATACGTTTGATAATGTGCCAACCAGCATTTGTAAGCATTGCATTGGATACATCACCGTCATTTCTTAATGTATATGATCCTACTTCAAAAGTTAAGCTGTAAGTATTAATGTTAAAAGGAGGCAATTTACCGCCATTTTTGACGGTAGTATTATCTATGGAGTATTTTGTGACAAGTGATTCGAAATCAGCACCGTTTTTTGCTAATTGTGCGATGCTATCTGCTAAAAACTTTTTTTCGGAACCAATCAGTATATGAGCTACTTCTATCACACCTCTTGCTGGACGCTTTTGGGTGACTTTTACGATGTGATATCCCATTTTCGAAGGAACAATGTCTGAAATTTGACCTACTGGAGTGGTGTAAATTGCCGTTTCTAATTCGTAAAATCCTGAAGGGAGCTTAGCGGTAACAAAACCCATTTTACCACCTTTGGCTGCTGATGCTTTATCTTCTGAATATGCAGCAGCAGTTGATTCAAAATCATATCCACTTACGACTTTTGCTTGTAATTCTCTCAATCTTGATTTAACATCTTCGTGTTGGGCTGGTGTTGCATTCTCGGGAACAGCTAAAAAAATATGGCTAAATTCCACATCGTAATCCAATCTATCATACAGTTCTTTAAGTAATGCTTCGGTTACTTCCTTATCGATTAGGTACGAACCAGCCAATTGTTTTCTATAACCTTCCAACTCAGATTTTAGGGAACTGATAGTATCCATTTGTAAATCTCTGGATTTTTCCACTTTTAGTTTGAATTTGGTGTATAAATCCATGTATTCTGTGATACTTTTCATGCTATAATCAGCATTTGAACCATTATTTTTCTCATAGATGTACTTAAATTCCGACATAGTTACATCCGATTTTCCAACTTTCATCAAGACTGGATCATTAGATTGAGCACATAATCCTACTGCAAAAATGCAAAGACCAATAACATAAATAAATTTGTTGAACATGTATTAATAATTTTTTCTACAAAAAACGCAAAGATAACTATTTCCAATATATATAACCATTGATTTTTAAATTATAATACATGTTAAAATTATAATAAAAAAAATTGTAACTAATCAGGTATATGCTTTCAAATCACAAAAATAAGAGCATTTTTCGTTAGGCGAAGCTACTTTTTGAGCTAATAGCAGTGCTATTGACGAAAAAAGAGCTGAAGTATGACAAAAAATTATCAATTTTTGATAGAAATTGATCATATCTGAGTAGTTAAAAAAATAAAATAGAACTTGTATCACTTGATATCAAATAATTACATTAGAAAAAATATAACTTTGTCGCGTTATTGAATTAAAATTGATTAATCTTGAGCGACAACACTCGCTAAAGACCAAATATAAACCCTTCTTTTAAATGGAGATATTATTTAAAGAAAGCCAAAAAACTGACTCTATCTGGCCATTGTCAATCGCAGCTATCGTTTTAGCTTTTAATTGGTGGCTATATTTTCGATTTGGGTACACCGATATGACATTTTTCTATCTATGCTTGATAATCGTAGGATCGCTAAGTCTTTTTTTGAGTATTTTAAGATTGGACACTGAAATCACAACATCGGAATTTAGATATAAGCTATATCCGTTTTCAAGATCTTGGTCGGTCATACCATTACAACAGATATCCGGTGCATCTATCAGAAAATACAACGTCATTAAGGAATTTGGTGGTCGTGGAAGTCGGAATAGAAAAGCAGGTCGTGCTATTACTATTGCTGGAAATCAAGGTATCCAACTTACATTTAAAGATAAGCACACAACGCCTTTATTGATAGGTACGCAGAAGCCTGAGGAGATTAGGGAAGTGATAGCTAAGATTGGTTGGAAGTGATGATTAAAATAAATTGTAGGCAAAATATGTAATGGTTAATTGACATTTACGACTTACGAATTCCAAGTTAATGTTGTTTAGCTGAGAAAAAGCTGAAAACCATTTTAAAGGATGAACGAGCATTTTTTTTGTTTCTCCCTTTCAGACAGGGCAATGAGACGAAAAGACAACGGGTTCTAAATATATCTTGGTGAACTTAGATGTCTTAGTGGTAAATAGTAGATCCTCAATTTTTAATATTTTACATAAAATACTGGTTTTTACATCATCGTCAATATTGGATATTTACAAGGGAGAAGCTGATTTGAGTAGAATATTGATGACTTATGAATTGCCAGGTTTGTCGTTTCGGGAGTATTTGGAAATGAATAAATACATCCAAAAAATAGAGCCGGTATCGTTTGAAACCTTACAAACTGCTCCACGAGCGTACAATGAAGCTATTATTGAACAAATACAACACCCGTTGCCAGTATTCAGGAATTATCTAAAGACAGGATATTTCCCTTTTTCGACTCATGAAAAAGAAGCAAGCACATTCAAAAAGTTGAATCAAGTTATCAATAGTATTATAGAAACGGATCTTTCGATAATGCAGGGTTTTGACGTGAAAACAGCTTTTAAAATCAAAAAACTCTTGGGTGTGGTAGTAGAGTCAGTACCATTCAAACCCAATGTTTCGGATCTTGCTCGCAAATTGGATGTTAGTAGGGACACGGTATATCATTGGTTGAATTTATTAGAAAAAGCCAATTTGGTCAATCTGCTACGCACAAAAGGAAAAGGCGTTTCCACTTTGCAAAAACCTGACAAACTATTTCTTGAAAATACTAACTGGAACTATACCTTTAGGCAAAACCCAGATATGGGCAATCTTAGAGAAACATTCTTATTGTCTCAGCTTTTAAATGCAAATTTTGAGGTAAGGCTTCCAGAATCAGGCGATTTTTATATAGAGAAATACGATGTTTTCATTGAAGTAGGAGGAAAGTCGAAATCTTCAAAACAAGTAAAAGAGGAAATAACTTTTTAATCGCTTTAGATGATATAGAAACAGGAAGATGCAGGAAAATTCCACTTTGGTTGTTTGGATTTTTGTATTAAGCAAAGTGTAACTACTAAAGTATCCAAACTGAAAAGTTTCTTTTAATCAGAGCAAATTTTTTTTAATGTAAAAGTGATGTTGACAGTTCAAAGTTGACAGTTGAAAGTGGAAAATTGTTAGCAATTAGCTAATGGCTAATAGCTAACAAACCAACAACCAATTCAACCATTCCAAAACCTACACCTTCACACCAATAACAATCCTGTCCTTCCCTTGCATATCCTGAATAATCTCTACATCCGATAGCCCATTATGTATAAAAACTTCGCTGACTTCATTTCCGTATCGTTCGTTAATTTCGGTAAGCAGGATGCAGCCTCGATGTTGCGTTTTTGTGACCATTTTGGTAAGTGCATCGTAAAACTCTAAATGATGTCCATTGGTAAAAAGTGCCAAATGTGGCTCGTGATCCAATACGTTTTTTTGCATATCTGATGCTTCTTCACGACCTATATAGGGCGGATTAGAGATGATCATGTCCGTTTTGGGAAGTGCTGCCCAATGTTCGGGATTTAAGATGTCGTTTTCTATGAATATTACGGAGACGTCGTGATGTTTTGCATTTGCTTGTGCTATGGATAAGGCATTTTTACTGATGTCCGTCGCATAAATTTGGAGTGGTGTTTTGGCATTTTTTCCGATTGTGATAGGAATGATACCCGACCCTGTTCCGATATCCATAATGGAGTAGCAGTTTTTTCCTTTGATATATTGCAGTGCTAAACTGACGAGTTCTTCCGTTTCCGGTCTTGGAATCAATACATCTTTACTGACTTTGAATTTCAATCCATAAAAATCAGCAAAACCTGAGATATATTGCCACGGTTCATGATTAAGTAGCCTTCGTTTTGCATCGTATATCAAGGCTTCCTGTTGTTCATTGAGCTGTTGGTCGGCAGGGAAATGTCGTCCTAATAAATCTTCCGAGAGATATCGGGCGATCAGTGTTGCTTCTCTTTCGGAATATATGCCAATTATGGCTTGACTAATCAATTCTTTCGCTTCTGGTTGATTCATACGCTTTGTCGTTACAGAATTTCAATCATCGATGTGATAAAAAAGGTGGCTATCAGCAAAAACGTATAAATCAGGTATGGTTTCAGTTCGATATATTCCTTAAAGCGAATGCCATTGACCTTGTAATTATAGCCGATGAGGATCAATTTATGTACAGCAAATGCGACGATCGTTCCGGCTGCAAGTCCGTAAACGCCAAAATACATCATCCACCAATAGCTCAATACGATATTGACGATTATTTCTAATATCCCAGACCAGATGATGATAGCGTGTTGGTGTTTTGCAAAACAAACGGTCTGTGGCATTAATACTCTGCTGATGATGATCAAAAGATAGATATTGAATATATAGGCGGATTCCCGATATATATCGCCATAAAACCATACAAAGGCATAAGGTGATATAATCATCAAAATAAGGGAAAGTGGCGCTAAAATATGCAGATGTTTCGTCGCTTTGGCTTTCAAAATGGATAAATTGGCCATATTTTCGGATAACATGGGTATCATAGCCAATGACAGCGAACCAAAAAGTAAAGCAGCTAATGGCATTTCTCTGGCTCCATACCGGAAAATCGGAAAAAAATCGGTTTCAAAAAAATGTGCTACAAACAATCCATCTATCATATCCATAGCACTTCCAAGCATCATATTGAATATGAGCGGTAGTGAAAATACAGCAAAAACATATATTTGTTGCTTTGAAATACTAAATTCACCTGGCTTGAATAAGAGGAATAAAAGGTATAACCATCTGATGCAAGCCCATAGTATCAATATAAATATAAATGATTGTAAATCAGGTCGAAAAAAGGCTGTGAGTAATGTCAGTATAAGTATGCCGCCCTGGCTCCAATGCGTATATTGAAAGAGTTTTTTACTTTCTTTATTAAGGAGAAAAAGTGTTTCTATCAATGGTATAGAAGCAAAAAAGAATAAGTATATAGCGATCATACCACGATATGCGAATAAACTTTCCGCATGAAAGAATGTTAAAACACCTGGAATAAATAACAAGACCATCCCTATAATAGCTGCTACGCCTGATAAAAGTACTAAGGTTGTAATGGGTAGATGTTTTTTGCTGTTCTCATCCTGATGATGATAGAAGGAAATATAAGCATTTTTGATACCACTTGACCAGAATCCCGATATACTCGCAATGATAAAAAGGAGTAATTCGTAACGGCCAAGTTCCACCTGCGGCAATGCACTTCGTACCATGATGACGGAGACTATAAAGCTTACGATATATCTGACAACCTGATGATACTGATACTGAAATACAATATCATGAAGTAAAGTTTGTATTTGTATTTTACTCAAATTCATCAGAGAAACGGGAAATTATTCATTCCTTACTGTTGGCTATCAAAGTATGTTCTTATGATAACAATTTAATGATAATATTATTGTACGAAAGTAATTGAAAATTGAAAATAGAAAGTGGAAAATGAATATATGGTTTTAGATTTACGATTTCGGATTAATGTTCTACAATGTTAGATTTGAAAATTGTAAATAATAAAACAGTTTGATTACAACTCGTAATTCTGCTTTATACAATGCACCTGATCTGAACCGTCATAAAAGTTTCTGATGATGCCCACGATTTCTTCCGGATCGTCAGAGATAGGAAGTAAATCGATGTCACTTGCAGAGATATTATTGTACTGATTGAGCATGACATCTATGATCCAATTTTTCAAGCCTGACCAATATTCTGTCCCAACGAGTATCACGGGAACAGGGCTGATTTTTTTGGTTTGTACGAGCGTAAGAACTTCGAAGAGTTCGTCCAAAGTACCAAAACCGCCCGGACAAACCACAAAAGCCTGTGCATACTTTACAAACATTACTTTTCTGACAAAGAAATATCTGTGATGTAAAAGTTTGTTTGGCTCGATGTACGGATTGTGATACTGCTCGAATGGCAGATCTATATTTAGTCCGACAGATAGTCCATTGTTAAGGAATGCACCTTTATTAGCCGCTTCCATGATGCCCGGACCGGCACCGGTTATCACGCCAAATCCTTCGTCAACACATTTTTTTGCTACCTCTGAAGCCAATTGATAGTATTTGTCATCCGGTTTTGTACGGGCTGAACCAAATATCGATACACAAGGATTGAGCTTATTCAGTACTTCAAAGCCTTCCACCAATTCGGCAATAACTTTGAACATTGTCCAGGAGTTTTCTCCCTTGATTTCACTCCATTTTTTGGTTTTTCGGTGCTTACTACCCTCTGTATTTTTTATTTCCTGTTCACTCATGACAAATGTTTTTTTAACGTTATTGCTACTATGATTCGGTAAAACTGTGAGCATGAACTAAAATGTCAGCCCACACTTTAACGGAATTATACCAATAAACCTTTGTGTTTTTCAAATTCGGCTTTGATGTATTTTTCCAAATCGGCATAATCATCAAACTGATCGAATATAGATTCTATACCCTTATTAGACTTGGCCGCTGTACCTTTTACATACGCTTCCACATCTTGGGCCGTTATGGTTTTATCGGATAGGATGATCAACCGTTCTACTACATTGCGTAATTCCCTGATATTTCCTGTCCAGTTGACCTCCTGGAGCAGTTTAATCGCTTTAGCATCTATTTTTTTATGTGGAATGTTGTATTCGTCACATACCATTCCGATAAAATGCTGTACCAATACAGGGATATCGTCCGCACGTTCGTTGAGTGAAGGCACATGAACGATGATAACTGCAAGCCTGTGGTAAAGGTCTTCTCTGAAATTTCCTTTGGCGATTTCTTCACGAAGATCTTTATTGGTAGCGGCAATGACACGGACATCGACCGTGAGATCTTTTTCGCCACCAACACGGGTTATTTTTTGTTCCTGTAATGCTCTCAATACCTTTGCCTGTGCGGAAAGGCTCATATCTCCGATCTCATCTAAGAATAAAGTACCGCCATGCGCCTGTTCAAATTTACCTAATCTTTGCTTGATAGCCGACGTAAACGAACCTTTTTCATGTCCGAATAATTCACTTTCTATCAATTCTGACGGAATAGCGGCACAATTGACCTCGATGATAGGGTAGTCCTTGCGTTTGCTCAGTTGATGTATCCAACGGGCTACAAGTTCTTTACCTGTTCCATTCTGACCGTTAACCAATACCCGCGCATCTGTTGGAGCTACTTTTTCTATCGTTTCTTTGATGTGGCTGATATTGTCCGATGACCCGATGATCTCCTGGATTTTAGCTCCGGTTACTTTTTTCTGAAGTTTCTTCTTTTCAGTTATCAGGCTGGATTTGTCAAGTGCATTTCTCAACGTTATCAACAGACGATTGAGATCAGGTGGTTTCTGAATGAAGTCGAAAGCGCCCTTTTTAACAGATTCAACTGCGGTGTCAATATTTCCATGTCCGGATATCATCACGACAGGCACATCTGGTGCTATATTCTGGATTTTCTCAATCGCTTCCATGCCGTCCATTCGAGGCATTTTCACATCCATGATGATCACATCAAAGGTATTTTGTTTGATTTTGACGATCGCATCCAATCCGTCAACCGCTTCGTCAATTTCGTACTTTTCAAGTTCGAGAATGTTCCGCAATGCCTGTCTGATTCCCTTGTCGTCGTCAACTACCAATATTTTAGCCATGCTGATATTTATTTTTTTATCAAATTTTGTTACCAATATCCTGTATGCTTTTATCATAGCAAAAACAGGCTTAAATAAAATGAAGCGGTAAAATTACATAAATATTCATTTATACAGGTAATTTTCAAGCAATCAATTTTATAAATATAAGTAAAAAATATAATTTGTAGTTTTATTACGAGTTAAATTAAATTGTTTTTATTCATTTTACGAAAAATATATCATAACTTTTGAATTATTTACACATTATATAAATACACTATATGTTTATGTTTGTACATTTGTTGCGAAATTAAATATTGCCAAACAGAAAATCCTTTTTATATGATGTCTAAATTAAATCTTGTCGTGCTTTTGGGTGGAAAATCTCCTGAGCATAATATTTCTCTTATTTCTGGAAATAGTGTTATTAACGCTTTAAATAAGGATAAGTATGATATAACGGTTGTAGGCATCGATAAAGCCGGGCATTGGTGGCTTCAGGAAAACAAAGACTACCTTGTGAATAGTGATAATCCTGCAACTATATGTCTTGTAAAGTCAAAAATATCTGTTAGTTTGGTAACAGACGGAAAGCGAACTTTGTTAGTCAAAGATGTCGATTATGAAATTGTAGCCAAAGTAGATGTCGTTTTCCCAGTGTTGCACGGACCAAATGGCGAAGACGGTGTGATTCAGGGATATTTCCGTAAGTCGAATGTAGCCTTTGTTGGTGTGGATGTGATGGCTTCATCAGTAGGTATGGATAAAGACATGTCCAAAAGACTTTGGAGGGATGCCGGTATTCCAATAGCAGATTTTGTTATAGCAGATTTGAGCAATCGCTCTTCTGTAAAGTACCGTGATGTAGTTGATCAACTTGGTTTACCTCTATTTGTAAAGCCTGCCAATGCCGGATCTTCTGTAGGTGTGAGTAAGGTTGTTGATGAAGCATCGTTCTCGTTAGCGATGGACGAGGCCTTTAAGTTTGATCGTAAGGTTTTGATAGAAGAAGCGGTTGAAGGTATCGAGGTAGAGTGTGCTGTCCTGGGCAATGAGCATCCGCAAGCATCTGTAGTCGGTGCGATTATCCCAACGGAATCATTCTATTCTTATGAGGCAAAATATATCTCAAGCACAGGTGCAAAACTGATGATTCCGGCAGATATCCCGGAAAATGTGAGTAACCATATACGAAATACTGCCATTAAAGCCTTTCAGGTGATTGGTGGTGAGGGTTTGTCGAGAGTAGATTTCTTCCTTAGAAAAGATAACACAATTGTACTAAACGAGATTAATACTTTACCAGGATTTACAAGTATCAGTATGTATCCTAAGTTATGGGAAGCAACAGGATTGTCGTACCCTGAACTATTGGATAGATTGATAGCATTGGCATTGTCCAGACATAAACAGATGAGAAAGTTGGAAATGATAAAATAATGGTTAATGGTTAATGATAAATCAATGTCGTTTAGCTAAGGATTTAATGTGGTTTTCGATAAAAATTGGCTGTTTTATCTGAAAAAAAATGCTTGTTTTTTGCCTCTTATCTAAAGGATAAATGAGCATTTTTTTCCTTCTCCCTTTAGAGCAGTGGCAAAAAGTCGATAAAAAAGCGGGTACTAAAGACATGACTACAACGTGGTCGCACACGCATTGCTTAACTAAACGACATTGATTCGTAAACACTACTGACCGACTAAATTTTAAAAATTAGGGAGCTATCCATTGCGGATAGCTC